>CAZRXG010000002.1:0-304739 GCA_964603985.1 uncultured Anaerolineae bacterium | reverse complement strand
TCCCCTTGGCCTGGCACTGCCTGCCTGGTAACCAACCCTGGCCGAAAGGGCAGGTTGACTTGATCGGCGAGTTGTTGGAGTGGATCGCTGACGCCGTGCTCCTGGACGCCTTCACGCGCGGGCTGCGCGGGTGGCACGTGGCTCTCAGCCTGGAAGCGAAAGACCTGACCGGCAAGGCGCTGGAAATGGCCCTGGCACGTCATCCCGCACCGGACATCCATCACTCGGACCAGGGTATACAGTATGCAGCGGCAGCCTACCGCGCCCTGCTCTCGGCGACCACGCAGATCAGCATGGCCGCGGTTGGCCAGCCCACCGAGAACGGCCTCGCCGAGCGGTTCATTCGCACCCTGAAGGAGGAGCATGTCGACTACTCAGACTATCGTGACCTGGACGATGCTCTTGAGCAGCTTGCACACTGGCTGGAGATCGAGTATATGACTGAACGTATTCACTCGTCACTGGGCTACCTGACCCCAGCCGAGTTCGAAGCTGCCTACTTTGCCAATCAACCAGATTCCCTCTTAACACAGGCTTGAATCTGTCCAAAAAACCGACCGCAGTACAAGCATGCATGGGGGACACGTCGGAGCGCAGCGACGATGAGGGCCCAAGTAGGGGGCCCAAGGAGGGGGCAAAAACTAACTCAACGGAGCAATAGCGGCGCTCGACGTGTGCTTTGGGTGGCGTGTGTCTACCGGTTTTCCGCCTCCACGAGCACCTTGTTCGCCTCGGCGACCATCACCTTGCGGTAGACCTCCTCCGGCGGGCGGCGCTCCCCGTCGACTGTGAGTAGCGCCTCCACGTCGATGCCGAACAGCCGCTCGTTCTCCTCAAGGTACGGTCCGATCAGCTCCCAGTCGGCGTCGCTCAACCGGGCGAAGCTTCCCCCGTTAAGCTGGTCGGCCCCCACGACGTGGTGCGGGTCGCGGATATAGATCGCCCCGCCCGATGCCAGTGAGAACAGGTTCCCGCCGGGGTAGGGGGTGTCGAGTGCTTTCAGCTCGCCGCCGTCGTCGAAGGTCACGCCGTTCACGATCACGAAGCCGCCGCCGTCGAGTGGGTCGCCGGCCATGAATGACTCGGCCAGGTAGTCCAGGCAGGTGCCGTTGATCACCGCCCTGGGCCGGCCCGCCGCGTTGATCAGCGGTCGCCCGGCTGCCGACCCCCGGACGTAGATCTGGCCGCCCTTCGCGCCGTACAGGAAGGTCTGCCCCACATCGCCGTGCACCACCAGTTTGCCGCGCCGCATGATCTGGGCGAGCTGATCCTGCCCGTCGCCGTGGAGGTGGACTTCCGCGCCGTCCAGCCCGGAGGCGGCGTAGTCGCCGACGTCGCCGTACAGGTCGAGGCGCACGCCGTCCGTATCCGGCCCCAGACCCGTCCCGGCGAACCGCCCGCCGTGCCAGTGGTAGGCGATGACGTGCTGCCATCCTTTCTCGTAGGCCGCCACGATGGCGCGGGCGGCGCCGTCCTCGCCCTCTGCCGGGAAGCCCAGTGTGTCGATCACCAGCAGCGTCTCGTCCGCGCGGGGAGGGCGCAGGGTTTCGCGCGTCTCCCACGCCAACCGGCGGATGGTGCGCAGCCGCTCGTGTGCGCCGTTTTCGAGCGTGGGGCTGTCGTCAAGCAGGCCCCCGATCCCCTCGTCGGCCAGTGCGATGATTGAGGCGCGCTTCTTGCCCCCGGGGTCAAATGAGCGATCCCTCAGCAGGGTCAGTGTCGCCAGTGAGAACCGCCATTCTGCATCGCCCTGGTGCGCGAAGGTGCGCAGCCAGCCCAGCCCCCAGGCAAGCTCGTCCCAGGTGATGGTGCTCAATGCGGGTCGCAGCCAGCCCCACATCGTGGACGCACCGCCGTTGTCGGAGGCGTGGTAGGCCTGCCTTTCCCATTCGCGGTGGAAGCCGTCCGGGGCGGCGTCGGGGGTGAGCCTGCGGCGGCTGACGTGCTCGCGTTCTGCGTTGAGCGTGATCGCCTGGCCGAACTTGTTGGTGCAGGTCAGGCCGGTTTCAGGTGAGAATGAGAAGCGGAATGCCCCGCCGTCCGTATACGAGCCGCCGCGCGCCACCCAGTAGGTGTCGGCAGCCGGTTGGAAGCGGTCGTCCTCCGCAGCCAGTGAGCGCAGGCAGGCGTTGATGGCCTGTCTTTCTGAGGCGATCAGCCCGACCTGCACGGGCCGTCCCTCGGTGGGCTTGGGGTTCTCGTACAGTGCGAACACCTGCGGGCGGAGCATGCTGGTGTCGGTGATGCCGATCAGCTCGGCCCGCCGCTCGTCGGGCAGTGAGCGGGCCACGATGAAGAACCAGGGGCCGTCGGGTGACCCGTGAATGTGTGCCCCCTGCACTGCGCGGTAGAGGTCCTGCTTGGCCGGGGGCAGCATCAGGAAGTCGTGCTCGGTGGTGGGGGCCATCGCCTCCAACGTCACTTCGAGCGGGTACCGGTAGACCCGATCAAACAGGTCGAACTGGAGCACGCCCACCTCGGTGTCGGTCAGGAAGAGGGGAGCCATGTTGCGCTGGCGCAGGTACTCGCCGACGGCGTGGTAATTGGCGAAGTCGCCGTTGTGCACCAGGGCCTCGTTCAGGCCGATGAAGGGGTGCGCGCCGCCGGGATGCCACACCCGCCCCTTGGTCGGGTAGCGCTGGTGGGCGATCCAGACGCGGGCGGTCTGGTCGTCGAGGCGGTAGTACTCGATGACCTGCTCGGCGTAGCCCACGATCTTCAGCACGATCAGGTCGCGCCCGTGACACAGCACGAAGGCGCGTTTCTCGCCCAGGCTGGCGTAAAAGGCGGTATTCAGCTTAAAGGAGTTCTGGTAGACGAACTCGTCTTCGACCGCGCGCGGGGCGAGCGCCGACAGGCCCGTTTCTCCGGCGAAGCGTGCCAGCACGTCGGACCTGACGCGCACGAAGTAGCGCCACACGTCCGGCGGCCTGACCTCCAGGCCGTCCACCGCGCGGAAGTCGTCCAGGCGCTCGACCTCGTAGCCCTGGGTCACCTCGAAGTGGGGCAGGATGAACGCCTCCTCGACTTCGCGGCGGGCGGATGGGTCGAGCAGGGCGATCTGGAGCAGGTAGTGGGTGCGCAGCGTCGATGCCTCGACCCGCATCTGCTGCGGATCCAGCCCGGCCATCGCGATGCCCCCGCCCTTGCCGTTGCCGCGGTTGTGCATCTGCCGGGAGGCGGTCAGCACGT
Organism: uncultured Anaerolineae bacterium; assembly: GCA_964603985.1. Lineage (GTDB taxonomy): Bacteria > Chloroflexota > Anaerolineae > Aggregatilineales > UBA3940 > CAZRXG01. Next base: position 301,547 of record CAZRXG010000002.1, on the reverse strand, counting down.
GCCGCCCGGCGATGGGCGTGTTCGCCGCCAGCCCCAGCACCCCGCAGCCACCCTCGGCTGCGGTGGGGCTTCTATGCTGCTGTGGCAGATTGGCTAACAGATCGCGTCGTGCCCGGATGATCCGCTCGGCGTTTTCGATTGACATGGTTTCCTCCGTCAGTGTGGTAGACCTATTAGTCCGGTCATTGTTTGCCCCCCACCTCCGAACCTTTCAGGGGTAGGTTTTTTGGCTCATGTTCAACGCCAGGTGTTAAGCAGAATTCTGCATCACTGTGAGGCGCTGCCTGCTCAGCGGCCCTCACCCCCGCCGACCTCCGGGTCGGCCTCCCCCTCTCCCGACCGCGCTCTTCGAGCGCTGGGCGAGGAGGGGGCAGGCTTATCCATCGTGGCCGGATTAAGTACTCAAGGTGCATACGGCGCGTCAGGGGACACATATGACCGCCTCTCACCTACTCCAGATACACCAGCAGGTCGCTGCGACCGCGCAGCTCGCCGACCGATGCCATGCCCAGCCGGTTCAGAATCCCGGCCAACTGCCACAGCCAGCCGGTGTACATGTTGACGATGCGCTGCCAGCCCTCTTCGGCGTTGATCTTGCGGGCGTGCTCCGGGTCGGTGGTCGTGATGCCGAACGGGCATCCCAGGCCCTTCTCGCACTGCGCGACACGGATGCAGCCGATGGCGACCAGTTCGGCGGTCCCCAGGATGGCCCCGTCGGCACCCAGTGCAATCGCCTTGGCCACGTCGAAGGCCGTTCGCAGCCCGCCTGATGCCATCAGCGTGATCTCGTCGCGGACGCCCTCCTCGGCCAGGAAGTGATGGACTTTGGGGATCGCGTACTCAATCGGCATGGCGATGTTCTTCTTGGCGATCTCAGGCGCTGCGCCCGTGCCGCCGTATGCGCCGTCCAGGTGGACGACGTGCGCCCCGGCGTAGTATGACCCGACGGCCACCATATCCACGTCGGTTGGCGTGGAGACCTTCACGCTGACCAGTGCGCGCGGGTTGACCTGCTTCAGCCAGTCGACGTGCTTCTTGTGATCCTCTACCGAGTAGACGCTGTGGAATGGGAAGGGAGAAAACAGTGACGTGCCCTGCACGGCCTCGCGCAGTCTGGCCACCGAGTCGGTGTTCTTGCCGCCCAGCAGGTGGCCGCCCAGCCCCGGCTTGGCCCCCTGCGCGTACTTGATCTCCAGCATGGGCGCGCGCTGTAGGGTCGCCTCGCTGACGCCGAACAGTCCGGTCGCCACCTGGGTGATGATGTGATCGGCGTAGGGTGCCAGCGCGTCGGGGTAGCCGCCCTCGCCGGTCGAGGAGAGCGTGCCCAGTGCGGCGGCGGCGCGGCAGCGCAACAGCATGACCGGGAAGCTGACGCTCCCGTAGGACATCCCGGCCCCGTACCAGGGCACGGGGATGCGCAGGTCGGGCCGGCCGTCGTCCCGCCGGTTGAGCTGGAGGCTCAGGTCGAAGTCCGCCGGGTCGGCCTGGGGCACGTCGCGCGGGTCGGACTCCAACTCAAACCGGAAGGCCAGCCGGTCGAAGCCGCCGTCTGAGTGCCCGATGCGGTACTCCATCTCGCCGGTGGGCGCTCCGGCGGTGCGGGCCTGGTGCTGGGTTGACAGCAGCAGGGTCAGCGGCCAGCGGAAATCGCCCTCGCCGCCTTCCGGCTCCGGCAGCCTGGGATAGTCCGGCAGGGGGATGCTGCCCCCCAGGCGCTCGCGGAAGGCTGCCTCTTCGGTCTTGTGCCAGATGGTGCGCCCGACCTCCCCGCGCAGCCGCCGCACCTCGCGCAGGCCCATCGCGCCCAGCGCTTCGAGCAACTGGTCACGCCAGGCACTCATCAGGTTGACCACGCGCTGCGCGCCCCAGGCCGGGTCGATCTCCTCGTCCTCCGCCGGGCAGGTGCCCCTGTCGGCCCACAGTGAGCATCCCCAGGCCACGATCAGGATGAAGTCGACCGCGACCAGGTCTGCCCCGCAGGCGATTGACTTGGCGACGTGCTCCGCTGCCGCGATGCCGCCGCTCACGATCAGTGTCACCCGGTCGCGCAGTGCTTCGTCGACCAGCAGGGTATGTACCGCGTGGAGGGCCTCAGGCAGGGGGCGGTTCGCCGTATCGCGCGCGATGTCGTCGGCGTACAGGTGCACGACGCGCACGCCCGCCCTGACCCACTGGGCGGCGGTTTCGGCGGCCTCCGGGGAAAGCTCAAGCCGCGCCCCGATCACCGCGTCCGGCCAGCGTGCCCCTGCCCGCTCGACCAGTGGGAGGATCTGCTCCGGCTGCTCGTCGATCTCGACGTAGCGTGGCTGCCACTCGCCTGGAATGGCGTCGATGGTGCCGCCTGTGATGCGTGCGGCCAGCGCGTCGCGGTGCGCGGTGATGTCGTCTTTGACCTCGACCGGCTCGGCCAGTGCCAGCGTGCCAAGCTGTGAGGCGGCCAGCGCAAGCGACCGGATGGCCCCGCGCCCGGTGAGCGACATTGGCAGGGGGTTGAAGATCACCGGCAGCGGCAGGTTGACCCGGTTCGGGGGCGAGGTGAGCAGTTCGCCGTCCTCGCCGAATTCAAGGGCGGTCGCGCCCGCGCCCAGGCTGACCCCGGTCGAGATGTATTCGCGCCCGTGGATGCCGTCGCGGGTGGGCCGGACGATCTCGCTCATGTCCAGCCAGATGCCTTCGAAGCCCTCTCCGGCGAACTTGCCGCCGTAGCCCGCGCCGGAGATCGGGATGCGCCCGCTTTCGGCCTGGTACCACGTCTGGGTGATGATCTCGGCCGTCCAGTGGTCGTCGCCGCGGTGCGTCCTTTCTGCGAAGACCGGATGGCCGTAGAAGACGTAGGCCGCGCCCTCTTCCAGCGCGAATTGAGCCGGGTATCCCTTCTCTGGCGGTGGTGCGTGGTGGGTGTGAATGTGGTAGCGGCTGTGTGCTTTGGATGGTGCGTTTGCTTTCATGTTGCCTCTCGTTGTAGCATCGACGTATGGCCGCCGGTCGCCGGGCGGCATGGGGCAGATTGCCCCCGCCGCCGCCGACAGGCGTCGTGGGAAAATCAGCAGGCAGGGAGGCCCCGATCCCGGTGATTCTTTGCCATGAAAGCAAAAAGGCACGTCTGGCGTGCCCGCAGAATAGGGAATGGTTATGCGGGGTCGCCCCTCGGTCGCTCGAACACAGTAGATTGCCACTCTCTGCTGTGGCCACTGTGATGTGTTTTGCCGGTTCGGTTACCCGTGCCGGTTTGTCACATCGCTTCTTGAGGGGCAAACTCAGGGCGTGGCAGCCCTGGGAGGCGTCCGCCGATCGGTCCGATTTTTGCCAGTCAGGCAGCGTGGCTGCTTGCCCGGCTTAGCCTCACCTCGCGGTGAGGAACCTCCATCCTCGTCACCCTTGCTAACCCTGTCCGGTGGGCAAGGGCCAGGCGCTCGTGTTTGCCCGCCTATTCAGTTGTAGCGTCTTTGTTGTCGTTTCGTCATGTTCAGAAACCCTCCTGTCAGGCTGAGCAGATCATATAGATGTGGAGCGACGTTGTCAAGATCCATTTTGGCGAAACCGGTTGGCCCTCTGCGCGTTGTAGCGCAGCATGCGCATGCCGTTCAGGGTGACCAGCAGTGATGCCCCCATGTCGGCGAAGACGGCCATCCACAGCGTCGCCAGACCGGGCAGGGCCAGCAGCAGGAAGGCCGCCTTGGCCGCCAGGCTGAAGATGATGTTCTGGCGGATGATGGCGCGCGCGCGGCGGCTGGTCTGCACCGCGTCGGGCAGCCGGATGAGGTCGTCCTGCATCAGCACCACGTCGGCGGTCTCCATGGCCTGGGCCGTCCCTGCCCCGCCCATCGCCACGCCGACGGCTGCCGTCGCCAGTGCGGGGGCGTCGTTGACGCCGTCGCCGATCATCGCTACCGGGCCGTATTCGGCTTGCAAGTCCTTCACGGCTTTCACTTTGTCTTCGGGCAGCAACCCGGCGCGTGCGTCGTCGATTGTACCGATGCGTTGTGCAATGGCCTGCGCGACGGTCGGGTTGTCACCGGTGAGCATCACGGTGTGTATCCGGGGGTCGATCCGCTTGAGCGCGCGCAGCGCCGTCTTGCTGCTCTCGCGCGGCGTGTCGGCGACGCCCACAAATCCCAGCAGCTCGTCGTCCCGTGTGACCAGGATCGTCGTCTGCCCGGCTGCCTCGGCGTCGACGATCTGGGCGTGCAGCGCGTCTCTCGATCCGTGCTGCTCGTGAAAAAGTGCGTGGCTGCCGACCAGGATGCGCCTGCCGTCCAGCATACCCTGTACGCCCTGGCCTGCGAGCGCCTGCACGGCCTCTGCCGGGGCGTACCGGTGGGCGAGGTCGCGGCTGTGCGCTGCGGCCACGATGGCCTGCGCCAGCGGGTGCTCGGAGCGGCGCTCGACAGAGGCCGCCAGCGCCAGCATGTCGTCGCATGCGTCGCAGCGGGTGTGGCTGCCTGCGCAGGTCGGCGTGCGCGTTTGCACCACGACCGGCTGCCCCCTGGTCAGGGTGCCGGTTTTGTCAAATGCAAACACCTTGATGCCCGCCAGCGTGTCCAGGAATGCGCCACCTTTGACCAGAACCCCGCGCCGTGCCAGCGCCGTCAGCGCGCTGACTACCGTCACCGGTGTGCTGATCACCAGCGCGCAGGGGCAGGCGACGATCAACAGTGCCAGCGCGCGGTACAGCCATCCGCGCGTGCCGTCGGGCGTGTCGAAGAATGGTGCGCCCAGGAGCAGGGGTGGGATGAGGGCCACCAGCGCGGCCAGTGCCACTGCAGCCGGTGTGTACCAGCGTGCGAAGCGGTCGATGAAGCGTTCGGCTGGCGAGCGCTGTGCCTGGGCCTGCTCGACCAGCCGGACGATGCGGCTGATCGTCGAGTCCGTTGCCCGGCGGGTGACTTCCACCTCAAGTGCTGCCTCGCCGTTGATCGTGCCCGCGAACACCTCGTCGCCGGGTGCTCTGGGGACGGGCACGCTCTCCCCCGTGATCGGGGCCTGGTTGACCGCCGCTGCCCCGCGCACAATACGCCCGTCGACCGGGATCCGCTCTCCGGGGCGCACCAGCACCGTCTCGCCGATGGCAACCTCCTCGACCGGGATGGTTACCTCGTGCGTCCCGCAGAACGGGCATGGCCCGCCCGTATAGCCTGCCTGCCCCAGGTGTTCCTCGCAGTCCATGCACGGGCGCAGGACGGTCGCCCGGTCGGGGGCGAGCGCCAGCAGGCCGCGCAGCGAGTCGCGGGCGCGCTCGGCGGTGTAGCCCTCCAGCGCCTCGCCGATGACGAAGAGCGTGATCACGGTGGCCGCCTCGCCCGTCTCGCCGATCAGCAGCGCCCCCAGCGTGCCGATGCTCATCAGCAGATCCATCGTGATCTGGTGGGCCGAGAGCAGTGAGCGCAATCCCTTGCGCGCGATCGGGTATCCGGCCGCCAGCGCGATGGTGACGTGTATCCCCCTGAGCAGCCAGGTGATCCAGGGTGCGCTCGTAAGGAGTGCCAGTGGGACACTCGCGACCAGCAGAATGCTGCCGGTCAGTGCCAGCGCCGTCCGGCGCTCTGCGAGCAGGTAGCGAATAAAGCCCGCCGGGCCGCCGGGGCGTTCATTGGGCGGCTTGGTTGCCCGGTCGGCGTCCTCGTCACCGGCCACGTCGTAGCCCAGCGCGCGCACGCGCTCGACGACGGCGTCGGTGTCCAGGTCGCCGCTCGCTTCGAGCGTGGCAGTTGTGAAGTTGACCTGCACCCGATCCACGCCCTCCAGTTGGGCGACGCTGCGCTCAAGCGTCAGGGCGCAGTTGGCGCAGTCCATACCGGTGATGTGAAGTTTGAGTTCGGAGTTCGTTTCGGGCATGTCGATGTGTTGTACAGACGAGGTCATGGTCGTTTACTCGTCCTTTTTCTGGCACTCGGCGCAGGTGCCGTGCACCACCAGGCTGATGTCGTCCATCTGGAAGCCGTGTGTCTGCGTCAGGTGTTCGATCTCCGCCAGATCCACGAGCGGCAGGTCGACGATTCGCCCGCAGCGTCTGCACACCAGATTGATGTGCTGGCGCGTGTCGGGATCGTAGCGCACGCTGCCGTCCTCGGCTCTTCCGACCTCGTGGATCAGGTCGAGGCGCTCAAGCAGGCTGAGGGTGTTGTATACCGTCGCCAGACTCATGGTGGGGAAAGCCTCGTGCAGCGCGTCGTGGACGTCGTGCGCGGTGGGATGCAGGTCGCTCTCGTAGAGCCATTCGCAGATCGCCAGCCGCTGGGCGGTGATCTTGGCCCCGGAGCGTTGCAGCCCGCGCACCAGCGGGTTGTCCCACTCGCGCTTGCCAGCGTGGTGTCTTTCGCGAGAATGATTGTGTCTGCCCAAAATGTGTTCTTTCCTGCTACTCAGTCTCAATTAGAAGCGATTTTAGTATAAACTCGATATTTATTTATAATCATTCTAAACTACAACCAGATTATAGCCGGGGGTGTGCGTTTTGGCAAGTGCGATCCGCCCGGATCGGCTCGCCGCTGCGGGTTTCTTACGCGCTTATAACGTAGGGAGCAATGTCAGTAGACGAACTCGCGGATGTCGTAGCGGCTGATGCGGGGCGTCCCGGCCTGGGCTGAGAAGGTAAGGCCGCGCCTGATCGCCTCTCCCTGCGCGAGGCGCTCGTCGTGGGTCAGCGGTTTGAGGCCCGCCCGGTGAGCGTCGCGGGCGTAGGCCAGTCCCTCGCTCTCGATCAGCTCAGAGAAGTAGATGATGTCGTCCTGGTCGAGGCGCATGGCGTTGATGGCGTTGATCGTGTCCGCGACGTGACCTCCGGCGTAGCGGTGCCCGCCCGCGCCCAGCAGCACGATCACGCCGACCGCCACGCCCGCCGCTTTCATCGCCTTGACCGCTTTGACGGCGTCGGTGGGTGTGCCCGGCTTTTTGAGGAACTTCAGCAGGGCCTCGTTCCCGCTCTCCAGCCCGACGTACACGCGCCGCAGCCCGCGTTCGGCCAGTTGGGCGTAGTCCGCGCTTGATTTCTTCTCGCCGCTGAAGCCGTCCAGGAAGGCGTAGATGCCGCCCAGCGCCGCCACGTCGTAGACCTGGTGCACGGCGTCCAGCAGCGGTAGAAGCTTCGGCATCGGGACGACGAGCGCGTTGGCGTCGGCCAGGAAGATCGTTCGTCGCAGGCTCAGCCCTGCCCCCAGAAAATCGCGCACGGCCTCGGCGTGGGTGCGGAACTCGTCGGGGTGCTTGATGCGAAATGGGCGGTCTTTGTAGAAGCTGCAAAAGGTGCAGGTGTTGAATGAGCATCCCTCGGTGGCCTGGAGGACGATTGCCATGTACCGGTCGGGGGGCAGGATGCCGACCGGCTTGTAGATCGCGTGGTAGCGGGCGGCGTCAGATCGTGAGCGGTGTGCGTCGAAGGCGGCGGCTCTCTTCAGGACGGTGTACCCCTCCTGGGGTAGGGGGGTCTTAAGTTGCGCTGCCCCGGACGTGATGGCCTTGTGGAGCGCGTTGACGCTCCTCCACGCGCGCTCTTCGATCTGCTTCGCCTCGGCGGGGGGGAGCCAGCGCCGCCGGCGCGCTTCGCCGGGAGGTCGCCACCTGGACAGCAGCCTGCCGTCCAGCCCGCGCCGGTACGAGATGCCGTCCAGGTAGGCCGTCCACAAGTGGCCTGCGTGGTCGTAGCTGAATACGTCTGCCTCAGCCGGGTCGTCGGTGCTGATCGTGAGACAGTTGGCTGTGAGGTTCAGTGTGATGGGGTGTCCGTCCCACCTGCCGACGATGACCATGGCCTGACGGCTCAAAAGAGGGTGGCTGTATCGTGCGCGGCGGGTGCGGCCTTAGTCCTCCGCGTCGCTGAACAGCGCCCCGTAGAACAGGGGCCTTCCCGGCCTGTCGGACCAGAGGTGTGCATCCATCACGCGTTGGGTGGCGATTTGCAGGGCTTCTTCGGTGCGGGCGTGGACGGTGAAGAGTGGTTGGCCTTCTTCAACGTGCTCGCCTACCTTGTGGTGCACGACCACGCCGACGGCGTGATCGACCGGCTCGCCTTTCTTTTCCCGGCCCGCGCCCAGGTGCAGCGCTGCAAAGCCGATCTCCCGCGCGTTGATCGTCTGGAGGTAGCCGCTGCGAGGCGCAGGGATCTCGTGGATGATCGGCGCGGTCGGCAGCTTATCGGGGTTGTCAACCTGGGAGACATCGCCGCCCTGCGCTTCGACCAGCGTGCGGAACACTTCCCACGCCGCGCCGTCGTTGAGCTTCTCCTCCAGTGTGGGCCGGATGTCTGACAGGTCTTTGGCCTGCGATTTACCGGCCAGGCGCAGCATGTGCCCGGCCACGACGATGCAGTGCTCGACGAAGTCCTCCGGACCTCCGCCGTGCAACGCGTCGATGGCCTCCCGTAGCTCCAGTGCGTTTCCTACCGCGTATCCAAGTGGCTGGTTCATATCGGAGATCAGGGCTGTCACCTGCCGCCCGACCCGCTTCCCGATGTTGACCATGATCTGCGCCAGATCTTCGGCGTCCTCAATCGTTTGCATGAATGCGCCCAGGCCCACCTTCACGTCCAGCACAATCGCGTCTGCGCCCCCCGCGATCTTCTTGCTCATGATCGAGCTGGCGATCAGGGGCTTGCTGGAGACCGTGCCCGTCACGTCGCGCAGCGCGTACAGCTTGCCGTCGCCGGGAGCGAGGTCGGCGGTCTGACCGGCCAGCACGATGCCGACCTTCTTCGCCTGGGCGAGGAATTGCTCGCGGGTCAGGTTGGCGTTGTAGCCGGTGATGCTCTCCATCTTGTCGAGTGTCCCGCCTGAGAAGGCCAGTCCCCGCCCGGACATCTTCGCCACAGGCACGCCGCAGGCCACCACCAGCGGAAGCACGACCAGCGATGTCTTGTCGCCGACGCCGCCCGAAGAGTGCTTGTCCAGTGTGAAGCCCAGCACCTCGGAGAGGTCCAGCATCTCGCCCGACTCCGCCAGCGCCATCGTCAGCTCGGTGGTTTCCTCGTGGGACATGCCCTTCAGGTAGACGGCCATGCACCAGGCGGCGGCTTGGTAGTCGGGGATGGTTCCGTTTACGTACCCTTCGATGAAGAAGCGGATCTCGTCGCGGGTGAGCTCGTACCCGTCTCGCTTTTTGCCGGTTATTTCAACGCTGTGCATGTTGGTTACTCCGACCTGTGGCGGACCAAAAGCGGCCCGTGCTCACTCTAAGCATACGCCAAGCGGTGGTTTTCCTCAAGGGGAGTGTAACTCGCCGGTTAACCGGGCCGGGGCGCTCAGAACGGCTTCCAGCGAAGCTGCAAGGTCACGTATCAAAGCAAACAGCCGCGCGGGTCAGATGCCAGCGCGGCTGAGCCTGGGTTACTTATGTTCAGGGGGGATGGGGTTAGGCGCTTGCCTTTTCGGCTGCAAGGCGCTCCAGCAGCGAGCCGATCCACTCGTTCAGCGGCCCGTAAGGAACGGCTCCCACCGTGCCTTCGACCGGCTGGCCGTCGTTGAATACGACCAGCGTCGGGATGCTCATGATCCCGTACCGCTGGGCGATCAGCGGGCTTTCGTCGATGTTGAGCTTGGCGACGATCAGGTCGCCGTCTCGCTCCTCGGCGATCTGCTCCACCGCCGATGCAACGATGTGGCAGGGGCCGCACCAGGGTGCCCAGAAGTCAACCAGCACCGGCCTGTCGGCACCCAGCACCTTGTCGTCAAAATCCCCGTCGGTTACGTGAATCTCTTTTTCGCTCATGTGTCTCTCCAACGATTTCCTCGCCATTTATCAGATGTTTTTGGTAGAATATATCTTACACGTCCCGGTTGGCTGCCCCGGCTTGTGCCGGTCATACCAATCTGGGCACAATAGCTTAGATGCAGGGGCCGGAAAAACGGTTCATTTTCGGGCGGAAGGTTGATGGTCATTCGCAACGTGGTTTTCATCCTGCTGGCGCTTATGGGGTTCGCCGTCGTGCACAGCCTGATGGCGGGCGCGGGCCTCAAGGCACGCCTCAAATCGCATCTCGGCGAGCGCTTCGTCGAGGGGTGGTATCGTCTCTTCTACAATCTGTTCGCCGCGTTCACGATTCTGCCCACGCTGGCCCTGCTGGTGGCCCTGCCTGACCGTGTGCTGTACCGTGTTGGGATGCCCTGGGCTTTGCTCATGCTGGGGATGCAACTGGTGGGGGTGCTGGGACTGGTGGGGGCGCTGTTTGTCACCGACGTGTGGCGTTTCGCCGGGGTCAGGCAGGCGGTTGCCTATCTGTCCGGCGATCCGCTGCCCCTCCCGCCGGAGCCTCTCCAGCGCAGGGGCATGTACGCCGTCGTGCGCCACCCGCTCTACCTGTTCAGCCTGTGCGCGATATGGCCCCTGCCGATCATGACGCTGAATGTTCTGCTCTTCAACGTCGGCGCGACGCTGTACTTCGTGGTCGGCTCTTTCATTGAGGAGCGCCGCATGATTCGCACTTATGGCGATGACTACCGGCGCTACCGCCAGCGGGTGTCGTGGCTGATCCCGCTGCCTCACCGCTCCCGGCGGTAGAAGCCCGGTCACGCCGGAAAATGATGCGGGACACACTTTTTTGAGGTAAAATGGGACAATAAGGAGGAATTATGTCGCAAAAATCTTCACGTCAACGTGTGCCAGGACGCCGGGCGCAGCGCCGCAAGGCCCAGACGCGTCTGTTCCTGGGGGTATCTGTTGGCGCTGTGGCGCTCGTCGGGGGGCTGATCCTGCTCTCGATCCTGTCTGCTCCGAAACTGGCGTTGGGGGCCGAGGATCTGGCGCGCTACGAAGGGCTGGAGCAGTCGGTTGACCGCTCCGGTGCGGTTGGCTACGCGATTGGTGACCCGGACGCGCCCGTCACTCTGGTCGAGTATTCGGACTTCAGTTGCGGGCACTGTCGCGATCTGTCGGAGACAGTCGACGTTCTGATCGACGAGTACGTGCCGGATGGGAAGCTGCGCGTCGTCTACAAGCCGGTCACGTTCGTCAACCCAACCTACTCTGTACCGGCGGCGCAGGCCGCCATCTGCGCGGGTGAACAGGGTCGGTTTTGGGAGATGCAGGCCCATATCTGGGCGTTTTCCTGGGCCAATGGCCCCCAGGCTTATGCAACTCGGACGCTCACCCCGCTCGCCGAGAGTCTTGGCCTGGACATGGATCGGTACAAAGCCTGCCTCAGCTCGCCTGAGACCGGAGACGCCATCCAGGGCGTTCTCGACGAGGCGCGCCAGATGGGCATTCAGGGCACGCCGACGATCTACGTCAACGGGCAGCAGGTCGATTATACCGGTGCTGAGACGGCTTACGGGCGGCTTGTCGAAGTCATCGAAAGCGAGTTGGGTCGCTAGACCGGACCGGTAAACCACAACCGGCTCTCCGGTGTGGTTTCGTTCGTGGCGGGCGCATGAACGCTGTGCGCCCGTTTTTTTGCCTGCCTTGACAGTGGGGTAGGGGGTGTCTATAGTGGGTTTTAGAGAGACGTGAAGCTGAGAGAGTGAAGCCAATGGCCGAGAGTGCTTCGCCGGGTTACACACCGCCCCATCACGAGCGCCCGTCGGTGGCCGTCGATGTGGTGGTTTTCACCCTGCGGGAGGAAGCGTTACAGGTTTTGCTGATCAGGCGGGGCCATCCGCCGTTCCAGGGCATGTGGGCGATTCCGGGGGGGTTCGTCAAGATCGACGAGTCGCTTGAGGCCGCCGCCTGCCGCGAACTCCGGGAGGAGACGGGCGTCGGCGACGTATACGTCGAGCAACTGTACACCTTCGGCGACCCGGATCGCGATCCGCGCATGCGGGTGATCAGCGTCGCGTACTTCGCCGTGATCCCCGCCGGTGAGGTGCGGCTTCAGGCGGGCGACGATGCTGCCGCCGCAGAGTGGTTCCCGATGCACGATCTGCCGCCGCTCGCCTTCGACCACGCCGAGATCGTCGACTGCGCTGTGACGCGGCTGCGTAACAAGCTCGAATACACCAACGTTGGTTTCCACCTTCTGGCCGAGGAATTCACCCTGACCGAACTCCAAACGGCCTACCAGATCGTCCTGGGTGAAGAGCTTGACAAACGCAACTTCCGGCGCAGGATCTTGCAGGCCGACATCCTTGAGGAGACGGGGAGCTATCGCGCCGGGGAAGGTCGCCCGGCCAGGCTGTACCGCTACCGGGAGAACGCTCTCCCTGAGGTGAAAGCGCGGCGGCTCTTCCCCTGATTGTGCACGTGGCCGGTCAGGCGAGCCGCCCGGTTGCGAGCAGCGGCTTCTTGCAACGGTGGCAGATTGGGCTATGATAGTCGTTCAGCGCGAGACATGACGCGCATATCCGGCGCTGTACGAAGGGCGTTGGCATCTGGAGGTTGAGCACCTCGCCGATCAACCGGCAGGATGACGGCGGGGTTCCCAGCGTCACGAGGACGGTGTCGTCCAGGACAAAGGTGGCCCAGTAGTGGGTGTCACGTCCGGCCACTTTTTCGAGTCGCTTTGCCCGGCTCGTGCCCAGATCGACCGCTTCGTCCAGTGTCGCGCCAACAATGACATAGCAGGGGTAGTCGCTGTTAACAGATTCGGCGACGATCTCATTCGTGATTTCGTCGACTAAAACCAGCACGCCGGGGGCACTGCCGTCCTCAGGCCGATCTCCGAAGGGCAACTGTTCTCCTGAAAGGTGGGGCTTCCAATCCGCTTCAGGAGAGAGGTGCTTTCCTGCCTCCAGGGCATCGTATAGCAAGGTCCGCAGAATCTGGAGGCTTCTTCTGAGGAAATCTAGGTCGAACTGCGGCTGTTTGGTTGGCTCTGTCACCTTGTTTTACCCTGACTGTGGATACTGCCTGCACTGTGCCGATAGTATACCACAGGACGGGGTGGGCAGTGCTCCCCCGGATTGAGTTGGGTGACTTCCATCCTGGTGGTGGGGGATTTTGGACGTGAGACCGCGTGCCTCATGAATTTTAACTATTTAATCCGGTCATTGTTTTGCCCCCCACCCCCGACCCCTCCCCCACATTCCGCGCCTGACGGCGCTGGGGGGAGGGGAGAAGCCAGACGAACCGGCGTTTCCATCGTGGCCGGATTAAATACTCAAGGTGCATTCGGCACGCTCCGGCGGCTGATCCCCTTCCCGGCGACTCAGGAGTGGTGAACGAATTATGAGTATCTTCAACGGCAAACGCCTGACGGATGTTACCTTCAAGCTCGATATCGACCGCATGCGCAAGGGCTGGTACTCCGACAAGTATTTTGAGAACGTCGGGCACATGCTCGAAACCCTGAGCGCCGACGGGTACACCTTCCAGGCCGACAGTCCGCGCGTGGCAGATGGCAGGCTGCGCGGGATTCCGGTCGGCGATATGCAGGTCGAGATGCAGTGGTTCACGCGCCGGAAGCCTTACGCGCTCGTGGCGGGGGTTGATAAGGCGCTCTCGATGCTGCGTCACTGCACGGGCCACTTTGATGACGATGGCAGCTTTGTCGAGGCGTGGGATCAACTGGAAGTCGAGGCCGTACAGGATGGGGTGTTTGTCCCCTACAGCGGCGATGCTCGCAGTGTCAGGCCGGTGCTGAAGGTGCGGGGGACTTACAGCCATTTCGCCATGCTCGAAACGCCGACGCTCGGCATCCTGTCGCGCGCCAGCCGCATCGCAACCAACGTCTACAACACGCTGGTTGCGGCGCGTGGCAAGCCGATCCTCTTCTTCCCCGCCCGCTTTGACGTTCACGAGGTGCAGGCCGCCGACGGCTACGCCTACGACATTGCCGTGCACCGCTACAACATGGACTATCACGGGCGGGTGCGCAGCTTCGTCAGCACCGACGCGCAGGGTAATTGGTGGGGCGGGGCCGGGGGTGGAACCGTCCCCCACGCCGTGATTGCCTGTTTCCTGGCCAATACCACCGAGGCGATGTTGTGCTTCGCCGCCACCCAGCCGCCGAGCGTGCCGCGCATCGCGCTGGTTGACTTCAACAACGACTCGGTGGGCACCTCGCTGGCGGTGCTGGAGGCCATGTTCAACCGCTATCGCGAGCTGAAGGAGGCGGGCGATCCGACCGAGGCGGAGAAGTTCCGTCTCTTCGGTGTGCGGCTGGATACCAGCGGCGGCATACGTGACATCTCGCTTGACCCGATCGGCAACCCCGCGCTCGACCTGGGTGTCAATCCCCGGCTGGTCGTAACGGTGCGTAAGGCGCTCGACAGCGCGTGGGAGAGCTGGGACGTACCGGGGGCCTGGGTTGACGAGGCCCGCGACTACTGCCGGAACGTGCAGATCGTCGTCAGTGGGGGCTTCAGCCCGGAGAAGATCGCCCTCTTTGAGAAGCTGGGCGTTCCCGCCGACAGCTACGGCGTCGGCTCCAGCCTGATGGCAAACGACGAGGCCACCAACACCGACTTCACCGCCGACGTGGTGCGCGTCAAGGTCAAGGGTGAGTGGATCGACATGGCGAAGATCGGTCGACGCGCCGGGGAGAACCCCGATCTGGAGCGCATCCCGGCTGACTACGCCGAGCGGGCCGACTGCTGCGCCGACCTGCCGCAAAATTCACCGTAGACGCTCGACGAATTTGCGCTGCCCGTCCTGCCAGACGTACAGGTAGATCGGCGCATCGACACGCCGCCCGTCCGCGTCGAACTCGAACGCATCGACCGGCGTCCCATCTACTTCGACGCCGTGCATCCCGGCGATCTCCCTGATCGCCAACCACGTCGCTTCGTACGCGCTGACCGAGAGCAGGCCGGGAGGTGCGCCCAGGCTGCCCTCCTTGAAGCCTGCCGTGAACGCCTCGCGGCGCTCCGGCGTCCAGTAAGCACCGGCGCTGTCGCCCGGTTCGGCGGCACCTGTCGCGAAGAAGGCCCCTTGTGCGTCTTCTCCGCCCAGCGCGTAGAACTGGTACAGCCCGGCGTCCGGCGTCGTGATGATGTCCGCGTCCTCCTGGGCGGCAGACGCGTCGAGGTCTTCGGCTGATGGGGCCAGGTTGTGGACGCCCGGCGCGTGGGTCACGTCCTGGGTGCTGAATGTGATCAGCGGCACCCCCACCTGTTCGTAGACAGGCAACGCTGCCTGCGTGGTCTCGTCGCGCCAGTGACCGATCACCATCACCACGTCCGGGTCGACGGCCAGTCTTTGGGCCTGCTCGACCGCCAGCGCCGGGTCGCCCATGTCGTCGTAGGCGACCAGCTCGATGGCGACCTCGTTCGCGCCCGCGCGCGCCGCCCACTCGCGGATCGCCAGCCGCGCCGCCGGGATCACCTGGTAGCCGATCTCCCGGTAGCGTCCCTCGAACGGTGCGACCAGCCCGATCTTGACCGTGCGCGGCGTCGTCCGGATGCAGCCCGCCAGGAGAAGTGCCAGCGCAATCGGGGCGGCTGCGATGGTGGAGACAGAGTGGCGATCACGGGCACGCATTGGCGACGTGCTCCTCAAACGTGACGGCGAAGGTGTGCCGCCCACTGCCGTCACACGCGGCCCGGAAGTAGAGGTAAGGGGTGTCTGCCGGGTAGATCACCGCCTGGATGGCGCTCAATCCCGGGTTGGCAATCGGCCCCGGTGGCAGCCCTTCGTACAGGTACGTGTTGTACGGCGACTCGACGCCGGTGTAGTCGTCCTGGGTCAGGTTCAGGTTCCACCATTCTCCGCTGTCGGCCTGGTATCCCATCGCGTACTGCACCGTCGGGTCGGCTTGCAGCATCATACCGGCCCTCAGCCGGTTCAGGAACACGCTGGCGATGGTCGGTTGTTCCTCCGCGATGATGGCCTCCCGCTCGACAATCGAGGCCAGCGTCACGACCTCGTAAAATGTCATCCCCTGCGCTGCCGCGTCGACGCGCATTTGGGGCGTGACCTGTGCGTCGAGGTTGCGCAGCATCTTCGCAACCAGGTCGGCGGCGGTGGCGTCGGTGGCGACCCGGTAGGTGTCCGGGAACAGGAAACCCTCCAGCGCCGCGTCGGGCGGGATCTCGCCTGCGATGCTCGCCTCCGGTGGCCGCGTCACGCCCGCCCCGCTTGCCGCCAGGAACTCCATTCCCCCGAAGGGAATGTCCGGCTGCTGCTCGATCCAGTCTGCGATCTGCTCGCGCCGCCAGCCTTCGGGGATCTGGATCGTGACTTCCGGCGGGGTCGCCTCGCTCAGCGCAAGCGCGATCTCCGGGATCGGCATGCTGGGCGAAAGCTGGTACGTGCCCGCTTCGAGCTGTCTGTCCAGCCCATAGTAGCGCAGGTAGTTGCGGAACAGGGTCGTATCGTCGATCAACCCCTGCGCCACCAGATTGTCGGCGATCTGGCCGGCGTTCTGGCCGGGGCTGATCTCGAAGACCACCGTCCTGGTGTCGTCGCTGATCGGTGCGTTGAGCGCGTCCTGGTTGAGCGTGAGGTATGCCTTCAGCGCAGCGGCCTCGACCGGGTTCAGCGAGGGGTCGGCGTCCAGGTCCAACTGCACCGACGTGACCTCGCCGCGCTGGCTCATGCTGCGCAGGACGAGTACGCCCGCGACTGCCAGCAGGCCGAGGATGGCAGCCAGCACGAACAGCCTGAGCAGCACCTGTAGCGGCGTCAGGCGCTTACGCGATGTCCGTGAAGTTTTCAAGCGGCTGGCCCGGCTCATCGTCTGTCTCTCCTGCGTTCAGATAATCCTGGAGGATCGCTGCTGCTGCCACGTCGTCCAGCGGCTCCCGTTTGCCCTTTCGCTTGCGCCTGCCGGAAGCCCGGCGGGCGGCCAGTGCGTCGATTGACGAGTAGCTCTCGTCCCACAGCACAACCGGCAGCCCGATCACCTCCGCCAGTGCCCGCGCCCAGTGGATCACGATCCGCGCCTGCATCCCGATCCCGCCGTCGGTGGCGGTGGGCAGCCCGACGACCACCCGCCCAACCTCCGCTTCCCGCGCGATCTGGGCCAGGGCGTCGAAGTCCTTTTCGGGCGTGGTGCAGGTGATGGTGCTGTGCGGTGTGGCAAAAAGGCCGAGCGGGTCGCTCAGCGCCACGCCGATCCGTGCCTCGCCGTGATCGATGCCCATCAGCCGCCGTGATTCGCTCATGGCTGCCCGTTGACCTCGACCCGGATGCGCAGGGGCAGGGAGGGCATCAGTGGCCAGAACGGTGGCCAGGTTTCGATGACGGGTGGTGCGGACAGCGGCAGTTCGCGATCCAGGTGGGCCAGTGCGTCGTCGACCGGCTTGCCGCGCACCATCGCCTGCACCTCTTCGGGGCGGATCGCCATCGACACGTCGCCTGCCCCCTGCATGATGAACGTCACCCGGCCCTGGCCGTCGACCCCGGTGGCCTCGCCGCGCCGGAAGATCAGCGACCCTGACCCGATCTGGTAGCCCGATCCCACCTTACCCGCCAGCTTCGCGTATGCGACCTGCCGGGCAAGCTGCTCGTCAATGGCGACGCCCTGCACCGTGGCCCGCAGGGTCAGGCTGACCTTCTCGGCGGGCTGGTCGACGTACCCTTCGAATGTCTCCGAGCCGGTGTGCCCCAGGTAGTCCTCGGAGTGGATCAGCGCGACCCCCAGTGACTCGTGGGGGATGAACTCCGTCTCTTCCAGGTCAACGTAGGGGTTGGTTTGCATCTCGGCGTAGGCGCGCTGCTGAAGCTGCTGTAGAACCAGCGCGCGCACCCGCTCGCGATCCTCCTGCGAGATGGCCGGAACCTCCGTCACGTCCCCGCCGCGCGTTGGCTCCGGGTTGGTGACCGCCAGACGCGGCTCAAGCGCCCCTTCGACCTTGTTGATGCGGTTGCTGGGCAGGTTGCCCTCGTAGCCCGGCTCAAGCGCCTCTATTGGGGCTTCGACCGTCTCGCCGATGTCCCCCGCCAGCGTCACGTCGGCCAGTGTCACGAAGCGCACCGGCTGGGCGGCGCTGGTTCGCACGATGGTTCCCGCCGGGATCGTGACCTGATCGCGTATCAGGTTGGTGAACAGTGCCACGCCGCGTGCCTTCTCCGTCGGTTCCTCTTTGGTGCCGGTGGTGTCTATCATGGCCGACGATTCGACCTCGACGCCCACCGTGCGGGCGGGGATGATGCCGTTGATGGTGTCCACATCTGCCGCGCCGGGGTCGGCGGTGACGCTGGTCGTCACTGTGACCTGATTGGCCGCAGGCGTCAACTGCACCGTCGCCCCCGGCAGCACTAGGTACAGCCCGATCAACACGCCGATCACGATGAGCGCCACGATGCTGCCCGCCGCGGCCCGCTGCAACGTTGCCGGTAGTCCTTGTGGCGCGGGGCGCAAGCGCGTGCCTGCCTCGACCAGCTCGGTGTCCAGTTGGGTGGGCCGTTCGGCCCGCTCAACCGACAGCCGGGCGCGCGCGGTGCGCCAGTAGCGCTTCCGGCTGGCCTCCAGGCTGCGGAAGCACGCGATCCCCAGCTCGCCGGCGTGTTCGGCGATCACCGGGTCGTGCGTGATCAGTGCCAACTGTGCCCGCCTGCGGGTCGCTTCGCGCTGGATCAGCACCAGATCCAGCTTGCGTTGGAGGACTGGCTGGTGTGGATCGTCCGGGAAGACGAGCAGCACTCTCGGCGCGCGGATCCAGCCCAGCTTATCGCGCACCGAGGTCACGTCGTCGTCCGGTTCCAGGCGGATGATCTGCTCTTTCACCTTGATCCGTCTGTAGATACACAGCCGACGGGATGAGGGTGTCTTTCACCGCCGTCGGCTTTGGTGATGCTCCAATGCTGTGCCCGGCCTATTTGAGCGCCCCGGCTATCACGTCCTCGGCCCTGGCGAGTGCTTCCGACAGGCCGGATGGATCTTTGCCGCCCGCCGTCGCGAAGTCCGGCCTTCTGCCGCCGCCCCCGCCGCCGACCAGCTTGGCGATGGTGGACAGCAGGTCTCCGGCGTGCACGCCCCGCCTGGTGAGATCGGGTGTTACCTTGGCGACCAGGCGCACCTTCCCGTCGATCTCGCTGCCCAGCACCACCACGCCGCTGTCGATCCGGTCGCGGCACCAGTCGGCCATCTGGCCCAGCATGTCGCCGTCCGGCGCGTCAACCTGGGCCGCGACGACCTTCGCCCCGCCGATGGTCTTCGCCTGTGTCACCAGGTCGTCCAGTTGGCTCTGGGACGATTGGCGCTCCATCGTTTCGACCTTGCTGGCCGCTTCTTTGAGGTCGCCCAGCAGGCCGTCTACCCGCTCCTCGACCGTCTCCGGCTCGCTCCCCAGGCGTGTCGCCACCGTGTCGAGGATGTCCAGCCGCTCCTGGATCAGGCGCTGCGCCTCGTGCCCGGTGACGGCCACCACGCGCCGCACGCCGCTGGCGCTGCTCGACTCGCTGGTGATGAGGAATGGCCCGATCTCCGCCGTCGAGTTGACGTGCGTCCCGCCGCACAGCTCGTAGCTCCACCGCTCGTCGCCGGAGGCCGGGTCGCCGACCGTGATCGTCCGCACAGTCTCGCCGTACTTCTCGCCGAACAGTGCCATCGCGCCTTCGCGCCGGGCCTGCTCCAGTGGCTTGAAAGCCACCCGGACGGGCCGGTTGGACAGGATCAGCTCGTTGACCCGGCCCGCAATCCGATCGATCTCGTTGGGGGCTACTGCCTCGTTGTGGGAGAAGTCGAAGCGCAGGCGGTCCGGGGCGACCAGTGACCCCTTCTGCCGGACGTGTTTGCCCAGCACCTCTCTTAGGCTGGCGTGCAGCAGGTGCGTGGCGGTGTGGTTGCGCATGATGTCCCACCGGCGGTGGTCGTTGACGATGGCCTTTGCCCTGTCGCCGATCTTTACCGCGTCGCCGTAGGCCAGCCCGCCGACGTGCAGGATCAACCCGCCGACCGGCTGGATCATGTCCGTGACTTCGAACTCCCAGTCTTCCCCGGCGATCACGCCCGTGTCGCTGACCTGGCCGCCCGACTCGACGTAAAACGGCGTCCCCGCCAGCACGATCTGGGCGTTTTCCTGCGCGTCCCCTTTGAGCTGTTCGACGTGCCTGCCGTCGGCGATGATCGCCACGACCTCGGTTTCGAGCGTCAGGTGCTCGTAGGGGTTGTAGATCACCCCCTCTTCGCCGAGCGCGCCCGACTCCTTGAGCGATGCCAGGAGGTCGCGGTAGAAGCTCACGTCCTCGAACTCGCCCAGCTTGCTGCCGCCCGACAACCGGCTGTGTTCCTCCATGGCGGCCTCGAAGCCCGGCTCGTCCACGCTCATGCCGTGCTCCTGGAGCACGTCGCGTGTGATCTCAAGCGGCAGGCCGTGCGTCGCAAAGAGGAGGAAGGCATCGCTGCCGCTCAACTCGCTCTGCTTGTCGGCCTCAAGCTGCTCGATCATGCTGTCCAGCACGCCGAGCGAGCTGTCGAGCGTGTGCAGGAATCGCTCTTCCTCGGTCGAGATGTGGTAGTGGATCGCCTCTTTGAATTGCTCAAGCTCCGGGTAGACCCCGCCCAGCTTGCCGATCACCGCGTCGGCCACCTGATGCAGGAACGGCCTATCCACGCCCATCTTGTGCGCGAAGAGCATCGCCCGCCGGATCAGCATGCGTGTGACGTACTCGCGCTGCGTGTTGCCCGGCGTGACGCCGTCCGCGATCAGGAACGACGCCGCACGGGTGTGGTCGGCGATCACGCGGTAGGCGACGAAATGCTCCTCCCGGAATGCGTCGTCGTGCCCCAGGATCTTCTGTGTGGCGTCCATGATGTCTGTGAACAGGTCGGTGTCGTAGTTGTTTTCGGCCTTCTGCATCACCGCCACGAGACGCTCCAGCCCCAGGCCGGTGTCCACGCCCGGCGCGGGCAGCGGCTCGTCGAACTGACCGGTGTGTGCCGGGTCGTCCTGTGTCCGGTTGAACTGCATGAAGACCAGGTTCCACAGTTCCAGGAAGCGGTCGTCTTCCCGTTGCAGCGCGTCGATAATGCCCCCCGTGCCTAGTTCGGGCGTCGTGTCCCAGTGGACCTCGCTGGTCGGGCCGCAGGGGCCGGTATCGGCCATCTGCCAGAAGTTGGTCTTCGGCCCCATGCGCGCCACGCGGGCCGGGTCCACGCCGATGTCCTTCACCCAGGCGTCGTACGCCTCGTCGTCGCTCTCGTACACCGTGTAGGCCAGCCGGTCGGGCGGCAGCCCGTAAACCTGCGTCAGCAGCTCGTATGCGTAGCGGATCGCCTCGCGCTTGAAATAATCGCCAAAGCTGAAGTTCCCCAGCATCTCGAAGAACGTATGGTGGCGCGGGGACGGCCCCACGTTCTCAAGGTCGTTGTGCTTGCCGCTGATACGCATGCACTTCTGGGAGGTGGTCGCACGCCGGTAGGGGCGCTTGTCGATGCCCAGGAACACGTCCTTGAACTGCACCATCCCCGCGTTGGTGAACAGCAGGGTGGGGTCGCTGCCCGGCACGAGTGACGACGAGGCGACAACCTGGTGCCCCCGCTCGGCGAAAAAGTCGAGAAAAGATTGGCGGATTTCCGCGCTGGTCATTCGCTTCATAATGTTATGTGTCTGTGTTTACCTTGATGCCTGTGTGCCCTGTGGGGCAGATTATACGCAATCCGGGGGTATATCGCTACGCGTTCAGCAGTTCCAGCAGACCGTCCACGCCTGCCACAAGCTGGTATATCCCGAACAGCAGCAGCGCGACGGCGGCGATCCCGCTCAGGATGCGGCTCACGCGCGGGCCGAGGTGCCTGGCCGTGCCGAACAGGATCACAAACCCGGCCAGGCCGCTGATCAGCATGACGTAGAATCCGAGAATAAAGCCAGCGCCGCAGGTGGGCGCTTTCCTCCACCCCTCAACCAGAATCGGCCCGCCAATCGCCCCCCAGAAGATGTACGGGTGGGGGTTCAGCAGGTTTATCGTGGTTGCTTCGAGCAGGCTTTGTTGCTTTGGCTCTTCGCCGCTCGGCTGCGTCTCGTCGAAGTCCTTGAAGGCCAGATAGGCCCCGCGCGCCAGGTAGAGAATGAACAGCGCCCCGACGGTTTGCAGGGCTGTGAGAAGCCAGTCGGGCGTCTGCGTCAGGATCAGCAGCACCAGGGTGATGATCGGCCCGTCGCTGAGGATGGGTGCCAGCGCAGCGAGCAGCGTTCTTCGCCACCCGTTCTTCAGCGTCTGTGAAAGCAGATAAGCCTGAAACGGGCCGGGCGTCGCCGCCGCCGAGAATCCCAGTGTTAAACC
The DNA here is from genome assembly GCA_964603985.1 of uncultured Anaerolineae bacterium. GTDB lineage: Bacteria > Chloroflexota > Anaerolineae > Aggregatilineales > UBA3940 > CAZRXG01. The sequence continues at coordinate 279,518 of CAZRXG010000002.1, read as the reverse complement.
CTGTGCTATGTAAGCGATCAAGAGTCCCCCCCTGCATGATGAGTGCGCGGGTATCGCGCGCGAGTATCGCGAAATATCGCGTAGTATAACCCATAACGCGGCTGCTGCTTCACGCGCTCCGCAGGGCGTTTGACAGGTGTGGTGCTGCCGTCTACCATTGCGGCAAAGGTTAAGTTACATCGCGCTCAAATATATTAACAAGTCCGGCTCAGGGTAGGGGGTAGAAAAAATGTCTGACAATGTACCGGTTGACGTTCAGGGCGTGCCGCAGCCGCCCCGGCAGCAGCCTAAGAAGAGTGGTCGCGCCTTGCTGTGGATTATCCTGGTATTTCTGCTCGTGTTTGTTGCCCCGGTGGTGGGATGCGGGGCGTTTGGCCTGGCCGTCGTGTTCGCCGCCGGTATGCAGTCTACCGAAGTGACGACCGGCGTCGGCCCGGCGGTGGGCGTGATTCGTGTTGAGGGCGTCATCCTGTCCGGTGAGAGCGATGCGTTTCGCGGGTACGTAGGCTCGGCCACCACCGTCGACCTGATCAAGCGGGCCAACGCGGACGACAGCGTTAAGGCTATCGTCCTTCGCATTGACAGCCCCGGCGGGGACGCCGTTGCCTCGGACGAGATTCATCATGCGCTCACACAGGTCGATAAGCCGGTCGTCGTCAGTATGGGCTCGGTGGCAGCGTCGGGCGGGTACTACATCGCCGCCCCTGCCGATTACATCTACGCCACACCGCATACGCTGCTGGGCAGCATCGGCGTGATCAGCGAGTTCGTGACGGCTGAGGAGCTGCTCGATGATGTTGGCATTGACGTTGTCGTCATCACCGCCGGTGAGTCCAAGGACTTCGGCAGCTTCGCGCGTGACATGACCGAGGAGGAGCAGGCCTATTGGCAGGGAATACTCGACGAGGTTCACGATGGCTTTATCAGGATCGTGGCCGAAGGGCGCGGGATGAGCGAAGCGGATGTTCGCGCCTTTGCCGACGGGCGCGTCTGCACCGGCTTGCAGGGCATTGAGATAGGGCTGGTGGACGACATCGGCTACTTTGAGGACGCCGTCCTCAAAGCGGCGCGCATGGGCGGCATCTCCGGGGATCCGCGTGTCGTCGAATTCACGCCGGAGCTTTCTTTCTGGGATACGCTCTATGGCTTCCAGTCGCAGCAAAGTCTGGCCTGGTCGCTTGACCTGCTGCGCGAGATGGCCGCGCCCAGCCTCGAATTCAGGTATACGGGGCCTTAGCTGCGGCTTCTGCGCCGCTTCTGCGCCGCTTCGTGACGGGCCACAGCCGTTCCACACAAAGGCCGGTGACGGCTGTGGCTCTCTAACGCTGAACGGGGTGAGCAGGACGGCAGCGGTCAGTCCCGCTTTTCCGTTGGCTCTCTGCGCCTGCGCGTCCCCGGAAGCTGTGACAACGGTGGCCCGAGCAGGATGGCCCCTAGGAAGCGCAGCAGCCGCCGCAGCAGCGACCGCATATGTGCCAGGATGTACCACCCTTCGCGCAGGATCTCGTGCATTTGCGAGGTCGGTGTCTCGCGCACATCCCAGTCCATGACCAGCGCGCCCCACGTCAGGCCCCCGCCGAACCCGACCAGCACGATCTTGTCGTTCGGTTTGAGCCTCTCCGCCGCAACCGCTTCGGCTATCGCGATGGGGATCGACGCCGTGGACGTGTTTCCGTACCGGTCGATGTTGATGACGAAGCGCTCCATCGGCAGTTTCAGCCCGCGCGCGGCCGCCTGGAGGATGCGCAGGTTGGCCTGATGGGGGACGATCAGGTCGATGTCACTTACCTTCAGACCGGCGCGCTTGAGGACCTCTTCGGTAGCCGCCGCCATGATCCGCGATGCAAAGCGGAACACCCCGCGCCCGTCCATCTGGATGAGCACGTTGTCCCGGCCTTTCCCGTTCCAGTTTTTTCGCAAACCCGTCGTGGCATACAGCAGGTTTCCCCCCGACCCGTCGGCGTGCATAATCACGTTGTGGACGCCGCCCGGCGTCTCGCTGGCCTCCAGCACAAACGCGCCCGCTCCATCCCCAAACAGGATGCACGTGCCCCGGTCGGCCCAGTCCACGATCCGGCTCAGCGTCTCGGTGCCGATCACCAGCGCCGTGTCGATCAGCCCGGTCTTGATCTGGGCGGAGGCCAGCCCTACCGCATAGATGAACCCCGTACAGGCCGCCATAACGTCGAAAGCTCCCGCTTTGGTGGCCCCCAACTGATCCTGGATCAGGCAGGCCGTCGCCGGGAACATGTGCGTCGGCGTCGAGGTCGCGACGATGATCAGATCAAGCTCGGAGGGCAGTACACCGGCTCGCAGGAGAGCTTTGCGCGCGGCTTTGGCTCCCAGCGTGACCGTCGTATCCCGGTCGTCGGCTATGCGGCGCTCGACGATGCCCGTCCGTTCCCGGATCCATTTGTCCGAGGTTTCGACCATCTGCTCAAGATCGAAGTTGGTCAGCACCCGTTCCGGGATTTCGACCCCCCATCCGACGACGTGGGCATAGCGTCCGTTGCTGAGCATGTCAATATTATTACGTCGTTTCCTGGCCCCCGAGTTAGCCATTGTCGTATTGTCCTAAAACCAGGCAGGCGTTGTGCCCGCCAAATCCGAATGAATTCGACATTACCGCGCCGACGGCCAGCTCGCGCGCCTCGTTCGGGGTATAGTCCAGGTCGCAATCCGGGTCAGGTGTCTCGTAGTTAATCGTTGGCGGTATCCTGCCGGTCTCGATGGCCTTCACGCAGTAGAGGGCCTCGCTTCCACCGGCAGCGCCCAGCAGATGGCCGGTCATGCTCTTGGTTGAGCTGATGGGCAGTTTGTAGGCATACTCTTTAAAAACCAGCTTGAGCGCCTGCGTTTCGGCTTTGTCGTTGAGCACGGTGCCCGTCCCGTGTGCATTCACGTAGTCGATGTCCTCCGGCTTGAGGTTGGCATCCTCCAGGGCGGCCTGCATTGCCAGCACCGCGCCCTCCCCGGTCTCAAGCGGGGCGGTGATGTGGTAGGCGTCGGCGGATGCACCGTAGCCCAGCAGTTCCGCGTATATCCTGGCCCCGCGCTTGAGCGCGTGCTCCTCGCTCTCCAGAACCAGGATGGCGGCCCCCTCACCGGTCACGAAGCCGTCACGGTCCTTATCAAACGGGCGCGACGCGCGCTGTGGATCGTCGTTTCGCCGCGAGAGCGCGCCCATGTTGCTGAAGCCTGCTACGGCTATCTCGACGACGCCTGCCTCGGCCCCACCGGTGAACATCACGTCTGCTGCCCCGCGCCGGATCATCTCCGCCGATTCGCCGATTGCATTGTTAGACGAGGCGCACGCCGTCGCGATGCTCATGTTGGGGCCGCGTGCTCCCAGTTCGATGGCGACTTTCGCCGGGGCCGTGTCCGGCAGCATCATCGGCACGAAGTGAGGGCTGACCCACTGGCTGCCCTGCTCGAACATTTTGGCCGCTTCTGACAGGATCGTGCCCATCCCGCCGATGCCGCTTCCCATCACAACGCCAATGCGGTGTGAGTTATTCTCGCCGATCACGAGACCGCTGTCTTCCATGGCTTGCAGGGCGGCGGCCATCGCGAATTGCGCGAATCGATCCATGCGCCGCGCCTCGCGTGCACCGAACAACGCCTGCGGGTCGAAGTCCTTGACTTCAGCCGCGAAGCGGGTCTTGAGGTCGCTGGCATCGAACAGGGTGATCGGCCCCACCCCCGACCGGCCTTCGAGCAGAGCCTGCCACGTGGTGGCAACATCGTGGCCCAGCGGGCATACGATACCCAACCCGGTGATTACTACGCGCCGTCTTCCCATCTATTTGTCCCTTGTTTCTCTATTGTCCTCTCTTCAAGGAGTATAAACCCTACTATAGCACGAAGATGCGTTCTTTCCAGTTTCTGTTTTGTGATGTCCCGCCAGGCGTTATAATCCTGTTGCTGTGTATTTTCCTGATGAACACCGGAAGCGGTCGCCGGACTCCTGGCACCGGGCCTGTCCCGGCTGTTCGCATATTGTGCTGATTGGCCCCTGATGATTCTCGTTACCGGCGCTATGGGATTTGTGGGGCGACGGCTGGTACGTCGCCTCGCCGGAGACGCCGGCTTGCAGGTGCGCGTTTTGCTGCGCCCCGGCAGCGATGCGTCCCGCCTGCCGCGTGCCGTCCCGGTCCACATCATGATGGGCGACATCACCGACGCCGACTCCCTGCTGGCCGCGATGGACGGTGTCCACACGGTTTTTCACCTGATCGGCACCGAGACGAGGGGGCGGCACGCGCGTCTGGAGGAGGTGGACGTTGCCGGTGCGAAAGCCGTCGTCGAGGCGGCTCTGTCCGCCCGCGTCGGGCGGATCATCTACGTAAGCCGCATCGGGGCCGACCGCTCGTCGGCGTTCCCCGTGCTGCGGACCAAGGGCGAGATCGAGGAGGTGATACGCAACAGCGGCGTGGCCTATACCATCTTGCGCTCCGGGGTGCTCTTTGGGCGCGGTGACCGTTTCAGCGAGCACATCGCCATGCTGGTTCGTTCCTTTCCGGTTTACCCGGTGCCCGGCGACGGTGAGATGGTCATTCAACCTTTGTGGGTGGAGGATCTGGTCAACTGCCTGGCGATGTCGCTTGAGAATCTGGATCTGCTCGACCGGACGCTGACCATTGGCGGCCCTGAGCTGCTCTCCTACCGCCGCGCTGTGATGCGCGTCATGCACACCATCGGTAGCCGCAGGCTGATTGTGGGATTGCCCGTGCTGATCCACCAGGCCGGTGCGTGGTTCCTGGATGGCCTGTTCGCGCGCTGGCCGTTCACCCTACAGTGGGTCGAGATGCTCTCGACCAACCAGACCGCCGAGCTGGGCGCTGTTGAGCGTCATTTTGGCTTTCGCCCGGCGGCGTTCGACGTTGGCCTGCTTGGCCGGTATATGCGGCGGCGTCACTACGTGCTTGAGCTGCTGCGCTACGTGTTTACGACGCGCTGGTGAGGTGCGCTGGGGTAGGGGGGTGGGGCGTTTCCGTATTCCTGTTGACCGTGTTATACTCCTGTTCGTGCTCTCCATCTTCTACTGATTCGAGGAACGCCACATGCTAGCAGAGAAGAAGCTTGCTTTCATCGGCAGCGGTGTCATGGGCGAGGCGATGATCAAGGGGCTGCTACGCCAGGAGTTGGTCAAGGCCGATCATATGATGGCTGCCGACGTGCTTGCCGAGCGTGGCCAGACCCTGGCCGAGCGCTATGGTGTGCAGTGGACGACCAACAACCGCGAGGCGGTGCAGGAACGGGACATCGTCGTGCTGTCGACCAAGCCCCAGGTGATGGGTGAGATCCTGCCGGAACTGCGCGGCGCGATTCCCCGCCGCACGTTGGTGCTGTCGATTGCTGCCGGTGTGCCCATTCAGACCATCTGCCAGGGCCTCGGCCACGACGCGGTTGCCCGCGCCATGCCCAATACACCCGGCCAGATCGGCGAAGGGATCACGGTTTGGGCGGCCACAGAAAAGGTGACCGAGGATCAACTCGGCTACGCTCAGGCGATCCTGGGGGCGCTGGGCGAAACCATCCGCGTGGATCACGAAAATGAGCTTGACATGGCGACGGCGCTCAGCGGCACCGGGCCTGCTTACGTGCTGCTCTTTATGGAAGCCATGATCGACGCCGGTGTTCACCTGGGATTCTCGCGCCGGGTTTCCGAGAAGCTGGTGCTCCAGACCATGCGCGGCACCATCGAATATGCCCGCCAGTCGCCCCGCCATCCGGCTACCCTGCGCAACGAAGTGACCTCGCCCGGCGGCACCAGCGCCGAGGCGCTTTATTACATGGAGAAAGGTGGCCTGCGGATCGTCGTCTCGCGGGCCATCTGGGCAGCTTACGGGCGCTCGGTGGCGCTGGGTGGTGGCGCGCCCCCCCAGCGGGTGGCCGGGCGCTCGCCGGAAGAGGATTGATCGTTCAGCCAAGGCAGTTGTGGCTTCGTGGTATGCCGCTCGTAGCGCTTTTTCATTGACTTTGAGAGTGGAGGCGAAGGCTTATGCGTCTGAAACGGATCCCCTATGGTGCTGTGATCGGCCTGGCGGTGAGCCTGCTGGCAGTGGCGTTCTTCAACGTGGTGGCTCCCGAAGGCGGTGTCGTGGTGGCCCAGGATGCGCCGACGCCGACGCCGGAGGGGGGCGTCGAGACGCCTACCTTCACCCCCAGCCCTGTTCCTACTGCTACCCCGGCGTTCCCGCTCCAGACGTTTGTCGAACTGCCCCCTGAGGGGGATCTGAACGGCGATGGCCTCATCAACCCCGGCGACACCGTCAACTACAGCATTAAGCTGGTAAATGCGGGTGATTTGCCTTCAGGCCCGGTTGAGGTCATCGTCCTCTACGATGCAACGTTCATCAGTGGGGTGGCGAAGATCTCGGAGGGCGGCATCGCTGCCGAGGAGGGCCAGGTTGTCTGGAGCCTGGAGGAGGTCGAGGTAGGGGCCGAGCTTGAATTGAGCTTCGATGCCACCCTGCGGGGCCGCTTCCCGCCGGGACGAACCCAGGTGACCGGCGCGATCGTCGTGCGGGCCGCCAAGGTCGAACTGGCGCGCGCGACCCTTCCCGCCATCGAGGTCGTCGGCCCGAACCTGCGCCTGGTTGACGTTGCCCACGAGCTGATCACCGACGCCGCCGAGAACGGGCGTATCGATCCGGGCGATACGGTGCGCTTCACCATCTCGTACAGCAACACCGGCGGCGGCCCCTCGCAGGAGGCGTCAATTGTCGCTGCTTTCCCCGAAGACCTGACCCGCGAGATCGTGGGCAACCCCGACAACGGCGAGCTCGTCGAGGGCAATCTGACCTGGCTGATCGGCTCGGTCGCGGCTGACAAGGAGCTTGTCGAGAGTGTGCAGTTTACCGTGACCTTTAGCGACGAGTTCCCGTCCGGCGTCACCACCTACGACCTCAAGGTCACGATTCGCGGCGCGACTGCCGTGCTTGACGAGCGCACGGTCAACGTGCCGGTCTACGGCCCCAGTCTGGTTGTCGCTCCCCAGATTGAGTTTCTGGCCGACGCCGACGGTGATGGTCTGGCCGACCCCGACGATCTGGTGAAGGTCGCCATCCCCTACGAGAACGTGGGCACAGAGACGGCGCTCAACATCATCCTGACAAGCGTGTATGATCCGGCCCGACTTGAGATCTCCGTGGTTGAGCAGGCAGGCGAGCACAATGCCGAGGAGGGGACGATCACCTGGACGCTGGCAGCCCTGGATGCAGGCGCGGCCGGCGAGGTGACGTTCCAGGCGCGTATCCGCAGCCTGGTGCCCGGCCTGGAGAGTCTGCCGCTTGCGGTGACCATCGCCAGCGACCAGACTGCCCCTACCCGCCGCGAGGTGGCGATCCCGGTCGATGCGCCGCCGCCGACGCCGGAGGAAGCAGCCGCGGCGACGCCGCAGATCACCGAGTCCCGCCCGGCGCAGGGTCAGGGTATCCTCACCGGGTCGACCGTCGCCGTGCTGATCGGTCTCTTCCTGGCCTTCGGGCTGCTCTCGCTGGTGTACGTTGGCTCCCGGGTGCTGCCCGGCACGCCGGAAGAGCGCGACACCGAGAGCGAAGAGGAGCGCCTCGCGCACCGGCGTCTGGTCCGCGAGCTGGTCGAGGGTATCATCCTGGTCGCGATTCTGTTCAGCGTCATGATCCTGGGCCTGCAAAACGCGCTGGATCAGGACTCGGTCAACTCGATCATCGCCGGTATCGTGGGCTACGTTGCCGGGCGGGTCGCCAGCCAGAAGTAAGGGCCTGCCGCCCTGTTTGAGGAATGTGCCAGAGAACAGGAGATGAGTCCCCAGCCGGGATCGCGGAGTGCGGGGAAGCGCGCACCCGGCGGATCACGGTGGCTCATCTCCTTGACTTTGGAGCCTGCCTTTTCGGGGGGAGTGGGCAAACTGGACGGCTTTAGGTAGAATTTGAACGGCGTGAACACACTGCCGCCATCGCGCCGGTGGCGAAGATGCACCCCTGGTAATCCCTGTTTATCAGGGGACGTCCCATGATAGGCTACATCCGCCCGGTGTCGAATACGTGGCGGCACACCCGCGTACTCGCTCCCAGGCGGGTGATCGGCACAGCGAATTCCAGGAGAGACGATGGCAACAGATATCTCTAAAGATCTGACTGAACAACTCAAATCGCGCATTGAGGAGTTTAAACCTTCAGCCGCCATTACCAGCATCGGGCGGGTGCTGGAGGTGGGTGACGGCATCGCGCGCGTCTCCGGGCTGGAGGGCGTCCGCAGCCAGGAACTTGTCGAGTTCGCCAACGGCACGCTGGGGGTCGCCTTCAACCTGGAGGAAGACGAGGTCGGCGTGATCATCATGGGCGAGTTTACCGACCTCCAGGAGGGAAGCCAGGTCAAGGCGCTGGGACGTGTGGCGTCGGTGCCGGTCGGCGAGGCGATGATCGGTCGTGTTGTCGATCCGCTGGGCAGCCCGATTGACGGTAAAGGCCCCATCGAGAGCGAGGACTATTTCCTTACCGAGCGCATCGCCCCCGGTGTGGTCGAGCGCCAGAACGTCTACCGGCCTGTCCAGACCGGCATCAAAGCAATCGACTCGATGATCCCCATCGGGCGCGGCCAGCGAGAGCTGATCATCGGCGACCGCCAGACGGGCAAGACCGCCATCGCGCTGGACGCGATTATCAACCAGCGTGGTGAAGACCTGATCTGCATCTACGTCGCCATCGGCCAGAAGCGTGCCCAGGTCGCCCGCGTGGTCGTCACGCTCGAAAAATACGGCGCGATGGCACATACCATCGTCGTCGTTGCCTCCGCCTCCGACCCGGCTGCCTTGCAGTACATCGCCCCTTACTCCGGATGCGCGATGGGCGAGTACTTCATGGAGAAGGGCAAAGACGCGCTGGTCGTCTACGACGACCTCTCGAAGCACGCCTGGGCCTATCGCCAGGTGTCGCTGCTGCTGCGCCGTCCCCCCGGCCGTGAGGCGTATCCCGGCGACGTGTTCTACCTGCACTCTCGCCTTCTGGAGCGTGCCGCTCAGTTGTCCGACAAGCGCGGGGGGGGCAGCCTGACCGCCCTGCCCATCATCGAGACACTGCTGGGCGACCTGTCGGCCTACATTCCGACCAACGTCATCTCGATCACCGACGGGCAGATCTACCTTGAGACCGACCTCTTCAATGCGGGCATCCGCCCGGCGGTGAATACCGGCCTCTCGGTCAGCCGCGTCGGCGGTGACGCGCAGCGCAAGGCGATGAAGACGGTCGCCGGTCGTCTGCGGCTCGATATGGCACAGTTCCGCAACCTGGCGGCTTTTGCCCAGTTCGGCTCCGACCTCGACCGGGCGACGCAGGAGCAGCTTGACCGGGGGCGGCGGCTCACCGAACTGCTCAAGCAGCCGCAGTACGAACCGGTTCCCCTCGCCGATCAGGTGATGACCATCTATGCCGGGACGCGCGGTTACCTGGATAAGGTGCCGGTTGAGCGCGTGCGTGATTGGGAGGTCGAATTCCGGCAGTATATGGCAGCCCAGCACCCCGACATTGCCCGGCGGCTCAACGAAACCTATGAGCTGACCGAGGAGGTCGAGGCCGACTTGAAGCGGGCAATCGACGGGTTCAATTCTGGATGGAGCTGAGCGGCGGCTATGGCTACCCCACGTGAGATCAGGCGGCGCATTCGCAGCGTCAAGAACATCGTCAAAGTGACCGGCGCGTTGGAGGCGGTTTCGGCCTCCAAGGTGCGCAAGGCACAGGCCCAGACGTTGGCGACCCGCGACTATGCCAGGGCCGCGATGATGGTTCTGCGTGACCTGGCTGCGAGCCACGACGGCAGTTACTCGCACCCCCTTCTCGACCCGCGCCCGGTGATCAAGAATATCAGCCTAGTGCTGATCACCAGCGATCGCGGGCTGGCCGGGCCGTACAACACCAACGTGATACGCGTGGCCGCCGACTTCGAAAAAGAGCAGACCGTGCCCGTGCAGTACATCACCGTCGGGCGTAAAGGCCGTGACCTGCTGCTCCGGCGCGGTGTGACCATCGTGGCCGAGTTCAGCGATCTGCCGTCCACGCCCTCGATTCTCGACATCACGGCCATCACGCGCGCGGCGGTCGATGATTTCCTGAACGGTGTGGTCGATGAGGTTTGCATCGCCTACACCGACTATATCAATACGCTCCGCCAGATGCCCCACGTCGTCCAGTTGCTTCCGCTGCGTTCCGTCGATGTGGGGCAGGCCGAGGAGCAGGAGGCAAAACCTGGACTGAGCGCCGTCTACAGCTTCGAGCCGGATGCTCAGGCTATCCTGGACGAGATACTGCCCCGCTTCACCGAGCTACAGCTTTACCAGGCCCTGCTTGAGTCGCTGGCAAGCGAACACGCCGCTCGCATGGTGGCGATGCGCAACGCGACTGAGAACGGCAATGCGCTGGTGGACGAACTGACGCTGAGTTACAACAAGGCCCGCCAGTTGGCGATCACCAGCGAGATGCTTGACATTGTCGGCGGCGCCGAGGCGCTGTCCCGGTCGGATTGATCCCGGCTTTCAAAACCCTCGACAGGAGAACGTATGGCAACAGAGCGCAGTAGAGGAACAGTCGTCCAGATTTTGGGGGCCGTCGTTGACTGCGAGTTTCCCCCGGACGGCCTGCCGGAGATTTACGAGGCCGTCGAGGTCCCGCGCGGTGACCAGGAGCCGCTGGTTCTGGAGGTTCAGACCAATCTCGGCGATAACCGCGTCCGCACTGTGGCGATGGATACGACCGACGGCCTCCAGCGCGGCGTGGAGGCTATCGCCACCAGCGCGCCGATCCGCGTACCGGTTGGTGCGCCTGCGTTGGGGCGTGTGTTCAACGTGTTGGGGCGCACGATTGACGGCAAGGGCCCGGTGGAAGCCGTCGAGTACTATCCCATCCACCGTGAGGCCCCCTCCTTCGAGGAGCAGTCCACCACCACCGAGGTGTTTGAGACTGGCCTCAAGGTGATCGACCTGATCGCGCCTTTCACCAAGGGCGGCAAGACCGGCGTCTTCGGCGGGGCGGGGGTTGGCAAGACGGTGATCATCATGGAGCTGATCCGCTCCATCGCCACCGAGCACGGCGGCTATTCGGTCTTCTCCGGCGTTGGGGAGCGCACCCGCGAGGGAACCCAGCTCTACCATGAGATGATCGAGAGCGGCGTCATTGACAAGACCGTGATGGTCTTCGGCCAGATGAACGAGCCGCCCGGTGTCCGTCTGCGCGTCGGTCTGGCCGGGCTGGCTAACGCCGAGTATTTCCGCGATGAGGGGCGCGACGTGCTGCTCTTCATCGATAACATCTTCCGGTTTTCCATGTCGGGGTCTGAGGTGTCGGCGCTGTTAGGCCGGATGCCCTCGGCGGTAGGCTACCAACCCACGCTGGCCGCCGAGATGGGCGATTTGCAGGAGCGCATCACCAGCACGCACAAGGGGTCGATCACCTCCATGCAGGCGGTCTACGTTCCCGCCGACGACTACTCCGACCCGGCCCCTGTGGCGACCTTCACCCACCTCGACGCGACTATCGCGTTAGAGCGCTCTATCTCGGAGCAGGGCCTCTACCCGGCGGTCGATCCGTTAGCCAGCAACAGCCGCATTCTCCAGCCCGACATCGTCGGCGAGGAGCATTACGATACCGCCCGCGAGGTTCAGCGCGTGTTGCAGCGCTACAGCGACCTCCAGGACATCATCGCCATCCTGGGGATTGACGAACTGGCGGAGGAGGACAAGCTGATCGTCGCGCGCGCCCGTAAGATCCAGCGCTTCCTCTCCCAGCCGATGTACGTCGCCGCCCAGTTCACCGGTCGTGAGGGCCGCTACGTCAAGATAGCCGACACGGTGCGCGGCTTCCGCATGATCCTGGATGGTGAGTTAGACGACGTGCCGGAGCAGTTTTTCTACATGGCCGGTCCGATTGAGGACGTGCTTCAGCGTCACGAGCGTGGCGAGATGGACTAGCGGAGAGGTTTGCCGGCATGCCCTTGAGATGTCAGATCGTTACCCAGGAGCGCAAGGTGTACGATGACGAGGTTGAGATCGTCATCGCGCCCGGCGCCGAGGGAGAGATGGGTATTTTGCCCAAACACGCGCCCCTGATCACCACGTTGAGGTACGGCGAGGTGCGTGTTCGCAAGGGCGGTCAGGAGGCGAGCGTTGCGGTCGGCGGGGGAGTCCTCCAGGTCTCCCACGACCGGGTGGTCATCCTGGCCGACTCGGCGGAAAGGGCAGATGAGATCGACCTGGCCCGCGCCGAAGCCGCCCGCCAGCGTGCTCAGAAGATCATGGCCGAAGGCCCGCCGGAAGACCCGGCAGCATACGCGGCGCTGGAGGCAGCCATCCGCCGCGCCGATCTGCGCCTTAGGGTTGGCCGTAAGCACCGGCGGGTGCGGGATGATTACCGTCGCGAATCGACCGGGACGACTGATGGGGCTTCGTAAGTCCGGCGGGGGACTGCAACCCTTGATCCATATCTAGGATTGCCGCCCAGGCTACGCCTTACGGCCTGGGCGTCGCGCGTGGCTAGCGAGTGGAGGCGCGATGTTTTCAAGAAAGCTCGGTATTGACCTGGGCACCGTCAGCGTGACCGTCGCCGAACGTGAGCAGATACTGCTGCACGAGCCGGGTATCGTGGCGATCACCATCGAAGAAGAGAAGATCGTGGCTATCGGGCAGGAGGCTCGTGAGATGTATGGGCGTACCCCTGAGGCCATCCAGGTCATGCGCCCCATGCGTGACGGCGTGATCGCCGACTACGAGGTCACCGAGGTCATGTTGCAGTACTTCGTTGCCAAGGTGATCGGTGGCGTTCGCCTGTTCAAGCCCGTCATTATGATGACCGTGCCCTACGGCGTGACGAGCGTCGAGCGCCGGGCGGTGCACGAGGCGGCCATCCAGGCCGGGGCGCGCGAGGCTCACCTGATCCCGGAGCCGTTAGCAGCCGCCATCGGGTCGGGCCTGCCCATCGACACGCCTACCGGCAACCTGATCGTTAACATCGGCGGCGGGACCAGTGAGGCAGCCGTGATCGCGATGAACGGGATTGTCGCCGCCTCCTCCGAGCGCGTGGGTGGCATCCGGCTGGACGACGCGATCATCAACTACGTGCGTAAGAAGTATAACCTGATCATCGGCGATATGACGGCTGAGCTGACCAAAATCAACATTGGCGCGGCCATCGACATCGGCGAGGATCTGCGCATGGACATCCAGGGGCGTGATCAGGTCGATGGTCTGCCCAAGATGATCACCCTCAGCACGTCGGAGGTGGTCGAGGCCATAGCCGAACCGCTTTCGGTGATCGCCGGTGTTGTCAAGCGCGTCCTGGAGCGCACGCCGCCCGAACTCTCCTCTGACATCATCGACCGGGGGATGGTGCTGACCGGTGGCACGGTCTTGTTGCGCGGCATCGACCAGTACCTCACCCGTGAGACGAACGTCCCGGCCTTCCTGGCCGATGACCCGGTTGGTGCGACTTCACTGGGGGCCAGCCGGGGGCTTGAGCGGCTTGACATTCTCCAGCGCTCTATCCCGGATATCTGATCGGCCCGCAGCCGGATGATCGATAGAACAGCGCCGTCCTGCCGGGCGGCGCTGCCTTTTCCTCTGGAGGTGTCACAAACGGGACGTGGGCGGTGTTTACTAAAAAGGGTTATTCGAGGTAGTAGGCCATGTGCTGCATATGGATGACAGGGTCGATGTGCTGCACGTGGACTCCGGATGGCACCGAGATCGAGATAGGGGCGTAGTTCAGAATGGCAAGCACGCCTACCCTGGTGAGTTCGTCGACCGTTTCCTGTGCCGCGTCCGCAGGGGTGGCGATCATCGCGATCTTGATCCCTTCGGACTGCACGATCTCGCCCATCTGCGCTACCGGCAGAATTTCGAGGTGACCGATCTTCTGCCCGATTTTTTCCGGGTTGTTGTCGAATACGTGCGTGATGCGGAACCCGCGATGGGCAAAGCCGCCGTAGTGGGCCAGCGCTCGTCCCAGGTCACCGACTCCGACCAGGGCGACCTGCCACTCGCGGTCCACGTGCAGGATGCGGCGCAGTTCGGTTTGCAGGGTGATGACGTTGTAACCCGTTCCTTGCTTACCGAACTCGCCGAAGTGGGACAGGTCTTTGCGGATCTGCGCCGAACTGATGCCCAGGCGGCGTCCCAGCTCGTGCGACGAGGTGATCTCCTGGCCCTCCTGTCGCAGGCGGGCCAGTGCGCGCAGGTAAATCGGCAAACGACCGACCACAATATCGGGGATGTCGGTTTGGACCATGGCGATTCCCCTCTCCTGGCTCGCTTAGTGATGGGGCGGCGTCTTGATTGTGAAGGCATTCGCAATCATACCATATCGACTGCTTACCAGCAACTTGTCTCGACACACAATTAGGGCTGTGATACACTTCACAGACTATTTGCGGGGGAGATTGCTGTTTGAGGTGATTGTGCTTCTGGAGGCCTTATGCGTCGAGATGCTGTGACGGTGGGCTTGATCGTCGTTTGTGCGGCGTGCTTCACGGCCTGTGCCGCTGCCCGTCAGCCGCAGACGGAGCTTGGCCTGCGCCGGGGCACAGTTCAGCGCGGCTCCATCGATGAGGTGGTCAGCGCGACGGGAGCCGTGCTTCCTGAGGAGCGTGTCAGCCTGAGCTTCGGGGAACCGGGTGTTGTAGTGGCGGTCTTTGTCGAAGTGGGCGAATTTGTCCCCGCCGGTGCACCGCTCGTCACCACCGATAGGGAGCTGCTGGAGCTTTCTCTCAAGCAGGCTGAGCTGGGGTTGGAGGCGCAGCAGCTTGAGTATGACCGGCTTTTCGCTCCGCCCAGTCAGGCGGACGTTGCGGCTGCCAAGGCCGACCTTGAGAGCGCTCAGGCTGCTTACGAGCAGCAAAAGGAGGGCGCCGATCCGGAGGCGATCCGGATCGCGCAGTGGCAGTACGAGCAGGCTTTCAGCGCCTACATTCAGGCCGATATTAATCTGCGCGCCGTCCAGGGGATTCTGTGTGAGAGTGACCTGATACCGCTGCGCGAGCAGGTCGATCAGGCATTGCTCAACGTCGAACTGGCTCGCCTCCAACTTGAGCAGGCCCGTGCCGGCCCCGATCAGCACGTGCTGGATGCTGCCTGGGCGTCGGTTGTGGAGGCGCAGGCCCGGCTGAGTCGCCAGCTCGAAGGCCCGACCGACCTGGAAGTCACCCAGGCGGAGATCCAGATCGAGCAGTCGCTGGTTGTGCTCGACCGCGCCCGCCAGCGCCTTGAGTTGACTACCCTGATCGCGCCCTTTTCCGGCACGGTGTCCGAGGTCAACGCCAGCCCGGGGATGCTCCCGCCGGGCAGCGAGCCCGCCGTCGTCCTGATCGATATCTCACACCTGCACGTTGAGGTCGAAGTTGACGAAATGGACATTGGCGACGTGATGCCCGGTCAACCGGTGCTGCTCATGCTCGACGCTCTGCCCGGCGAGCGCGTGGAAGGGCAGGTGACCAGCATCTCGCCGTCCGCCACGGTCGACCAGGGGGTCGTCACCTACAACGCGCGCATCGACTTCGACCCGGGGGATTTGCCCTTGCGCCCCGGCATGACGGTCACAGCGGATATCATCATTCAGCGCCTTGAGAATGTGCTGCTGGTGCCTAACTGGGCCGTCCGCTTTGACCGCGCCAGCGGCCAGGCTTTCGTCAACATCCTGACAGAAGCCGAGACGCTCCAGGAGATCCCGGTTGCGTTGGGGCTTCGTGGCTCGACCTTCAGTCAGGTCATCGCCGGGCTTGAAGAAGGGCAGACCGTCGCCGTCGACCTCGCGCGTGAGGAGATCAGCATATTCGAAGAGGAAGAGTAAAGCAATGTCGGCGCTGCGTCGTATTCTGATCATCGCGGTTGGGCTGGTCACGCTGGGCGCTGTGACCGGCGGCGCTTACTTCATGCTCCGTGACAGGGTCGCCCAGGCCGGTGAACAGGAGCCCACTTACCGCGTCGGGGTCGTCGAGCGCGGCGACCTGCGTGAGACCATCAGCGTGACCGGTCCGGTTGCGGCACATCAGCACAGTGATCTGGCTTTCATACTGTCCGGCGGTGTCGAGGGGGTCAACGTTGAAGTGGGGCAGCGCGTCCAGGCTGGCGATACGCTGATGCGGTTGAGCACCACCCAGTATGAGCTTGACCTTGTTGAGGCGGAGGTTGCGGTTGAGCTTCAGCGGGTCGCCTTCGATCAGTTGCTGGCCGGGCCGAGCGGTTTCGATGTTGTCGCCGCGCGGGCCGCCGTCGACCGCGCCCAGGCCCAGCTTGACCAGCTCACCCAGCCGCCGGACGAAGATGCCATCCGCATTGCCCAGGCCAATCTGGAACTGCGGCGCTCGGACTGGTGGCTCGCACTGGTGCAGCGCGACAAGATCCGCACGCTTTACGGCGAGGGCTGGCAGCTTGATCTGGAGAACAGGAAGACCGAGGCTGCCGAGGCCGCGGTGCACATCGCCGAGCAGGAGTTGATGAACGCCCAGCAGGGTGTCTCCACAAACGAGATCGGCGTCAGCCAGGCCGCCGTCAGCCAGGCGCAGGCCGCCCTCCAGCGCCTGCTCGAAGGCCCCAATCAGGTTGACATTGACCTCGCCCGTCTCCAGATCGAGCAGGCCGAGGTGGCGGTGCAGAACGCGCGCGCGTCGCTGTACGACGCCAGCCTGTCTGCCCCCTTTGATGGCGTCATCGCCGAGGTGAACTACGACATCGGCGAGCAGGCTTCGGCCGGCCTTACCGCGGTGGTGCTGCTGGACGATTCTTCTTTTCACATTGACGTGTTGGTCGACGAGATCGATATCGTCCGCGTCGCAGTCGGCCAGCTTGCCTTTATCGACCTTGACGCCTGGCCCGGTGCGGAGGTTTCCGGGCAGGTCGTTCGTATCGCGCCCGAAGGCCGGGAGGTCAATGGGATCGTCAGCTACGAAGTGCGCGTCGAGGTTGATCACAGCAGCGTTGACATCCGCGACGGGATGACGGCCACGGTTGACATCGTCGTGTCTGAGCTGACCGACATTCTGCTGGTCCCCAACTGGGCGATTCGCTTTGACCGGACGACGGGCACCGCGTTCGCCAATGTGCGCCGTCCCGATGGCACGGTTGAGGAGGTCCAGGTTGAGATCGGGGTGCGAGGTGCCTCCATGAGTGAGGTGCGGGCCGGGTTGCAGGAGGGCGACGAGGTTGTCGTCAGCCTGGAGCGCGAGGGACTCAACATATTCGGGGAGCAGGAGGAAGAGTAAGGCCGGGTATCGGGTGGTATTTCCGGTGTTGATTCTTGGGCTGGGTGTTCAGGCGGGAAATGGCAAAAAAACGCACATCTGACAACGAACAGGGCAAGACCCCTCCGGTTATTGAGGTACGCGATTTAAGCAAGGTCTACGTCATGGGCGAGATGGAGGTTCACGCCCTGCGTGGCGTTACGCTCACAGTCGAGCAGGGCGAATTCGTCGCCATTATGGGGCCGTCTGGCTCAGGCAAATCCACCATGATGAACATGCTGGGTGCGCTCGACAAGCCCACCTCCGGCGAGTACTATCTCGACGGCATCGATGTCAGCCACCTCAAGGACCGCCGGTTGGCTGCGATACGCAACCGCAGGATCGGCTTCATTTTTCAAACCTTCAACCTCCTGCCCCGGACGAGCGCCGTGCGCCAGGTCGAATTGCCCCTGATCTACGCCGGGGCACGCCACCGGCGTCGGCGCGCGGTCGAGGCGCTGGAGACGGTCGGCCTTGGTGACCGCCTGCGCCACACTCCGGCTGAGCTGTCGGGCGGGCAGCAGCAGCGTGTTGCCATTGCGCGCGCGCTGGTCAACCAGCCCTCGATCATCCTGGCCGACGAGCCGACCGGCAACCTGGATAGTAAGTCGGGCCTGGAGATCCTGCGCATCTTGCAGGATCTCAACCAGGAACAGGGGATCACCATCATCTTCGTCACTCACGACCCGTTCATCGCCCAGCACACGCGCCGCATCGTCGTGCTGAGGGACGGCGGGATCATCGCCGACCACCCGGTCGCTCATTCGCTTCGGGCCGGTGAAAAGGAGCGCCCCTCCGACCAGATGTTGGTCGAGTTGGGCGTTATCGAGCGAGAGTAGAGGGCGGGTGACGTGCTAAAGAGGGCCGAGGCGTGAACATTCTGGAGAGCTTTCGGGTTGCCCTGCGGGGCCTGCTGACGAACAAGATGCGCAGCGCGCTGACCATGCTGGGCATCATCATCGGCATTTTTGCCGTCATCGTCCTGATCTCCATCGGACGCGGCCTGGAGGCGGTTGTCAACGAGCAGTTTAGCTCTATCGGCTCAAATCTGCTCTTCGTCTACGCTGTTTCTCCGGGGTCGAGCGCGGGCGGCGGGCCGCCTTCTTCACGCGGCAGTCAGGGTCTCAGCAACGAAGATGCCGAGGCGATGCTGGACCAGTTCCGCGCGCCCGACGTGTCGGCTGTAGCGCCGATCCTGTCGCGTGGCGGGACGGTGACTTATGGCCGCGAGGAAGCCGATACGTCGATCTACGGCGTCACACCTGCTTATGAGTACGTGCGCAATACACATGCTTCTCAGGGTGAGTATATTTCGGAAGAAGAGCTGCGGGCTGAATCGCGGGTAGCTGTCCTGGGAGTTACGGTCGTCGACGCGCTCTTTCAGGAGTATGAGAACCCGATTGGCGAGACCGTCCGCATCGGCGGCATCCCGTTCCGCGTGATCGGCATTCTGGAGGAGCAGGGCGGCGGGAGTTTCGGTGATGAGGACGACGTGGTCATGATCCCCCTCACGACGGCCCAGAAGCGCCTGTTTGACACGCGCGGTCGTGATGGTCACTACCGCGTCGATGTCGTATTCGTGCAGGCCGTTTCCGAGGAGCAGATGGACGCCGCTGCGCTGCAGGTCACCGAAATTCTCCGCGAGCGGCACAACATCCAGTTCCGTGAGGAGGATGACTTCCAGGTGATCACCCAGCGCGAGATTCTTTCGGCAGCGGGCCAGATCACCGGTGCGGTGACGGTCTTCCTGGGCATCATCGCGGCCATCTCTTTGCTCGTCGGTGGCATTGGCATCATGAACATCATGCTGGTATCCGTCACCGAGCGCACCCGTGAGATTGGCTTGCGCAAGGCCGTCGGTGCCAGGCGGCGTGACATCCTGATGCAGTTCCTGATCGAGTCGATGCTGCTGGCCGTCGTCGGCGGCGCGTTGGGCACCGTCCTGGGCACGGTCGGCGCGAAGGTCGCCGAGCAACTGGTCGAGGATCTGACGACCGTCGTCAGCGCCGACATCATCGTGCTGGCGACGGTCGTCTCGGCCAGCATCGGCATTTTCTTCGGCATCTATCCGGCTTATCGCGCGGCCCGTCTCAACCCGATTGACGCGCTGCGCTACGAGTGACACCCGGCGTGGGGGAGGGGGGCGGTGCCTGAAGCGTGGCGCAGGTTCTTCCGGCGGGCGGCGATTGCCCTGGGGCTGCTCATCGCGGTCAACCTGGTCGTGTTCATCTTCCCCTGGACACCGGCTTCGTTCACCTACTGGCAGGTTCCGGCCAGTTGCGTGATCTTCATCTGCTTTTTGGGTGTCTTGATCTTCGACACTTTCTTCTAATCACGGAGCGGCCCTGTTTTGCCTTGCATACCCGCTAAGATAGAGTTCGTCGCGGCGGCGGTTCGTTTTCCTCCTGACCGGCGCACGATTGACATTCCTCGCCCGTGCCGCTATTATCTTTTGAAAGTTTCATTCATTCTGGAAGAAGTGTAACCATGGACGAAACGCTCCAGGCGGTGCGTGATAGTGTTATCGGGGGGCTGGGCCAGTTGACGGACTTCTTTGGCTTCAGCCCCGTGATGGGTCATCTCTATGGCGCTTTGCTGATGAGTCCCACTCCCCTTTCACTGGATGAACTGGAAGAGATCGTTGGCAAGTCTAAAGCCAGTGTCAGTATGAACATGCGCGCGCTGGAACGTTGGGGGATGGTGCACGAGGTCTGGGTGAAGGGCGACCGCCGCAAGTTCTACCAGGCCGAGAGTGACCTGTGGAAGATCGTCACCTCGATCCTGGAGAGCCGCGAGCGCCGCGAGGTGGGGGTCGCGCTCCAGGTGCTTGAGGAAAACGCCCGGCGGCTGGAAGAAACCAGGGCGGACATGAGCGCCGAGGAGCAGGAGCTGGCCGAGTACTATCTGGCCCGCGTCAAAGATATGCAGTCGTTTTTCCAGTTCGCCCTGCTGACCCTGGAGATGGTGCTGGCCTGCAAAGAGCTGCCCAGTCCGGATGAGATCACTCACGTTGCTTTGCCCGATTCGGAGGAGTAGGCTCGCTTGATCGCTGGGTGCTTCCGGGTCTGGTGCGGCGTTGACATGCAGCGTTTTAGTTTGTATAATTATTTTAGAAAATTGTAAAAGTTAAGGCTGTCCCTCGCGAGGAGGATTTCCCCCGATGCATCTTGAAGAAGCCGTTCGGGCGACTGACGCCCTGATGTTTGAAACTGTCGCCAGCGACGTGCCCGTGCTGGCGGAGGCCAGTCGCCACATCATCGCCGCAGGGGGGAAGCGGGTTCGCCCGCGTTTGCTTTTTCTATCCTACATGGCCGTTGGCGGAACCGACCTGGCCCCTGCCGTCCCCATTGCTGCTGCCATCGAGCTGGTTCACACTGCCACGTTGGTGCACGATGACATCAACGATCACGCACACGTCCGCCGGGGGCGGGTGACGATCAACGAGCGTTGGGGGCGCACGTTTGCCCTGCTGACGGGCGACTTTTTGTTCACCCAGGTCTACACGCTGATGGCTCCCTACGGCGACCTGAACGCCACCTTCGCCGAGGCAACCGTCGCCCTGGTTGAGGGCGAGACCCTCCAGGCCTGGGCCGCCGCGGAGGACTCGCTCGACCGCGCAATGTACCAGCGGATCGTCGCCAAGAAGACGGCTTCGCTCTTCCGTGCGGCGGCCATGCTGGGTGCTCAACTGCATGCTGCGGAGCAGAAGTACGTCGACATCCTCGGCGAGTTTGGCTTTTACCTGGGCCTTGCCTTCCAGATCGTGGACGATTTGCTCGACCTGACGGGCGATCCACGCCTGATGGGCAAAGGCGTGGGCCTGGATGCCGGTCAGGGGAAGGGCGTTGCCGCTGCCTACGCTTCAGGTGAAAACGGGCGGGACAGCGTCCTGCTTTCCGACGTTGCCACCCTCGAGGCCCGGCCCCCTGAGCCGGGGGACGGGGACCCCTT
The DNA here is from genome assembly GCA_964603985.1 of uncultured Anaerolineae bacterium. Classification (GTDB taxonomy): domain Bacteria; phylum Chloroflexota; class Anaerolineae; order Aggregatilineales; family UBA3940; genus CAZRXG01. Next base: position 258,326 of record CAZRXG010000002.1, on the reverse strand, counting down.
CCTGGCGATCAAGCGCCGCCTGATCGCCGGTGGGGCGGTTGGAGAAGGTCGGCAGATGGCCCAAATGCTCTCTGTCCAGGCCCGCACCAGACTCGACCTGCTCCCGCACAACCCCGCCGTGGACCAGTTGCGCGAGCTGGTCTCGTTGATCGTTAACCGCGATCATTAGGGCCTGTCACCCTGTTTGGTTCTTGCAGCGTCGCGTCGTCTGTCGTGTGTGGGCAGAGGGGCGCGGCGCTCTTTGATCTTTCCGGGGTGGCGGGGTATGCTTGGCGCGCCATGTTTCTGGACGAGGCAAAAATCTACGTTAAAGGCGGTGACGGCGGCGCGGGCATCGTGGCCTTCCGGCGCGAGAAATACGTGCCCCTGGGCGGCCCTGCCGGAGGGGATGGGGGCAAGGGCGGCGATGTCGTGCTGGTTGTCAACCCCCGCCTGAACACGCTCTCGTCCTTTCAATACAGGCAGCATTTTAAGGCCGAGCGTGGCAAGAGCGGCGGCAACTTTAACAAGACCGGCGCGTCCGGCCCCGACCTGCCGGTTGACGCTCCCCCCGGAACCGTCGTCCGCGATGCCGAGACAGACGCGCTTCTGGCCGACTTGACCATCCCCGGCCAGCGCGTTGTCGTCGCGCGCGGCGGTCGTGGGGGGCGGGGCAACGCCCGTTTCAAGACCTCCACCAACCAGGCCCCGCGCATGGCCGAGAAAGGTGAGCCGGGCGAGGAACGCTGGATCAGGCTTGAGCTTAAGCTGATCGCCGACGTGGGGATCGTCGGCGTGCCCAACGCAGGCAAGTCCACGCTGCTGTCCGTCGTCAGCGCCGCCCGGCCCAAGATCGCTCCATACCCTTTCACCACCCTCACCCCTAACCTGGGCGTGGTCGTGCTCGACGACCGGGAGATGGTGCTGGCCGACATCCCCGGCCTGGTCGAGGGCGCGCACGCGGGCATTGGCCTCGGTCACAGCTTCCTGCGTCACATCCAGCGCACGCGTTTACTCATACACCTGCTGGACGGGGCCGGTGAAGACCCGCTTGGCGACTTCGTCCAGATCAACACCGAACTGGCTCTTTACGACGAGGATCTGGCTAAGAAGCCGCAGATCGTCGTGCTCAACAAGATGGACCTGTCCCAGGCGCAGGAGCGTTGGCCTGCGGTCGAGGCGGCCATTCAAAAGCACGGGTATCCCGTTATGGCGATCTCCGCCGTCTCCCGCCAGGGCGTCCGCGACCTGATGAACGCCGTCATGGAGGGGCTTCTCGCCCTGCCCGAACCTGAGCCGCCCGAAGAGGTGCCCGTCTTCCGCCCTGAAGAAGACGAAGACGCGTTTGAGATCGTCTTGGAGGGCGGCGCGTTTCGGGTGGTGGGCAGGCGCATCGAGCGCGCGGCGGCCATGACCTATTGGGAGTACGACGAGGCGCTCATGCGGTTTCAGCGCATCCTTGAGGCGCTTGGCATCGCCGCCGCGCTTAAGGATGCGGGCGTCGAGTCCGGCGATACGGTGCTGATCGGCGATCACGAACTGGAGTGGGCCGACTGATGCGCGTGGGTGTGCTTGGCGGGACCTTTGACCCCCCTCATTACGGCCACCTCGTCCTGGCCGAGCAGGCCCGTGACCAGCTTGCGCTTGAGCGCGTTTTGTGGGTTCCGGCGGCGGACCCGCCCCTCAAGCCCGACGTGGTGATCACGCCCATCGAGCACCGTCTGGCGATGCTGGAGTTGGCGCTGGCCGAGGCCGACAACCCGGCTTTTGCCATCTCGTCCGTCGATGTCGAGCGCCCCGGCCCGCACTACACCGTCGATACGCTGACCTTGTTGTCCGCCCGGCAGCCGGAAGCGCAGCTTTTCTTCCTGATGGGGGCCGACTCGCTGCGCGACCTTCCCCGCTGGTACGAACCCGCCCGCCTTGTCCGTCTGGCCCGGCTGGTTGTGATGGAGCGGCCCGGCGTCACCTACGATCTGGACAGGCTTGAGGGCGTGATTCCGGGGCTGCGGGAGAGCCTGGTTTTCCTCGCGGCGCCGCTGCTGGACATCGCGGCGACGGACATCCGGGCGCGTGTGGCCGGTGGGCGAACGATTCGCTATCTGCTGCCGGTCGGCGTCGAAGCCTACATACGCGAGCATGAACTCTATCAGAATCGAGCTTCGTTGGGGTAGATCTATGCTGAAGCGTTCTTCCGTTCTGTCTTCACTGGTGCTTGCGGCGGTGCTCGTCGCCTGTGGTGGCGAGCCGGAAACGGCGCCCACCGGGATACCGGCCCCGACGCCCACCGCGACCCGTCCCCCTGCCGTGCGCGGCGATCCCAACGAGACGCCCGTCCCCTCGCCCGTCACCCGGTCGGCGTTGGATGATATTCGCCAGCGTGGGGAGCTGCGGGTCGGCATTCTCTACAACTACCCGCCCTTCGCTTTCCTCGCCGATGACGGTCAGGTGCAGGGCTACGAGGCCGAGCTGATCCGCCACATCGCCGAGCGCTGGGGGGTGGGCGTGACCTTCACCCAGGTGACCCGCCAGACTCGCTTCCCCCTGCTCTACGCGGGCGAGGTTGACATGCTGGCCGGGGCGATGGGGCATCGCCGCGAGCTGGAGCAGTTCGTCGAGTTCTCCGAGACCATCTTCCGCAGCGGCTACGTTGTTCTCGCCCCCTCTGACGCGGCCTACGCTAATATCGCCGCTATTGGTGGCGGCACGGTTGGCCTGGTCGACCCGGGGGCGCAAGCAGCGTACAGCGATTACGCCGCCGAGTTGGGGGTTACGCCTTCCATCCGCACCTTTGACACCCTCGAAGAGGCGACCGCCGCCCTCGTCCAGGGTGAGGTCAGCGCCCTCGTCGGTCGGCGCGAGACCATGATGCGGGTCGCCAGCACCACCGATGGGATGGACATCATCGACGAGTTCGTTCAGGTTGAGCCGTATGCCTTTGCCGTCCGGCGCGGCGACGTGCCGCTTCGCGACCTGATCAACCTGACCCTGTACGGCATTGCCAAAGACGACCTTTACAGCGAGCTTTTCTCTGCCAACTTCTACGCCTTCGCGCCCGATCTCTTCCCCGTGCTGAGTGGCGAGGCCGCCTATACCTTTGAGACGTTCCCCACCCAGATCCCGGCTGCCGAACCGGTCATCGAGCGCATCCGGCGCGGCGAGCCTTTGCGCGTGGCGGGCATGAACCTGACCACCGCCCCACCCCTCTTCGACGGGCAGCCCATCATCGATGGCTATAACCGGGCCGTCGTCAACGAACTGGCCCGCCGCTGGAACGTCCCGGTCACCGAGATTCCCGACAGCGCCGGGGATATTGGGCTGGGCATGCTCGAAGCAGGGCAGGCCGATCTGGTCGTTGGCGTCCGCCCTGACCTGTCGGCTGTCGGGCGGCTGGCGTTCAGCCAACCTTATTACCAACGCGGCCTGCGCCTGATCCACATGATTGACGTCACCGTGTTCGGCATCGGCGATCTGGAGTTCAAGCCCTCGATGGCGGTTGAGCCGCTGGACATCAGCCAGGATCTCATCGAGGACAACAACGGCTGGCCCGAGGTTCAAACCAGCGACTCGCTTGAGGATGCTTACCAGGCGCTGCTCTCTCGCGCCGTCTACGCCGTCGTCGGCGACGAGTATGCCATGATGCTCATGGCGCAGTCCGATATGCGCATCCAGGTCATTGAGGACCTTTACCGCCCGACCGACCACGTGATAGCCCTCTCCCCCCATACCCCCGACTTCCTGGCCTTGCTCAATTTCACGTTGCAGGACATGAAGGCCGACGGCACGCTGGACCGGCTGCGGAAGCAGTATTTTGGTGCCTATGCGCCCACCGGGGAGACGATGGAGGAATTCACCGTCGAGCTGTGGCCCGGTGATGGGAGCTACCTTGGGGTAGGGGGGTATACGGAATAAGGCCCTGTCGCCCTGTTGGGGCCTGGCCCGCTATTCCGGCTCCGCGAGATAGATCGTCACGATCTCGGACGGGCGTGCCTCGAAGCGGTAGCGCCCGCTTTCCTCTACAGACAGCGGCAGGTCAACCGGAGTCTCGTCCAGTCGCACCCGCTCCGCGTGGGTGAACGGCAGGCCGGTCCACAACTCGACCTGCTCCCTCTCCTGGCTGATGCTGTACCCGCGCACGATCAGCCCCTCGCCGTATGCGGCAGTCTTGACGGCGCTCAGCACGAACGCCGGGTTGTCCACCGTCGCCAGGCTGCCACTCAGCGGCAGCCGCCCCGCCTGTAGATCGGTAGCCCGCGCTACCACCGGCGTCTGGAAGCCCCACGCCTCCTGCCACGCGGGCAGCGGGTCGCTGCCGTGCGGGATCACGCTGTAGCTGAACAGGTGCTCGCCCCGGCACTGTGCGCCCGGCATTTCAAGCTGGGGGCCGGGGCTACCCTGCCGGTTGTCGAGGTCATCCCGGCTGAGCCACCCCACGCAGCGCAGCAGCGTCAGTGCGATCTCAGTTCCGCCGTCGTCATTCGCCAGGATCGCCACCTCTGGAAGCCCCCGGTTGGCGATTGTCAGGCCGGTCTCGTCACCCGGCACGGTCACGAACGCCCGCTGGGGGACCTCTGGGACGGGCTGCTCGACCCACCTGGATGTGTCCTCTGCTCCGGGGAGCGCCACCGGGCGGCGCATCACCTCGAAGTGGCCGTCGTAGAACGCCTCCTGCGCGACGATCCCGGTCGGGAAGTGCACGCGCAGACGGTGGTCCCTGGCCGTGTTGGTGACGCTCGTTTCGATGTCCACGCGGGGGATGCCTTGCGTGATCCGCAGCGTCGTCACAATCGGCAGCGGCGCGAACTGAGCGGCCAGTTGCAGGCGGGCATCCCGCTTCCTGGCGAGTTCATTCGGCAGCCGGTAGATCTGCAAAAATCTCAATGACTGTTCTACCGTGCTAACGTGCCGCTCGGTGGTCAGCGGGGTGTTGGTCGCGATGTCGATGATCGTATCCCGCCGGGGCGGGCAATGGCTATAGACATCACCGCAGTCACCGCCGTCGACGTAGCAGTTCAACCCTGGGAAAGACTGCCCGCTTCGCTTGTCGAACAGCGTAAGCGTGCCATCCCCCGGATCGACGGTCACGCTCAGGAACTCGTTCTCGATGGTCGGTTCCTCGTCTGCCTCTGGGGGGCCGGGTAGGGCCTCGGCGGGTCGGAGGGCGTAGGTGCGGTAGCCAAAGGCCGGGATGTCCTGGGCCACGAAGCGAACCTCAAGCGCCGCTGGTGGCTCGTCTGGATCTTCCGGCAGGTCGCCGGTCACGTCGAACGGCACGGGTGTGCCCGTCTCGTCGATGACCTCGAAAGGCCACAGATCCGGCGGGGGCGATACCTGCACGGAGACGATGTCCGTGTAGGCGTGCCCTGCCGCGTTGAATACCACAACCGGCAGCAGTGGGGTATCCCCCGGCAGGCTGTTCGTGTCGACCTGGCCGGCGAGGTAGTCCAGGTTCTGGTCGGCGATCTCCCGCGCGACTTGCTCTGCCTGGTCGAAGCGCACCTGCATCTCGTGGACGACCTGGTCTACGCTGCACCCACCGATGGAGTCGTGGTGGTGGTTCTGGAGGAGAATGCGCCACGCGTGGGCGGTCAGGGACGCCGGTGAGCGCAGGCGTCCCCTGCTTCCGTCGAGGCCACCGGTGGCTGACGGCGGCTGCCCGCTGTCGAGCAGGGTTGCCCACGCGCTGAAGGGTTCGGCCCAACGTTCCAGCAGCGTCTGGATGGCGTGGTTGCGCTGCTTGATCCACATCCGGGCGCTCAGAACACCGGCCTTCAGGTGAAAGCGCTGCGGGGAGCGCAGTTCGCCCACCACCGTTGGCAGGTCGTGGTTGCTGGATAGCACCTCGTCGAGGTAGGCCGACAGGCTGCTGTGAACGACCTGCGTGCCCCGGAACCGCTTCTTGATTGCCCCGATCAGGTCGGGGACCTCTAGCTGCGCTGTCTGGTGGTCGCCTCCATTCATCAGCAGCAGGATGTCGGTAGCCGAGTGCTTCTTCAGGCTGTCGCGTGCCTTGACGAGCGCGGCTTTCAACTCGTCCTCGGTCGCCGGAAGCAGCGTGGCATTGTTGTATCCGTCGCGCAGGTAGCTCACCAGCACCTGGCTGCCGTCCGGTGCTTCCCACCACAGCTCGGCCGGCGCATCGCCCAGCCCGCGCATGATCACGGCGCTCGTGATGCCGAAGTCGCGGAGGATCTGCGGCATCTGCCCGATGTGCCCGGACGAGTTGGGGAGATAGCCCACGTCCATGCGCGCCCCAAACTGTGCTGCCGTCTGCGCGCCAAGCTGGAGGTTGCGGACCAGCGCCTCCGGGCTGACCAGGAACTCGTCCGTTGAGACGTGCCAGGGGCCGATCTCCAGGCGGCCCTCCTGCACCAGGCTGGCGATCCGGTGGCGCTCTTCCGGGCGCACTTCGAGGTAGTCATCCAGCAGGATGGTTTGCCCGTCCAGCGTGAAGCTGGCAAAGCGCGGCTCCGCCGTGAGCGCGTCCAGCAGGGTGTCCATCAGGTAGACCTGTTTTAAGCGCAGGTCCTGGAAGGGACGGTGCCACTCACGATCCCAACGCGTGTGTGATACGACGTGCAGTGTGAAGCGTCGCCTGCTCATCTTCGGTGGGTGCCGTCTAGGTTTCCTTCTTTGCGGGAGCCTCGGCCGCTCTAGGCGGACGGGGCAGCGCACGCTTGAGTTGTTTGATCGTCACTTTGTTGGTACGCCTGCAGTGGGGACACTCGACCGCGTAGTATTTGGCTTCGGGTTCGAGCGAATCCAGCGCAGCTTGTACCGCTTCTCGGTTGAGCGACCAGCTCCAATGGCACTTGTAACACGTTATTTTCAGCATGTTCGATCACCCTTGTGTGTTATTGTCATTTCCGGCCTGCGCCGCCAGCGCGATCCCCATCAGGATGAGCACGCCGCCCGTGACTTGCAGCGGGTTTGGTCGCTCATTCAACAGGATGATCCCCAGCAGGGTTGACCCGATAGGCTCACCCAGAACCGCGATCCCGACCAGCGTCGCCGGTAGGTGTCTCACCGCGTAGTTGGCGGCGGAGTGTCCGATAAGCTGCGGGATCAGCCCTAACGCCACCATCCATACCACGGTGCTCAGCATGTAGCCCGTCAGGGCAAAGCCTTTGGTCAACGACCACGCGATCAGGAGCACCGCTGCCGTGCCGTAGACTGCCCACAGGTACGCGGCCAGGCTCACCCTTGATCGGACACTCCGCCCGATCATCAGGTACCCTGCACCCAGGACCGCGCCCGCCAGCGCCAGCAGATCGCCCCGCGTCGTCAGGTGCTCTGTCCTGGACCAGCCCGCGAAACCGATCACGATCCCGCCCGCTACGGCGACGATAATGCCAATCCACGTCAGACCTGGCGTTCGCTCTTTCAGGAGCAGTGGCGCTGCCAGGCCGATCCAGAGCGGCGTCGTTGATACCAGCACGACCGAGCTCATGATCGACGTGTAGGCCAGCGACGTGATCCACGTCGCAAAGTGGAGGCCCAGCAGCGTGCCGCTCAACACCAGGATGCCAAGTCCACTCATGCCTAGTTTATCATAATCTCGCCAGGCCTGCTGACGGGCAACCGGAATACTGAGGATCAGTGTTGCGACCGCCAGACGGTAAGCGGCGATCACCAGTGGTGGCGCGCCTTCTGCCTGGGCGTAGCGGATGAAGATCGAGGCGGTTGACATTGCCAGCACGCCCACCGCCAGGACGGGGCCTGGTTTCAGGAGTCGCTTCACGGGGTGATCTCGTCAGGGGGATTCGGTATTTCCAAGACCATTGTCATACATTCTTGACTTCTCATCTGAATATAGCTACAATGACGACGGCGACAGTTTGGGCTAGATGGTGCGATCTTAGCATCGCTATGGGCACGGGGCAAAGGGCCCGCCTGTGAGGTAACTCTCTTTTACCTCGGTGGTTTTGCTGGCTGGTTAGTTTTAGGAGGCTATACTGAATGGCTCACCAACTTCCCCCTTTGCCGTATGCCTACGATGCGCTTGAACCCCACATTGATCAACAGACGATGAACATCCACCATAATAAGCATCACCAGGGCTATGTCAACAACCTGAACAAGGCGCTGGAGGGTCATCCTGACCTGGAGGCCAAGAGCGTCGAAGAGTTGCTCAAAGATCTGGCAGCCGTTCCTGAGAGCATCCGCACTGCGGTGCGCAACAACGGCGGCGGCCATGCCAATCACTCTTTGTTCTGGCCCTGCATGAGCCCCGATGGTGGTGGCGAACCTGATGGCGCATTGGCTGCGGCGATCAATACCGCTTTTGGTTCCTTTGACAGCTTCAAGGAGCAGTTCTCCCAGGCTGCCATGACCCGTTTTGGCAGCGGTTGGGGCTGGCTGTGCGTGAGCGGTGGCAAGCTGGTTGTGCTCAGCACCCCCAATCAGGACAACCCGGTCTCTCAGGGGATGACCCCGATCCTCGGCCTGGATGTCTGGGAGCACGCGTATTATCTCAAATATCAGAATCGCCGTGCGGAATACGTCGCAGCCTGGTGGAATGTGGTCAATTGGAGCGAGGTTGCCACTCGCTTTGATGCAGCTACGTAGTAGTTGGTGCGTTTTTTTCTTTACTTGCACCCATAAACCTCTAAACGAAGAGAGGAGAAATCCTACATGACACACATTATCACGAGTCTGTGCCTGCGGGATGCAGCTTGCGTGGACGTTTGTCCCGTCGAGTGCATCGTCGGGGGGGAACCGGAGTCCGAGTGGCCCTGGTTCTATATCGACCCCGATACCTGCATCGACTGCGGCGCGTGCGTCCCTGAGTGCCCCTACGAAGCGATCTTCATCGAAGAGGAAGTACCGACCGACTACGAAATGAAGGCCGGTCAGGAGCGTGTTCCTCACGATACGAAGCAGCGCGCTGCGGCGGCTGGCGGTGAGACCGTCGACCTGACGCCTGACATTCAACCCAACTACGATTTCTTCGAGAGCGGGCCTGGCTACGACGCCCTTTAACAGGGTGGTATTGTTCTAGCCCCCTACGTTGGGGAAATCCCAATGGGAGCAGCCCATCCGGCGCTGCTCCTTTCTTTTTTTGTGGGCCGGTGCTGTGTTGGAGAGGAGTAAGTTATGAGCGGTTTCCGGATCGAAAAGGACTCGCTGGGCAAGCTCAAAGTCCCGGCTGACGCACTTTACGCGGCTCAGACCCGGCGCGCCGTTGAAAACTTCCCCATTTCCGGCCTCAAGCAGTATCGCGCGTTTATCTGGGCCATGGCCGCCATCAAGCGGGTGGCTGCCGGGGTCAACTTCTCGTTGGGGCTTTTCGAGGATCGACAGGCGGGTGATAAAGCCATCTCCGGTGAGCAGATCGCCCACGCGATCGTGCAGGCCGCCGAAGAGGTGATGGAGGGCCGCTGGGACGATCACTTCGTCGTGGACCCGTTCCAGGCCGGGGCGGGCACATCGCATAACATGAACGCCAACGAGGTCATCGCCAACCGTGCCAACCAGATCCTCGGCTTTGCTCTCGACGACCCGGCCAAACCGGTGCACCCCAACGATCATGTCAACATGGCCCAGTCCACCAACGACACCATCCCCACCGCGATCCGTCTGGGGTGTCTCTGGCGGCTGGAGGAGCTTACCGACACGCTCGACGATCTGGCCGACGCTTTCCGGTCGAAGGCCCGCGAGTTTGATGACATCGTCAAGTCGGGCCGGACGCATCTCCAGGATGCTGTTCCCGTGCGGCTGGGGCAGGAGTTCGGTGCCTATGCGCGTGCGGTTGAGCGTAACACGGATAAAATCGTCGAGGCCGCGAACGGTCTGCGTCGGCTTGGCATTGGCGGGACGGCCACCGGCACCGGCCTGAACGCCCATCCCCAGTACCACGCACGGATGGTGGCCGGGTTGGAAGAGCTGACCGGCCTGGAGCTGGAAACGTCTGACAACCTGTTTGAATCGATGCAGTCGATGCAGGATGTCGTCCACTTCAGCGGGGCGATCCGCACCCTCGCCCAGGACGTGACGCGTATCGCCAACGATCTTCGCCTGCTGTCCTCCGGCCCCTCGACCGGTCTGGCGGAGATCACCCTGCCGGTGGTTCAGCCCGGCTCAAGCATCATGCCCGGCAAGATCAACCCCAGTATCGTGGAGATGGTCAACCAGGCCATGTATCACGTCATGGGCAACGACCTGACCGTCATGCTGTGCGGGCAGGCCGGTCAACTGGAGCTTAACGTCATGATGCCGATCATGGGATACAATCTCTTCCAGATGATGGACGTGACCATCAGCTCCCTGGGTGTGCTCAAGGTCCGAGCGGTTGACGGTCTGGTCGCCAACCGGGAAAAGGCCGAGGGGTGGCTCGCCAGGAATGCCATCCTGGTGACGGCGCTTAATCCCGTGATCGGTTATCTTAAGGGCGCGGAGGTTGCAAAGGAGGCAATGGAGAGCGGGCGGACGATCCGCGAGGTCGTGCTTGAGAAAGGCTATTTGTCTGAGGAGGAGGTCGACGGGCTGCTCGATGCCCGCAGGATGACCGGGGGCGGCATTCTCGGCGGCTGAGTGCCTGGCCGGTTATTCAGTCTCCTCGTCGCTCGTCTCCTCTTCGTCTACCTTGACGAGGATGAACGCCGCCGCCTCTACGCCCAGGTCGTGGGTTTTGTCGTCGGCCTGGATGCGGATCGGCCCGCCGTAGGGCGCAACCTGCAATACGGTGAGGTGTACACCGGGCTGAAGCCCCAGCCCGCCGAGGTAGCGCAGCAAACCCGGATCGTCGTCGTTGACCTGTAAGATATGGCCGCTCTGTCCGGCCTCCATTTCGCTCAGTAGATGTCCGGTGTGGGCTGCGATTGTCCCATCTTTGGTGGGGATCGGCGCGCCGTGGGGGTCGATTTCCGGGTGGCCCAGCGCGGCGGCGATGCGTTCTTCAAACAGGTCAGATACGACGTGCTCAAGACGCTCTGCTTCGTCGTGCACTTCGTCCCAGCTATAACCCAGCGCTTCCAGCAGGTATAGCTCGATCAGCCTGTGGTGGCGGAGGACCTCAAGCGCTATCTTTTCGCCCGTCTCGGTGAGGGTGACGCCTTTGTAGGGCTGGTACTTCACCAGTTTGAGTTCGCTCAGGCGTTTGATCACGCCGGTCACTGAAGCCGGTTCGATGCCCAGCGCCCTGGCGATAGAGGTTGTGCGGACGGGCGACTCTTTATGCTGGAGCTTGTAGATCGTCTTGAGATAGTCTTCTCGTTCCTGAGTTATCACGAGTACCTCAATCGAGATTTAGCTGCATCCAAAAACTATGTTCATTATAGCACACTTGGTCATGATGGGATGTGCGTTCTGGTCTCCGGGGTCCCCCCAACATTTTGGGGTTTTACTCATCTGATGGGGGACTGAGCCATGACGACGCCGGATCGGCTGCGAATGACAGCCGGGCACCTGCGGCTTATTATCGAGCATGTACGCTCTGGCATGCCTCACGAAGTGTGTGGTTTGTTGGGTGGGGTAGGGGGGCGGGCGAAAGAGGTCTTCCCTGTTCCCAATGTCGCCCCCGATCCGGCCACCGGGTTTGTGATGGAGCCGCAGGCCCAGATCGACGTGCTGCTCACCCTTGAGGAGCGGGGATGGGATCTGGTAGCCATCTACCATTCTCATCCTCCCGGAGCGCGCACCGACCCGTCTCCCACCGACGTGGCGCAGGCCCATTACCCGGAGGCGCTGAGCTTGCTCCTCGTTCCCGATCCGTCCGGCCACGAGGTCAGCGTGCGCGCCTTCACGATTCGGGATGGGCAGGTCTCTGAGGTACCGGTGGTCGTCCTTGACGAGCCGGTTTAGCCTTGTTCACCCCTCCGGCTTTCGTTTCGCCGGATCTCACGGGATGTAAACGACGACCCACTCGCCGTCTTTGACCTGCATTATTCCGATTTCCTCGGCGCTGCAATCGCCCAGGTTGGTGCAGGTCATGCTGCCCGTCAGGCCGGGGTAGGTTGAGGTGCTGTAAAGGGCCTCGCTGAGCGCCTCTCGACCGATGTGCAGAGTGCCTTCCTTGTCGATGACACCAACTTCCTCAATGGCCTGCAAGATTAACTCCGTCGCGTCGTAGGCATAGGCAAAAAGTGGGCTGTAGGGAGGTTCGCCATAGCGGCGGAGGTATAGGTTGCTGAGGCGCTCGTATTCCTCGGCATCCACCACCGGGCCGATGGCGTAGAGGCCCTCGGCTGCCTCCCCGGCTTGGTCGATGATCTGGGTGTTCCAGAAGTACCTGCCGCCGAGCAGAGGGATGCCACGGCTCGCCGCTGCCTGTTCGTACCACTGCGTGGTTAGCCGGGTCGCCTGGGCGGGCAACAGGGGCGCGTAAACCATGTCGGGGGCCGATTCTCTCAGGATGTTGATCAGGGGTCGTAAGTCCTGCTCGTCGGATGGCATGACCTCCTTGGCGACGATTGTGCCCCCTGTGTTGGTATATATCGTCTCGAACGTGGTGACCAGATCGGCCGACTCAGGGCTGTCGTCGTGGACGATGGCGACCTGTCGCGCACCCAGCTCGTAGTATGCGAACCTGGCCGCCAGGGTCGCTTCGACGGCGTCGTTGTGGACCGTCCGCATGAAAGCATTCTCGTGGTCGCCCTGGCTCGTCAGGGCTATCGCTCCACACGAGGGTGAGATCATCGTGTAGCCCGCCTCGCTGTAGAGCGGCGCGGCTGCCAGACACGAGCTTGAGCAGGCGTGCCCGATAATGGCCACGACCTGAGAATTGGATGCGTAAGCCTTGGCGGTGGCTATTCCCCCGTCTTCTGAGCACTGCTCGTCGACCACTCCCAGGTAAAGCGCGAAGCCTTTGACGCGCCCATGTTGCCAGATGGCCAGTTCCGCGCCGCGCACCTGGTCGGCGCTAAAATCCTTAAGGCCGGGTGCAGATGTGGCCGTCGCCAGCCCGATCACGACGGATTCATTGCGTGTTACCTCGACGACCCCCCATGGATCATCGAGGTCGACCACCTCTTTTGGCTGGCAGGCGAGCATCGCCAGGCCGGTCACGAGGAGCATCGTCAGGCAGGCAAGTTTGACATGACCTCTCATAGCATATTCTCTGCGTAAATGCGGGTCTCCTGTCTCAGGGATGCATTTCGGATTCTGGCTGTTGGGCTTACTGTGGATCTGATGCGCCCTTGTCTCAGCTTATCCACGAAGCTAAAATGCATCTCGTCTGCGGCAAGTGTAGCATGCTGCCCGATGCAGAGCAACAGGGGGGCTGCTACGTGGTATAATGCCCTTTCAATTGTACTGACTTCTTCCGGCAACAGGATAAAAAACCATGCAGGGATATGTGTTGTCTGCGCTGGGCGGCCTCGTGTTGGGCGGGGCGGTCAATCTACTGGCCGACTGGCTGCCTCAGTTTCGCCGCGAACCGGAGGCCGAGGGGCAGGAGAACGATGCCCCTGTTGAGACGGGCGAGGAGGAGGTGGCCGACGAGAAACCTCCCCGGTCGCGTCTCTTTCGCTATGTCGCCGTCGAGATCGTGATGCTTGCTGCGGGGGCCTATCTGTGGCATCGCGAGGGCCTCTCACCGATGTTTGGGGTGCTGCTTTTCTACGTTGCGCTGTTTCTGCTGATCGCCGTCATTGACATCGAGCATCTGCTGGTGCTGGGGGTTGTGGTTGGCCCGGCGGTTGTCGTTGTCGTGATAGAGGTGCTGCTCGGTGGTCGCATCCGGCTGCGCGATGCTCTGGCAGGCTATGCCTTCGGCGAGCTGGTGGTCACAGGCATCTACTACCTTGCCAGGGGGTACCTGCGGCTGATCAACAGAAACCGCGAGGATGCCATCACCGAGCCTCCGTTTGGCGGCGGCGATGTCATGCTGGCCGCTTTCTGTGGCCTCGTGGTGGGCTTCCCCGACATTTTCTTCCTGCTGATCTTGATGATCCTGTTCGGCGGGGCGCTGGCGATCATTTTTCTGATCATTCGCCTGATCGTCTCCCGCCGCTACAAGGCCCATATGCCGATGCCCTACGCGCCCGCCATCGTTCTGGCCGCGATCACCATGCTGCTGTGGGGTGAGCAGGTCAGCCGGTGGATGCTGGGCGGGCGGTAGGGGCGGGTATCAGGCCGGGAGCGCGATCAGCCCTCCGCCCACCACCCGGTCGCCATCGTAGAAGACCGCCCCCTGGCCGGGCGTGATGTCGGGCAGCGGCTCGTCCAACCAGACCTCGCCGGTCGTCTCCCCGACCGGGACGACCCGCCCCGGAACCGGTCTGGACTTGTACCGGATCTTGACCGCTGCCCTGAACTCGCCCTCCGGTGGGCTTCCGGCGATCCAGTTGACGGCTTCGGCGCGCAGGTGATCGCGGCCCAGTTCCGCCCGTGTCCCGACGATTAGCGTGTTCGTGCCCGTTTCCTTGGCGATGACATACAGCGGTTCGGCCCACGCGATGCCCAGTCCCTTGCGCTGCCCGATGGTGTAGTCCGGCAGCCCGCTGTGCTCGCCTATCGTCTCCCCTGATCGCAGCCTGATCGGCCCTGGCCGGTACGTCTCCCCTGTGTGCTGGCGCAAAAAACGCCGGTAGTCGCCGTCCGCCACGAAGCACAGATCCTGGCTGTCACCCTTCTCGGCCACCGGCAGCCCGAACTGCTTCGCCATCTCGCGCACCTCCGGCTTGGTGTAACCGCCCACCGGGAACATGGCATGGCGAAGCTGATCCTGCGTCAGCAGGCTCAGTACGTAGCTCTGGTCCTTGGCTTCGTCTGCTCCCTTGCGAAGCTCAAACGTGCCGTCCGCCGCCTGCGTGATGCGCGCATAGTGCCCGGTCGCCAGGTGAGTCGCGCCCCGCGCCCGCGCCTCGTTGAGCAGAAAGGTGAAGCGAACGTGCCGGTTGCACGCCAGGCAGGGGTTGGGCGTGATCCCCCGGCTGTAGCCTTCGACGAAGCGGTCAACCACGTGGCGCTTGAACACGTCCTGCGCGTCAATAACGTGAAACGGGATGCCCAGCTTCCTGGCGACGAAGTGTGCGTCGAGCATCTGGTCGCGTGTGCAGCACCGGTTATCCCGCCTGCCGTCGAAGTGCCCCGCTTCCACCCACAGCCGCATCATCATGCCGATCACCTCGTAGCCCTGCTCGACGAGCAGCGCTGCGCTGACGGAGCTATCCACGCCGCCGCTCATGGCGACGACGACCCGCTTCCTCTCAACCATCCGGCGTCCCAGTAATGTGTCCCTTTGTCGGCGTTAACCAGCCGGATTCTAGCTTACCCACGCCGGTGAAGCCAACGAGTCCGGGCCTTGTCGTCAGGCCAACACCGGAGGCCAATCTCCCGATTCCCCTTGCTGACAGGCCCACCATGCACTATATTCTGCGCAGGTATCGTAAACTCTCCTCAGAAAGGATGACGTAGACCTATGGCAGTTATCACAAAGGTTCATGGGCGTGAGGTTCTTGATTCGCGCGGCAACCCCACCATCGAGGTCGAGGTTTACCTCGAAGACGGCGCGATGGGGCGGGCTATCGTCCCCTCCGGTGCATCCACCGGCGTGCACGAGGCGCTTGAGCTGCGCGATGGTGACAAGAAACGCTATGGGGGGAAGGGTGTCACGAAGGCGGTTGCCAACGTCAACGGCGTGATTGCCGGGGCGCTGGTGGGTGTGGAGTCAACCGAGCAGGTCGCCGTCGATATGCTGCTCGTGCAAGAATTGGACGGCACGCCTAACAAGGAGAAGCTCGGCGCGAACGCCATTCTGGGTGCCTCGCTGGCGGTCGCTAAGGCATCGGCGGCCAGCGTCGGGCTGCCGCTGTATCGCTACCTGGGCGGCGTGCACGCTCACGTGCTGCCCACCCCCATGATGAACATCTTGAACGGCGGGAAACACGCCGCCAACAGCACCGATCTCCAGGAGTTCATGATCATGCCCGTCGGCGCGGAGAGCTTCGCCGAGGCTTTGCGCTGGTGCTCGGAGATCTACCATGCACTCAAGGGCGTGCTCAAGGGCCAGGGACACAGCACCAACGTTGGCGACGAGGGTGGATTCGCCCCCAGCCTGGGCAGCAACGAGGCCGCCGTCGAGGTGATCCTTGAGGCGATCCAGGCGGCTGGATATGTGCCGGGCGAGCAGATCATGATCGCCCTTGACCCCGCCGCCAGCGAGATCTTCGAGGGTGGTAAGTACAATCTCGCCATCGAAGGACGCACCCTGTCCGGCGCGGAGATGGTCGACTTCTACGAGGATTGGGTTGAGAAGTACCCCATCATCTCGATTGAGGACGGCCTGGCCGAGGATGACTGGGACACCTGGGTGATGATGGTCGAGCGTCTGGGCGACAAGATCCAGATCGTCGGCGACGACCTGCTGGTGACCAACACCCAGCGCGTTCAGCGCGCTCTGGAGCTTGGCGCGGCCAACTCGCTGCTGACCAAGGTCAACCAGATCGGTTCGCTGACCGAGGCGATTGCGGCGGTTGAGCTGGCCCAGCGTCACGGCTGGACGGCCGTCATCTCGCATCGCAGCGGCGAGACCGAGGACGCCACCATCGCCGATCTGGCCGTTGCCCTCAACGCCGGTCAGATCAAGACGGGCGCGCCCGCCCGCAGCGACCGCGTGGCGAAGTACAACCAGCTTGTGCGCATCGAGGAGGAGCTTGGCGCGCAGGCCAGCTATGCGGGTATGGACGCCTTTACGTCCATTCGCCGGGCGTAACTCTCGTCTCTCATAACTCGCGTTCGCCCCGACCTCCGGGTTCGCGGGCCGGGCGGTGGATCTCTCTGGACAAAAAACTTTTGTCACAGAGAGATTTATTTTTATTACGTTTTTCCAATATTATTTTCTTCTAAAATCCTTGACACCGGCCACGAAGTGGTGTACAATGCGAGCATAACCTGTACAAAAACTAGACACAATATGGAGAGAGGTATGGTCTGGCCGGTATCAAGGCAAAACGGGAATGGTAATTCAAAGCGTGCCGGTAGCAATGGGCATATGGTTGACCTGCGCGGCGTTGTGAAGCGCTTCGAGACGGCTGCGGGTGATTTCACCGCCCTGCGCGGCATCGATCTCCAGATCGCCCCCGGTGAGTTCGTCGCCGTGGTCGGCAAGTCGGGCAGCGGCAAGTCCACCCTGCTCAACATGATCGCCGGTATCGACCGCCCGTCTGAGGGTGAGGTGTACGTCGGGGGCACGCCGGTGCACAACCTGCCTGAGGGCCGTATGGCCGAGTGGCGCGGGCACCAGTTGGGCATCATCTTCCAGTTCTTCCAACTGCTTCCCTCGCTGACCGTGGCCGAGAACGTCATGCTGCCGATGGAGTTCGCCGGGCTTTACACCCGCCGCGAGCGCCGCGAACGCGCCATGCAGCTGCTTGAGATGGTCGGCGTCGCCTCGGAGGCGGATAAGCTTCCCTCCGCCCTGTCCGGCGGGCAGCAGCAGCGCGTTGCGATTGCGCGCGCCCTGGCCAACGATCCACCCCTCCTGATCGCCGACGAGCCGACCGGCAATCTGGACTCGAAGACAGCCGAGGCGGTCTATGGCCTGTTCGAGCGCCTGGCCGCCGAGGGCAAGACCATCGTGATGGTCACACACGATGTCGACCTCGCCGGTCGCGCTGACCGGACGATGATCGTGTTCGACGGGATGATCGGCGACGACACTGCCGAGTTTGAATTCCCCACCGGGTACGTGGCCGAGTTCGAAGAGGCCCGTGAGATGGTGGCCCGCTAATGACGCGCGCCTGCCGGTGATGTGAAACAGGGTTGGGAGCAGAGTAATGAAGATACGCTGGATCAAAGTCCTCAGGGAGTTGTGGAGCAACAAAGCCCGCACGGTTCTGGTTGTCCTGTCGATTGCGGTGGGTGTGTTTGCCGTCGGCTCGATCTCGAACTCGTGGATCGTCCTCCTCAACGACCTCAACCAGGCCTACATGGCGACGAACCCCGCCAGCGCGGTGCTTGGCGTGGAGCCGTTTGACGACGACCTCGTCAACGCCGTCCAGGGGATGCGCGAGGTCGGCCTGGCCGAGGGGCGTCGCAGCATCGTCGTCAAGATGACCACCCCGGATGGCGAGCTGTTCAACCTCAACCTCGACGCCGTCGACGACTTCACCGACCTGTCGATCAGCCGCATGACACCTGAGAAAGGCGTCTGGCCCCCGGCGCGCCGCCAGCTTCTCCTTGAGCGGTCCTGGGAAGAGTATTTTGGGTTTGCCGAGGGCGATCCGGTTCTGATCGAGATGCCCGACGGCCAGGAGTACGAGCTGGTGGTCGCGGGGTACGTGCACGACCTGCACTACCCGCCCGCCGGTAACACCGAGGTCGCCTATGGCTACGTCACGCTCGACACGCTCCAGTGGTTGGGTGAGCCGCGCTACTACAACAAGCTCTACCTGACCGTTGCGGAAAACCAGCTCGACGAAGATCACATCAGTGAGGTTGTCAGCCGCGTCAAAGACCTGTCTATCGAACGCAACGGGTACACAGTCCTCACCACCCAGATCCCCACGCCCGGCGAGCAGTTCCTCACGCCCATCATCCAGGGGGCGCTGATAGTGCTGGGCGTGGTGGGGATATTCTCCCTGCTGCTGAGCGGCGCGCTCGTCGTCAACACGGTCTCCGCCGTGATCACCCGTCAGGTGCGGCAGATCGGCGTGATGAAGGCCATCGGCGGGAGCAGGTTGCAGATCAGCGAGATATACCTGTCCTCGGTCGCCATCTTCGGACTGCTGTCGCTCGCCGTCGCAGTCCCGCTGGCGACGCTCGGCACCCGCGCGCTGACCTCGGCCTTTACCGGGATCGGCAACTTTGACATCGTCACGGTTGGCATTCCGCCCTTTGTGATCGCTCTCGAAGTCATCGTCGGTCTGCTGGTGCCGATGGTCGCCGGGATGATCCCCGTTTACTTTGGGACGCGGATCACCGTGCGTGAGGCCATCAGCGATTACGGCATCGGCGGCGACATGGGTCGCCAGACGCTGATCGACCGGCTGGTGGGGGGCATTCGCGGCCTTCCGGGCACGCTGGCGCTCGCGCTGCGGAACACGTTCCGGCGCAAGGGGCGTCTCGCCCTGACGCTGGGCACGCTGACGCTCGCGGGGGCGATCTTCATCGCCGTGCTGAGTGTCCGTGTCTCGCTGTTCTCCTCCTTTGAAGATGCGCTTGTTTATACCCAGTACGATCTGAGCGTTGACCTGGGCAAATCATACCGGACCAACCAGCTTGCCCGCGAGGCTGCCCGCGTGCCGGGTGTCGTCACCGCCGAGGGCTGGCTTCAGCAGGGCGTGTCGCTGCAACGCAGCGATGGCAGTGAGAGCGCCAATTACACCATGATCGGCGTGCCCCCCGACTCGCTCTTCCTCGATCCCGTCCTGATCGAGGGGCGCTGGCTGCGCCCCGGTGACCGGAACAAGGTCGTCGTCAACTCGGACTTTGTCGCTGAGGAGCCGGATGTTTCGGTGGGGGACACGATTGTGTTTGCCATCGGCGACGACGACTACACCTGGGAAGTCGTCGGCCAGATCACCGGGCAGTATACCACCCCGGTCGTCTACGTTGGCTACGAAGATCTGGGCCGCGCGCTGAACCGGGTCGGCCTGGCTAACCGGGTCGTCATTCAACTGTCAGATACTGCCCCTGAGCTCCAGTCGCAGGCGGCGCAGGGCCTTGAAGATCGCTTCAAGAAGGCCGGCCTGCTGGTTGGTTCGACCACCACCCGCAGCGAGTTCGTTGACACTTTCGAGGCGCGCTTCAACTTTCTGATCGTCTTCCTGCTGTTCATGGCCTTCCTGCTGGCGTTCGTCGGCGGGTTGGGGCTGGCAGGCACGATGGGCCTGAACATCCTGGAGCGTGTGCGCGAGATCGGCGTGATGCGGGCAATCGGGGCTTCGGATCGGGCCATCCGGTGGATTGTGCTGGCCGAGGCGGTCGTGATCGGCGTCATAAGCTGGGCTATGGCTGCCGCCCTCTCCTATCCGCTGAGCAAGATGCTCAGCGACGGCGTGGGGTACGCCTTTGGCGGCGAGCCGCTGTCCTTTAGTTACTCTGTCTTTGGTGCGCTGCTGTGGTTTGTCCTGGCGCTGCTGATTGCCGTCATATCGAGTTATCTGCCCGCGCGCCGTGCGTCGCGGTTAAGCGTGCGCGAGGTGCTGGCTTACGAATAGCACCTGCCTGACAGTCTCTCTCCAAAGTACAGACAGTGGGCCATCTCGCAGCTTGGGATGGCCCACCCTTTTTGCCGGTTATACCTGGCGATCCTCACCCGGCGGAGGTTCCGGCTCCGGCGCGCTCTCGTAGCTCGTGAAGTCCGGTGCCGCCACCGGACGCCTGGCCGGGGGCCTCTCCTCGATCTGGGGGCTTTCGCAGTACGGGCATATCGTCCACGGCAGGTCGAGCAGCTCGCCGCAGTGCTGGCATGGCTTTTTTAGCTTGGTGTGGCAGTAGGGGCAGATCCGCCAGGACTCCTTGATCGGATGCCCGCATCCGGGGCACACGCGCTTATCCTCGATCTCCTGCAAGAGCGCCTCTTCCTCAAGCGCACGCTCGTACTGTTCGGCCAGCGTCTCGTGCGGGCGCAGGATCAGGTAGACCAGCAGGCCGGGGATGTTCAGCACGGTGACGACCAGCGCGGCCAGCACCTGCGCGAACACGTCACGCGAGCGGGAGCGCATGTCCCGGTAGGCCCAGATGATCAGCGAGATCCACAGCGCCGTGCCAATAGCCGCCAGAATGGATACAATGGCGATCATGACGCCGCTGAGTCGTTGGAAGTCAACTGTGAGGTCGAATGGCACGCCGGGCCTCCTGTCTCCTCCTGACCTTGAATGGCGGGGAGGATTATACAGTGCGTTGAGGGGTGGAGCAACCGGGGTAGGGGGGCTCCGGGTGGCTTTCGATTTGACACGCCTCCCAGTTGTGCTATAACCACATTTGTATACGCAGAGAAAGAGGCCAGCATGTCCGAAATAGATCCACTCATCGGCACGTCACTGGGGGGATGCGATATCCTCGAATTGCTTGGCAAAGGCGGCATGGCGACCGTCTACAAGGCGCATCAGAGGAGCGTTAATCGCACCGTCGCCGTCAAGGTCCTTCCCAGGATTCTGGCGCACGACGAGACCTTCATGCAGCGCTTCCGCCAGGAGGCTGAGTACGTTGCCCAACTGGAGCACGTGCACATCCTGCCGGTCTATGACTACGGCGAACACGAGTCGATGCCCTACATCGTGATGCGCTATGTGGAGGGCGGCACGGTCCAGGATCAGATCAAGGAAAGCCCGCTCCCCTGGGATGATGTCCTGCATATCACCTCTCAGGTGGCCGGGGCGCTGGACTATGCTCACTCGAAGGGCATCCTTCACCGTGATATTAAGCCCAGCAATATCCTTCTGGACGATGAGGGCAACGCTTACGTTGCCGACTTCGGCATCGCCAAAATGAGCGAGGGCACCTCGCACCTCACTGGCAGTGGTATCATCGGAACCCCGGCGTACATGGCCCCTGAGCAGAGCGAAGGCGCGCGATGGGCACCTACTGCGGACGTATATTCGCTGGGTGCGACGCTGTTTGAGATGATCACCGGCGTTGTTCCCTACGCCGCCGATACGCCGATTGCTCAGATACTCATGCACATCAATAACCCCATCCCCTCGGCGCGAGAATGCAACCCTGAGATCCCCGCTGCGGTGGACGGTGTTATCCGGTGTGCCATGGCGAAAGACCCCCGTGAGCGCTACCAATCAGCCGGTGAGCTTGTCCGTGCCTTGAGGCCCGCCGTGACCGAGACCGGCGGCTGGGATTGGTCAGAGGAAGCACTGGCGGCGCTGTCGCAGCAGACGACGGTGGTGTCGGCCACGCCGCCTGGTCCGCCCGCTGCCCCACACCCGACGCCCAGTCCGCCCGCTACCCCGCGCCCGACGCGTGCGGTTAAAAGACGGTCGTCGGTGGGACTCTGGATTGTTGGTATTCTTGCCGCCTTTGTGCTCGTCAGCAGCGCGCTCGCTCTGTTGTGGTTCCTGGTTCTGAAGCCGAGTGTGGAGCAGGTCAGCAGCCCAGAGCCGACCGTACCGGGGAGTGGGTTCGTCGTGGCAGAGGTGACCGATACCCCTCTGCCCACCGCCACGCCGCCCCCCGTCGAGACTGCCGCGCCTGAGAGCACGCCTGAAAGCGCGGACGTTGTCCCCGCCGACACGCCCGCCGCCACCGCCGAGCCGACTCTTACGCCTGAGCCTGTCGAGTTGGAGCCGACCACCTTCAAGCGCGGCGTCGAGATGGTGCTCGTCCCTGCCGGGCCTTTTGTCATGGGCCGCAACGGCGGGTACGCCAACGAGCGCCCTGAGCACGAAGTCTATCTCGACGCCTTCTACATCGACGTGACCGAGGTGACCAACCGCGATTACCAGGCCTGCGTGGAGTCGGTAGACGAGGATCACTGCCCGGCCAGGGGGCAGAACGATATCGGTTCGCCCTCGCGCTTTCGTTACTACGGGGCCGAGGCGTACAACGATTATCCTGTGATCCTCATCTCCTGGGACGAGGCGCAGACGTACTGCCGGTGGCGCGGTGGGCACCTGCCGACCGAAGCTCAGTGGGAGAAGGCCGCCCGCTGGGACCCGGAAACCGGCGAGAACTATCTCCTCCCCTGGGGCACGTCCGTGCTGGATCCCTATTTCCTGAACTACAACAGCAACTTCGGGGACACGACCAGGGTCAAGAACTATCCCGCCGGGGTCAGCCCCGTCGGCGCTTATGATATGGCCGGTAACGTGGTTGAGTGGGTGTACGACTGGTATCTCGACGATTACTACGAGCAGTCGCCGCCTGAGAACCCCCCCGGCCCTGCGACGGGGCAGTTCAAGGTGATTCGTGGGGGCAGCTACGAGTCGCCGGGTGCCCAACTGTTCACGACGTTCCGCGATCTGCTTAAACCGGCAACTAAGATACAGACGCTTGGCTTCCGCTGTGCGTGGACGCCTTCCGGCGACCCGACCGAATAGCGTCGCCGCTTTTTCCATGCGTGCGAAGGATAGGGTGGATTATGTCTGAGAATCCGGAATACCATATCATTCTGCTCCCCCGTGAGAACTATTGGACCTGGGTGAACGCGATCCGCGATTACGCGGTCCGGTTTGGCGTGTCCGTCACACCGCACCCGGAGAACGCCGTTCGCTTCCACCGCCCGACGCAGGTGATCAGCGTGGTCAACCTGTCCGGCGGCTACCCGGAGCACGGCGATATCGTGAAGTGGTTGGAGGCTCAGGCCCCTGAAGTCCCGCTCGACGTGCTGGACGTGACCACCCCCGATCAGCTCCATCAATTGCTGGCCGAGCGCACCCAGACCGACCTGCGCTTTGGCCCGGTGGGCAGTCCCGCCGTCGGTGAGCCGTCCGAACTCAGGCTGCTCTGGCCGGTCGATTCGCCCGTCATAGTGCAGGAGTTCGGCCAGAACCCGGCCGTCTACCGGCGCTGGGGGCTGCCGGGTCACGATGGCGTCGATTTCAGGGCACCGATCAACAGCAACGTCTACGCCTGCGCCGACGGCGGGGTCTACCGCGTCCACGACGGCTCCGGCGGCCACCCCTACGGCATCCACGTGCGCATCCGGCATACCGGCGGCTATAAAACCATCTACGCGCACCTCAATCAGGCGCTCGTCCACAGCGGGCAGGAGGTCAACGCCGGTGATATGATCGGCCTATCAGATGGCACCGGCAACACCAGCGGCCACTTTCTGCATCTCACCCTTAAGAAAGAGGGCGCAACCGCCGACGGCCTGACCGACTACCCCAACGACATCATCGACCCAACGCCCTATCTCGTCTTCCCCGACGACCGCGAGCCGCTTGGGTTGACGCCGGGCGTCTGGCCCTACGATCACTGTCTGGTCGGCTTGCATGGCCGCGCCGATGGCCCCATGCAGGACGCCGACTGGGAGCCGGTGCGCACGGCGCGTGTCGAGGCGCTTAAACTCACCAGCTCTGCCTCACCCGCCGATGTCGAGCGCGCCTGCCGCATCAACCCCGATATGTTCGTCATGGTGCGGCTCTTCGCCGATTTCCAGCACCGCGTTGTCACGCCCTCCGAGTTCGCCCGCTGGGTCGGGCCTGACATGCAGCGTTTCTACGAGCGGGGTGTCCGCTACTTCGAGGTGCATAACGAGCCGAACCTCACGCCGGAGGGATACGGCACGAGCTGGCGTGACGGCCACGAGTTTGGCCAGTGGTTCCTGAGCGTCGTCGGGGGGCTGAAGCCCAAGTTCCCCGAAGCCCGCTTTGGCTGGCCCGGCATCTCGCCCGGCCCGACGGTATCGGGGATGCGTTTTGACCACCTCGCTTTTCTGGAGAGCGCAGATCGCCTCGTCGCCCAGGCCGACTGGATCGGCTGCCACTGCCACTGGCGCGACGAGGACGTGATGCTCTCACTCGATGGCGGGTTGGGCTACCAGTTCTACCGTGACACCTGGCCGGATAAGCTGCTGCTGATCACCGAGTTCAGCAACCCGGCACCCGATGTAGACTGGTTCACCAAGGCCAACCAGTATGTGAAGTATTACCGCCACCTCCGTGACCGGCCCGGTGTCGGGGCAGCCTTCGCCTTTGTGGTGTCTGCCTCGGCCAATTACCCCTACGAGACCTGGCGCGACGAAAGCGGACGGTCCACCCCCGTCGCCGGTGTGATCGGCTCGCGCTCGTTCTGACCGGTCTGGCCTCCGGCTTGCCGGGCGATCAAAAATCGCTCGCCCTGTCGTCAGGGTGAGCGATTCTCGTTTTCGGTGTCCGGTGGGCCGGGGGTCATTCGGCAGCCAGCAGCGCAATCTCGGACACGTATATTTTGTAGGCGTGTCCAGAGGCGTAAAAGCCCAGTTCGGTGATGTAAACCGGTCGCTGGGTCGGGGCCAGTGTGATCAGGTTGCCCGACTGGTACGTGTACCAGCTCTGGAAGTTGATCCGCTCGTGCTCGGCCCGGCAGGTGGCGCACGTTGTGGGGTAATCCAGCCCCGGATCGTGGGCGGCGTAAAACCCGTGAATGAACACCTGCTCCTGCCCGTTGGGGTCGAGGTACCTGATCCGGATCATCAGCGGGCACTCACTGCCCGCGACGCCGCACGTTGATAGCGACTGCTCGTCGATGTAAAAGGTTGCCTGGATCTCCAGGTAGCTGTATTCGCTGACATCCGTGTCCGGGAACTGGACCAGGCCGGACTCGCCGTGCCCCAGGGTCTCATTGGGCCAGTTGCTCTGCGAGCGGTCAATCATCACCGCCGTGCGCCCGTCAACGATCACGTTCTGGGCCGTGCCCGGCGGCTCCCGGTCGTTGTAGAAGTTCCACCCGTTTTCGTATAGATCGGTGAAGTCGCCGTTTGTCAGGATGGATTGCTCGGCCTCCAGGATGTCCGGCTCCTCGCCGTCGGCTGTGATGATGACCCGTTCGTCGTCGGCCAGCTCGATGCTCTGGCGCTCGTCGTTGCCGATGACCAGTGCCCGGCCTGAGTATGTAGTTACCCGCGTGTTTTGCTCGCTGACGACGACCGCGTATTTGCCGGTCTCCGTCATCTGCGTCGAGGCCTGGGGCGAGACGATCTCGAATTCGACCGCCCGGGGGTCGTTGTCAAGGATCAGCACCTGGCTGCTGCCTGACGGACTGCTGATCTGGATGCGGTACGGCGACCGGTTCACGCCGAAGCGCGGCGCTTTAGCCAGTGTCAGCACTATCTCGCTGTCCCGGAACAGTACCAGCGAGGCAACCGGCTGCCCTGTCTTGGGGTGCGAGAAGGTCAAGACGGCCTGCGAGGTCGAATCGGTCTGTATCGTCGTGCCGTCGTTTACCAGATCGGAGCGCCTCTCCGCCACGGCGATGGCTTCGTCTGTGTTGGGCAGAGTCACGGTCACGGTTCCACGTGCCGCTGCCAGGTCGCGCGCCAGATCGACGGTTGACTGCCACAGGAACCACTGGATGAGATAGACGACACTGCTGCACAGCAGCAAAAACGTGAAAAATGCCGCTACCAGGATTCGCCATGCAAGGCGTTCGGGGTCAGATCGCATGTGGGTACTTGTATGTTGACTCGTGCAGCTAAGCCGGTGGGCGGTCACAGGACCGCCTGTGCCGGTGTGTTCCAAAGGTGACGCCGGTCAATAAACCGCTTGAGGCCGGTAGCCGCGATGTTCGGTCGCAGGTGAGATCCCTGTGCGTCACGTATCCGTCAAGTTTAGAAATATCGCACCCTGAAACTGCCGAACTCGTCTGACGCCTCTCTCCACGTGGCCTCGACATGGGTGACGAAAGCCGACGGCGGGCCGACGTGGAGAAACTCCAGAAAATCAATCAGCGATGATTGGTCGCCTTCGGCCATCGTCTCGACCGTCCCGTCGGGCAGGTTGCGCACCCATCCCGTCAGGCCCAACGAGAGGGCTTTCGCTTGCGTGTACGACCTGAAATTGACGCCCTGCACCCTGCCCTCAACGATGGCGTGCAGACGCTTGGCAGCGCCGGTTTGTTCCTCGTCCCCCATAGACCATTCCCCTTCCAACCCTCAGCCGTGTGAGTCATCGGGTACGGGTGGCAGTGACAGCTTTGTCTCGTAGGCTGGCTGTTCTTCGGGGCGGTAGGGCTGTGGTGCGATGAAGAGCAGCGCCAGGCCGATGCTGATCGCCCACACGATCAACCAGGTCAGCAGCGGCACCTCCTCGTTAGACGACTGCGCCACGCTGCGCCCCAGGTTATTATGCCACTGTTTCTCTAATTCCGTGAGTGTGATGCCCAGCACCAGCTCGACCCCTCCTTCACACGAGAGGCCGTCCGCGTAGGCCGCCATCAGCCCGCGCACCTGCGATGTGCCGTACCGGTCCGAGACGTAGCGCATCACACTCTCGCTCTGGGCGTATGCCAGTGCTGCCTGTCGGGGTGGCAGGCTGCTGAAGTTCGGCGCGCACAGCGTTTCGAGCGGGTGCAGGGACTGTGTGCCCTCGCGCGTGGCCGTCTGTAGCACGTCGTAAAGCGTCGCGTCCGGCTCCGGCGCACTCATCAGCGCCAGGCCCTCGTTGAACCAGCCCGGTACGCTGTCCGCGTTCTCCCCGGCGGCGACGGCTACCACCAGGTGCGTTATCTCGTGAGGGAGGTCGCGTTGCAGGTTGACAAACTGCTCCGGGCCGGGCGCTGCCGATACGAGCGCAATGCGCTGGTCTGGCAGCGCGTAGGCCGCTACCCAGTCCTGAACCTGCCGCTTGTGCAGGCGCAGGCTGCTCGCCAACTGTGCCAGTTCCGGGTAAACGTACACGTGGATTTCGTCTTCGACGGCGACGCCTACCGCCCGGCTCGCCTCTTTAAGCGCGTCTGTCGCAACGTCCAGCACCGTGTTGCTGAACGCGAGGTCGGTTCCGTCGGTGTGTACGAACACGTTATTCTGTGAGACGACGGCCCACTGCCAGGGTACGCTCGTGTCCTCGTAGCGCATCGTCTGCGGCTCTGAGTGGTACTCCTGCCCGCCGTCATCTGCGAAGTCCCAGTAGTACGTCAGCAGGGCGAACGGTGGTAGCTGGATGCTCTCGATGGTGACTTTGTGCGATGCGGTGATGGTCGTCCCCGGCACGACCGGGACCGACTCGCTGTACAGTTTGTCGCTGTTCGCCACCTGGATCGTCAACCGCGCCCCCATCAGCGTCGTGGCGGCGGAGGCGCGCATTGTGAAGGTCAGGCTGGTCCCGTAGGTCGCCGAGACGGACTGCTCAACCTGAATGGTGTTTGTGCTTTGCGCCTGCGCCTGGTGTGGTGCTAATGTAAGCACCACGCCTACCAGGATCGCCGGCAAAGACTTGGTCGCTGCCCTGGCTGCCCCCAACATGCCAACGTGTCCTCAGTCTTCCGCGTCCCCGTCGTCTATGTCGAAGAGGAAGTCATCCTCGTCCGGGGAAGACAATATGAACGTCGCAAAATCTCCGGTGGCCAGCGCTGCCATGTTGAGCGCGTCCTCGATCACCTCAAGCATATACGCGTCGTCCTCGCTGTCGGCCAGGTGAAACAGAATACTTTGTGCCTCTTCCCCCCCGATTTCGCCCAGCGACCAGATGGCTATTTCTCTGATCTCCCGATCCGGTTCGTTGAGCAGTTCGATCAGGCGGGGGATCGCCTCCGTAAGGGTAAGCTCGCCCACCGCGCGCGTGGCCTCGTATCGCAGTTCGGGTTCGGGGTTGTCCAGCGCCTTCAACACGTGGGGAGCCCAGCGCCGGTCGGCGTTCCGCCCCATCGCGAACAGCGCGCTGGCCCGCATTTTGACGTTTGTGTGCCCGGCTGCCTGCTCAATCAAGGGCAGCACTTCCTTGCGGCTGGAGAACGCGATGCTCTCCAGCGCCCGGCGGTGAACTTCATGGGGTGTGTCCTCGGCGTGGCACGTGCCCAGCAGTATCTCTTCCGCCTCTTTGGCGATCTCCTGGTCGATCTCCTCGAATTCTCCGGCCAGCACGAAGCGCCCCAACGCGGTCGCGGCGGACGCCCGCACGCCTTCCGACTCGTCGCTCTCCAACAGCGCAATGAACCGCCGCATCAGGGGTGGATCGTCCTGGTACCACAGTGTCTCGACGGCGTGTTGGCGAACCTCTGCGTCGTCGTCGTCCAGCGCAAACACGGCCACCGCCGTGAAGTCCAGTTCGAAGCTCACTTCGCTTATGTCTGCCAGGCGCGAGAACAGCAGCCGTTTACTCTCCACCGGCATGGTCGGCAGCGTGGCCTGAAAAGTAGCCAGATCCTTCGGCAGCGGCTCCGAAAGGCGGTAGAACAGCGCCGCTCGCACAGGTGTATCGGGATCGCCTAGGCTGGCTAACAAAGCCTCTAGTGAAGGGTCGTCGTTCCTCATGGTGCGATCAGTGGATCAACTATATCCAGGTATACGAACACCAGCATGGCCGTGACCAACAACGCAAACCCGACAAAGTGTATCAGCGTCTCACGCTCCGGGTCAACACGCCGCCCGCGTACCGCCTCGATCAGGACGAACAGGATGCGTCCTCCGTCGAGCGCCGGGATGGGCAGCAGGTTGGTCAAGCCCAGCGCCAGGCTGAAGTAGGCCGTCATTCGCAGGATCGGCCAGATGGCGTCCTGATCGATGGAGGCGTCAATCGCCTGCCCGCCAAGCTGGCTGATCCCGACGATGCTGACCGGGCGCAGGTAGCGTGCCGGTATCTGCTCTCGTATCACCGCCGCCGGGACCTCAACGAAGGCTCTGAGTATAAAGCCGATCTCTTCTATCGTGCGCTTGACGGCCTCGAAGATCCCGCACTGCTGGATCGTAATGACCGACTGAACCTGGATCCCCGTCGGCCCCTGCCCCTCCGGCCAGGTGGTGCGCGGCGTGATGGTCGTCTCTAAGGTCGACGACCCGCGCCGAACGGTCAGCTTGACCTCTTCGCCGATGTGATCGTGGATGTAGGTGATCAGGTCAATGTAGCTCTCGATGGTAACCTCGTCCGCTTCGAGGATCACGTCGCCTGCTTTCAGGCCCGCCGCTTCCGCCGGTGAGTTCGCCTCCACGAGCGTGATCTCCGCGCCCGGCAGCACCTCCGGCGCGCCGACTGCGAACATCACAACCAGCAGCAGGAAGGCGGCCAGAAAATTCGCGCCCGGCCCCGCCGCCAGGACGGTCAGGCGAGCCATCTTCGACGAGGCCGCCAGCCCTCCCTCCACGGTCGGGTCATCTTCCCCCGCCGGGCGCATGAAGCCCCCCAGCGGCAGCCAGTTGAGCGTGTATTTGGTGCCGTTGCGCTCAAACAACGTCAGCATGCGAGGCGGGAACCCGATCCCGAACTCCTCGACGATGATATTATTCCAGCGCGCTGCCAGAAAGTGCCCCAGTTCGTGAATGAGAATCAGGGGGCCGATTACGACAAAAAACGCCAGAATTGCCAGTCTTGTACTATCTATCCCAAAACCCATTAACAATAACGCCTTTCATATCTGTTATGCTGTGTGATTATACCCGTGTGCCCGCGCCCCGCCAACGGAGGCACAGAGTTCGATTCCGTTGCGGCCTGTGTGGTATGCTTCAGGTATGGTCGTGATAGGTGCCTTTCTGTGGATTGGAATCCGATGGCCGGGAAAGCGTCGGCTAAGAAAACCCGTCTGGACGTGCTGCTGCTTGAGCGTGGCCTCGTCCCTTCGCGTGAGGTGGGCCAGCGCCTGATCCTCGCCGGTGAGGTGCTGGTCAACGATCAGTTGATCACCAAGCCGGGCACCCGCGTCCCTCGCGGTGCGGAGATCCGCGTGAAGCAGAAACCCCGCTTCGTCAGCCGGGGCGGGGAGAAGCTGGCCGCGGCTCTGGAGCGCTTTCAGATCGACCCGGCTGGCTATGTCTGCGCCGACGTGGGTGCGTCGACGGGCGGGTTCACCGATTGCCTGCTCCAGGCCGGGGCCGCCAGAGTCTACGCGATTGACGTCGGCTACGGGCAGCTTGCCTGGTCGCTTCGCCAGGACGAGCGCGTCGTCGTCATGGAGCGCGTCAACGCCCGTTACCTGGAGGATCTGCCGGAGCCGGTTGATTTCGTCTCGGTCGACGTGATTTTCATCCCCGTGCGGCTGCTGCTGCCCGTTTTACGCGGCTGGCTTTCGCCGGGGGGGCAGGTGGTCGTGCTGGTCAAGCCCCAATTCGAGGTCGGTCGCAGACAGGTCGGCAAGGGCGGCGTCGTCCGCGATCCGTCGCTTCACCGCCAGGTGCTGCATGGCATCACAGCTTTTGCCCAGAAGGAGGGCTTCGCCGTGCACGGGCTTATTCCTTCACCCCTGCGAGGCCGGGCCGGTAACGTCGAGTTTCTCTTGTGGCTGCGACCCGCTGCCCATTCCCCCTCTGCCGACCTTGAGGCGTGGATCGACGCAGCCGTCGCCGAGGCGCATGCACAAACCTGACGGGCCGAGCGTCATTCCGCCTCAAAGACCGCCAGCCGCGTGAAAACCACCGCGATCGGCCCGCCGACGGTTTCGGCGTAAAGTCCTACGTCGCCTACCGGCATGTCATTCACGCCCACCGTCTCGATCAGGTAGTCATCGACGTACAGCGCCAGCGAGCTGCCGGTCGCGTGCACGGCCAACTTGTGGGGGCCGTCCGCCGGCTCGATGCCCGCCGGGAGGTCGCCCTCGGCCACGCGCTTCGAGCTGTCCATGCTTGTGCGCTCGTACAGCACGTAGCCGTTTCCGCACGTGACCACGAAGAAGCGGAAGTTGGCATCATCGGCGTAGTGAAACACCAGCCCGTAGAGCGCCTTACCGCGCGGGCAGGTGGTTGGTTTGGCCTCGACTTCCGCGTAGAAGGTGTCGCGCTGCACCTGGGTCGAGTAAATCCACATCGACAGCCCCACGTCGAGCTGGTAGCCCTGCGGCGCGAGGCTCGTCGAGCCGTTCTCCAGGTCGAAGATCGGCCACCCGTAGCGAAAGTCTGTCTCGTAGATCGGCGGCCCATGCGCGGGCGCTTCTGCTGTGGGGACTGGCGTGGCCGTTGGCGTCTCCGTCGCAATCGACGCCAGGTCGATGAACCCGCCCCGCGCGTACACCATGCCGTACCAGTACGCGCTTCCACCCTCGTCAACGCCGATGGCGATCAGTGCCTGGTCGGCCCCCGATGTGCCCCATCCCCGGCTGAACACGATCCGCGCCGTGTTCGCACCTTGCAGCAGCGCCAGGTCGTCTGTGATCGTCGCCGGATCGATGTCGGGCAGCAGCACGACCGGCCCCGGCCCGCTCAGGAAGTCCTCGCCGAGCAGCGTCAGCGCATCCCCGGTCGTGACGACTCCCCCTTCCGATTGCCAGTATCCCACCGCGAAGACATCCCGCATCAGTGGTCGCAAGGCGTCGCCAGTTCCGGCGTTGAGCGCCTGCTCAAGTTGCCGCTGAAAACCGTCGATGTCCGGCTGCGGCGTGGGCGACGGCTCCGCCGGGATAGTGGGGATCGTGGCCGTCGGCACGGTCGTCGCCCCGGATACAATCGGCGGCCCGCTCGCTTCTGGCGTGTCAGGTGACGACCCGGCGGCACAGCCCCCCAGGGTGATCAGGACGCAGATTATTGACGCGGCGTAAAAGCATCGTCTCATACAGGTGTACTCCATCGGGCAGAATGTCCCCAGGATTGTATCACGCCCCGGCGCGAGCGCAGCATGCTCTTCACGTAAAATCCGTCGGTCGATCTGTTGTGTGCAGGGCGGGATCTACTTGGGTACAATCCTTTTCGCAGCAGGCAAGGTTGTTGCAGGAATTTGAGGAGACGTTTATGGTGCTTCTCCGTCTCGATGAAGGGTGAGAGGATGGTGTTGTCTATGAGCAGTTCGCCGCCGGGGCGCTATCCCCCCAGCTTCTTCATTGCCATGCTGTCCTCCACGCTGTTTCTCTTCTCTTTTCAGGCGTTCTTTCCCATCCTGCCGATCTATGCCCACGATATCGGCGTCGGCGATGCCGGTTGGGGGCTGGCTTTCTCGGTCGCGGCATGGGTGGCTGTGGCGGTGCGCCTGCTTGTTGGCGGGCCGCTGACAGACCGTCTCGGGCGCCGGGTCGTGATGGTCTTCGGTGGCCTGTTCCTCATGGCGGGCGGCCTGATTTTCTGGGCCACCGCTGACTTTTGGGGGTTGGTGGCGGGCCGCGCCTGCCAGGGTGTGGCGATTGGGACCTTTACCACGTCCTACAAGGCCCTCATCGTAGACCTCGCCCCGGAGGCCCGGCGTGGGGAGGCGGTTGGGCTGGGCAACCTGACGTTTGGCCTGGCCCTGATCTTCGCCCCGCCGCTGGGCGAGTATATCCAGTCGCGTTTTGGCTACGGCCCGACCTTTCTGTTTGGCGCGGCGGTGGCGCTGCTGTGTGTGCTGGTCGTGGGCTTTATCCGTGTCACGGGTTACACACCCTCCTCCCACTCTCTGCTCGCCGGGATCCGCGAGGCTTTCCCCAGGCGCACCACGCAGATCGGCATCTGGGGTATGTTGAGCTTTGGGGCGCTGTTTGTCTCGGTCATGACCTTCTTGCCGCTTCTGGCCGACTCCAGGGGGATCACCGGCGTTGGCTTTGCGTTCAGCGTCTACGCGCTGATGGAGCTTCTGGGCCAGCCGCTCGGCGGCAGGCTGGGCGACCGGCTGGGGCGGCGGCTGGTGGTCGTGATCGGCCTGTGCGTGGGTGCTCTGGGCGAGTTGCTCTTCCTATTCGCCGATACGCGGCTGATGCTGTATCTGGGCGCAGGCTTCGTTGGGTTTGGCGTTGCCGCGACCCGCGTCAACCTGGATACGATTGTCGTCGAGGGTGCCCCGCACGCGCTGCGCGGCACGTCCGTCGGGTTGGAATACGGCAGCGGCGACACCTGGATCGCCCTGGGAAGCTGGTCGTTGGGCTTCATCGCAGACAGGACCGGCTACAGCACGATCTACACCATCATGATGATTGTGCCCCTGCTGCTGGTGTTCCTGATGTGGTTCATGATCCCGGCCAACCTGGGCCGCCTCGCCGGGCGGGCTGCATCCGAGAGCGCCGCCGACCGCTAGGATGCCTCCCCTTTCCCTCTGAGGATCATCCGCCGCAGCATTGCCAGCGCGTGCGTCGTCGCCCAGACGTGGGCGTCCGGTCGCTCGGCTTTCCACGTAAAGTACCGCTTCATCAGGTGGCCTTCACTGGCCGCGGCGATGGCTGCGCCGGTCTGGTCCCCGGCCTCTTCGTGCTGGAAGATCACCGCCACACCGTAGGTCGTCCCCTGCTCCCGGCGGATGGCCTGCGCTGCCGCGTCTGCCATCACCTGCGCTTCTGTGCCTGTGTCCACGCCGAGCGCCTCCAGCCCTGAGCTTTCATCCAGTGTGATGCCCTGTTTTAGCATCGCCGGGCCGTCTTTTGCCGCCTGCTCCAGGCGCTCGTACAACGTGCCGTGCGTTCCCACCTCGACGCTCGCCACCGTCGCCCCGTGCTGGTTGAGCAGCGCGACCACTGCCTCCTCGACGGTTTCCGTCCCCACGCCGTAGATCCAGCGGCCAATTCGCTGCCTCAGCTCCTCCTCCACCGACGCGATCAGCGCCTCAGCCTCTTCCTCACTGCCGGCCTTGGCCGTGATGCGGATGTCCGTCTGCCCGGCGTGGGCTGCCAGCCCGACCGTCGGGTTGCTCATCGTCATCAGGTCGCCGATGCGCGCGTCGATCTGGCTCTCCCCGATGCCCGCCGTGCGCAGCGTCCGGATCGTGATCACCGCCGGGGCGTCGGTGTGCTGCTTCAGCCAGGGCAGGAGCTCGTGCTTGAGCAGATATTTCATCTCGCGCGGCACGCCGGGCAGCGTCATCACCGCGCCCCGTTCGGTCTCCAGGATGAAGATCGGGGCCGTGCCGACCGGGTTCTCAATCGGTATCGCCCCCTGTGGGACGTGCGCCTGCTGCCGGTTGTTTTCGCTCATCTTGACCCCGAATCGCCCGAATCGCTCCGCGATCTGGTCAAGTAGCTCCTGCTGGAATTCCAGGGGACGCCCCGTCGCCCTGGCGATGGCCTCGCGCGTCACGTCATCGACCGTGGGGCCGAGTCCGCCCGTCGTGATCACCACGTCAACCCGGTCGAGCGCGCGGTCGATCACGCCCGCGATGCGCCCCTCGTTATCGCCAACGGTCGTCATGTAGATCAGGTCAAGCCCGATCTCCCGCAAAGCCTGCGCGATGTGCGTCGCGTTCGTGTCGACGATCTCGCCCAGCAGCAATTCTGTCCCGACGGATACGATCTCTGCTTGCATAGCCGCTAATAGTACAACCTGACCGTAAGATAATCAACTTTCGCCGCTTTCGTCCCTGCACTCCCCTGGCGATTCAATTCCTCCCACTGTGTTATCATAGTGCTCACGTAAGATCGCGTCTTGGGATACGTGTGATGTCATCCACCGAAATTGGCCGTCAGGGTGAGGAGATAGCCGCTCAGGCGCTCGAAGCGCACGGGTACGCCCTCGTCGAGCGCAACTGGCGCTGCCCGGCAGGCGAAGTCGATATCATCGCCCGTGACGGCGACACCTGGGCCTTCGTTGAGGTCAAGCTGCGCCAGGGCGAGGACTTCGGGTCGCCGGAGGAGGCCGTGACCGGGGCCAAGCAGGAGCGGCTTTTGCAGGCTGCGCTGGTCTACCTCGCCGAGCACGACCTCCGGGATGTGGCGTGGCGCATTGACGTGGTCGCCATCGGCCTGGCGTCGGATGGCAAGGTTCGCCGCCTGGCACTGTACAAAGACGCGGTGCGGGCCGATGGGTGACTGGCTCCCGCCACTCGTGGTCGTCGTCGGGCCGACCGGCGTCGGCAAGACGGCGGTTGCGATCCGTCTGGCTCTGGCCCTCGACGGCGAAATCGTCTCCGCCGACTCCCGCCAGGTCTATCGCGGCATGGACATCGGCACCGCCAAGCCCACCCCGGAGGAACTGCGTCAGGTGCGCCACCACCTGGTCGACTTCCTCGATCCGGACGAGGCGCTCACGCTGGCCGAGTTCCAATCGCTGGCCTATCAGGCCATCGAGCAGATCACCGCGTCGGGCAGACTCCCGCTTCTGGTCGGCGGGACCGGCCAATACATCCGGGCGGTTGTCGAGGGGTGGGGGATTCCACGTGTGCCGCCTCAGCCCGCGCTGCGTGCCGAACTGGAGTCTTTCGCCGACGAGCACGGCGCGGCGGCTCTCCACGCCCGTCTCGCCGAAGTCGATCCCGACGCCGCCCGCGCCATCGATTACCGCAACGTCCGCCGCGTGGTGCGCGCTCTTGAGGTGTATCTGGTCAGCGGTGAGCCTATCTCCAGGCTTCAGACGCGCACGCCCCCTCCGTACCGGATTCTCCAGGTCGGGCTGACCCGCCCCCGTGAGAGCCTCTACAGCCGCATCGATGCCCGCATCGACCACATGCTGGCCGGTGGCTTGCTTGAGGAGGTGAAAAAGCTGGTGGGCAGCGGCTACGGCTGGGACCTGCCCTCGATGAGCGGCCTGGGCTATGCCCAGTTTCGCGATTACCTCGGCGGCGAGGCCACGCTGGAGGAGGCCGTTGCCAGCGTCAAACGCGAGACGCGGCGCTTCATCCGGCACCAATCTAACTGGTTCCGGCGCGACGATCCCGCCATCACCTGGCTTGATCTGGACGAGGTGGATTTCGACGCGATTCTGTCGGTTGTGCGCGGCTGGCTGGATGTCCCCGGCCCGGCTACGGACGGCTCATCTCCACCGTGATGTCCACCTCCGCGGGGTGCGCCTTGAGTATCCAGAAGTTATCCTCTACGACTGTGATATACCCTTCCGCAAACACGAAGAAGGTGAAGTAGTTGCTGCGCGTCAGCCCCTGGGGAAGCTCAAAGCGGCCCTGCCGGTCGGTCGTGGCCTGCGTGTAGATCTCCGACTCGTCCCACGTGAACTGGGGCGACTCTAGCTGCACGTCCAGCACCGCCACCAGCGCGTTCGGGATGCCTTCCCCCGTCAGCGCGTCAACGACCGTGCCGGAGATTTCGACCTCGGTGCCCGCCCCTTCCTCTCCGGCAACCGGCTGGGTGCCGCTCCCGATGGAGACGTTCGCCGAGAACATCGGGCGGTTCTCGACCAGCACCTCGACGGCGTACACCCCTTCCGGTAAGGGACGGTCGGCGTGCAGGTTGACCCAGAAGTCCTGTCCGACCCCGCCCGCGTTCCAGGGCTGCGAGTTGCTCGCCACCAGGCGGCCATCCAGGAACCACCGGTAGGTCCACGTCAGGCCATTTGGCATGAAATCCCAGTTGACGAAGGTGTACAGGTCGGTGATGCCCAGCGGCAGCACCGCCCCCGACGTGACGATCTGCCCGCCCGGCTGCCCGTCGCGTGTGATGTCACTTGCCAGGCGCGCGTTGGAAAAGACGGCTGAGTTCCCCTGGGCGTCGGGGTTGCCCGCCAGCGTGACCTCGCCGGTCGCTGCCAGCCGCTCACCGATGAAAAGTTCCAGCCGGTACGTTCCCAACGGCAGCCCCTCGTAGTTGATGGCGCTCGCCACAGCCTGCCCGTTCGGCTCACGGTCCCACAGGCGCGTAACACGCGAGATCTCGACTCCATCCAGGTACCAGGCTTCTGCCCAGTCCTGCCCCTCGGCCAGATTCTCAAAGCTGAACACCGCGTTAATCTGCGAGATTCCGGCTGGCAGCGGCGTGCCTATGGCTTTGAAGCCGCCCTCACCGTCGGGCGTCCCGAAGACGAGGTCGCCGAAGATCGGCTCGCCGGGCGCACCGCCGATGGTGATACCGGCTGACGTGACGATCTCCCCGTTCAGCAGTAACGTGAATTCGTAGTTGCCGTTCGGCCAGGTGATGTTTTCCGTCCCGAAGTACCACGTTCCCTTTTGGCCGCCGCCCCACGCCAGCGGGCCGAGGCTGAAACCTGGCATGGCGGCGCCGTCTCTCGTGACGCGGATCTCGTAGGGCGTGCCGGACTGCATGTTGTCGTAGTCGAAGAAAAGGAACAGGCTGGTCGGCTCGCCGGGCAGCGTCGACACGATGCGGGTGGGTACTCCGAGGTCGCTGACCTGCTCCGAGAAGAACAGGCGCTCCAGTGTCGGCTCGCCCGTTGGCGAGGTGGTCGAAAGCCCGCTGGTATGCCTCAGCTCGAAACCGTTGCGCGCCGACTCGATGAGCGGGATCGCAAAGCTGACCGGCCGTATGGCCGTGACGGCCCCGCCTATCGGCACACAGGCGTCGCGCTCGGTGATCAGCCCGTCGTTATTGTTGTCCTGGATGCCCAGGCACATCGAGCCTGGCTCGTCGCCTGTCGTCGCCGGGGCGCTGGTCGGGATGCCGACCAGACGACCGTTGGCGTCGTAAGCGCCTCCGCCGCTCATCGTGCCGCCCAGCTCTACCTCGGTGCGAAACCACGCAAACCGGCTCCCGCTTTTTTCGGTCGTGATCCCGGTGATCTGGCCTTCGATGGCCGTGACGTTGCTCGCGCCCGTATCCGGGTAGCCGACGTACGTCAGCGTGTTGCCGGGCAGCAGCCCCGAAGGGTCGCCCGTACTGACGAAGGGCAGGTTGAGCATTTCCGGGTCGATCTGGCTGCCATCCAGGCTGCCCGCGATCTGTAGCACTGCCAGGTCGAACCTGGTGTCTGTCACCACCACCTCTGCCAGGTAAGTGGGCACCGGCGGCTCGTCAAGCCGCACCGGCAGCGCCACGATGATCCGCTCGCCCCGGCACGGGCCTAGCGGTTCGGCCAGATGGGCGTTCGTC
Organism: uncultured Anaerolineae bacterium; assembly: GCA_964603985.1. Taxonomy (GTDB): domain Bacteria; phylum Chloroflexota; class Anaerolineae; order Aggregatilineales; family UBA3940; genus CAZRXG01. The sequence goes on along the minus strand of CAZRXG010000002.1, from coordinate 220,229 downwards.
AGAATCAGGCCCGTCGAGCTGAGCAGTGTCCCCGACCCCACGCACGAGATCGCCTGTGTGCCCGCCAGGTCGTATGTCTGCATCAGGTAAACGGTCGCCTGCCGTGCCTGCGTGATCGGGCTGGGTTCGGTTTCCTGTGCTGCCGCCGTCGTCGCGCCGATCAGCACCACCGCCAGCAGCGCCAGTTGCAGGGCTGGCCGGGGGATTCGTCTGGGCCTGTGAGTGGTCGGCTCGGTCATCGGACTCAATACTGCAAACTCCCCAGGAGCCGCTGAAAGTCCGGCAGGCTCTCGTCGAACGAGGCATCGTCGGCCATGTACGTTACCACAATTGCGCGGTCGCCGTCGAGGATGACGATGTCTCTGCCCAGCACGACGGACGGCAGCCGCTGGACGAAGGGGTTCGGGTCGGCCTCGACGAATGCGAAGTTCATCTGCGTGGTGGCGATCCCTCCCGTGCTGGTCTCCTCGACCCCCAGCACCCGGTAGGCGGATAACTCGGACGAGCGTTGCAGCGTCAGGCTGTCGAGCACGTTGCGCACCGATGTCGCGCCTCCGGCGGGCACGACCGCGATCATAAACTGGGTCTTGAAGGGCCGCGCCTTGGGATCTCGTATGCGGACGACGTAGTTGCCGCCCTCGTCCGTCAGCCAGCCTGCCGGGTAGGAGACCTCGATCCCCGCTTCCCGGCTGACGAAGTGCCATGTCAGGTTGGATGTCCTCTGCCGCAGTATCAGGCCCAGTCCCAGCGCCATGAGCGTCACCAGCACCACCAGCACCGCCGAGAAGCGGTCGTTTTTGGTGAGCGGCGAGATTCTTTCCTCGGCTTCCCTGTTCCACGTTACGACGGTGTCGTTCACGCCTTTGGCTCCAACCGTGCTTTGGTCAGATTGTTGTGACGCGTCAGCAGACCGTAGATCGCCCCAAATGTCAGCAGCAGCGCCACGATGCTAAAAACCAGTCCCGGCCAGGGGCTGAAGCCGTCCTGATCTACGCCCAGGCGAATGTTGTTCAGTTCGGTTCCCGCGTACAGCAGGAGGCCGTTGATCGCGGCGGAGAGCACCAGTCCCATGCTCAGATAGTGGAACGGCATATCCTCGAAGCGGTTCCGCCCCAGGAAGTATCCCAGGATCAGGCTGGGCGCGAGGTAAGCACATAACTGCGCGATCAGCTTCAGCCCGCCGTTCAGCAGCGAGAGGCCGCCCTGGTCGAGAACGAACAGCAGGTTGAGCGTCGAAGCGTACCCCCATCCCGCAGCCAGCTCGAACAGCACGCCGTGTACGCGCCGCGTGAAGGTGGGGGTGTGCCACACCGTGTAACGCACGATGGCGTACAGCACAAATGTGTGGAAAAACCCGCCGATCAGGATATTCCCCAGGAAGCGGTTGCGGGCGTTTACGCTTACCAGCCAGGTGTCCAGGTCGATCAGATCAAACAGCAGTGGGCGGGTCGCCGCTGCTGCCAGGAGCACCGAGAGCACGAAGATCGTCGGCAGCAGCGTGGACAGCTCTATCTGGGCGCGGGAGGCCGTCCGGTAGAGGAGTACCAGCCATGTCAGGGCCGGCAGCAGCGCGATCACGACGCTGGTGGCGAACCGGGCTTTGTTAGCCAGTTCGCCGGGAAGGACGGCGTTGGCTATCGCCAGTGCCACGATCAGGATCAGGATCAGCCCGAACGTCAGCACGCTGGCGCGCCAGACGGGCGGCACGTCCTCGGCAAATTCGGCGAGGTGTGCATCGCAGTACTGCCGTCCGCCGTATTCGCGTGCGTCGCTGACTGCCCGCCCGCAGACGACGCACCGGTGACCGTATAATGTGCTGCTCATGGGCCACATTGTACCTGTGGCGGGCGGCGCTTACAACGCCTGCTCGTTGACAGTTTGGGCGCGGATTGCTATTGTCGCCTCTGCAACTGTGTCGTATACTCTGACACCCGTGCTGGATTTGCGCCTGATTATTCGCCCCGAAAGAAAGAGGGAGGCTCTGAATGAGCAAGGGCGGTAGGTTTGTGGCCTTCGCAATGGTCATTTTGCTGGCGGCTGCTTTGGCCGGTTGCGGTGCGCCCGATGAAAAATCCGCGGCTGATGAATTCGTCTATGGCCTGACCCTGGTTCCTTCCGGCATCGATCCCCACATCCACGCCTCGTCCGAGTTGGGCATCCCTTTGCGCAGCGTCTACGATACGCTGGTCTTCCGTGATGCCGAGACTCTGGAATTCGTCCCCGGGCTTGCCGAGTCCTGGACGATCAGCCCTGATGGACTGTCGTATACCTTCGTGCTTCGCCAGGATGTCGTCTTTCACGATGGCACGCCTTTCAACGCCGAGGCCGTTCGTGTCAACATTGAACGCATCCTCGACCCGGCGACCAACTCCGCCAAGGCTGCCCAGTCGCTTGGGCCGCTGGTGCGCGTGGAGGTGCTGGACGACTATCGCGTCTCGCTTATCCTCTCCGAGCCGTTTACGCCCCTGCTCGACAGCCTGAGCCAGCCCTACCTGGGGATGGCCTCCCCTGAGGCTCTGGCCGAGTGGGACACCGCCACCTATCAGTTTCACCAGGTTGGCACCGGCCCTTACCGGTTCGTCGAGTATGTCGTCAATGACCGCCTCGTCCTGGAGCGCAACCCCGACTATGCCTGGGGGCCTCCGGTGTTGAGCAATCAGGGTGTCCCCGCCGTCGAGCGAATCGTGTTCCGCTTCTTCCCCGATCCGGCTTCGCGTGCTCTGGCCCTCCAGAGCGGCGACGTGCAGATCGTAGGGGAGTTGTTGCCCACCGATGCCCGCCAGCTTGTCCTGGAAGACACCATCCAGCTTGAGACCGTTCCCGTGCCGGGGCAGCCGCTCCAGTTCTTTTTCAACACCACCCGCGTCCCGACCAGCAGCCCCGCCGTGCGCCAGGCTTTGATCATGGGCACCGACCGGCAGGCCATCGCCCAGTCGGTCTTTCAGGGTTATTCGCCCATTGCCTATGGGCCCCTGACTTCGGCCACCCTGTACTACGACCCGGCGGTCGAGGGCCGGTACGCCTATGACCCCGTCCAGGCGGCTGCGCTGTTCAATACGACCGGCTGGGTGGACAGCGACGGCGACGGCTGGCGGGACGATGAGGGCGTCCCCTTTGAGCTTGTCCTGGTGGTGCCACCCTGGGGATTGACCCCTGACGTGGCCCAACTGCTGGAAAGCCAGTGGGAGACCGTGCTTCAGGTTCAGGTTCGCATCAAACAGGTGGCCTCGTTCCCCATGCTGAGCGAGGCGGCGGACTCAGGCGAGTATCACGCCATTTCTGTCAACTTCTTTGGCTTCGACCCGGTCGTGTTGAACGGTTTCTACCTCTCCGATGCGAGCCGGAACTGGTCGCGCTATGCCGATTCTGAGCTTGACGGCTGGCTGCTCTCTGCCCAGGCCGAGACCGATCCGGAGCGGCGCGCCCGTTACTATTCGCTCATCCAGGCGCGCATCATGGATCAGGCGCTCGTTCTGCCCGTTCGCGAGTACGTCAATCTCATCGGGATTCAGCCGGGCCTGGAGGGACTGCATTTCGACCCCCAGGGGTGGTTCCCCTACCTGGCCGATCTGGGCCTCGGCTCGTGAGATAGGTGGTGTGCTGGTTTGGGGCGATTCGTCGTTCGCCGCCTGATTGGTATGGGGTTGGCGCTGCTCGTCGCGATCACCCTTGTTTTTCTCACCCTCCATCTCGTGCCCGGCGATCCGGCTGAGGCGGCCCTGTCGCAGAGCATTGCCACCCAGGACATGCTTGAGCGACGGCGTGAGGCGCTGGGGCTTGATCGCCCCCTGCCGGTTCAATACGGGCGTTACCTGTTCAACCTTGTCAGGGGTGATCTGGGCCTCTCCTGGTCTGCCGGGCAGTCGGTTGGCCTCTTGATCGGGCAGCAGCTTGGCGCTACCGTCCGGCTCGCCACGAGTGGGATGCTTGTCGCCGTTGTGCTGGGGGGTGGGCTGGGAGTGCTGGCCGCCGTCCACCGCGACGACTGGCTGGCCGACATCAGCCGCGGCCTGACGGGGTTCTCTCTGGCGCTGCCGGTGATGTTCTCCGGCACGCTCGTGATCTGGATCTTCGCGATCTGGCTTGAGGTACTCCCAGCGACCGGGCAGGGTAGGGGGGTGCATCTGGTGCTGCCCGCCTTCGTCCTGGGCATCAGCGCCGCCGGTGGGATTGCCCGCGCGGTCGATGCGGGTGTGACGCGCGCACTGGGCCAGCAGTTCGTGCGCACCGCACTGGCGAAGGGGCTTACCCGTCGCCGGGCGCTGTTTCGGCACGCGCTGCGCGTCGGCCTGCTGCCAACCCTCGACGTGATCGCCCTGCAATTTGGGTATTTGCTCGGCGGCACGGTCGTCGTTGAAAGTGTGTTTGCCCGCCAGGGATTGGGACGGCTTCTGCTCGCTGCCGTGCTGGATAAAGACCTGCCCGTTGTCCAGGGCGTCGTCGTGTTCTCGGCGGTTGTTTACAGCCTGTTGAATCTCCTGGCCGACCTGGCTCACGCCTGGCTCGATCCACGTGTTCGGGCTGAACCCTGATGAGGACTCGTCGTCTGTGGCCGGTCTGGGTGATCGTTTTGCTGCTCCTGTCCGCGGCGGCGCTCTTCGCCCCGTATCTCGCGCCCTATGATCCCCTGCGGGCCGAGACCGGCGATCAGTTCCGCCCCCCGGATCGCGGCCATTGGCTGGGCACCGACCAGTTTGGCCGCGACGTGCTTAGCCGCGCATTGTGGGGAGCGCGTTACAGTCTGTCCAGCGCTGCGCTGTCCACACTGATCGCGATGGGCCTGGGTCTGGGGGTTGGCGGGGTGGCCGGGACGTTTGGCGGGTGGCTGGATTGGGCGCTGATGCGTGGGGTCGACATTCTCTTTGCTTTCCCCGGCCTGCTTCTGGCGCTGGCGCTCGTCACGCTGTTCGGCACCGGCCTCTGGCAGGTTGCCCTGGCGGTCGGGATTGCCCTGGCCCCGTCTTACAGCCGCCTCGTCCGGGCGGCGGTGCTGTCCGTGCGTACCCGGCTTTTCGTCGAAGCCACCCGCGCGCTGGGGGCCGGGCCTTGGCGCATCATTTGGCGTCATTACCTGCCCAACGCAGCCGGTGAGCTTGTGACCTTCGGCACGGTGATCTATGCCTGGTCGCTGCTTGACATCGCCGCTCTGGACTTTCTGGGCCTGACCGGGTCGCCGTCTATCCCGGCCTGGGGGCGCATGCTCAACGAGGGGCGCATTTTTCTGCGTGTCGCCCCCTGGATTGCGCTTGGCCCCGGCATGATGCTGACGCTCTCCGTGTTTGCCGTGTTGGGTTTAAGCGATGCCTGGCGGGAGAGTTTGCCCGGTCGGGGGTGGTGAAAGGGGGGCGGTGGTTGGCATGGAAACGAAAAATGTCGCCAAGGGGGATAGGCGACATTTTTTCGTTGAGGAGGAGAAGAAGGCGTCCGCATGCTTACAATAACATACTTTGAGGTGTCGGTATTGACGCCAACACGCCGCTTACCCTACGGCAAGACTACGTGCAGGCTCGCGTTGTCGGCGCGGGCTGCCCACGCTGTCCCTGTTGCCCATGCCCTTGAGCGCGGGGTATACTTGCTCTGGCTTCGTCTGCCATGTACAAGGATGCTAAACCGGCTATGCGACGTTTTTTAAGCCTTTTTTTCATCATAATACTGTTATTACCACAGGGGGTGGCCTGGAGCCATCCGCCTGTTCAGGAGGTTGGCGATCCCGATGTCGAGGCGATCCTGGAGCAGATGGAGCCCGAAGAGCGGGTCGGGCAACTTTTCCTGGTGACATTTTACGGCACGGACGTTGGCCCCGAGTCTGATATCGCGACGCTCATCACCCGCTACCATGTCGGGGGCGTGGTTTTCCTCTCGGATAATAACAACTTTACCGACGAGACGGATCTGGTTCTCCAGGTTCACCAGCTCACCACCGATCTGCAAACACTCGCCGCCGAACGGCCTCAGCCCCCACCCGGCGACACGCTTGGCTCCACCGTCGGGTCGAGTCCCTACATCCCCCTTTTCATTGGTCTGGAGCACGAAGGGAGCGGGGGCGCACACACTCATTTGCTCTCCGGCCTGACGCCGCTGCCCAGCAGCATGGCTATCGGCGCAACCTGGGACCCTGCCTTCGCCGAAGCGACAGGGGCGGTGGTCGGCGAGGAGTTGTCGGCCCTGGGGATCAATCTTCTGCTTGGCCCGCCGGTCGATGTCGTTGAGGTTCCTCGTCCGTTGACCACCGGCGACTTTGGCACCCGTGTCTTTGGCGGTGAGCCGTACTGGGTCTCTCAGATGGCTGCCGCTTACGTGCGTGGCGTGCACGTGGGCAGCGATGGCCATCTGGCGGTCGTCCCTCGCCATTTCCCTGGTCATGGTGGCGCAGACCGCTATGCCAGCGTCGAGGTCCCGACGGTGCGCCGCTCGCTGGATCAACTGATCCAGTCTGACCTGAAGCCCTTCATCACCGTCATGAGCAGCACTGCCGATCCCCTCGACCGCGCGGACGGCGTGATGACCGGTCACATTCGCTATCAGGGATTTCAGGGAGACAACCCTCGTCTGGCAACCCGGCCTATCAGCCTCGACTCGCAAAACTTACAGGTGTTGCTCGAACTTGATGCTATCGCCAGTTGGCGCGATGCCGGAGGGTTGGTTATCAGCGATGCGCTGGGACTGCGGGGCGTGCGGCGTTTCTACGATCCCCAGGAGAACAGCTTCCCCAATCGTCGTATCGCCAACGAAGCTTTTATGGCCGGCAACGATGTGCTGTATCTCGGCAATTTTGGGAGCAATCCGCCGGTTGACCAGACTGCAGCCGTCATCGATACCATCGAGTACTTTGTCCAGGTCTATGACGAAGACCCCAGTTTTCAGGCCCGGGTCGATGATGCCGTCCGGCGCATTATCCGTAAGAAGCTCGACCTGTACGGCTGGTTTGATCTCAGAGCCGTCCTGCCCTCCTCCGGCGGCCTGGCCGACCTGGCTCAGCAGTCCGAGGTGACGCTCAGCGTCGCCCAGAGCGCGCTGACGCTGCTTTCGCCCGGCCAGCCGGATTTGCTCGTTTCACCCCAGGCGGGCGAAAAAATCCTCATCTTCACCGACACGCGAACCGTCCGGCAGTGCGAATCGTGCGAGGAGCGGGCCCTCGTCTCCATCGATGCCCTGCAATCGGCCATTCTACGTGCCTATGGGCCACAGGGCAGCGACCTTGTTGGTCTGGCCGATGTCAGCAGCTTTAGCTTTAACCGGCTGGTCAGCTATCTGGAGTTCGGCCCGCCGGAAGCCGAGCCGTCCGAGGATGGCGCCACCCCTGAGCCGGATCCTCTGGCGGTGGCTCTGGACTCGGCTGATTGGGTGGTCTTTGCCATGCTCGATGTCAGATCGAGTGTCCCGTCTTCAGACGCCGTCAGGCGCTTCCTTGCCGGGCCACCTGTGTCCGCCGACACTCGCATCGTCGTGATGGCGTTGGGCGCTCCCTACTACCTCGACTCGACCGAGATCAGCAAGCTGACGGCCTACTACGCGCTGTATGGCTATACCAGGCCCTTTATCGATACTGCTGCCCGTGCCCTCTTCCAGCAGGCTTCTTTGAACGGCGCGCCGCCCGTTTCGGTGAGTGGTGTGGATTACGACATCCTCAAGGCGACCTCTCCTGATCCCAACCAACTAATCGAACTCTCGTGGAGTATTGAGCGGGCTGGCGGAGAGCCGGAGGATGAGGGCGAGGCTGAAGTTGGAGTCGAAACGCCGACGGCCACCGCCACTGCCACGCCCCCGGCGGAGTTGTACTGCATTGGAGATACCTTGAGCCTGAGCACCGGTGTGATCCTGGATCAGAACGGGCATCTAGTGCCGGACGGAACACCTGTCGAGTTAGTTTTCAATTATGTTGCTCAGGGGCTGCGTGATACGCTGCTTGTTGAGACCGGCGGTGGGATTGCCAAAGCCAGTCTGGTGCTGGAGCGTCCGGGGGAGCTGGAGATCTCGGCGGTCAGTGGCCAGGCCAGCAACTCTACTACGCTTCGTCTTCCCATTTCTGAAGGGTGCGGCGTGATCAGCCGCCTGACGCCCACGCCTATCCCGACCCTGACCCCGACCGAGCCACCCGCCACCGAGACGACGGCGGAGCCGCCCCTGCCCACCCCGTCGCCGACGCCAACTCCCACAAAACCCCCTTCCCCCCCGAAAAGTGTAGACTTTGGCGACTTGTTCCTCGCCCTGATTGGCTTGAGCGCCATCGCCCTGAGTGCCTTTGTCGTCACCGTCAGGCGGCGGGATACCAATCACAGCCTGCTGCTGGTGTTACCGACGGTGGTGTTTGGGCTGCTGGGTTATAACTACTATGCGCTGGTGTTGCCCGGCGCGATGGCCTGGCGGGAGATGTTTACCAATGCGTGGGGGGCGGCACTTGCCACCTGGGTCGCTGCCCTGTTGGGGCTTGGTCTGATGCGCCTGATTCTATATCTGTGGGGCCGCTGGCTGGCGTCGCGCTAGGGGACGGGGATCGTCGATGGGAACAGCGTTGCCACGACTGACAGAGTCAGCAGTACCAGCGCCACGAGTGCCAGTATCCTGTTGACAGGTGCGATCTGGTCGAGTGGCCGCTGGCTCTCGTGCACCGGCCACAGGCTCAGCGGGCCGGTCGAGAGTAGCATCTCCTTGAATGTCTGCACGTCCGACGGACGGTTGTTGGGGTGCATCTCCAGCGCCCACAGAATGGCCTGTTCTGTCCGCAGGCTCAGGTTTGGGTTCAATACGCGGGGTGGCTTCAGGCTCTCCGGCTGTAAGAAACGTGCCTTTGCCTCTACCGGTGGCTCGGTCGTCAGCAGGTGATAGAGCGTCGCGCCCAGCGAATAAATGTCGGAGCGTGGGTCCGTGTGTCCCGTGTCACCCCCGTACTGCTCCAGCGGTGTATAGAAGGCCGAGCCGCGCCCCTGTAGAACCGTGATGGTGCGCGTATCGTCCGGCACCATGAGCTTGACCAGGCCGAAGTCAACCAGTTTGATCAGCCCGTCCGGCGTCAGTTTGATGTTCGCGGGTTTGATGTCACGGTGCAGCACGGGCGGGTCCTGGCTGTGCAGGTAAACCACCGCATCACATAGCTGGCCTGCCCAGTTGAGTGCCTGCCGGTTGGGGATTGGCTTCTCCTGGCTCTTCGCCTCCTCGATTTTCAGTCGCAGGTCTTCGCCGGGGACGAAGTCCATCACCAGGAAATCTCTGTTGCCTTCGCTGAAGAAATCGGATACTTTAGGTAGGTTAGGGTGGTCAAGGCGAGCCAGAACACTCGCTTCGCGGTAGAATTGTTCGCGGGCCTGATCTTGTTGCGAAGGGGAGCTGTGCGGATCGATCCCGATCACTTTTATAGCGCACATTCGCCCGTCCAGGCGGTTGTCTTCGGCAAGGTAGAGCGATCCCATGCCGCCCTGGCCTATCGCCCTGACGATGTGATAGCGCGAACGCAGTATGCTGTCCGGTTTAAGTGGCGGCAGCATTGACGTGTCTGACCCCCCTTGATCAGGCCATTTTTCTTGGTGCCCCGCGTGGTGCGGACGCCGGGACTCGTGAACAATCCTATTGAAAAGACATTAACCTTTCAAGGTTGGTTTGTCAAGGATACGAAACAGGTGACCAGTCAAGTTGCTGACACAGACAGACCGGTGTTGGTGATCGTGGAAGGCCCCTTGCGCGGCCAGCAGTGGGTGATGTACACCGACGAGTTGATCATCGGGCGCGGCGCAGACTGTGACATCGTCATACCGGAGCGCCGTGTCTCGCGCGAGCACGTGCGTATCTGGCGCGAAGGGGACAGCTACTTCGTCGAAGACCTGCAAAGTAAGAACGGTACGCACCTCAACGCTGTTGAGTTAGAAGAGGCGCTTGAGCTTAAAGAGGGTGACGAGATCCAGATCGCTTTATGCGCCAAGCTCAAGTTCATCGGCGCTGAGGCCACCGTTCCACTGTCGGCTGAGGACCTGGCCGAAGCGGAGGCCGGTCTCAGGCTCGATAGGCACACCCGCCAGGTGACCATCGACGGCACGCCGTTGGTGCCCCAGTTGTCCCTGTACCAGTACCGTTTGCTGGAGCTGCTGTACGAGCAGGGTGGCGGCGTTTGTTCCCGTGATGAGGTCGTGCGGGCCGTGTGGCCGGACGCTGCGGTGGAGGGCATCAGCGAGCAGGCCATCGACGCGCTGGTGCGGCGTCTGCGCGACCGGCTGGCCGAGCTTTCCCCCGATCACAAGTACATCGTCACGGTGCGCGGGCACGGCTTCCGCCTGGAGCAGTCTCCCAGGGAGGATGATGAAGAGGCCTGACGCGTCTCCCGGTGCTGGCTTCGGAGCAGACGGGGGCCGGTTGGCCCCCTTGTCGTCTGCCGGTAGGTATCATCACGAGGAGAAGGTGCAAGCATGGGCTCGGTTCGCGTTTTCCGCCTGTTAGAAGGCAGCCTGGTTGTTCTGTTCTTCGTTCAGGCGACCCGCACGGCGTTCGCGATGCTGTTGGGTATGGTGAATGTTACCCTGTCCACCGGGCAGGTCAGCCCGGCGGTTGTCAACTCGCACCTGCTCCTGATTGTGATCCTGGTTCCTGCCTGGTTCTCTCCCCGCATCCGCTCGGCCCTGCCGGAGACGCTCAGGGTGAGCGCCGTTCTCGTCGCTGTGGCGCGGGTGGTGATGGCGCTCCCGTTCGGTCTGCTGCTGGCTCGCCTGTACACCGCGCTGGCGCTGGTGGCGCTTGGCGGGGTTTACTTTGCCTCGCTGCTGCGTGCCAACCGCCGTAGCTGGCTGTCGGCAATGGCGGCGGGCTTCGCTCTGGATCAGCTCTTTCGCGCCAGGGATACCTTCGATCTTTCCCTCCAGTCCGGGTTTGAGATGCCCATCGCCGACCTGCGCTATCGGATCCCCTGGTACGTTGCCCAGATCGTCCTCTCGCTCATCCTGATTCTGGCCGGTATGCTGGCGCGCCGCCTGACCCGCCAGGAGTCCTACGAGCCTGCCTTTTTGACGCCTCTGGGCGGTCTGGCTATCGGCGCATTCTTTGCCCTGGAGACCATCGTTCTGGCGATGCCCAACGTGGTCGCCCGCTGGGCCGGGGTTCCTTACGCCGGGCTTGTGCCCTGGCTTCTCCTTGCCACGACGCTTCCCCTGGTCCCCTCGGTGCGTAATCTGATGGGCCAGACGTTTGGCATGTTCGCCGAGCGTTCACGCGGCTGGGTCTGGCTTTTTATCCTTCTGCTGGTGATCGTGGTCGGCAACCGGCTGGGCGGGTTTGGGGCCGCCGGTGCGCTGGTGGTGGCCCAGTTTATCGCCGTGCTCTTGCTCTGGTGGATACCCCGCTCACCCGATCCCACCGAGCTTGAGCAGGTCGGGCCGTCCATCAGCCTGGGGCTGCTGGCCTGTGCGCTGCTCGTTTATGCCTACAGCCTCACTTTCGTGCCCGTCCCCGCCCTGGAGTGGCTGGGGGGGCAGGGGGTGATCGTCGTGCTCGTCGCGGCGGCTCTGCTTGGACTGCCGGGCCTCACCTGGCACGAAAGCGATCCCTGGCTGGAAAGACCTGCCACCCCGGCGGGTGGGACGGCTGCTTTTGTGGCCCCTGTCGTCGTTTTGGGGCTGATCTTGAGCGGCCTGGGGGCGGGCCAGGTTGATCTGACCCCGCGTGATGCGTTGCGCGTAGCCACCTATAACGTCAACGGCGGCTATGACGCGGATGGCGTTTTTCAACTGGAGTCGATTGCCGACGTTATCGAGATCAGCCTGGCCGATGTGGTCGTGCTGCAGGAGGTTGATGCGGGCACACCGCCGGGCTACGGCATTGACCAGGTGCAGTTTTTGGCCCGCCATCTGGGGATGTACCAGCTTTTCCAGCCGACCGGGGAGCACGTGCGTGGTGTTGCCGTTCTTTCTCGCTGGCCGATCTCGCAGCCTGCGGGCGCGCTTCTACCCGGCGACGGTGACCGGTTTGGGACCGTGCGTGGGCTGGTGCAGGATGCCGCTTCGTCGCGCTCCGTGACGGTGGTCGGCGCTCAACTTGCCCCCGGCAGTGAGGAGGAGCGCTTGCAGCAGGTGGCCGTCCTGTTGAATCTGACCGGTGAGGACACGCCGCTTGTATTGGCTGCCGACCTGGGGGCCTCACCCCAGGATGTGGTCTATCGCCAACTGCTGGAAACCGGCTTCCTCGACCCCGACACTGCGCTGGGCATTGAACGCGGGTTTACCTTCCCCGCCGCCGACCCAACTGAACGCCGTGACTACATCCTCTTGCGGGATCTATTCCCCCGCGATGCCCTCCAGGTCAACAGCCCCGCGTCCGATCACCGTCTGGTGGTCGTCAAGGTCGAGTGGCCCTGATCCGCCTTGCCTTGCGCCCGCCTGAGCGCCTCGTTGACGGTCAGCAGCGGCGTCTTTAGCAGGCTGCGGGCTTTGTCCAACCGGAGTGTGCAGTCGCGTGGGCGGGTGGGTGCCACCTCGGCAGCCAGGACGGGGCGCGCCGTTTCCTCCGGGTCAAAGCCCAACGCGCTCAGCAGCGCACACCCGTACTCCCACCGGCTCATGGCCTGCCCCCCGGCGACGTTCAGGATTCCCTCGGCTGTGCCTCCGGCCAGTTCCAACAGCACCCCCGCCAGATTCCACACCCAGATGGGCTGGCGGATCTCGTCGGTGAACAGGGGGACGGGTTCTTGCGCTTCGATCTTCTTGAGCATCCAGCCGATCTGCCGGTTGCCCGACTTCGTGTCGTAGATCAGGCTGGTGCGAACGATCAGGCAGCCGGTGAGGCCTGCGAAAAACCGCTCGTTCTCCGCCTTGACTCGCCCGTAGGGACTGAGTGGGGTAGGGGGGGCCTCTTCGGCGTAGGGGGGATGCCTGCCGTCGAAGACCATATCCGTTGACAGGGTGATCAGGCGGCAGCCGATCTGCCGGGCTGCTGCGCCGATGTGCCGGGCGGCGGCGCGGTTGGCTGCCACCATGTCCTCGCTGCGGTCGGAGACCGCCGTGTGGATGATCGCGTCCGGTCGGCAGTCTTTAACCAGCGCGAGCGTGGCCTCCCCGTCGCGCAGGTCGAGCCGGACGGCCTGCCCACCGCCCACCGACGGATTTCTGAAGTAGGTGCTGGTCGTCGTCCAGGTGCGGGCCGCAAGCTCCGAGAGCGGTGCTCCCAGCTCGCCGCTGCCTCCCGTGATCAGCAGGCGTTTCATCGGCTCTCAGCCACCAAAGTCTTCTAATATGTCCAGTGCGCGCCGTGCTGCCTGCTGCGCGGCGGCCTGTTTACTGGAGCCGGTTCCTTCTGCGCGGCGCTTGTTCCCGATGTAAACCGCCACGGTGAACTCTTTGGCGTGGTCCGGCCCCCGGCTGTCGATGACCTCGTAAGTCGGGGTGAGGCCCAGGTTAGCCTGGCTCCATTCCTGGAGCAGGCTCTTTGGGTCTTTGTCCACCTCAAGCCGCAGGATGTCATCCAGCGCTTTCTGGAAGAGCGGTTCCATAAACTCCCGCACCGTCTGGATGTCCTGGTCGAGGTACAATGCCCCGATGATGGCCTCAAACGCGGCGCAGGTGTTGCCCGCCCGCCTGCGCCCCCCGTTCTCTTCCTCGCCGTGGCCCAGCAGCAGCGCTTTGTCGATGTGGCACTCGATGGCCAGGCTGGACAGCGCCTCGGTGCGGACGAGCGCCGAGCGCAGGCGGGTCAGGCGGCCCTCTGTTGCCTCCGGGAAGCGATGATAAAGCCATTCGCTGCTGATAAAGTCCAGGATCGCGTCGCCCAGGAATTCGAGACGCTGGTTGTCTTCCAGGCCCTGTCTGGGATTCTCGTTGAGGTACGATGGGTGTGTGAGGGCACGCAGGAGCAGAGACTTATCCCTGAAGGTGAACCCGTTTCGTTTTTGCAGTTCTTCCGCGTCGATGATTCCCATGGGTGCACCCTAAAACGTCAACCGGTGAATTCTCGGAACGCCAGCACCCCGTTGTGCCCTCCGAAGCCAAACGAGTTGCTGATTGCCACGCGGACCGGTATCTCGCGTGCCTCGTTGGGGATGTAGTCCAGGTCGCAGATCTCGTCGGCTTCGGTGTAGTTTATGGTCGGTGGGACCACGTTGTCGTTGATCGCCTGGGTGCAGAAGACGGCCTCCAGTGCCCCCGTCGCGCCCATCACGTGCCCGATCATGCTTTTGATCGAGCTGATGGGGATCTTGTATGCCTGTTCGCCGAGCGCCCGCTTGACGGCCAGCGACTCCGCGTCGTCGTTGAGCGGGGTCCCCGTCCCGTGCGCGTTGATGTAATCGATGTCTTCAGGATTAAGCCGGGCATCCTCCAGTGCCTTGACGATCGCCAGCGCGCTGCCCGACCCATCCTCGGTCGGGGCCGTGACGTGAAATGCATCCGCCGAAGCGCCGTAGCCGACGATCTCGGCGTATATCTCCGCGCCGCGTGCGCGTGCATGTTCCAGCGTCTCCAGGATCAGCACCGCCGCGCCCTCTCCCATCACCAACCCGTCGCGGTCGGCGCTGAATGGGGAGGGCGTGTGCTCCGTCCGCCGCGTGTAGGCCCCGATCCGGGCGAACGCAGACAGCCCCAGCAGCGTGACTCCGGCCTCGGCGCCGCCCGCCAGCATTGCATCGGCCACGCCCGCGCGCATCAGGTGTGTTGCGATGCCGATGCCGTCTGTGGCCGATGCGCAGGCCGACATGGTGGAGAAGCAGGGGCCTTGTGTGCCGTATCTGATGCTGATCATCCCCCCCGCGCCGTTAGCCATGATCCGGGGGATGCAGAATGGGCTGACCCGTCTGGCCCCCTCGTTGTACAGGGTGGTTATCTGGTCTTCCATCGAGTTCAGGCCGCCGATCCCGCTGCACACCACCACCCCGGTGCGCGTCCTGTTGGCGTCTGTGATTTCGTAGCCGCTGTGCGCCAATGCCTCTTCTGCCGCTGCCTGGGCTATCCACTGGAACCGGTCCTGGCGGCGGACTTCGCGCCGGTCAAGATAGGCTTCCGGGTCAAAGCCCTTGATTTCAGCCGCGATCTTGACCGGGCAGTCGGTCGAGTCAAAAAGCGTGACCGGCCCCACCCCCGATTGGCCCTTAAGCAGCGCTTCCCAGCTTTCTTGTGCCGACAGCCCCAGTGGGCTGACCATACCGTACCCTGTGATCACGACACGATGCATGGCAATCTATCCTTCTCCTTGGAGTGTATGTGCGACTCAGGCCGCGCTAAGCGTCGACCAGGTCTCTCAAGTTGGGCGTCTTATAGCCCGATCCCGTGATAGGCACGACGATGACGGCGTCCTCCGCGAGGCCTTCCGCCACCTGCTTGAGCGCCGCCCAGACGACGGCGCTGGTGGGTTCCGCGCTGATGCCCAGTCCGGCTAGCTTTCGCAGCCCATCCCGGATGGCCGTCTCGCTCACCGCCACGATGTCCCCGCCGCTGCCGGTGATGGCTGCCAGGATGCGCCCGGCGTGCACCGGCTCGATGATCCGGATTCCCTCGGCCAGCGTTTTCCCTTCTTTGACCGCTTCGCCCGGAGCATCGCCCCGGTGCATGCGCTGCCACAGCGGGGCGCACGCTTCTGCCTGAACCCCGATCAGCCGGGGTGTGCGCTCGATCAGCCCGGCCCTGAGCAGGTCGGCGAAGCCGTCGGCCACTCCCACCAGTTGGGTGCCCTGTCCCAGCGGCATGATGACCGCATCCGGCGCGCGGAATCCCAACTGTTCCCACACCTCGTAGGCGATGGTTCTGTACCCCATGATCGAAAAGGGGTTGTAGACGTGGCTGGCGTAAGTCGATTCGCCCGCCCCGGCAGCCTCGTGGGCGGCTACGGTCGCCGCGCTGCGCGGCCCTTCAATGGCGTTAAGTTCCGCGCCGTACAGCGCGATCTGGGCCAATTTGGCCGGTGAAGCCGACGCCGGGACGAACAGCCGCGCTGAGATGCCCGCGCGCGCCGCGTAAGCTGCCAGCGCGGCCCCGGCGTTACCTGACGAGTCGTCGTGTGCCGTTTCAACGCCCCGTGCTTTCAGCATCGTCACCAGCAGCGCCGCCCCCCGATCCTTGAACGAGCCGGTCGGGTTCAGGCTTTCCAGCTTGAAGTGGATCGTCCGCCCATCGACCTGCGCGCCGATCAGCGGCGTCCACCCTTCGCCCAGCGTCACCGGTGTGACACCGCGCGGCGCGAGTGTCGCCCGGTAGCGCCAGATCGACGTATCCGAGGTGTTGATCGCGTCCCGGTCAAATGCCGGTGTGCTGGCGAATTCAAACGCAGCGCCGCACGTACAGCGGTACAGGCCCGTATCGTGCGGATAACGCTCTCCGCACTGTGTGCAGATCAGTGTAAACGGCGGTTCGTCGGCGCCGGTTGTCTGTCCTTTGGTCTCAGCAGCCTGTGACGTGTCTTTCGGGGTAGGGGGGTGGTGGCCCTCGACCCCTCCGCTGATGGGCAGGAACAGCGCCACCTCGTCCCCCTCGTTAAGCGGGGTGTCGGGGGATGCGTATTTGTTGTTGACGACGACCAATACGTGAGGGAGGGCCGCCTCCAGCGAAGGGTGAGCTTCGGTGATCCGGCCAAGCAGCGCGGCAACACTGCTGTCGTCTGCCAGGTTGAGCCGGGTCTGCTCCAGCCCGGCCTGGTCGCGTAAGGTAGCAAAAAAGCGGACGGTGACGTGCATGGTGCTTTATTCGAGTAAGGTGCCTCCGGATTGGCCGCCGCATTTCTCAATTGGGCATATCGCCTCGCTGTGTCTGCCCCGCTCGACGGCCTTCTCCAATCCAATAAGGTTCCCTGCGCCAATCCTGTTAGGTCCGGCGCCAGATTGTGCCAATGTGCTATCGGATTATACTTGCAGCGCCAGTTCGGGACAATTGTCACCTGTATCGCCGGGTATGCTTTACCGCCCATGTGTCGCCCCTGCCGATGTGGTATAATTCTTCGCAGAATCCCGGAGAGGCGCTGTTTATGTTTCGTGAGTCTTTACGCCGCACCCGGCAGACTTTCTTTGGCCGGGTGGCAACGCTGCTGGGTGCTACACAACTCGACGACCAGACCTGGGATGAGGTCGAGGCGTTGTTGATCCAGGCCGACCTGGGTGTTGGGACTGCGCTCAGCGTGACCGAGACGCTGCGCCAACGTGTCCGCTCGGAGGGCCTCACCACGCACGAGCAGCTTGAGATGGCCCTCAGGGAGACGCTGTTGTCTTTGCTCCCTGAGAACGCCGGTTCGCTCCTGGGTTCGCCCGGAGACCGCCTGCTAACCGTCGTCCTGGTTGTCGGCGTTAACGGCTCCGGCAAGACGACCACCATCGCCAAGCTGGCCGGGCGCTATTCAGGTCAGGGCTGGGGAGTCATGTTGGCCGCGGCGGATACTTTCCGCGCCGCCGCCATCGAGCAGCTCGAAACCTGGGGCGAGCGCGTCGACGTGCCGGTCGTCGCCGGGCAGATCGGCGGTGACCCCGGCGCTGTGGTTTACGATGCCATCCGGGCTGCGCGCGCGCGTGATCGCAACCTGCTGATCGTCGACACCGCCGGGCGTCTGCACACCAAGTACAACCTCATGGAGGAGTTAAAGAAGGTGCGGCGCGTGGCGGCCAAGAACGTCCACGACGCGCCCCATGCCGTCTGGCTCGTGCTGGACGGCACGACCGGCCAGAACGCTCTGGCCCAGGCCCGGCACTTCAAGGAGGCTGTTGGTGTGACCGGTGTGATCGTCGCCAAGCTCGATAGCACCGCGCGCGGTGGCATGGTCTTTGCCATCGGCCACGAGCTTGGCCTGCCGGTGCGCTACGTTGGTATCGGCGAGGGCGTCGACGACCTGCTTCCCTTCGACGCCGGGGCTTTCGTGGACAGTTTGTTTGTGTGATTCCAGCTTTGATGTGTAGCGGTCTGTGGGTCATGCACTGACCCTTCAGGCCGTTGATCAGTAATGAAGGGAAACTATCGGTAAGATGATGTAACGTGCCACATATCGTGAGACATGAAGGAGGAATCATGCAAGGGGACACCGAATCCGTCGAGAAGGCAAGATCTGATCCCGGGGAGTCCGTTGAAGCCAAGGCCGGTGTTGAGCCTAGCCCGTTTAACCTGGGGAAGATCGTGAGGTTCATAGTATTGGTGATCGTCGTGGGTGGCATTTTTGTTGGCCTTTTGTATAGTGGCGCTTTACCTTGGCCTGTACTAAAGCAGCAAGTCAGACCGGTCGTCTTATCCATCTGTGGTGATGGCACGGTGGGGGGCCAGGAGGAGTGTGAAAGCGCCTCAGATTGTCCGCTAGGCCAGGCCTGCGACACCGCCACTTGCGACTGTGTCTCGCTCCCCTGCGGCAACGGGGTTTTGGACCCTGGCGAGGGTTGCGACCCGCCCGGCTCGCATGACAACTGCGGTCAATATGAAGTCTGTAATGCCACCTGTGGGTGCGTGCCCTCGCCTTACTGCGGTAACAATTGGGTGGATCCCAGCGAAGACTGCGAGTTTCTTTACTGCGACGCCGATAACTGCGAAACAAGCTATGGATGCACTGAACCTGAGTGGTGCAATGTTATCACTTGCCAATGTGAGGCGGTGCCGAAGTGTGGCGATGGGGTCATCAATCTGGGCGAACAATGCGACAGTGACAATGAGCCATGCGACGCCGGTATGGTCTGCTCGGATGCCTGCCTGTGTGTGAGTGTGTCGCTGCAGCCAGAGCCGGAGCTAACTACCAACTGTGGCAATGGTACCCTGGACGTAGGCGAACAGTGCGACGGGAGTGGGGCACATTGTGTGCTGACCGTGGCTGGGGCGGGCGATGACTGGAGCTGCACCGCCGCCTGCACCTGCGTCCCGCCGTGCGACTTCGACGGCGTATGTGAGGAAGGCGAGAACATTGGCAACTGCTCCGAGGACTGCGCCAGTTGCGGCGATGGCTTCTTCAGCCCGGCTGCTGGCGAGGATTGTGACGCGAGCGCGGGTGTGGGCTGCGACGTCGGCAGTTGCGATGCTGCCTGCCACTGCGCCGAAGGCCCCGGCGGCGGTAGCAAGGAGTGCGACCCCGATGCGTGCCGGACGAAGTGCGCGAATCAGGGCTGTCGTGGTAGCCGCTGTGAGGGCGACACCTGTGTGTGCGACTGCTAGACTTAAATGGCGGGTGGGGACGGGCGTCGGGGTAACTCGGGCGTTGTCCTCTTAGCACGTTTGAAGTTGACGGAGCTTTGCCAAAGAGAGATAGAAACTACAAAAAGGATAGGCTGCCCTTTGGCAATCTGTAGCTCCAAACCTTGTTGGTATACAATTCTGCCACGGGGTGTTCTTCCTGTTGGAATAAGTTAGGCTTTTCATAGTCTGCTCAAGAGACGCTCCATGCTTGAGCCTGTCTTGGCAAAACGAGGATCAAGATTTGAGAGGTAGTGTCATGATGATTGACTTGGTTGGTCGGTTGAACGAGTTGCAAGAGCGCCTCCAAAGTCTTATGGAGCGTCTTTGACGTTGCCGACAAGCGTCTCGAATTGGCCCGTATAGACAAAAAGGCCGCCCAATCCGACTTCTGGGACGACGCCCGCGCCGCGCAGGACTTGATGCGCCGCGCCGCTCGTTTGCGCACCGAGATCGAGCAGTATGACGGGGTTGTGGGCCGCCTGAGCGACGCGTTGGAATTGGCCCGGCTCGACGATGAGAGCCTGCGTGGTGAGCTTGAGGACGAAGCCGAGGAGCTTACCCGTCTGGTCGATCACCTGGAATTTACCACCATGCTCTCCGGCGAATACGACAGCGAGGACGCCATCCTGGCCATCCACGCCGGTACCGGTGGCGTCGATGCCATGGACTGGGCGCACATGCTGGAACGTATGTATCTCCGCTGGTGCGAGGCGACCGGGCGCAAAGCCGAGGTGCTCGACCGCAGCCTGGGCGATGAAAGCGGCATCAAGAGCGTGACCATCGCCATCGGTGGGCCTTGGGTTTACGGCTATCTGCGCTCCGAGCGCGGCGTTCACCGCTTGGTGCGGCTCTCGCCTTTTGACTCGGCGCACAGGCGTCATACGTCCTTTGCGTTGGTCGAGGTCTGGCCCGACGTGCACGGCGAGATCGAGGTTGAGATCGACCCCAACGATCTGGTCGTCGAGACTTTCAGGGCCGGTGGAGCAGGGGGGCAGCACGTCCAGAAGAACGAGACTGCCGTCCGCATCACCCACACCCCTTCCGGTATCGTCGTCAATTGCCAGAACGAGCGCTCGCTGACGCAGAATCGTGAGACGGCCATGCGTGTCCTGCGTGCCCGCCTGTTTGAGCTTGAGCGCCAGCGCCAGGAACAGGAGCGCGCCCAATTGAAGGGTGAGTACATCGATGCCGACTTTGGGAACCAGATCCGCTCGTACGTTTTACACCCTTACCAGATGGTCAAGGATCACCGCACCGACTTCGAGACGGCCAACGTGACGGCAGTCCTGGACGGTGCGCTTGACGAGTTGATGGAAGCGTATTTGCGGTGGGCGCAGGGAGCCACCGCCTGATCCCGTGCGCGGGATCTGCTGTGTTTTTCCATTTGGGGAGCCGACAAGGAGAGTATTGCAATGTCAGACGAGGTTTCTTTGGAAGAGCAGCTTGATGCCCTCGATGGAGAGCTTCAGTCGTTGCAGGAGCAGGTCGCTCTGAGCCTGCACAGGCAGCACATGGCCGATCTGGATAAGTCCATCGGCGATCTGCCCCAGCAGGTGGAGGAAATTCGTACACGCGGCTACCGCTATAAGCGCTATCTGGAAGGGAAAGTCGAGGCCATCAAGCGCAAGTGGGGGCCGGCTAAAGCGGCCATGCGCCGCGAGATTGAGGCCGCCGAAAAGGAGCTTCAACCCTTATACGATGAATTGGCCAAGAAGGTCAGCGCGTTGCAGCGCACGTCTTCCTCCGCCCGCCTGAAAGGCGAGATCGCCTCGCTGGAGAGCAAGCTTAAGCACCTGAAGGCACGCGTTGCGACCGCGGACGATGCCGTTCGGGCGACCTATTCTGCCGTCGAGCAGACCCAGCGTCAGGCCCAGTCGCAGGTCAGGGACGTGCTCTGGCTGCTCGATCAACTCGACCAGGCCAGCTTCGATTTGCTCGCCGAGGAGAACGCCATACAGGGTGTCAGGGCCAAGTGGTGGCGCGATGGCAAGAACAAGGGGCCGGAGGGCAACCTGTATCTGACCGACCAGCGCCTGGTCTTCGAGCAGAAGGAGAAGATCGCGACCAAGAAGGTGCTCTTCGTCGCGACGGAGAAAGAGACCCTCCAGGAGATGCTTTTCGAAGCCCCGGTCGGCGCGGTTGAGGAGGCCAAGGCCAGCAGTAAGGGCCTTTTGGGCCAGCAGGATCACGTCGACTTCACCTTTGGTGCAGGGGTGGAGTACGCCAACGCGCACTTCCACCTCCAGGGGGAGGACAGCGAGTTCTGGACGGCCCTGGTGAACCGTGTCCAGAACGGTGACATCAGCCGCGAGCGTTTTTACGCCGAGGGGGAGCAGCCCGGGGATGCCGGCCAGGCGCTCGAAGAAACGCTCGCCAATGCGCCGGAGCGTTGTAGCTCCTGTGGTGCACCGTTTGACACTCCCATTACCAAAGGCCAGCGTCAGGCGCAGTGCGAATACTGCGGCACGATTATGCGTTGGTAGAAGGCGGGCCGGGAAGGAAAATAGTACTCAGGTCATAGTTGCTGCCATCCGGTTTAACGTTATAATTATAGTTTGCGAATGAGCGGGATGGCTGGCGTTCAATATCAATGCCATAGTCTTTTTGAAAGCCGGATGAGTGCGCTGGGGGGAGTCTCCGAGCGTTGTTGCTCTTTCGGCTTGTTCTGCTTGTTTCCGCTGCACGGGCGCTTAATTCGTGGGAAACGTTGGGTGCGATGAGGAGGGTGCATTTCCGTGGTTCATGGCCGCATGCAGGATAGAGTGCTGGAAGCCAAGGATTTTAAGGCGTTACGCGTGAGCCTGGCGTCGCCGGAGGATATTCTATCCTGGTCGTACGGCGAGGTGACGAAGCCTGAGACGATCAACTACCGTCGCCTGCGCCCCGAAAAGGATGGTCTGTTCTGCGAGGCTATTTTCGGACCGACCAGGGATTGGCAGTGCTATTGTGGTAAGTACAAGAATGTCCGCTACAAGGGCCTGACCTGTGACAAATGCGGCGTGGAGATCACGCGCGCCTCGGTGCGCCGTGAGCGCATGGGGCACATCCAGCTTGCTGCGCCGGTTGCGCATGTCTGGTATACGCGCCGTGTCCCCAGCTACCTGGGACTTCTCCTGGATGTCTCACGCCGCAACCTGGATCGGGTTCTGTACTTCGCCCAGTATGTCATCACCTACATCGACGAGGATGCGCGCCAGAAGGCTTTGAAGCGCCTCTCTGAGGAACTGGAGGCGGAGAAGGCCAATCTGCGCGCCGGGGCCGATGAGCAGATAGACGTCGTCAAAGAGGCGCGCGATTCTGCGCTGGCCGGTCTGCAAGAGCAGATCGATACCACCAACGCCGGCCTCGACGAGGAGCTGTCCGCCCGGACGGATGAGCTGATGCGCGCTGCCCAGAAGTTCCAGCGCCAGTTGGAGGGCAAGGACGGTGTGACCGTTCGTAAGGCGATGGCCTTTGAGCCGACGGAAACCGTCATCGTGGACGTTGGCGAGACGGTTAGCGCGGAGCACATCGGCAGGGTGCAGGAAGAAGCTGGCGCGTTGCTCAACGACATCCAGGCCGAGATTGAGGAGCGCCGTCAGGCCGATTTGTCTCAGGTGACCGGCGATCCGGACCAGGTTACCGCCGAGGCAGCCGAGCGCATCGAGGAGATCGAAAAATACCTGTCCGGCCAGGTCGACGATTTAAGCCAGCGTTACGCCGAGCAGCGCAATGAGCTTGAGTCCCTGGAAGTTATGCAGTTCCTCGGCGAGGCGCGCTACCGCGAGCTTAAGCAGCGCTATGGACAGGTCTTCAAGGCCGGTATGGGGGCCGGTGCTTTCTACGAGATCCTGAAGAACATGAACCTCGGCAAGCTGAGCGTCGAGCTTTGGTCGGAGGTTCGCACCAGCCGCTCCAAGCAGCGCCGTAAGAAGGCTACCAAACGCCTCCGCGTGGTTGAGGCGCTGCGCGAAAGCGGCAATCGCCCGGAGTGGATGATCCTCACCGTTTTGCCGGTCATTCCACCCGACCTGCGCCCGATGGTGCAGTTGGATGGTGGGCGGTTCGCCACCTCGGACCTGAATGACCTTTACCGCCGCGTCATTAACCGCAACAACCGTCTGAAGCGTCTGCTGGAGCTGGGTGCCCCCGACGTGATCGTGCGCAACGAGAAGCGCATGCTCCAGGAGGCGGTCGACAGCCTGATCGACAACAGCCAGCGAGGCCGGGCCTTGAGCCGCCGTGGCCGCCGCGAACTGAAGTCGCTGAGCGACATGCTCAAGGGCAAGAAGGGGCGCTTCCGCCGCAACCTGCTGGGTAAGCGCGTCGACTACTCCGGGCGTTCGGTGATCGTCATCGGCCCCAAGCTGAAGCTTCACCAGTGTGGGCTGCCCAAGACGATGGCGCTGGAGCTTTACCGGCCCTTTGTCATCAGCCGTCTGGTCAAGTATAACTACGCCTCCAACGTGAAGAGCGCCAAGCGCATCATCGAGCGTGAGAAGCCGGAGGTCTGGGAGGTCCTGGAGGAGGTCATCCAGGAGCGCCCGGTGCTGCTCAACCGTGCCCCGACGCTTCACCGTCTGGGCATCCAGGCTTTCGAGCCGATCCTGGTGGAGGGCAAGGCCATTCAGATTCACCCGCTGGTCTGCACGGCCTTCAACGCCGACTTTGACGGTGACCAGATGGCGGTGCATGTGCCGCTGTCGGAGAAGGCAGTTCAGGAAGCCCGCGAGCTGATGCTCAGCACCAGGAACCTGCTCAAGCCCGCCGATGGCGCGCCCGTTGTCGGGCCGAGCAAAGATATGGTGCTGGGGATCTACTACGTGACCATGGAGGATCCTGCCCGACCGCTGGATCAGGTTGACCCGCACGAGCTTCGAGCCTTCTACGATGTGGACGAGGTCGAGATGGCCTACGCGCTCGGCCAGATTCATCTTCATACCCCGATTCGCCTGCTGAGCATCTACGACGACGGCGAACCGCTGGAGGAACCCATCGTGACGACCGTCGGGCGCTGCATCTTCAACCGCATTTTGCCCGACGCGATCCGCTGGGTGAATGAGGCGCTCGATAAGAAGAAGGTCAGCCAGTTGGTCGGGCGCTGCTACACGCGCTTTGGCCCGGAGATCACGGTTGAAGTTGTTGACCAGATCAAGGATATCGGCTTTAAGTACGCGACGGTGTCGGGCACAACGATTGCAGTTGGTGACCTTGCGGTGCCCACCGAGCGCGACGACATCATTGCCAACGCCACGACTGCGGTTAACGAGATCGAGCGCCAGTATCGGCGCGGCCTGCTGACCGAGGATGAGCGCTATCAGCGCACCATCGACGAGTGGAATCAGGCCAAGTCGGGTGTTCAGAAGGCCATCGAGTATTCGCTAAATCCCTATGGCAACGTCGCGATCATGTCGCACTCCGGGTCGGTCAAGGGCGGGATGGGCCCCATCACCCAGTTGGCCGGTATGCGCGGCCTGATGGCCGACCCCTCCGGGCGTATCATTGACCTGCCGATTCGCAGCAACTTCCGCGAGGGGTTGAGCGCGCTGGAGTACTTCATCAGCACACACGGTGCGCGTAAGGGGCTGGCCGATACGGCCCTTCGTACAGCCGACGCGGGTTATCTCACTCGCCGTCTGGTTGACGTTGCCCAGGACGTGATCATCAACGCCCATGACTGTGGCACCGAGAGCGGTATCTGGATCAGCCGCTCGCAAAAGGTGGCCGACCAGTCCATGTTCGAGCGTCTGGTTGGGCGCGTTGCTGCCGGTCCCGTCGTCCATCCTGAGACCGGTGAGATTGTTGTTGATCGCGGCGAACTGATCGATGATGTCCGGGCTGAGCTGATTGAGGAGCTTGGCGTTGCCGATGTCTACGTTCGCTCGCCGATGACCTGCGAGATGGTGCACGGTCTTTGCGCGCTCTGCTACGGGCGTGACCTGGGGCGTGGCGAGCTTGTTGAAGTTGGATCTGCGGTCGGTATCGTGGCCGCCCAGTCTATCGGCGAGCCGGGCACCCAGTTAACGCTCCGCACCTTCCACACCGGCGGTACCGCCGAAGAGCGCGGCGACATCACGCACGGTCTGCCGCGCGTCGAAGAGCTGTTTGAGGCACGCAAGAAGCCCAAGGGTGAGGCGGTCATCACCGACATCGACGGCGTGGTGAAGCGCTACCAGCGTGAGGGGATCCGTTGCGTCGCCGTTGTCGACAGTGAGATCGTGCGCGACGATTTTGACGTGACCGGCTGGGAGGTGCTGGTCGAGGATGGTGCGGAGGTTGAACGGGGGCAGGAACTTGCCACGCAGGGTGACGAGGTTTTTGTCGCCGAGCATGATGGCCGGGTTGCGCTTGAGGACAATGTCCTCACCCTGATCTACGAGCGCCTTGACGAGCGGGAATACGAGATCCCCAGCGCGGCCCGGCTGGTTGAGGTAATCGAGCCGGAAGGTGGCCGCCACCGTCTGCAAGACGGCGACTACGTCAAGGCCGGTGATCAACTGACCGAAGGCGCGAAGAACCCGCACCGTATTCTCCGTATTCTGGGCGTCGAGGCGAGCCAGCACTACCTGCTCAGCGAGGTGCAGGAAGTCTACCGTTCCCAGGGCGTGAACATCAACGACAAGCATTTTGAGGTGATCATTCGCAAGATGCTGTCCAAGGTGCAGATCACGCGCAGCGGCGACAGCACCCTCCTGCCCGGCGAGTTGGTCGACCGTCTGGTTTTGCGCGGGATCAACGAACACATCGTCGCCGAGGGCGGGGTTCCGGCCAGCAGCCAGAACGTTTTGCTGGGCATCACCAAGGCGGCGCTGAACACCGACAGCTTCCTGTCGGCCTCGTCCTTCCAGCACACCATCAAGGTCCTGGCCGGGGCTGCTATCGAGGGCAAGGAAGACCCGTTGATCGGCCTCAAGGAGAACGTCATCATCGGGAAGCTGATACCGGCTGGCACCGGTTTCTATCACTATCAGCAGCGCCGTGCCGAACTCATGGGCACCGATCTGCCCGAAGCCGAAGATCTGGCCGAAGAAGCTGAGGAGGTCGTAGAGGTCGAAGAGGAGGATAGTGTAGCTCAGGCGTAAAGTCTGGCTCACCTGAACCTGAACGCGAACAGGCAAACCCGGCAGTGATTGCGCTGCCGGGTTTGTTGTATGGGTGGAGACGAGGTGTTTGTCACGGCTCGTCTATTTTGGGTGTCTCCAGCAGCAGCGTATAGGCAGGGCGCGGGTCTTTCAACCCCCGGATAATGCTGTATCCGGCCTGGTTGTGATCAAACCCATCAAGCGCGGCCACGTTGAGGTTCCACAGGAACATTGGCCCCATGAAGTCCCATTGCTGCGCTGTCCGGTAGGCTTCCAGGATGTACTGGGCCTGCAAATCCTCGTTCATGTAGGCGAAGAACGGGGCATCTTCAGGGATGGGAAGATCCAACCCATCCATCGTGCCCCAACCGAACTCGGTCGCCCATAGTTGCCGCTCCGAGTCGTCGTATTCGGCCTGGATGTCCCGGTAATCCTCTATCGTGTCGAGGAAGAAGAAGCTTGGGTGGTCATTGTGCGTGGGTGGGCCTTCGGGGTCGTTGCAGCAGTGCATCCAGGGCGGGTTGGCCCAGCTATACGGGTGAATGCCGATTGCGTCGGTGTAGTTCGGCAGTCCTGCTTCGTACATCTGGCGCAGGAATTCGCGGTCATCAACTGCGTTGACGCCGTCGTTGATCCCGGTTGGGGCCAGCCCGGCGCTGATCACGACGATGTTCCCCTCCGGGTATTCACGTTTGATGGTCCCGTAGGCCCCCGACAGCAGTCTGACGTACTCGTATCCCGACATCTGCGCGCCGGTCCACTCCCGCCGCAGGTTTGGTTCGTTCCAGATTTCGATGGCCGCAATCTTGTATTTGTAGCGCAGCACGATGAACTTCACGAACTCGTTGTACGAGTTGTAGTCAACCGGGGGGCCGTCCGCCTCGGTGGTCTCGCGTGCCCAGTCGGGCGCTTTGACGATGCTCAGCAGCACGTTCAGTTTGTGCGCCGTTGCGTCTTGCATGAAGTCGTCGAGCTTATCCAGTTCAACCGAGTACCGGCCCGGAATGTACTCTATCTTGCCCCAGTCCACCTGGTACTTGACCCACGTGAACCCGGCCTTTTTAACCATCTTGAACAGTTGATTCCGGTCCTTTTCAGGCACCGAGAAGTGCCCCTGAATGCCCATCAGCGAGCTTCGCAGTGCCCCCTCGACGGCTGCCGGGGGAGCCGCTTCCGGCGTGTCGGTCTCCGGCGACTCGGCCATTGGGGTAGGGAGGGGCGTTGGGGTGCCTGGGATCAGCGCGATTGCGGTTTGCCTGTTGGGTGCGTAGAGTTGCTGGCCGAGCGCTTCAGCCGGGCTGCCCAATCCGTTCAGGTACAGGATGCTGCTCAACGCATTCCCGCTCTGGATGGCAGCCTGCCAGGTCAGGGTGTCAGATGTGATGTCAAAGACCAGCACGCTCTCGACCGGCGGGGCGCTCTCGACCGGGATCAGCAGGCGCTGTCCCTCCGCCAGCAGGGACGGGTTGGTTACTCCGTTGGCCCGCCACAGCAGATCGACCGGGATGATGTAGTAAGCTGCGATGCTGCCCCAGTCTTCGTCGGCCTGCACCTTGTGGTATGTGACCTGTTCCTGCGGGCTTGCGTCGGCCTGCCGTGTAGTGGCGACCAGTGCCAAGACCAGCAGCGCCACAGTACCCAGGCTCTTTACCATCCATTTCGTGGTCTGGCTCATGCCGCTGAATGCCTGCATTGCTCTCCCAACTTAACCGGTACGCTCAGAGTCAGAAACTGATTGTAACAGTCACGGGGGCCGCGTCAAGGCTTCCGCATCCCGGCGGTAGGGCTGTCGGCGGTTATTCGTATCTTTCGTGGTGTCGTTTTACCCGCACTGCGGATTTCCCCCTTGCATCCTCAGGGTGGATGATCTACAATGGTCTTGACTAGAACAAATGAGCCTTTCTATACTCACGTTGACAGGTATCGGTTTTCTTCCTATTATCCAGAAATTGAGCATAGAACCACCACTTAGTGCCAGAGGGAAGTAACATGGACATCGGTACTGTTCGCCAGGTTGATATTGAAGAGGAGATGCGGGCGGCGTATCTTGATTATGCGATGAGTGTCATCGTCAGCCGCGCCCTGCCCGACGCGCGTGATGGGCTGAAGCCCGTCCATCGCCGTATTCTGTACGCCATGTACGATATGGGCCTTCGAGCTGATAGTCCCTATCGCAAGAGCGCCCGTATCGTCGGTGAGGTGCTCGGTAAGTACCATCCCCACGGCGACGCTGCCGTCTATGATGCCATGGTCCGGCTGGCGCAGGATTTCTCCATGCGCTACCCACTCGTCGACGGGCAGGGAAACTTTGGCTCGATTGACGGTGATGCCGCCGCTGCCATGCGCTATACCGAAGCCCGCATGTTTCCCCTGGGCGTCGACTTGCTGTCCGACATTGACCGGGATACCGTCGATTTCATCGAGAACTTCGATGGGAGCCTGCTTGAGCCGTCGGTCTTGCCGTGCAATGTGCCCAATCTGATCGTCAACGGTTCGTCAGGCATCGCCGTTGCCATGAGTACCAGCATCCCACCGCACAACATGGGCGAGGTTTGCGATGCTCTGATGTTCATGCTGGACAACTGGAAGAAGCTCGATGATGTCGGCCTGTCTGAGCTGATGCAGTTCGTCCAGGGGCCGGACTTCCCGACCGGTGGGTTGGTGTTTCGCTATTCCGATGATGGCGAGACCGACAGCCTGGCGAACGCCTACGCGACGGGCCGGGGCAAGATTGTCGTGCAGGCCAAGGCTCACGTCGAGCAGCTCAGCCGCAATCGCAACCGCATCATCATCACCGAGCTGCCCTACCAGGTGAACAAGACCAACCTGATCGAGCGCATCGCCGACCTGGCGCGCGAGGAGCGTATTGAGGGGTTGACCGACTTGCGCGACGAGAGCGACCGCCAGGGGCTTCGCATCGTCATCGAGCTGACCCGCACGGTTGACCCCAACGAAGTGCTGGCCCAGCTTTACAAGCTGACCCCTATGCGCTCGACTTTCAGTGTCATTATGCTGGCCCTCGTCGACGACGAACCGCGGCTGCTCTCGCTTAAACAGGCTCTGCGCGTCTATCTTGAGCACCGCTTCACCATCGTGCGCCGCCGCAGCGAGCACGAGCTGGCCCGCGCCAAAGAACGCGCCCACATCCTTGAGGGCTACCTGACCGCCCTGGACAACCTGGACGAAGTCATCGACACCATCCGCCGCTCGCGCACCGCCGAAAGCGCGCAGGGCAACCTGCGTAAGGCATTCCAGCTCAGCGAAGAGCAGGCCCAGGCCATTCTGAACATGCCGCTCCGCCGTCTGGCCGCACTGGAGCGCAAGAAGATCCAGGAAGAATACAAAGAGAAGCAGAAGCTGATCGGCTTCCTGGAGAAGCTCCTTAAGAGCGAAAAGATGATGCGCGATCTCATCAAAGAGGAGCTGGCCGAGGTCAAAGACCTCTTCACCGATCCCCGTCGCACCCTGGTTGTTGAAGGTGCGGCTGGCAGCGCCGTCCGGATGGCCGAGCTTTTGCCCGAAGAGAAAGTCTGGGTTGTCCTGACCGAGGGCGGTTTGCTGTCGCGCACCTTCGATGACGAGCAGCCCAGGGTGACGACCTCCATCAAAGACCCGCCGCGTATCATGCTGGCTGCCAACGCCAGCGAGACGCTTTACCTGTTCAGCAGGGACGGGATGGCGGCCACGATTCCGGTGCACCAGCTTACCCGGACGCGGGATTTCCAGAACGGCACCACGTTCTCCAGCATCACGACGCTCAATTCCGATCAGGAGGTTGTCGCTGCGTTGACCCGCCCACCGGGCCAGGAGGAAGGCTACCTTTTCCTGGCTTCTGTCGGTGGGATGGTCAAGCGCGTCGCGCTCGAAGAACTGCCCGGCCTGTCGGCCAATGCGTTCCAGGTGGTGATCCTCAGCGGTGACGATCTGGGGTGGGCGGCCTGGACGACCGGCGAGGACGAGGTCATCCTGGTCAGCGCGGAGGGCATGGCGATCCGCTTCAAAGAGGAGGATGTCCGTCCGATGGGCCTGCGTGCTGCCGGGGTCAAGGGGATCAAGCTCGGCGGGCGCACCGACGAAGTTGTAGGCATGGGCGTCGTCGAGCCGGAAACCAGCCTGTGGGTGATCACCGACACCGGCTATGCCAAGTCCACCCCCCTGGACGATTATCCGACCCAGGGGCGTTACGGGCAGGGCGTCATCACTTTCAAATTCGCCGATAAGGAATCCCGCGTGGCTGCGGCCACCATCGGCACGAAGAAAGACAAGCTGATCGTTGTGACCAGCAAGGGCAAGCCGAAGTACATGCAGTTCGGCTACGCGCCCCAGAGCGGGCGCAATACCCAGGGCAAGTCCGTTGTCGCACTCGGCTCTAACGAGGTGGTTGTGCGCGCCGTCGCCCCGCGCGAGCGCACGGTTCCAGAGCTTGAGGAGCTTGAGGACGAATCCTGATTCGCACACATCTGTCTTGGGGTAGGGTGGGCGTCGCGGCTGACGACGCCCGCTTGCCGTTTCACTCCATTTCCAGGAAGCCCCCACCAAAAGTGGGGGAGGAATGGTCGAAGCCGAAGGCTCCGCAGGGCGAAGCCCTGATGGAGTGTCCAAGCAAACCGGTTCCCGAAGGGACAAATCCCTAACCACTACTAGAGGTAGTGGTTAGGGATTTTGAGGTTTGCCGTTCACTCAGCACGGCGTCGTACCGGTTGATGAGGCGCTGCCAGTCGTAGCCCTCGACGTGCTGCCGCAGCGATACCGCCCGCACCGTCTCCGGGTTTTCGCATGCCCGCCGCAGCCGCTCCACCAGCCCTTGCGTATCATCGTAGAGGCATGCGGCGTGCTGCTCTTCGGGGATGAACGATGGGTAATTGAGCCGGTTGGGCAGGATGGGGAAGCAGTCACAGTAGATCGCCTCGCACGAGCTGCTCCCGAAGAAGTCCTGAATCGCGCAGCTTACCTGCACGTCGGCCCCCCACACCAACCGCGCGTACGCCGCGAAGTCTTCTGCGTAGCCCCAATGCCGGATGTGCCCGGCGAGTCTTTCTTCTGCTTCCCGGAACTCGTTGGGCTGCTGCCTGAAGCTCTCCCCCAGCACGATCACCTCGAAGGCCAGCCCCTCCTCCTGGAGCCTGTACAGCGTCTCGAAGAAGATACCCGGCTGCTTGTCGTACTCCCAGCGGTGATTCCACAGGATGCGCAGCGACCCACCGGGGCGTTTCTTGGGGCGGTGTGCGTCGAAGCGCCGCAGGTCGAGGCCCAGCGGCAGCACGTCGCTCCGGGCGGCAATCGCGTCGACGGTCCCCAGTTCGTTGAAATCCGGGAGGTGCTTCAGCAGGCACGGTAGCTCGTCGAGGAAAACCTCTCTGTGGTATGCCGAGTTGAACAGGACACGGTCGGCGGCCAGTGCGCTCGTGTAGTTGATGAACCCATAATGCAGGTCGCGCTTCTCGCCGGGCAGCGGCGGGTAGGTGAGCTGGTTCTCGTGGAAATACACGATGCACGGCGTGCTGGCCGTCTCTGGTCGCGTGAGCGCCAGGAAGGTCGTCAGGTCGAGCATGTCTGTAGCCAGGAACAGGTCAACCGGTGCGGTGTCCTCCAGGAAGCGGCGGGCCAGCGTGACCGCCGCCCCGTGCATCCGCCACTTCCAGAAGCGGCCCGGCAGCGTGTAGGGCACGATGGTATGTGAGGTGAACCGGGTGAGGCCGTCTGCCCACCTGGCGTGTGATCCGGTGTAGTAAGGCTCCAGCAGTCCGATGCGCGCCATCACTCTCGCTTAAAACCCCTGGTCTTTCGGGCAGCAGTCTACGCGTGGAAGTCCTTCAGGCGCTTCCAGGAGCCCCCAGCGGGCCGCTGCTGCCCGGATGGGTATCATATCATATATCCGGCCAGCGAGGCGGCTGGGGCGGCGAAAGCGGATGGGTGCGTGCGGTATGGTGCCAGGATACGGTGGGTGAGACCCTTTGGGGTAGGGGGGTGATCTCGGATGTGGTAGAATCCGTCACGCGCGGCAAAGTTAGCTGGCAGCGGAGGGTGTGTAGATCGGTATGGGGGTAACACGAGCAACCGGGGACGTGCTGAACGTGGTTGGCGGCGGGCTGGCGGGCACTGAGGCCGCCTGGCAGGCCGCGCAGCTTGGCGTGGAGGTCGTCCTCTGGGAAATGCGCCCCCACAGGATGACCCCCGCCCACGTCGGCGATAAGCTGGCCGAGCTGGTTTGCAGCAACTCGCTCGGCTCCGACCTTCCCGACCGGGCCGCCGGGCTTCTCAAGGCCGAGCTGCGGCGGCTTGGCTCGCTGGTGCTGGCCTGCGCCGATGAGACTCGTGTGCCTGCCGGTGGCGCGCTGGCCGTTGGCCGCGAGCAGTTCGCCGAATTGGTGACGCAGCGCATCGAGGCACACCCGCGCATCACCCTGGGGCGTGCGGAAGTCAAACGCGTCCCCGGCGGACCGGCCATCATTGCCACCGGCCCGCTGACTTCTTCTGCACTGGCGGACGACATCGGTCGGCTGGTCGGCACGGAGTATCTCTATTTCTACGACGCCCTCGCCCCGATTGTGACCGCCGGGTCGATCAACATGCGGGTTGCGTTCCGGGCGTCGCGCTACGGGCGCGGCGAAGACGAGCGCGGTGATTACATCAACTGCCCCATGAACGAGGAGGAGTACCACCGCTTTATCGAGGCCCTCCTCACCGCCGAGCGGGTTGAGCTACGCGAATTCGAGCGCGACGATCCTCATTTCTTTGAGGGCTGTCTCCCGGTTGAGGTGCTGGCCGCGCGCGGCCCGGACGCGCTGGCGTTTGGCCCGCTGCGTCCCGTCGGCCTGACCGACCCGCGCACCGGCAAGCGCCCCTATGCCGTCGTCCAGTTGCGTCAGGACGACCTCGCTGGGACGCTCTACAATCTGGTCGGCTTCCAGACCAACCTGCGCTGGCCTGAGCAGCGTCGCGTCTTCCATTTGATCCCCGGCCTGGAGCACGCCGAGTTCGTCCGGCTTGGGCAGATGCATCGCAACACGTTTCTCAACGCCCCCCAACTCCTTGACGCCACGATGCAGTTTCGCGGGCGGGACGACCTGTTCTTTGCCGGGCAGATCACCGGCGTCGAGGGCTACATCGGCAACGCCGGGACCGGTCTGCTGGCCGGTATCAACGCCGCCCGCCGGATGGCCGGTCAGCCGCTCTGGACGCTGCCCGGCGAGACGATGCTGGGGGCGCTGGCTCACTATATCAGCCACGCCGAAGCGAAGCGCTTCCAGCCGATGAAGGCCAACTTCGGCATTATGCCGCCTCTCGATCCTCCGGTGCGCAACAAACGACAGCGCTATAATCGCTACAGTGAGCGCGCGCTGGAGTCGCTGGAGCGTTTCCTCGAACGCCAGGGCCAGGTACAGCCTGGTAGGGTAAGCTCGGACGGGTAGCATGCAAACGCGACGGACGAACACTTCGACTGTGGCATGGTTGATCTTTGGCGGGTTGCTGCTTGCTCTCGCCGGTTTTTTTGTGATACAGCCTCTCCGGGGTAGGGGGGTAGAAATTGCGCCCACGGGGACGGTGGTGCTCCCTACTCCCGTCGTATCGCCAACACCATCACCCACACCGACGCCGTTGCCTTCGCCGACGCCGCCTTTGCTCTTCAGCGGCGAGCAGGCCATGCGCCACGTCGAAGCTCAGATGACGTTCGGCCCACGCCCGACCGGCTCAGAAGCCTCGCGTCGTACCGCCGACTACATCCTCGCCCGGCTTGTGGATGCCGGTTGGGATACCGAGACCCGGTCTTTCGTCTATAAGGGGGTCGAGGGCCGCAACCTGCTGGGACGGAGCGGGGCGGGCGAGCGCGTCTTTCTTCTCGGCGCGCACTACGACACCCGCCGCCGCGCCGACTGCGATCCCGATCACCCCGATCAGCCGGTCCCCGGTGCCAACGACGGCGCCAGCGGCGTTGCCGTGTTGCTCGAACTGGCCCGTGTGCTGGATCTTGCCGCCGTCGATGGCGAGGTGTGGCTGGCCTTCTTCGATGCCGAGGACAACGGTCGGCTTGACGGCTGGGACTGGATCGCCGGGTCGCGCGATTTTGCGGCGCGTCTTGAGGTCACGCCGGAGTACGTCATCATCGTCGATATGATCGGCGACGCCGATCAGGATATTTACCTCGAAGGTAACTCCGATCCCGTCCTGCAGGCGCATCTATGGGCGATTGCCGCCGATCTGGGCTACCTGGATTACTTCATTCCCGAAGTCCGCCACTCCATGCTCGACGATCACACCCCTTTTCTTGAGAAGGAGATCCCCGCCGTAGACATTATTGACTTCGACTACACTTTCTGGCACACTACGCAGGACACCACCGACAAGGTGAGTCCGGTAAGCCTGGAGCGGGTTGGGCGGGTGCTTGAGACGTTTCTTGAGGCCGGGGGTCTCTATCCCGGGTCGGAGGACTGATGGCGTTGCTTCCCGCCCTTCGCTCCATTATTTCGTGTAGACATCAGGGCAGGCGAGAAGATCACAGTGAATGACAAGGCTATGGAAAAGATTGTGCGAGACAGGCCGCGCGGCTTTTTAGTTGGTGTCAAGCTCCACCGTGACACCGGCGTGTTAGATGTCGAGGATTCCCTTGCCGAACTGGGCTTGCTGGCCGATACGGCCGGGATTCATGTCGTCGGCCAGACCTACCAGCGTCTCAACCACCCCGACCCCGCCACCTTCATCCGCAGCGGCAAGGTCGAAGAAGTTCACGATTGGGTCGAGGAGCTGGAGGTAGACATCGTCATCTTTGACGACGAGCTTTCTCCCCGTCACCAGCACCAGTTAGAAGAGGTCTTTGGCGAGGATGTTCGCATCATCGACCGCACCGCCCTGATTCTGGACATATTCGCCCAGCACGCCCGCACCAGGGAGGGAGCGCTCCAGGTTACCCTGGCCCAGTACGAATACCGGCTCCCTCGCCTGACGCGCCAGTGGACGCACCTTGCGCGGCAGGCAGGCGGTGGGGCGGCCCGGGGTGGGGCGGGCGGCGTTGGTCTGCGTGGCCCCGGCGAGACTCAGCTTGAGATCGACCGCCGGGAGATTGGCCGCCGCATTGCCCACATCAAAAGCGAGCTGGAGGCCGTTCGCGCCCACCGTGAGCGGCACCGGGCGCGCCGTCGCCAGTCGGGAGTCCCGATTGTGGCGTTGGTTGGCTACACTAACGCAGGTAAGTCCACGTTGCTCAACCGGTTGAGCGGCGCATCGGTGTACGTCGCCGACAAGTTGTTTGCCACGCTCGACCCTACAACGCGCCGTGTCACCCTTCCTGCCGGGCAGGAAGTCCTGTTCACCGATACCGTCGGCTTCATCCAGAAGCTCCCCCACCTTCTGGTGGCCGCTTTCCGTGCCACGTTGGAGGAGATCACCGAGGCCGACGTGCTGCTGCATGTGGTTGACGCCTCGCATCCGAATGCGCCTGAGCAAATACGCGCTGTCGAGGCCACCCTGGTCGATGAGCTTGGTATCACCGACACCCCCGCTCTGGTGGTGCTTAACAAGATCGACTTGCCGACGGATCCTGAGGATCGGGAGGTATTTGACGCATTGAGGGCCGACTACCCTGAGGCGTTGGCCGTCTCCGCGCTACGTGGCGATGGCATGGATGAGCTGCTTAAACGGGTTGAGCAGATGGTGCGAAGCCATCTGGTTCGACTCACCGTGCGTCTGCCGTATAGCGAGGGCGAGCTTATCGCCCGCTTCCACGAGCTTGCCCTGGTCGAGAACGAGATCCATGCTGACGCCCACGTCGAACTGGTGGGTATGCTTGAGCCTCGCTATCTGGCCGCTTATCAGGCTTTTCGTGTAGACACTCAGGGCGAGGCGTGAGGTGCCGCACCAGGCCGGTTGGAAGGAGCAGGTCAGCCAGATCGCCGGCGACCAGGAGTCGGGTGCGAGTGTCCTGGCGCGGGCGTGCGCTTCGGCGCTGATCGCATACATCGAGCAGTCGCCCCCGGCAACCCTTGGCGAGATGCGGGAGGATCTCTTAGGGATCGCCGGCGACATCCTGTC
Organism: uncultured Anaerolineae bacterium; assembly: GCA_964603985.1. Classification (GTDB taxonomy): domain Bacteria; phylum Chloroflexota; class Anaerolineae; order Aggregatilineales; family UBA3940; genus CAZRXG01. Next base: position 184,054 of record CAZRXG010000002.1, on the reverse strand, counting down.
CGGCCAGCCGTCGATGGCCCCGCTCGTGCAGATTCTCAACCGGGCTGTCCTTGCAGTTGGGCAGTCTCGTGCGCTCGATGCTGCTGTAGCCGCGCTGCGCCGCGTGTGCCTGGACTTTGTCGCGTTGGTCGATCAGGCCGCCCAGGGGATCGCCGAGGCCGCTCTCGGCGTGCTGCCTTCAACCGGGACCGTGCTGACGCTCAGCTACAGCACCGCCGTTGCAAATGCTCTGACCTTTGCCGAACAGAGGGGGCATTCGCTGCGGATCATTTGCCTCGAATCGCGTCCCAATCTTGAGGGCCGCGCGATGGCCGCCCACCTCGCCGAGCACGGCCTGGATGTTGTGTTGATGGTCGATGCCGCCGCCTTCGACGCGCTGCGTGCGGCCGACCTGTTCCTCGTTGGTGCCGATAGCCTGACTGTAGCCGGGGTCGCGAACAAAATCGGGACGGCGTGCGTGGCCGCCTCGGCGCAGGTTCTGGGCAAACCCGGCTATGCGGCTGCGGACACGACGAAGGTGTGGCCTGCCGGGCTGGGCCTGCCTCCTGTCGCCGATCACTCCGCCGGAGAGATCTGGCCGGATGCGCCGCGCCGGGTTGCCGTCCGCAACCTCTACTTCGATCTCGCGCCCTGGAGCGGCTTCGCAAGCGTGGTCACCGAGCGCGGTGTGCTTGGCGAGCAGGAGGTCATTGCGCTGTGTCAGGCCGGGCCGGTTGACGACGACCTTCGACGGATCGTGGCCTCGCGTTAGTGGGCATGCACCCCCGCGTCTAACTTCGTGTAGTGATAAGCGCCTCAATAGAACGGGTTAGGTAAAATAGTTTTTCTGAGAAGAGGCTTTTGTTGGCAATCACGCAATTGTGGCTATTGGGCTGCCAAGCTACCAGGCAAGTCGGACCTTCAGCGTGTCGGCGAGTTTTTGGGGGATACAGGCGTTGGGGTAGGGGGGTGGTCGGGGTTGGGAGATGGTACATGTGTTTGTGTTTCGGTAGATGGTGGTTGGGGGAGAGTTCGGATTTCGTGTAGCGATGAGGGCAGTGATCGGGCTGAGGGGAGTTTGAAAAATCTTTTAAGGTAATCATGCTACACGAAATAACGAGATTCAAACGCATATCAACCCTGTCTCAAACATTAATGGGGTGGTATGTTGAATAATCAGCGTAAAGGCCTTGTCCCAGCCCCTCCCTGGTGTTAGAATTTGCCCACCGATGGGGAAATTCTGGCAATTTGCCGCCCACGCCGCAGGGGAGGAAACAGTGTCCTCCACACACGCAACCCCGCCCACGCTTAAAAGAGCCACTGAGGTGTACCTGGCGGACATCCACGCACACAGGTCACCACAGATCAGCCAGGCCTACAGCCAGGCACTCCGCCTGTTTCAACAGGTTCTAAAGCAAAAACTCGGCATCGAGGCTGCCAAAACGCCCTCCGGCCAGCTCAGCGCTCAGTGGGCAAAAGAATTCCTCAGCTATCTCCAGGAGCATCGTGCAGTCGAGACCGAACATCTCTATTCGCGCGCTATCCTGGATTTCTACACTTACGCCGAAGCCCGGCAGTGGACGACAACCGACGCCAACCAGATTGAAGAGCACCTCACCCGCAGCCGACGCCCTAAGAAGCACAACATCCCGTGCCTGCCCCGTGACGAGATCGAGCAGATCCTGGCCTACGCCCGCAGCGCGCCGGTTCCGGGGAAGGGGGATGCATCCTACCGCGAACGCCTGCGCGCCCGCCGCGACAAGGCTTTCATCCTCACCCTTGCCGAGACCGGTATGCGCGTCTCCGAGATATGCGACCTGCGACGCTACCAGGCCAACCTCGACCAGAAGCTGTTGGTGATGGAACCAGGGATCAGCTTCAGCCTCTCGAATCCAACCAACGCCGCCATTCGCAACTACCTGGGCGAGCGCAACAGGCTCGACCAGGCCCAGGCCCTGTTTAGCCCTGAGCACCTCCCTCTTTTCGCCCGTCACGATAAGCGTGCAGGGAAGCGGGTGCTGGCGATTTCACGCTGGACCGGCGCGAACATCGTCGAGCAGTGGGTAGAGCTGGCTCTGCCTTCGGAGACACGTCAAAGGCTGGAAGCAGAAGGGCAGCGGATCACCCCCCAGAGCTTCCGCCACTACTTCGTATTCACCACCCTGGAACACACCGAAGACATAACCGAAGCGCAGGCACTGGCACGACACACCGATCCCTCTACTACCAAGCGCTACCTGCGCAGCCTTGAAGAACAAGTCGCCGATCCCGGCACCGGTAGTAACACTCCTCTGACACTACCCAACAACCCCGAAGCGGAGTAATCAATGCCCGAAAGCAGTATCTCCTCGACCGGTACCCAACCACCTTCGGAAGACCGTGTGCCGCTCCTGGCGAAAATCGTCTACGGTACCGGCGACTGGGGAATGTCGAGCTTCAACACGGTCAGGCAGATCTACTATGCCAAGTTCCTGACCGATGTGGTCGGGCTGAACCTCTTCCTTGCGTCGTTCGCGGCCCTGATAGGCATCATCTGGGACGCGATCAACGATCCCATCATCGGTGCTTTGAGCGACCACGTGGAAACACGGTGGGGACGGCGGCGGCCCTTCCTGCTCCTCTTCGCCATACCGTTCGGGCTGGCTTTTGTCCTGCTCTGGTGGGCGCCACCCTGGGAAAGCCAGGCCGCTCTGATGATTCACATCACCCTGGCCTACATGCTGACAGATACCCTGCAAACGCTCGTCGTCGTGCCGTTCCTCTCGCTCACGCCGGAGATGACAGAGGACTACGACGAGCGCACCTCCCTCGGCACGTACCGGATGCTGTTCAACCTGATCGCCTCACTTGCCACCGCTGCGGGCGCCCCGGAAATCGTCGCCCTCATGCCAACGCGCAGAGAGGGCTACCTCCTCATGGGAGCAATCTTCGGGGTGCTCGGCGCTTTGCCCTTCCTGGCAATATCCTTCACTGTGCGTGAGCGCGTCAGGACAAGTAAGCCACCTCCCCAGGCCCTCTGGAGCACACTGAAGACAGCCCTGGACAACGGCCCCTTCCGAATAGCAACGGCCATCAACGTTCTGAACTGGGTTACCTTCGACCTCGTCGCAGCCATGCTGCCCTTTTTCATCACTTACTGGGTCGAAGGCGGCATCCAAAATGCACAGATTCCAATACCAATCGTCGGCTCCCTCACAACCGAGTCAACCGTCTTTGCTGTGCTCATTGTAACGTCAATCGTGTGCCTGCCCCTCTGGACGTACATCTCGAAGCACTGGGAAAAACGTAACGCCTACATCACCGGCATGCTCTTCTGGGCAGTGGTGCAGGTACTGATAATCACCATCCAACCCGGCCAACGATCTTACATCCTCACGCTGGCCTTCTTCGCAGGGATCAGCGTCGCGACGGCGCACGTCATGCCTGAGGCACTCTTCCCCGACGTTATCGAGTGGGACGAGCTGCACACCAGGCAGCGCCGCGAGGGTCTATACTACGGTCTCAAGAACCTGATGCGCAAAATCTCCAGCGCGATTGCCATTTTCATCGCCCTCCAGGTCCTGAACCTCTTCAACTACCAGACGCCACCGGCCAATGCAACAGTGTTCCAGCAGCCCCCAGAAGCCTTGCTCGCCATCCGCCTTCTCACCGGCCCGGCCGGTACGGTCCTCCTCTTCGGCGCGATCATCACAGCCTCCTTCTACACAATAAGCCGCGAAAAGCATGCCCGAATGAGAAAACTCCTGGCCCGGCGCCGCGCACAGGTCAAAGCACCCGCGTCAACCAACAGCACAAGGTAGAAAAGAGCAAATGAAGATATACACCAACACACGCCGGGTCAGGATAAGATACTTCATCGCCTCAACGGCAACGTTCGCCGGTCTGATGATGCTCGTATCTGCTCCAATGGCCGCCATCTTCACGTCTGATGTCATCTCGTCAATCCTACCACTTGTGCTGGGCGTACTCCTGTCAACCACCGGGCTGAAACTCACCAACCGCTGGACACGTCTTCCAAATCCCGAAGAAACACTCAACAAAGCACTGAAGGGTTTCGGCAAAGAAGCAGCGCTGCTTCACCTCTGGCTACCCGCAGACCACGTACTGATCTGCAAGCACGGTGTTTTCTCCCTGACAGTCCTCCACCAACGGTTGCAGGTATCCATCAACGGAAACGAGTGGAAAAACACCACCGGCCCACTGCTACGTTTGTGGCACTCCATCTCTCAGGACGCCCCACGCGACCCAGGCCCCAAAGCAATCGAAGAGGCCCAACGAACACAGGCCTGGTTTGACGAGCACTTCCCCGAGAGCAGCACCACCGTGCAGCCCATCATCGTCCCCACACACCCCAAAACGGAGCTTTACATAAGCGAGCCTTCCCCTATACCGATCACCCACCTCCACAAGGGCAAATACTCACTCAAAGAATACGTTCGCCAGCAGTCTGCCCCAACGCTGTCGGAGGCCGACATCATCCAACTCACCGAGATCCTGAACATCACCCCGGCAACAAAAAAGGAGACCTGACCGGTCTCCCATCAACACGGGCCGGAAGGCCCAGACGCCTGCGCTAGCTAAGCTCGTCCAGCTTATCTTGCCATTTCTTGACGAGACGCTCGTATGCTTTCTCGCTGATCTCCCCATTCGCCAGGCGCATATCCAGATTGTCCAGCAAAGCCTGAATCTCATCTGGCGTTGTCGGCTTCTTGGGAACTTCCTGCTCCTGCGCCGGTTGCTGCTGTTGCTGTTGAGGCTGCTGGAACGCACCGGCCAGAGCCTGCCCCATCCCAACGCCCGCGCCAAGTCCCACTCCCGCACCGGCCATACCACTCGGATTCTGCGCCGCATCGCGCAGCGCATCGGCAGCCTGTAGAGCCTGGTACGTCGCCACATCGAGCAGGCCCATGTTGCGCAGATCCTCCGCCGAGGTGGGGGCCGGTGTGAGCTGCTTCATCTCAAACGCCTTCAGCGTCAGCCCAACCGCGTCGAACTTGTCGCGCATCTGGGCCACCATCGCGCCCTCAATCTCGCTGATCATCCGGTTCAGCCCACCCAGGTCGCCGGGAGCATGAGTCGAAATGACATCCTGCAACTCGCCCAGGACCACCGTCAGAAGGCGCTCTTTGATGTCGCTCAAGCGAATCACCGGCTTCCCGATAGCATACTGCTTGGCAAAACGCTGCGCATCGCTCACCGTGACATCGAAAACGCCATGCCCCTGAAGCAGCAGCCACCCCAACCCCTTGCCCGGTGTCTCCAGCGCCAATGGCTGCGATGTCCCCCAACCTACCTGCGGGAAATCAGCCATATTGATAAAGTAGACCTCAGCCTTGAAGGGAGTCTCGCCACTGAAGGCCTTACCGATCAGGCCAACCAGCAAAGGGATATTGGCCGTCGTGATGGTATGACTGCCGGGGCCAAACGCATCAAGTGCCTGCCCACCCCGGACAAACACTGCTGCCTGATTCTCACGGACGATAACCTGCGAGCCTAACCGGAAGTCACCACTGCCGGCCTGCGGCTCCCGATATGCCAGCTCCTCTTTCCCAACATTGGGGTGCTCAACGATGTCTAGTATCCTGGCCATCTTTTCGTCATCTCCTTATAACAAACAATAGCCCGCGTTTCTACTATACTGCATCTTGCAGACCCTGCATAGCCTCGACACGCCGCTTGAAGGTGTTGTTCATCTCGGTCACCAGATCGTCAAGCTGCATCAGCACACCGTCAAGCTCCTCGGTTCCAATGGCCTCCGCGAAGCTCCGCAGTCCGGTGGCAAACTGGTCCTGGTAAGCCAGAAGCGCGCTGTCAAAGGCATACACCCGCTGCAACGCATCCTCTTTGACCTTGACCGCATCAAACAGACCCGCATACCCCTGAGCGGCACTCTCAATGCGGTCAATGAACGTGCGCATCCGCGTGTCAATCGACTGCACACGCTCCATGTACCCTATGCCACCAGCATTGATCAGTTGCTTCTGCAGCCGCCCGAACTCACCCAACTGCTCCTCGAAGATACGCACCAGTTGTTCGCGTAAAAGGCGGTCGGCTGCCCGGCGATCCTGCTTCTCAAAATATCCCTCGAAGCCCGGCACTTTGCGCACCAGATCCTCAACGCTGCCCTGCATCTCCACGATCTTCTGGTAGAAGTCAGCCATCAATGCACTCCTTTGCTAATCATACCTACTGAGGCAAAAAGTATTCGGTCCCGCAGAACGGGCACTTGATCACCCCCTTGCCCGCCAGCGTTACCTCCCCACCACAGTGTTTGCACTGCGTTGTACCGCGTAAAGCCGACACCTCGGCAGAGTAGAGCACCCCTTCATCCCAATTGACATACCCGCTGAACACGCCCATACCGACCAGCTTGTACACCATATCCTTGACAGCAGGCAGGCCAGACTGTAACTCAATAACGATGTCGGAGATATCCACCTGTCCCCTGGTCTTGACCATGTCGAGGATCTTACGCAACGCATCGGCCTCAACCTGCTCGGCCTGTTCGCTCCGGCTCCGCACCAACACGACGATGCCGCCTCCCCCCAGGGGAGCAACCAGTATCAGAAACAACAGCGCGAAGCCAAGCACGGCCCCTGCCGGTTGCAGACTGCCCGCCGCAAGGCCGGTAGCCAGAAGCGCACCGCCGATGACGAGCGCCCCCACCGCCACCACGATCAGGATGATTCCCACAGTTCGTGTCATGAAGCACTCCTATGCATCAGCCCGAAGAACAAAATCCCGGCCCTGGTTCCTATCCAAACCCGGCACCGCCACCGCCACCACCACCGCCACCGCTGAAGCCGCCGCCACTGAACCCACCACCGCTGAACCCACCACCCGAACTGGAGCTATGCGGCACACTCGTGAAAGTTCTGGACGTCGAATTCAGCATGGAGAACAACCCGGAGGACATGCTACTCAGCCCGCCAAACAACTGATCGCTCATCCCATCCAGCGAGGGAGCAGGCTTGGCAGCCTGGCCACGTAGATCCCGGCCCCCACTGCTACCACCGGCCGTCATGTGTCCCCCCAACGTTCCGGGCACTCCCGTGCGGTAGCGAGGCATCCCAAGCGGGATGTACCAGGGCGGCATGGGTGTGGACTCGATACGGGAGAACTTGCCGATCCACGTCCGCTCCAGTCCGAACGCGATAGCAAATGGCAGGTAACGGTCAAACTGATCGGTGACCGACTCAAGGTCGGCATACCGCTCGGTACCACGAAGGTACGTTCTAAAAGCATTCCATTTTGCGGCCTCACCGGCACCCTTCCTCGTCTTGGCAGGCATAACCCGGCTGACGGCCAGCAGCACAATCGACGTGATACCCATCGACACAAACGGGCAGATCACCGCCTCAATCCGGTCACCAAGCGCAGCCATGACGCAGAAGCCAACCCCCACCGAGAGCACCAGCCCGACGATCCCCAACGCCAAGTAGCGACCACGCATCGCCTTCGGGCTGGTCGGGAACAACCCCTCTTCCACAGCCTCCTTGTAGAGCGCCTTCTGCAGTTCAGGGATGGCCGTATAGAATTCGTACTTCAGGTCGTCAAGCTCAACCTCCGTCTTCCGACCAAACACCTCCTTGATCAGCAACTTTTCATAATCACGCAGTGGGTCCGAGAAATCCTCCTTCTTGCGGAAGACAAAGTCCTTGTGCGTCGTCAGCCCAAAAACTTTCCGCTCCCGCTCCTCCATCTCAATAGCACCCCGCCGGGCAAGGTCAACCATCGTCGCAACGATGTCTTGAAGATCCGCCTTCTCGTCAAGCAGCGTGCCCGCCAGCCCCGGCGGCAGATCGGACGGCGGTTCGGTGATGTAAGACGGCACCTCCCCAACTTTCGGGTCACGCCCACGGAACAACCAGAGCAAGTAAATGGCGAGCGGCCCCCCAACCAGCAGCAGCACACCCAGGCTCCCCAGCAGCAGGTTGTACATCGGGCGTTGCTGTTCATCCCAGGCCTGCTCCTCTTCGCGCTGCTGCTCAATCCTGACCTGTTCCTCTTCGTACCCAGCCTGCCAGGGAGGTTCCTCGGCAGGCACGTAGCCATGCGGAAAACGCACGCCAACCTCAAACTCCTGGTTGGCCGGGATGTAGTCCGCCACAAAAGTCACGTAGGTCAGGTCGTCCGCAATGGTATAGGTAGCATCCGGCCCAAAAAACGCCGGCTCAATCGACGTATCAACCGTCGCCCCCGGCGGCATCCGCACGGTCACCGTCGAAGACTCAACCGGGAACGCGTGCTCTCCAACAGCCTTCCAGAAGAACCTGTCCCCCACCTCCTCATTGATGATGATTCCCCCAACAACCGTGTACTCCACCGTGAACACCCGCGTGGCATTCTCCGTCGGCGGGAAGAACCAGCTGATCACGTACTTCTCGTCGCCCACTGTCCAGTAGTACGTATTTGCCTGCTGGCTGCGCGACTCCTCGTACTCAACGGCTCCCTCACGGACGCGAATGTCCCTGATCTCAACGAACTGGCTAATGTCAATATCACGATACCCAAACGTGAACTCACCCTTGGTGAACGTGATCGCATACTCCTCCTGCACAGTGAAGGTGCCATCCGAGTTAATCTGGATATCGGCATCCCAGCGATCCCACCTGAGCTCCTTGCTCTGGGCACCCGCCACCGGCACGAGCGAGAGAGCCAAAACCAACACAACCGGAACACTCATCCAGTGCCAAAAGCGCCACTGCATAACGATCCTCCCTGACCATCTGGCAAACTCACAACGAATGCATTATAGTCAACGCCAGCAAACCTCAGCCACCCCAATTGTAGAGGGGTTTGGTCGTAACTATAGTCATCTCAAGGCCATCTGGCAAATGAGTGCAGAAGAACAGGGAATCGGGCAATCAAAGGGCCGCTACCGGGTGATCCCGCGCGTGCTGGTCTTCGTCACGCACGGCACCAGCCTCCTGCTGTTGAAGGGAGCACCCGACAAGCGCATCTGGCCCAACCTGTACAACGGCATCGGCGGGCACGTCGAGCGGGGAGAGGACATACAGGCCGCTGCCCTACGAGAGATTCAAGAAGAAGTGGGCCTGGAAGAAATCGACGACCTCCGCCTGCGCGGGATCATCCACATCGACGCCCGCGATCCGGCAACCGGCATCATGCTTTTCGTCTTCACCGCAGCCAGCCTCACCCGGGAGATCAGCCCCTCCCCGGAGGGTATCCCCGAATGGGTCGACCGGCGCGAGCTCCCCAGAGAGAGCCTCGTCCCCGACCTGGAAATGCTCCTCACCCACATCAACACAATGGACGCCGGAGAACCGCCCTTCTTCGCTCGCTACTGGTACGACGACGCAGACGAACTACAGGCCACCTTCACACCCGGCGCGACAATGCCCACCAACCCGGCTAACGCCGGGCAAGAGTCTGGACAATAGCACCCAGGCCGGCCCATGGAGGGAGCAATGAGCCGCCCACTTGGCCGCATCGCGCGGCTGCGTGAGATCGAGACGCTGCTCTTCCGAAACGCTCAGGGAATGCGCGTCGCCGAGATCGCCGAGCGCTGCGGCGTAGACCGCCGCACCATCTACCGCGACATCGACCTCCTGAGCGAGGCCGGTGTCCCGATCTGGCAGGAAAGCGGGCGCTACGGCGTCATCCGCGACCAGTACCTCGCAACGGTGCGCCTCAAGTTTTACGAAGCAGTCGCGTTGTACATCGCTGCCCGCCTGCTCGCCCGTCACGCAGACGAGCACAACCCTCACATCGTCTCCGCCCTGACCAAGCTTTCGACGGCCTTCCCCGATCCGCTGGCCGAGTACATCAGCCGCACGGCGGAAGCCATCCGGGATCGGCCAGTCAACCCGGCCTTCGTCTCCGTGCTGGAGGTGATCGCGCTGTGCTGGGCAGAGCACCACAAAGTTCGCCTGTGGTACCGCTCACCCAGGAGTGGCACACTCCGCCAGCGCGACTTCTCCCCCTACACAGTGGAGCCGTCGGCCACAGGCGGCCTGTACGTGATCGGCCACGACGACTGGGCACAGGACATCCGCACGTTCAAGCTGGAGCGCCTGGAGCGCGCCGAACGCCTCGCCGACACCTATACTATCGCCGAAGACTTCGACCCAAGGACACATCTGGCCGACGCGTGGGGTATCATGTCCGGCGGGGAACCTGTGCAGGTCGTCCTGCGGTTCAGCCCGGAGGTCGCCGCCTTCATCCGGGAGCGCATATGGCATTCCTCTCAGACGCTTGAAAGCTTGCCCGACGGTTCCGTCCGGCTCCAGGTGAACATCGCCGACCCGCGCGAGATGCGCCCCTGGATTCGAAGCTGGGGCGCAGAGGTTGAAGTGCTTGAACCGCAGACGCTCCGCGAGGACCTGATGGAAGAGACCAGACGCCTCGCCCGCCTGTACAATCTGGGATCCCAGGCGGGGAAATAGCCCACACCAGCCAGCAGCACACAACACCGCCCGCGCACACGAACCCGGCCACCCCTTGTGGTATGGTGAATATAAACAGCCCGCCTGATTTCTGGCTTTCTGGCACCGTAGATCATATAATCCAACGCATCAACTGCTACCGGCCTGACCAAAACACCAGGGCTACTGGGGAAGATCCCCCCAGCCAGCCAGGAATCTGAAACATAAGTGCAACAACGTTACCCACCAGATCGTCGTAGAATATAACCGAAGGCACATAAGACCAACTACAGCAACTACCTTAAGCGAGGGGCAAGCGTGTCCGAAGAGCTTATCGGCAAAAGGATGGGCAAATACGAGCTAGAAGAACGCATCGGGCGGGGCGGTATGGCAGAGGTCTACAAAGCCTACCACGACACCCTGGCCCGCCACGTCGCGCTCAAAGTGCTGCACCCATTCTTAAGCGAAGACCCGGAATTCAAGGAACGATTCGAGCGAGAAGCCCGCCACGTGGCGCAGCTGCGCCATACCAATATCGTCCAGGTCTACGACTTCGACTTCGATACGAAACGCAGCCTGTACTACATGGTCATGGAGTACATCGACGGCCCGACCCTGCGCACTTATCTTATGCAGCGCAGCTTTGAGGGACAGAATATCCCCATCCAAGAGGCTGTTCGCATCACGAGAGACCTGGCCAGAGCACTGGCCTACGCACACTCGCGCAGCATGATCCACCGCGACATCAAGCCGGGCAACATCATGATCGACACCGACAACCGTGTCGTCCTGACCGACTTCGGCATCGCGCGCATTGTCAGCGGCCCCCAGATGACCGCCAGCGGATCTATGGTTGGCACGCCCGCCTACATGTCACCGGAGCAGGGGTTGGGCCAGCCAGGCGACCATCGCTCTGACATCTACTCGCTGGGTGTCGTCCTCTACCAGTTGGTGACGGGAACGACACCCTTCGACGCAGATACGCCAATTGCCGTCATCCTGAAGCACGTCAACGACCCGCTGCCACCTCCCTCCAGCATCAACCCGGAGATGCCCGACGGCCTGGAACTGGTCCTTTACAAGGCACTTGCCAAGTTGCCCGAGGATCGCTACCAGGAAGTCGAAGAGATGGCGCACCACCTCGACGATCTTGAGGCAGCCGCCGCAACCCTGGTGATCCCGGAGGACAGTACGATCAGCCAGCTCACCCCCGACGTAGCGGAGGCCGTCGCCGACGGCGGCGCGGCAGAAGCCATCGGCATGGCACGCCCATCTGCCAGACAAAGGGCCGGACGCACCGGTGGGTGCGCCTACTGGCTGTTGCTCGTCATTCTGTCGCTGGCCGCGATGATCGGCGGCATCTACCTGTCCTTCACCGGGATACTGGGCGGCTTCCTGCCGTTCCTGCCAAGCGCGGAGATCGTGCTCACCAGCACCCCGACGGCAACCGTCACCCCGGCACTGACAGACACCCCACTGTACACCACCACCCCGGACCTGCAGGCCACAGAGATCAGCCTCACCGTAGACGCGCTAGCGTCGCTCGTCACGACGCCCTTAGACAGCATGCCAACACCGGACCTGACCGCCACCGTCGTTGCCTGCGACTACGACTACGAAATCATCAGCGAGGAACCGGAGAGTGGGATACCTTACCCGGAGCTGACGACACTCACCAAGATCATCACGATTATCAATGACAGCAAGTGCCCGCTGGATGACGACACACGCTTCGTCTTCATCGATGGCCTTAAACTCGGCGGGCCAAACTTCGTCGAGTTCAACTATGAGCTTCAGCCAGGAGAGAAGTTCGAGATAAGACTAAACCTGAGCACGCCCCCTTTTGACCCAGCCCGGCCTACCGCGATAAGCACCTGGGCGATCATATTGCCGGACGGCCTGCAAGTCGGTCCCCCACTGACCATCGAGGTGCCAATCGTCCCTGCAGACGAGGAAGGCACACCTGTCCAGGACACACCCGGCCCCGGCGACGACTCCGAGCCAAGCGAAACCCCCGACGCAACAGAGGGTGACATTACGGATAATAATAGTATAATTAACGCGGACGGCACGTCGGGGAACGGAGATAGCTCCGAGGGCAGCGCCCCCTGAGATCAGAGGAGGCCTGCGCGATCACCCCGGCAATCATTGCTGCGCGAGGTCTCCAAATGACAGACACTTCTGAGCTTATCCGCCGGTTCTCTATTGCACTGGCGATCCTCGGCGTTCTCGTTGCCGGTTACCTCACCTGGGCACACATCGACGAATCGACGGCGTTGTGTTCAGAGGGTGGAGGATGCGACATCGTCCGGCAGAGTCCCTACTCCCAGATAGTGGGCATTCCAGTAGCTGCAATCGGGGCACTGGGATACCTGTTCATCCTGGGGGTTCTCATGCTGGAAGGGAGCAACGGTCCGCTGGCCGACAGCGGCCCTGTCCTCGTCTTCGGACTCAGCCTGGTCGGAGCTTTATATTCTGCTTATCTCACGTACCTTGAGCTGTTCGTGATAAACGCGCTCTGTCCCCACTGTGTGGCATCGGCCATTATCATGGCAGCCCTCTTCGTTTTGGCGCTCTCTCGCGTGTGCCGGGTGTTGCGCACCGAACCCGTACGCGATTGACGAGAAGGCTTCCCCGCCGATCCCTGGGGATGCACAGGGCAGGAAGCGGCAGACACAAAAATAACCACCCTGCTCCCGGATAGTGGTGGCTATGACTGCCCGTGCTGCTCAAGCGTGCGCCGTAGGATGTCTTCCTGCTCGGAGCGTCGACCGCTCTCCGAAGCCGGGCCGTCGGCGTCCGAATCAGGACCGCCGTTGTCGTCGCTGCGCGACAGGGCACGCTGCAACGCCAGCGCCATTGCCGTCGGCTGTTCCTCTTCCTTCTCTTCCCTGACATCCACTGCTGCTTTGCTCGCCCCGAGCGCCTTCATGCTCAGGTCGATCTGGTTTTTGCGCCGGTCGACGCCGATAACCACGACCTCGACGGTGTCACTCTTCGCAACAACATCTTCGGGTTTGTTCACGTAACCCGTCGACAGTTCGCTGATATGAACCAGACCGGGCCTTTCAGCACCGATGTCAACGAACGCGCCGAACTTCTCAATACGGACAACCTTGCCATGATAAACCTGGCCCTCGGCCAGTTCATCCCAGTCCACATCAGGGGGCCTGATCATCGTGACATCGATACGTCCGTTCACCGTGTCAACACGGCGCACCCAGACGGTGACCTTCTGATCCTCGGTCAGAAAGTCACGCACGTTGTTCACGCGACCCGGTTTGATATGCGAGATGTGAAGCAAGGCATCTTTTTCCGCGCCAATGTCAACGATCGCACCGGCCAGCTCGATCTTCTTGATGGTGCCCTTCATTTCCATCTTTGGTTCGATCTCAGACAGTGGCAGGGGTGTGTTTGTATCACCCATGAGTACGACTCCTTCATCCGGTGTTCCGGGGAGGGATTATACGTCCCGCCATGACCCCTGTCAACGCCAAATGCGCGCCGTCCGCGCCCCGTCCTACGCAGTATTCACCACATTGCTGATTACAGGGGACTGCCCCGGTCGCTAATCTCGGACCGTCACCGGGATGCCGATCTCCGCCCAGTCGTAGAGCAGCTTGGCGTCGTGATCGCTGAGAATCACACAGCCGTAAGAGGCCGGACGGCCCAGCAACCCCTCCCACAGGCGCACGCCGTTTGACAGGATGGGCAAGGCATGGATGCCGTTCTGCAAAGGCCCGGCCCAGTAGAATCCCAGCCAGTAGGGCATTTGCAGATCCCAGGTCGCAGCGTAGGCCATCGGGAGCTTGTTCTGCACCTCGAATGCGCCCCGCTGCGTCTCCGAGCCGGGCATCCCTGTGCTTGCGACAAAGGTCCAGATCAGCCCGCCGTTTTCGTACACGTATGTGCGCTGATCGGAGACATCAATCACGATGGCTTTGCCGGAGGTAGAGGCCCCGCCCGGCCCGCCGGTCGCGCCCAGAGCCGTGCTCACGGGGATGGTCAGCGTCTGGCCCACGTACAGCAGCGAGGGGTTGCTGAGGTGGTTGACCTGCACCAACACCCAGGAGGACACGCCGTATTGGGCGGCGATGGCATGCAGTGTCTCTCCCGGCTGAATGACGTGCGTCAGGGCGGATTCTTTTGGTGTGTAGCCGGGCGCCCCGGCCGTCGCGGCCCCTGGGATCACGAGCCGCTGTCCGGCGTAAATCTGCGAGGGGTTGAGCAGATTATTGGCCGTTGACAGCGCCTCCACCGACACCCCATACTGCCTGCCGATGGCGGAAAGGGTCTCGCCACGCTGTACGAGGTGAACGCTCCCCGCTTCCGGCTGGGAGGATAACACGTCGTTGCCAATCCCTGAGGCGGGGATGGTCAACTGCTGCCCGGCGTAGATCTCATCCGGGTCGGCCAGGCCGTTGGCTGCCAGCAGCGCGTCGACGCTGACGCCGTATTGCAAACCGATGCGGAACAGGTTTTCACCGGCCTGGACAGTGTGCTGCGACGCCGGTGCATCGTTGGTGGATGCTGCGGCGCTGGCTCCGGGGATAACCAGCCGCTGCCCGGCGTAGATGTGATCGGCCTGAGGAAGGTCGTTGGCGGCGACGATGTCTGCCACCGTCACATTGTAGCGGAGGGCGATCCCCGAAAGCGTCTCACCCCAGGCTACGACGTGTACCACAGTTGCCGGGCTGTCCTGTGCTGCGGCGGAATTTACTGCAGACAGGCCCACCATGCTGACCAGCATCACCACCCCGGCCAGCCGGGAGACGTAGCTTTTGATCCGGACACCCTGCAACAAACGCAACGAAACCTCTGCTAATCGACGACTCGAACCGGCGTACCTATCGGTGCCCAATTATACAACCACTCAGCTTCAGGTGTCCGCATGTTCACACAGCCGTGACTCATCGGCTGCCCAAAATTGTTGTGCCAGTAAGTCCCGTGAAGCGCGTAGCTGCGGTAGAAGTACATCACCCAGGGCACGCCGGGCAGGTTGTAGCCGGGCCCGCTCATCGTCTGCGAGGCATACTTGACGTAGATCGCGAAGTTCCCCTTCACGGTCGGCGTGCCCGGCAAACCGGTTGATACGACAAACTGCCTCACCAGCTCACCATTCTCGTAAGCGTACGTCTGCTGCTGCGACAGCGAAATGACGATCTGCTTCCCCCCGACCTCGGTCGGCGGCGGCGCGCCCTGCGACGAGGCCGGTTCGTTAGCCAACAAATCGGTGATATCCTCGTCCGTCGGGATGATCAGCTCCTGCCCGGCGTAGATCGAGTTAATGTCGTATATCTGATTGACCGCCGCGAGAGCCTCCACCGAGACGTTGAACCGGATCGCAATGCGGAGCAGCGTATCTCCCTGCTGGATGATGTAAACGAACGGGCCGCCGACCGCTTCGGCCACCTGTATATCCGGGATAACCTGGAAAGGCACCGGGATGTTCAACTCCCGTCCTGAGCCAATCGGGAAGGCATCGGCTTCGTTCAGCGCGACAAGCTCGTGCAGCGGGGTGCTGTAGAACAGCGCCAGGTCGAGCAGCGTCTCGCCCGGCTGCACGACGTGCGTGAGCGTGGAACCTTGAGCGGCAGCGGGCTGTGCGCTGCCCGCCAGAACCCACGAGACGGCGATCAAAATGGAGATGAAGTGTGGCAACCGACGAGGCATCCAAACCTCCACCCAACGGTTTCCGGGCATCACTGTAAGCCTAATGAAATGGTAAGGGTGAAAAGGGTCTGAGTCAAGCCGCACAGAGGTCCCATCCCGGTATGACTTTCGCAACCTCGACAGGCGTGCTATTATGCTCGCATGCTGGCAAGACTCCTGCGCCTATTGGAACGCCTCGGATATCTCACCGTCAAGATCTGCGTGTGGGTGAGCAGTCGGCTGACGCTGTGGCTCGATGACTTTGCATTCCGGCTGCGCGGGCGCATGGTTGGGGCCGTGCTCACCGACAGCGCCCAGTTTGAGGGCCAGGTCAGGTCGCTGAGCGGCCTGATCGTCCTGCTTCTGGCTTCTGTGGCGACGCTCCTGTTCTGGGCCACCAGCCCCCAGGCCCGCGATAACCCGGTCGTGCGTTTGCTCGCCATCGGTGCTACACCGGGGGCGCAGGAACCGGCTTCCGAGCAGGCCGCTTTCGAGCCGGTAGTCACTGCCGCCCCGGTTTTCCTCGACACGGGCGGAACGCTGGTCTTCTCGATGCGTGCCGGGGCACAGCAGGATCTGTTTGCGCTGGCGGCGGGCGACACCGAACCGGTTCGCCTCACCGACGACCCCGCCGATGATCGCGACCCGGCCTGGAGTCCCGACGGCCAGCATATTGCGTTCGCCTCCCGGCGCGACGGCAACTGGGATCTCTACGTCCTCGACCTGCCGACCGGCGAGGTCACGCGCCTGACCAACGATCTGGCCTTCGAAGCTGCACCATCGTGGAGCCCCGACGGCCAGTGGCTGGTCTACGAGAGTTACTACGACGAAAACCTCGACGTCTATATCGTCAAAGTCGATGGCAGCCTGGACCCGCTCCCGGTGACGCGCCATCCCGGCCCTGACTTCGCTCCGGCCTGGACGAATGACCCCGCCGGGCGCGAGATCGCCTACGTGTCGGGGCGCACCGGCAACCAGGATATATACGTCCTCTCGCTCGATGACCCGAACGAAGACAAAGCCGTCAACGTCACCAACACGCCCGACCTGGACGAGGATTCACCCGCCTGGGGGAGCGGCAGCCAATGGCTGGCCTACAGCGCCGTCGAGAACGGTGTGTCGCTCATTTACGTTCTCTCGATTGCAGACCCCGGCGAGCCGCCCTCTGTAGTCGGGCAGGGACACTCGCCCGCGTGGTCACCCGATGGAAGCCGCCTGGTGTTCCTCGCCGACCGGCCCACCGGGAGTCTGCTTCTCGTCGGGCAGTCCGGTGCGTGGAACACGTCTATCCAGACGTTCGCCCTGCCTGCTCCCGCCGCCGGCCCGACCTGGTCGTCCGCCGTATTGCCACGCCGCCCCCAGGGAAGCCTGGCCTTTGCCGCCACTGCGCCTATCGCCCCCGCCTACGAAGAATCGCTCTGGCCGCGCGCGAGCGAGGACGAGCCTTACCGCCTGATCAGCCTGGCGGGCGTCATCGCCGAGACCCCCCTGCTGAGCGACCAGGTCGACGACTCCTTCATCGCCCTCAAAGATCACGTCGAGCGTGCCGCCGGGTGGGATTTCCTCGGCAGGCTCGACAACGTCTGGTGGCCGCGCGATCTCCCCGTCGAGCCCGGCCAGGAATTCCGCAACTGGCACAAGACCGGGCGCGCCTTCGACATCGTGCAGACCTACAACCAGGGTGACCCGGCCCAGATCGAGCTGGTGCTTCGCCGGGACGGGCCGGACGTTTACTGGGATCTTTACGTCCGCTGCGCCGTCCAGGACGGCACTCTCGGCGAGCCTCTCCGCCGACAACCCTGGGACTTCACCTCGCGAACCGGCGGCGACCTGGAGGCTTACGAAGCCGGTGGGCGACCCAAAGATGTGATCCCGCCCGGCTATTACGTGAACTTCACGCACCTCGCGCAGGTCTATGGCTGGTACCCGGTTTCTTCAGATAGCACTTGGCGCTATAATTGGCCTGGGATCCTTTATTGGCAGTACGAAAAAAGAGACGGATTGGATTGGTGGACTGCTATGCTGGAGTTGTACTCAGAAGCTGAGCTGCAGCAAACATTCTTTACCCCGACGCCCGTGCCCACAGAGACGTTTACTCCCACCCCGCACGAGACCGAAGAGGGGACTCCCGAAGATGATGAAGTGACGCCCACCGCCACGCGAACGCCTACCCCGACACAAACACCGACCCAGACTTCAACCCCCACCCAGACACCCTCGGCAACCCCTACCGGATAGGATCTGGCGATGAGCCGCTCTCGTGGTCTTGTGTTCTTTCTGCTGGTCGGGGCGCTGACCCTCCTGGCATTCATCGCCCGGCCTGAGCGGGCGAGCGTTGCCAGCGAAGACGTGCCGCTCTCCGCTCCCACCACCACCCCGGCAGAGCACGGGCTGGGCGTCGCACCAACGGCGACCTCTCCACCCCCCACCGCCGGACAGCAGTCTGCTGCCGCGTCATCTTCGTCACAGGCCGGTGACCCATCGGCCACGCCGCTCGCCTTCTTTGCCTCTGAGCTTCAGACGCCCGCGCCCGGACGGACGCCTTCCGACAATGGCAGCCCGCCCGACGGTTGGAACCCGCCCCCGTTGGAGGTCCCGATTGCCCGCCACCCCTACGACCACTACTGGCTGATCCGCCCTGTCGGCTCGAACTACAACAACTTCGGCCTGCCCCACTATCCCTACGGGTCGAACGGCCCGGCCAACGACCTGCGCATCCATCACGGCGTGGATCTCGCCAACCCTATCGGCGTCAAGATTTTCGCGGCAGCGCCCGGCACGGTCCTGTCCGCCGACAAAGGCCACTTCAACGAGTACGAGAGCATCACCTCCTACGGCAACACCGTCGTCATCGAGCACGACTTCGGCTACCGCCGCCAGCCGGTCTACACCCTGTACGCTCACCTGTCCGCGATGCTGGTGTGCAAAGGGGAGCGTGTCGAGGCCGGTCAGGTCATCGGCCTGATCGGGAACACAGGCCAGGTCAGCGGACCTCACGTCCACTTCGAGGTTCGTATCGGGCGTAACTCGTATTTTGCCGTCCGCAACCCTGATTTATGGATGGCTCCTTACGTCGGGACCGGCGTCATCGCCGGTCAGCTTGCCCTGGAAGATGGCGAGCTGGCAGAAGACGCGCCCATCACGGTGATCGATCTAGCGACCGGCCAGGTTGTGTACCGCACGACCACCTACGCCGGGTTCGGCGTCAACCCCGACGACTACTGGGGTGAGAACTTCACCATCCCCGACGTGCCCGTGGGGCATTATCTGATCACCGGGCGCTACAACGCCACAACCTGGTCCGCCGAGGTCGAGGTGCTGGCCGGTGTCACAAACTGGGCTGAAATGGAGCGTCATGACCCCGGGGCCACCGACGGCGCGGAAGGGTTGCCATCCCCTAACGAATAATTCAAGAGCATTGCGGACTGCCCCCGCACTGATCTATACTGAATCTAGAAAGCCCGCACACCGGGTCCGGTTTAGTGTTTTCGAGCGGTCGAGTTTCTGAAAATGGTAATGGCATTCGACGAATTCAATGCTTTGCTGCCCGCTCTGCCTGTCCACGAGCGCGCCCTGCTCAGGCAGGCCTATGAAATCGCGCAGGCGGCCCACGAGGGGCAGAAGCGCCAGTCGGGCGAAGATTACTTCGTGCACTGCATCGAGGTGGCGCGTATCCTGATCGACCTGGGGCTGGATACAACCGCAGTCGCTGCCGGCCTGCTGCACGATGTGGTGGAGGACACCCCACTGACGGTCGAAGACCTGGAGGGAGCCTTCGGCAGCGAGGTCGCCGGACTGGTCGCCAGCGTGACCAAAATGGAGCAGCTTGCCCTCCATGCCGAGCAGACCCCCAAGGGGAAGATGCACGACCGTGATGCGGAGTCCCTGCGCAAGACGCTGCTGGCGATGACCGACGACGTGCGCGTCATTCTCATCAGACTGGCAGACCGGCTCCACAACATGCGCACCCTGGGCCACCTTTCCCAGGAGCAGCAGCAGCGCATCGCGCGCGAGACGATGGACATCTTCGCCCCGCTCGCCAGCCGCCTGGGCATCTGGCAGATGAAATGGGAGCTGGAGGACCTCGCCTTCCGCTACCTGGAGCCGGACGTTTACAAGATGATCGCCAGCCTGATCGCCGAGCGACGCGCCGACCGTGACTACTACGTCAACCGGATCGTCGAGCATCTGGAGACCATTCTATCGGACGACAACATCGAAGCGGAGATCACCGGGCGCTCCAAGCACATCTACAGTATCTGGCACAAGATGGAGGACAAGGGCATCCCCTTCGAGCAGCTCTTCGATGTGCGGGCGGTGCGCGTGATCGTCCCCGACGTCCCCACCTGCTACCAGACGCTGGGTATCATCCACCAGACCTGGCGGCCCCTGGGCGGTGAATTTGACGACTACATTGCCGCCCCCAAGGACAACTTCTACCAATCGCTCCACACCACGGTGATCCTCGAAGACGGGAAAACGCTCGAAGTCCAGATCCGGACGCCGGAGATGCACGCCAACGCCGAATATGGCATCGCCGCTCACTGGCGCTACAAGGAAGCCGCCCAGCACGACGAGGCCTACGAGCGGCGCATCGAGCACCTCCGCAAGATGATGGACGTTGGGCGCAGCGTCGACGACGCCAACGAGTTTCTCGACGTGATGCGCAGCGACGTTTTTCAGGATCGGGTCTACGTCTTCACGCCGCGCGGGGACATCATCGATCTGCCCTACGGCTCAACCCCCATCGATTTCGCTTACCACATCCACACCGACATCGGCAACCGCTGCCGGGGGGCGAAGGTCAACGACAAACTGGTTCCGCTGGATTACGTCCTCCAGGTCGGCGACCGGGTGGAGATCCTGACGGCCAAACGCGGCGGCCCCAGCCGCGACTGGCTCAACCCCAACCTGGGCTACGTCCAGACCAAGCGCGCCCTGGGCAAGATCCGCCAGTGGCTCCGCAGGCAGGATTACGAGAAGATGGTCGTGTTGGGACGTGATGTCCTCGACCGGGAGCTTAAGCGGCTGGGCCTGGATCAGCAGATGTCCCACGAGCAGATTGCCGATCTCTTCGAGGTTGAGAAGGTCGACGATTTCCTCGCCAAGATCGGCTTTGGCGATATCCATCCCCAGCACGTCGCTACCAAGATCCTTGAGCTTGAGCGGGAAACCGCCGAACCGGAGGAGGTCTTCCAGGCGTCGACATCCCCCGCCCACCGCCTCGCGGCTGAGGGCATCCGCATCCAGGGCACGGGCGGCCTGCTGACTCACCTGGCGCGCTGCTGCAATCCCGTCCAGGGCGACGAGATCATCGGTTACATCACGCGCGGGCGCGGCGTGACGATCCACCGCCGCGATTGCGCCAACGTGCTCCATCTGTCCCAGGAGCGCCTCATCGCGGTGGAGTGGGGCGACTCGGCGCCGGATCGCTACCCGGTCCCCGTCGTGATCAGCGCCTACGACCGGGAGGGGCTGATCCGCGACATCAGCGCCGCCGTCTCAGACGAGCACATTAACATGCGCGACGTGCGTGTCTCCACCCAGAACAACATCGCGACCCTCTCCATCACGATGGAAGTGGAGAGCGCCGCCCAGTTGAGCCGCATCCTCTCCAAGGTCGAGCTTCTCCCTAACGTGATGGAGGCTCGCCGCCGTACCAACTGACGCGCGGTCGGGGTCAGGCTGAATTGACCACCACCTCCCCCTGTGCTATATAATTCTTCTAGACGACACAAGCTCGTATGATTATCCGCCAGCTCTGACCGATGCCGCAGATCAGAAAGGATGACCGATGCCGCTAGAGGGGAAGGGCCTTTACATCTGGAAGATCCACCACTGCGAAGACGGCGACGCGGGCGCTATCGCCCGCCGGGCGCAGGAAGCGGGGTTGACGCACGCCCTGATCAAGATAGCCGATGGCCCCCGGGCCTATAACGTCGATCTGGCCGCCGACGTTGTGGATGCCCTTAAAGGCGCGGGCATTCAGGCCTGGGGGTGGCAGTTCGTCTACGGCGACGAACCGTTTGGCGAGGCCGACATCGCCGTCCACCGCATCGGGACGCTGGGGTTGGACGGCTTCGTGATCAACGCCGAGACGGATTACAGGGGGAAACACACCGCCGCCAGCGCCTACATGGAGAGCCTACGGCCACGCATCCCGGATATCCCCCTGGCGTTAAGCTCATTCCGCTATCCGCACTACCACCCTGAGTTCCCCTGGACGGAGTTCTTGAGCGGCTGCGACTTCAACATGCCGCAGATCTACTGGGTTCAGGCCAGCAACCCCGCCGAACAGCTCGACCGCTGCATCGCCCAGTTCCAGGATGTCTATCCCGTCAGGCCCATCGTCCCGACCGGCGCGGCTTACGAGGAATTTGGCTGGCGGCCCAGCACGGTGGAGATCGTGGACTTCCTGAAGCACGCCCACGATATCGGACTTCCGGCGGTCAATTTCTGGAGCTGGGACTACGCCGGTAGCGAAGCAGGCGAAAGCCTGTGGCACATCATCGCCAGGTTCGAGTGGCCGGTCTCAACCCCCATCCGCGACTTTGTCGATATCATGATCGACGCCCTGAACCGAGGGGACGTTGAAGCGCTCGTCAGGCTCTACCAGCCGAACGCCGTCCTGATCACGCCACGAAAGATCTACCTTGGCCACGGTGCTCTGCGTGATTACTACGCCAGCCTGCTGACCGACGAACTGCCGGGCGCAGCTTTCACCGTCGAGACGCGCTTCGGCGAGGGGTACATCCGGCATCTCAGGTGGGACGCCACCGGGGCAACCAACGGACGTTCCGTGTCGGACGGCCAGGACACGCTCGCACTGCGCCAGGGGCTGGTGCAGTACCACAGCAGCATCTACAAGATCGTGTGAATTGCAAACCGCAGGTGAGGCCAACTCACCCCTGAAGCCCGGTGCGGATAGCCTCGATCACACCACCCTGCACGGCCTGCCGGGCCTGGCGCACCGCGTTCTTGACCGCCACATCGTTCGAGCGCCCGTGCCCGACGATGACGACCCCGTCGACGCCCAGCAGCGGCGCGCCGCCGATCTCAAACGGATCGGTGTGTTTGCTCGCGCGCTTGAAGGCCGGGCGGGCCAGCAACCCACCGACTGCTGTCACCGGGCTTGCCGTGATCTCCTGCCGCAGCAGTTTGCTCACCATGCTGGCCGTTGCTTCGAGGCTTTTGATGAAGATGTTGCCGGTGAAGCCGTCGTGGATGACCACATCGATCTCGCCGCTCAGGGCTTCTTTAGGCTCCACGTTGCCGATGTAGTTCAGGCTCTTGACCTCGCGCATCAGAGGGGCCGTCTCTTTGATCAGCATATTGCCTTTGCCCTCTTCCTCACCGTTGCTCAGCAGCGCCACGCGGGGCTTCTCGACCCCCAGCGCCAGTTCCGCGTAGAGGCTGGCCATCACGGCAAACTGCACCAGGTGTTCGGGCCTGCAATCGGCGTTCGCGCCAATGTCTGCCGTGACGGTTCGCCCGCCCAACGTGGGCAGGATGGCCGTCAGCGCGGGACGCTTGACACCCCTGATGCGCTTGAGCGTGTACAGCGTCGCCACCGCCAGCACGGCCCCCGTGTTGCCCATCGTCACGAAGGCGTCTGCCTCACCATCCCGGACCAGCGCCATTCCCACGTGCATTGACGAGTCGGGTTTCTGCTTGGCGCTTTCAGCCGGTTTGTCCGTCATCTCAATAGTCTGGCTGGCGTGCACAACCCGGATGTTCAACCCGCCGGTGTCATGGTTGGCAAGCTCCTCCTTGATGCGGGCCTGATCGCCCACCAGGATGATCTCGTCGCCCCACTCCCTGGCCGCCAGGATCGCCCCGCCCACGTCCGGCACGGGGTAGTTGTCGCTTCCCATTGCGTCGACGACGATGCGCATGTGAATCTCCTCCTCAGGGATGGTTACGGCGTGTCTCTCTAACTGGTTGAGAACGGCATACCCGGATCGCGGCGCTCTGGAGACCGCGCGCGCATGTGATCGAGCAGCACCAGTTCGCGCCTCAGCAGCCTCTGCTCCAACTCCAGCATACTTATCACGTCCTCCAGCGCCAGCAGCTTTTGCTTCTCGTCGTTCTCAAGCGGCAGCACAATCGCCACCAGGAAAGCCATCGCAGCCCCGTCGGATGGGATCTTTTCCAGAGAAAAAGTCGCGTCCGTGGCCTTGTTCAGCACCTCCAGATACCTACGCAGAACAGGCACCATCTCGGCCACGAGTGCACGGACCCCCGCGCTTTTCTCCCCCCGAACGGGGTAATCTTCAACCATGCCGACTAGGTAAGGCTTGTCGTGACGCAGGGAGTGGATCTTGAAACGCTGGTAGCCAATGCTTTGGACGTTGAGCCGCCCGTCGTCCATCGGTTCCAGCCGTGTCACGTAGGCCGATGTGCCGATCTCGTGCGGCGTGGCCGGTCCACCAACCTCCTGACCCTCCCGGATCAGAACCACGCCAAAAGGGGTGTTCTCCTTGAAGCACCTGCCGATCATCAGCCTGTAACGCGGCTCAAAGATGTGGAGGGGCAGCACCATGCCGGGGAATAAGACGGTGTTCAAAGGGAACAACGGTAACGCTTGCAACTTGGACATTCTACAGCGCTTTCTAGCTCACTCTCTCATGCCGTGTGCAAGGGAAAAACGCCCCTCCGGATCTTTGACACGCCCTGCCCCCGTGCTATAATGAGATAGCACGCCCCGGTGGCGGAATTGGCATACGCGGCAGGTTGAGGGCCTGTGCCCTCTGGGCGTGTGGGTTCGAATCCCACCCGGGGCATCTTCACCGCCTATCCAGGACATGGTAGGCGGATTTTGTTTGCTTCACCAACGATCCACAAACCCCACGCCGGGCTGATCGCTAATTGGGGGTCTCGGCCTGGAGCATGGCGGCCAGGCGCGCCACCAGCCCGATCAGGTCCTGAGTGTAGCTTACGACGTAATGCTGGGCCATGTCCCGCGCGAGGTCGATGCGCCCGGCCAGGATTAGGGGCTTCACGTGTGGCCGGAAGTCGCGCATGGTGACGATCATTCGTCCCTCGTCGTCCGTCATGATTCCCCACGCCAGCGCCTTGGTCGCGCCGTCGTCCTTGGCCGTCATGAAGCGCGTCAGCGACGACCCCTGGGCGACGCGCCCCACGTTCGAGTAAACCTCATCTCCCTTCAAAATTTCGTTGAGCGCCGTGGACTGTTCAGGAATGAAGTTCAGCAGGCGCTGCAACCAGGGCGGCAGCCCAACCAGCAGCTTGAGCACACCCACGTTCAGGCTATCGCCGCGCATGGCGACCGCTTTGTTGGCGTCCAGGATGTAGCTGAAGGCGCGCAGGTTGCCGACCAGGAACGTCCGGCGGCGGGCAAATACCCTCAATGCCTGGATGCCTTCGGGGGTGTCGGGCGGCTCGATCTTGCGATAGGCCTGGTACGCGTCCCACGTTTCGTCCCATATCCAGACCAGGCTGTCCGCCAGGTTGCGGAAGGTGATCGGGAAGAGGCGCTCCTGGGGATCGTACAGGGACGCGTCGACCGGGATGAGCAGGGCGGGGTTTGTCACCCGCCCGCGCTCCAGCGAGTAATCGATGGCAGCCGCGGCCCGCCGCTCGATGCGCGAGCGGGCGTTGGTCTGGAAGGTGCGGATCTCCTCCTGCAGGACGGGCGACGGATTGTAGTGCGCGGCGTGGAAGATGCGCGTGATCACCAGCAGGTCGTTGATCGTCAGCCGCGTGCCCGTCTTGGTCAGCATCTCGCGCAGCTTAAAGATTTGCGAGATGTCGAAGATCGTCGTCTCCGCCGAGATCTCCGGCACCTGCCGGCGTGCCCGCGCCTCTTTCAAAAACGCCGGTGACGGCTCCAGCCGGATCTCCTGGGCGGGCGGGGCTTCGCTGGGCGCAATGCCGGTGCACCGGCGGCACCACTGGACGGCTGCGCTGGTCAGCACCTCGGCCATAGCCATCGACCACGTTCCATCAAAGAACACGTGTGACAGGTCAAAGATGGTGCTGTCTTCTGCGCGGGTGATCGTGAGAGCGTGGTCGCCAACGCCCCGGTGTGCCCGGCGCAACTCGGCCAGGGACCGGTCGCGGGGCTTCACGTCCCAATTGATGACGACCGGCGCGTACGACAGTCGTTCAAGCGCCTCCTGCGACTTCGACGGGAGCAGCCCGCGCAGCCGCCTCTGCGCAATGCGTGGCGTCTCGACCAGCAGAATGTCGACCGCCTGCGCTTCTCCCCAGGCGTCCTGCGGCGGCTGTTCCAGAATGTTGCGTAACTGCCACTTCACAAAAGAGGCCGGGGCCATGTCGAGATAGCCCACCCATTCACCATCGCGCACCCGGTAGAGCTGGTCCCCTTCCAGGAAAAGATCCTCGTCGCGCAGGTTGACCGGCACCCCGTCCCGGAACGTAAGCGGCCAGCAGCTTCCACCCTGAGCGTAGACAACCGGCGAGCCGCTCTCGTCGTGAGCGACGACGTTGATCAGGTGATACTGCCCGCCGAAGACCAGACCGATGCGGGCGCTCCACAGGGGGATGTGTTCCTTGCCGTCCAGATAGCGCCCCGGCACGAGCCTTGCCAGCACGGACATCTGCTTCTGGTATGCTCTGCGCCCGGTACGCACCAGGGCCTCGTACCGCTCGTTGACGGCGGCCTGCGCCTCAGGGGGGAGGGCTTCGATCACCGGCGTGATGAAAGCCTCGAAGGCCGCCCTCCTGATGTCGGCATAGGTGCCGTTCAGGGGAGCAGCGTAGGGCCGCGCGACCTCCCACTGGCGGGGCAGGCGGTAGAAGCGCTCGTCGTTTTCCAGCCCGGCCTCCTGCACCGCCTCCGCAGCCAGCCGGAGCATCGTCCACTCGTCCCACACCACCCCCATCAGTTCCTCGTATCCCCACACGAACTGGATGACGGTCATCACCCAGGCCGTCAGGTCGTCGAGCTCGGTTGCCTCCGGCGGGCGATCACGGTGGTAGCCGATGGTCTCGTTTGTGAAGCGGGCCGGGTCGTTGCGCAGACCCCAGCCCAGGTAGAATTGCCACGTTCCCTGGGGGAAAGCGCGCGGTTTGCCGGTTATCCGTGTCCGGATGCGCTGAAACGCATCGAGGAAAATGGCCGGGATGATGATCAGCACCAGGTACAGGGCGCGGTAGGCAAGGTCGGAGAGGTGAAGCGTCTGGCGATCCGCCTCCGAGCGCGGCTTGACACGCCGGGCGTTCAACAGGGTCATCCCGCTGCGGATCAGACCACTCAGCGTACTGGAGGCGTAATAAGGCTCCAGGTGTTCGGATTCGGCGGACATGTTTTTTACATTCCCCGCTGCAGGGTGCGGTGTTCTTACACGCTACTGCAATCCTAGCACCACCTGTGCTGTGACGCCAGTCAGCCGGGCCTCAGCGGGGGTCTACAATCGCATTTGTATCGCAACCGTTACCCGATGGTGGCCGGACAATGCGTGGAAGCCCCCAACCGGCCCAGTCGCCCGTGTAGTCACCGGCGGGGCCGGGCGCTGTGCGTAAAGTCAGCGTGACAGACTGCCCACCGTAGGAACTGAGGTCGACCAGGTTGGCGTGCCAGCGCCGGTCGGTCGGGTCATTCGAGAGGTAGGACTCGAAAAGGCGCACTTCCCCGCCCTCCGCCTCCACGTCGACGATAAACGTCGCGCCGTCGCCGCCCCAGGTCCAGCTATCGGGGAACATGGCGATGTCAAACCGGAGGCAAACGGGGGCCGGTGGCAGGTCGAGCCGGTAGCTCAGACCCGCCTCGGGCTGCATGAGCAGCGTGTCGTAGGCCGGTCCCGGCGGAACGGTGAACGTCGTCACGCTGATGGGTGGATCGGACTGCCGGACGACCTCAGCCTGCTCAAAGCGCTCCACTAGGTCAATCGCCGTGACGGCGGCCAGCAGGTCGGGGTCGTTCAGGCGGCTCCAGTAGGGTTTGAGCCGGTGAACCTGGAAGAACTCGAAGGGATACTCCAGCGTGTAGTAGCGCTCCGTGAACTCGCCGTATTCCGGGATGGCGTACCACGAGTCGATGGGGTTCTGGACATCGAAGAAGGTGCGGTCGAAGAGGGTCAGGATCAGGTACACCGGCGGGTCGTCGTACAGGTCGTCGAGTGCCTCCGCCCGCCACTCGGCCTGCCAGGGGTTTCCCCCCCGGATGCGCATCAGCAGCGGCTCATTGTAGATGAAGCGCGTCGGGCTGCGGCGGTCGGCCAGGTAATAGATGGCCGTGTGGTGGCCCCACACCCAGATCTTGTCGTCCGGGTCGGTGCGCTCGCGAACGTGATCCGCGACCAGCACGTGATCCCAGACGCCCATCTTTCTATAGAAAGCCTCCCTGCTGACCTCTCCCGTGAGGTAGCCGCCCAACACGAGCCACTGGTCGACGTAGAAGAACAGCCCGACGTTCACCGCCATGGCAAGCCCCAGCCCGGCGGCGAGGCCGCGCCGGGCGACCTGCGGGAGCCGCGCCCAGCCCTCGACCTCGTGGAAGAGTGCGCCGACGCCGAGCGCCAGCGCCGGGAGCACCGCCGTCCAGTGATAGAGGGTGAAGCGCTGCTGCACCCACACGACCGCAACGCCTGCCAGGATGTAAGCGGCCAGCGGCAGGCCGTACCGCCGCCGCTGCCTGATGGCTATCCCACATCCCGTGCAGGCCAGCGCGATGAGCACCGGCAGGCGACCAAAGTAAGCCAGCGTCAGCCGCACCGGGCTGGATCGCAGAGCATACTCATCCGGGTTAAGCTGGGCCTTCGGAAAATAGAAGAAGATAAAGCGCACGTGCGTCAGGGCGTCGTCCAGCGCACCGAAGGCCAGCAGGTAGACGGCGAAGACCAGCACGATCGCCAGCGCGCCCGCCACCGTCAGGCCGAGGATCCGCAGGCGGGCCTGCGCCCGGTGCCGGATTTGGGCCAGCGGCAGGACCAGCAGCACTGCCAGCGCCGCGACGCCCAGCGGGAGCAGCAGGGCGTATTTGTACAGCACGGCCACCGCCAAAGCCGCCCCGCTGGCCGGGTAATACCAGCCGCGACGCGCGTGCGCGCCCACCACCAGACCGAGCAGGCCCAGCATGGCGAACAGGTTGGCGAAACTCTCCGGCTGGGCGTTCATGTCGAAGCGCACGGCGACCGCCAGCAGGCCGTACAGCAGCCCCGTCGCGTAAGCCAGCCAGCGGCGGCGGCCAAACCACCGGTCGGCCAGCGCGGCGATCACCAGCGCCGTCGCCGCGATAAACAGCGCATTCAGGACGTAAGGACCGGCGGGGTTCAGGCCAAAGATCAGACGGGCCAGCGCGTAGGTGTAGTGAATGGCCGGGCCTTTGGTGTCCCAGCAGTCTCTGAAGGGCATCCCACCCGCCAGCAGCGTGTCGGCGCAGGCGGCGTAGACTCCCTGGTCGCGGGTGAGGGGAACGTTCCAGAAGGGGGCGGCAGCGCCGACGATCAGCGCAAAGACGAGAACGGCGGGCAGCCATGTAGATTTGAACTCGGCAAATAAGGGTTGTTCGCCCCGTGCGTTGTTCACCACGTCGCTCACCTCGATTACTGGACCGCCCGGACGGCTGCCAGCAGCATATCGGGTTTGTGGCGGAACATCTCCCAGGGCGCGCGCCCGGCTGCGATATCGGAGACCGTCAGGGCGAGGGCATGATTGATTGGCGCCAGCCGGTCTATCCTGTCCGCAGCCTGGGCAACGGCACCGTTCAGCCAAGCGACCTCGGTTCGCCTCTCGCCTGCCCGCAGGGCCGCCAGCAGGGAAGGCACTTTCTCCCCGTGCGCTTTCAAGCTCCACCTGCGCAGTGCAGGGCGTGCCAGAAATGGAGGAAGTCGCCGGACCAGGTTCATCAATCGGCGGGCCGGTGCTCCCGGCAGGTTCATGATCTCGATCCCCAGCAGCTCGGCAATAACCAGCGCCTCAAGCAGCGCCCCCCGCTCGACGGCAAACAGGTCGCGGCGGCGGAAGATGTCGGCGCGCGGCACGTCGAGGATGGCCGACGTGGCATTGCCCGTGATGTCGAGAAGCAGCTTCGACCACTTGAGAGACTGCCGGTCGCCCACGACTTCGACCGCCAGATCGGTCTCGGCCAGCGCTTCCCGAACTGGCCCGGCGGCAGGCGTGTCGGTGGCGAGTGCCAACTTACCCCCTCGCTCCTCGACAACCACACCCGGCCCGGTCATCGAGACCGGGGTTGTCACCACTGCGGCAGCAACACGTTCCGCGCCGAAAGCGGCCTCCAACGATTCCTCGTTCCCCACGCCGCCCTGGAAGCTGGCGATGGGGGGCGGTTCCGGGAGATACTCTTGCAGCTCGAAGATAGCCGGGACGGTGTCGTAGGACTTCATGGTGAAGGCGATCCAGTCGTAGCCCTCACCCCCGGCAAGCGCGTCTTCGAGGCCAGTGACGGCGCGGATCGAGCGGGCGCGCCGCGTGCCGGTTGGCGTCCGCACGGTCAGACCGTTGGCCTGCACCACCTCGACCAGCGGTTCGCGTCCCAGCAGCGTCACGGCGTGACCGGCCAGTGCCAGGTGCCCACCGATGGCGCACCCGACCGCGCCCGCCCCGTAAATCAGAACCCGCATGCAACAAGCCCGGCCACAGTGCCTATGGGTAGTTTGGCATGTGGTCCAGCCAGAAGTCCTCGATGACGATCGCGGCCTCCGCGCGCCACCGGACTTTCAGCTCGTTAAACCGTTCCTGCCGCTGCTGCGACCGCTCGGACGAGGTGGTAGGCTCGGTGACACGGTCGTACACCTTGATGATGTGCCAGCCAAACTCTGTCTGGAAGGGGTCGCTGATCTCGCCGACCGGCAGGCTGAAAGCAACTTCCTCAAAGGATTCGATCACCACGCCTGGGCCAAACCAGCCCAGGTCGCCTCCCTTGGGCGCGCTGGGATCGATGGACACCTCGGCGGCCACCAACTCGAACGCCTCCCCCGCCTCGATGCGGGCCAGCGCGTCCAGCGCCTCCTCCTCGGTCTCGACCAGGATGTGCGCGGCGTGCACGTTAAGCTTGGTTTCATCCGCCTCGACGAGCGCCTCGGCGAGTTTTTCGCTCAAGATGGACCGGCGGAGAATCCGCTTGTACAACTCCTTGACGCGCTCCTCTGGAATCCCCGTCAGGGTGCTGATGTACTCGACCTGCGCACCGTAAGCCTCCAGGAAATCCTCTTCGGTCACCGGCACCAGCGTTGGTGTAGGCGACGGGATCGGCGTGGCCGTCGGGGGTTCGCTGGGTGTGGGGGTGAGTGTCGGCTCCGGTGTGGGTGTGGGCGTTGACGTAGGAGTTACCCCCGGCTCCAGCGTCACGGTTGGGCTGGGGGTGAGCGTATAGACGTAGGTTGACGTGGCCGTCGGCGTGGTTGTTGGCCCGCTCGGTGTGGGTGTGGGCGTTGTGGTCGGTTCGCCATCTGGCTCTTCCACATCCATGCCAAAGCCCTGGCGAAGGTTGTCTTCGATTTCCTCGTCGCTCACGGTGATCCCCAACTCGTCGGCCTTCGCCTGGAGAAGAATGTCCTCGATCATGCTGTCCAGCGCCTGTTGGGCAAAGACGGTGGCGTCGAGCTGCATGCCCCAAGTCTGGCTGATCTGGGCTATCGTCTGGTCGCCCCACGTGGAGTAGTATTCAAATAGGGCATATTCCTGGAATTCCCTCACCGTGATCGGCACGCCGTCCACGGTGGCGATGGCCCGCCTGGGTATGAGAACCTGCTGGTTGATCGCAGCGAATGCAAGCAGGCCGATGATGGCGATCGCCACAACCGCAGTGGCGATCAGGACAACACGTTGAATACGCGCCTCGCGCTGGGCACGGGAGCGTCGTTTTCGGGTCCGGCCGGCCCTGCCGGCCGTAGGGCGCTTTGCCATAAGGGTCTGGCGGCGGGGCCTGCCGCCCCTCAGACGACAGGGGAAGCCGCCTAGCCTCCTTTCTGCTCCGGTTGGTAATACGATGCAGACGCAATCCTGGCCGGGATAAACGAACAGGGTATAGACCCGCCGTTTACGCGTCTACGCCCCCGCGTTCTGGCCCCGGCGGGTTGTTAATCCCCGCGCGTGTAGTCGGCGGTAAAGGGCAGCAAGGCCAGGTGGCGCGCACGCTTGATCGCCTGCGCCAGTTGCCGCTGGTGCTTGGCACACGTCCCCGTCTGTCGACGCGGGCGGATCTTCCCGCGCTCGGTGATGAAGCGGCGTAACATCTCGTAATTCTTGTAGTCGATCTTCGTGTCCTTGTCCACACAGAAGGTGCACACCCTGGGGCGGCGATAGCCCCGTCTGCCGCCTGGCCTGCGGCCTCCCCCTCTCTGCCTCCTGGCACCGGAAGAGCGTGTGTCGTATCTCTGTTCCCTACCATCCGTGTCCACATCTACTTCGCGCTCATCGTCTTCAGGCTCTTCGCTCTGATTCGTGACTTCCTCGCTCAAAATGGTTACTCCTTATATCCCTAACAAGAGCGTTGCCGGTCAGAAGGCAAGGTTTTCCCCATCGTCGGGTTCAGGCGGTCCGCTCGGCGGTGCCCCTGGGCTTACATGATCCCGGCGGTCACCCAGCACGATCATCTCGTTGGCGACTAACTCGGTGCGGTAGTGTTTCTTGCCGTCCTCGTCTTCCCACCCACGAGTTTGCAGGCGTCCCTCGACGTAGACCTGTTGTCCCTTTGAGAGGTACTGATTGCAGATCTCGGCCAGGTTACCCCACGCCACGACGTTGAACCACTCCGATTCTTCGTGGCGCTCGCCCTCCGCCGATGTCCACGTGCGCGTGGTAACCACGCTGAAAGACGTGACAGGACGGCCACTGGGTGTGTAGCGCATTTCCGGATCACGCCCCAGGTGGCCGATCACCATGACTTTGTTTAGGCCCCTGCTCATACTCCCTTATCTCCCACCGGCAACCAACTCTCAAGATGGAATCTATTATAGTTAGCGCGGGCTAATTCTCTACTCGTCCTCGCGTACGATCAGGTAACGCAGCACATCTTCGGCGATTTGCAGGTTACGCTCGACCTCGGCGGGGGCGGTGGGTGGCATCTCGACCTTGAACAGCACGTAGTAGCCATCGCGCTGCTTATGGATCGGGTAGGCCAGCCGCCGGTGTCCCCAGCGTTCGGCCTTCACGACCTTGCCCTCGTTCGCTTCGACCCAGTCCCCAATCGTCTCGATCCGGGCATTCAGGTCCTCGTCGCTCAGGTCGGCCTGTAGGATGACCATCAACTCATATGTACGCACTTAAGAAACCTCCTTTCCATGGGATTGCCCTGCGTGCGGCCTGAGGATAGGCCCCGCAAAGCGGAAAGGTTCCTGACCAAAGGCACAGAACCAATCAATGACGAACGGTAGTTTAGCATGTCAGGGGCATCTCGGCAACGTATTGGCATCTTTTTCGACTTTGCCGTGCGCGCGTGTTGACGCCTCCTGAGACGCACGTTATAATTCCGGTCGCCGTTCCACCGTAGCTCAACGGCAGAGCATCCGGCTGTTAACCGGAGGGTTGCTGGTTCGAATCCAGCCGGTGGAGCCTGAAGCCCGGTTCGTCGCGAGCCGGGTTTTGTGATCACCTTTGACCGGCAGTGAGCGCCTTGTTATAATCCGCCACAGTGGACGAACATACCATCTGGATGCAAGAGGCACTGGTGGAAGCGGCCAAAGCGGCTGCGGTGGGCGACGTGCCGGTAGGCGCGGTCGCCGTGCGGGATGGTGTGATCGTCGGGCGTGGTCATAACCGCAAAGAGCACGACCGCGACCCCACCGCCCACGCCGAGATGATCGCGCTGCGCCAAGCGGCCCGGACGCTCGGTGGGTGGCGGCTGCCCGGCGTGACGCTTTACTGCACACTGGAGCCGTGTGCCATGTGCGCGGGCGCGATGGTCCAGGCGCGGTTGCCGCGTCTGGTCTGGGCGGCGGACGACCCGAAGTATGGAGCGGGCGGTTCAGTGCTCGACCTGCTTCACCACGAGCGTCTCAATCACCGGGTTGAGACCGTTCGAGGTGTCCTGGCCGAAGAGGCGCGCGCCCAACTGGACGCATTCTTTGCCGATCTGCGTGAGCAGGATTAGTGCCAGATCGAACTTGACAACAGCACCGGAGAGGTGCCAGAGTGGACGATTGGGGCGGTCTCGAAAACCGTTGTGGCCGTCAGGTCACCGTGGGTTCGAATCCCACCCTCTCCGCTGGTACGACAGGCCGTATCGAGCCTCCTCGATACGGCTTTTTCTGGTATCATGTGTGATGACGGCAACAGGAACGAGGTTGTTGTTCAATGGAAGAGACCTTCAACTCCCCAACTTTAAGCTGTGCGCACTGCGGAGAAACGTTCGACGCACCCCCCTGGCCGAGAATCCGCTGCCCGTACTGCGGCGTGCTGGGCTATCCCGACCGGGCCGGGCTTAACCTGCTGCCGCTGAGCTGGGAGTGCCAGGCCTGCGGCGCAGTCAACGACGGCACCACTAATTTCTGCCTCAATTGTGGAGCCGGGCTGACCAGCCGGTGTCTGCGCTGCGAGGGGCCTGTCTACACGGTGGTGTGCGAGCGGTGCGGCGCGCACCAGGATCGCCTGCTGCGGTACATGGCCGCCGAGATGCACCGCGCGACCTGGGTTCCCCTGATACGCGCCCACGCCCAGGAGCAGCGTGCCAGGTCGACCGCCCGTGAAGTATCTCCCGGCACAGGAGATGAGCGGGACACCTCTGATCGCCAGGCGGGCCGTCCGGCCCAGGCCGGGCGTGAGAAACGTCGCGTCCAGTGGGGCTGGGTCTGGATCGTCGTCGGTATCGGGCTGCTGGCCTGGTCAAACAGAGAGCCTATCGCCGCCGCCCTATCGACCGTTGTAGCCGGAGGACTGGACACCTCGTTCACAGCAGGAAGCACCCTCCTGGGCCACCTTCAGGCCTGGTGGTGGGCTTTTGTGTCGAGTCTGGGCCGTCTGGGGGAGCTTTCCCGCGACGATCCTGAGTACGCGTACCTCTTTGCGACGGGGATCTTTACGTTGGTGCTTCTGCCGGTGTTGTTTCTCTTACTCAGGCGGCTTATCGACCGCCTGTTTCCCTGATTTTCATCTTTTCTACACAATGTTTTTACACAATTCCTACACTATAGTAAGACAATTTAGTTTATAATAGTCTATGAAAAGAAGAAGTTGGGTTTAAAGTGAAGGGTTTGACGGAATAGTGACGACAATAGCAGAGGGAAAATTGACGAGGATAGAAAAGCTGGCTTCGGAGCTTCTGGACCTTGATGACAACGGGGACGAGGCGGGTGTCGTGCCTGAGAACATCGACCACATCCCGGCGCATGATACGGTGAGTCTTTACTTCCGCCAGATGGCGAGCGAGCCCCTGCTGACTGCAGAGCAGGAGGTCGCACTCGCGAAGCGCATTGAAGGCGGGGCCGAGGCTCAGCAGATTCTGGAGGAAGCCCAGGGTCTGTCCGGTGAAGAGGACGCGATCCTGGAAGAAGCGGTTGAGAGCGGGCAGGCAGCACGCGAGCACCTGAGCCGCGCCAACACCCGTCTGGTGGTCAGCATTGCCAAGCGCTACCGCAACCAGGGGCTTCCCATGTCCGACCTGATCCAGGAGGGCAACGTCGGATTGATGATCGCGGTCGATAAGTTTGACTACCGCATGGGCAACCGCTTCAGCACGTATGCAAGCTGGTGGATTCGGCAGACCATCACCCGCGCGCTCTCGCAGAAGTCGCGCACCATCAGGCTGCCGCTGCACCTCTCCGACCAGTTGCGCCGCATCACCGCCGTGCGCCAGATTATGGGCCAGGAGTTGGGGCGCGAGCCGACCGCCGAGGAGTTGAGCGAACGCCTGGATCTGCCCGTGCAGGAGCTTCGCGATACACTGGACGCTAATCCGCAGACGATAGCGCTTGAGATGCCCGTTGGGGACGACAGCGAATTTGGCGATTTCATCGAGGACGACCAATCGCCCAGCCCCGACGAGGCGATGCACAGCATCATGTTGAGCGAGACGATGGATCGCATCCTTAACGAGCTACTGCCTCGCGAGGCCCAGATCCTGCGCCTGCGCTTTGGTCTGGAAGGCGGCAGGCCGCAGACTCTGGAGCAGGTCGGCAAGGCGATGGGGCTTTCTCGCGAGCGCATCCGCCAGATCGAGCGGCACGCGCTCCGGCGGTTGCAGCAGCCCCAATTTGCCAACGTGCTGCGGGATTTTCTGTCGTAACACGGCCAACGATCCGTACACGTAGACGCCGCCCGGCACAAAGGGCGGCGTTTTTTTGTGCCGGGCTCCGGCCTGGCGCTGTTGCCGGACGCCTTGTCATACGCTACAATATTGGTCGTGCTGCATGGTGGATGTAGCTCAAGGGTAGAGCGCCGCACTGTGGATGCGGTGGTTGAGGGTTCAAATCCCTTCATCCACCCACAACCAGAGCCATCTCGACCACGAACCGGGGTGGCTTCTTTGATTCGTGGGTCGGCGGCGGGAGATTGTGTCGAGGATGCCGGAAACAAACATAACTGCACACACTGGCACGCAAACCCCCTTCGTCCGGGAGTCGCTTCTGCAGGAGATGGAAGGCGACAAAATTCGCTGCAATGTCTGTGGACGACGGTGCCTGCTCGGTGACGGCGGTCGGGGCTGGTGCCGCACGCGCGAGAATCGCGGTGGCAGGCTGGTGACGCTGGTCTACGGCGCGGTATCATCCCTCTCGGCCAACCCCATCGAGAAAAAGCCGCTTTACCACTTCTATCCCGGAACCCTTGCGCTGACCGCGGGGAGCTGGTCATGTAACTTTGGCTGCCCCTGGTGCCAGAACTGGCACATCAGCAAAACGCCGCCCCAGAGCAGCGGTAGATTCATCTCGCCAGAGCGGTTCGTGGTGCTGGCGGAAGACGCCGGTTGCCGGGGAACCTCCATCTCGTTCAACGAGCCAACCCTGTTGCTGGAGTGGTCGCTGGAGGTGTTCAGGCTGGCGCGGGAGCGCGGTCTCTACAACACCTACGTGACGAACGGCTACATGACGCCCGAAGCGCTGTCGCTCCTGATCGACGCCGGGCTGGATGCCATGAACGTGGACGTGAAGGGCGACGCCGCAGCGGTGAGGAAGTACTGCAAGGGGATTGACGTGGAGAAAGTGTGGGAGGCGTGCAGGCTTGCATGCTCCCATGGTGTTCACGTCGAGATCACGACACTGGTGATCCCAGGGGTAAACGACGCAGACACGACGCTGCGCGGGATTGCGGAGCGCATTGCGAGCACATTGGGGCCTGAAGTGCCGTGGCACGTCAGCGGCTACCACCCCGCGTACAGGTTCGGCGCGCCGCCGACGCCGGTTCGGACGCTGGAACGAGCATGGCAAACCGGCAGGGACGCCGGGCTGGCGTTTGTCTACGTGGGCAACGTGCCCGGCCACCGCTACGACAACACCTATTGCCCCGGATGTGGCACGCTGCTGGTTCGCCGGGCGGGGTTCGACGTGCTGCTGAACGCGGTGCGGGCAGGGAAGTGCCCTGAGTGTGCACAGCCGGTCGCGGGGGTGTGGGGCAGTGACTAGGCGAGCGTCGCCAACCTTAAAACAAACGGCGTGGGCCCCGGCGCCCACGCCCTGATTACGCTAACAACGCCCTACACCGGCATGATCCCTGGGAAGCTCTGGCTCCCAGAGCCATGCTGTTATCGAACCGGGATGGTTATTCGACTTCGACCTTGGTCTTGCGCTTGGTGGACTTCGACGCGGAGGAAGACTCCCCGGCGGCTTCCAGGCGCTCGATTGCGCCGTCGATCAGGCTGCGCACGGCCAGCAGGGTTTCACGTCTGGCTTCGCGACCATGCACCCAGAAATCCTCCGGGATCAGGCTCTTCCACTGCTTTGTCGTTGCCCGACCGGCTGCTTTCACGTGCTCTACGAACTCAGGAGGTTCGCGCTTGACTTTCTCTTCGGCCATAAATCACTCTCCTGGAAAAGGATAACGGTTGCTTTTCCTATACTTTAATACGATCCGCGTGCTTCAAAAGTTCCAATCAAATGAACTCATTACCTGCTGCCTCTATTATATACGACAACCGGCCCGACGTTCCACAGTTTACAGCCCCGCTCCACAAACCGGCCCGATCCCCGGTTCAAAATTTCCTCTTTTGCAAGTAAGATAGAGATGAGAGCTACCCACACTTTGCACGATTGCAGCCGAGTCGTGTTTGTTCTGGAGCACATGCCATGCATTCTGATGACCGTTCTGAAGATCTCCCGCTCACCGGCCACGACCTGACCGTCGAAGGCATCATCGACGTGGCCCGGCAGGCGAGACCCGTCCAGGAGATCACGCCCGCCTCCCCCGCCTACCAACTGGTCGAGGACAGCGCCGAGTGGGTCCGGGCTGTGGTCGAAGACAACGCCCGGCGCGTGCAGGTCGGTGAGGAAGCCAGGGCCTACTACGGCATCAACACCGGATTCGGCATCCACGCCGCCGGTCGCCCGATGGCCGACCCTGAGTATCCCCGCCAGGTGTCGTACAAGCTGATTATGAGCCACGCTACAGGGGTAGGCGATTACCTGGATCGAGAGGTGGTCCGCGCAGCGATGCTGATCCGGGCTAACACGCTCGTCAAAGGACGGTCAGGCGTGCGCCCGCTGGTGATCGACCGCCTGATTCAGATGCTCAACCGCCATGTCACCCCGGCCGTGCCGCGCGTCGGCTCACTGGGTGCCAGCGGCGACCTGGCCCCGCTGTCACACCTGGCCCTGGTCATGAGCAGATCGCCTGAGAGTCTGGCCGACCGGGGCGGCGCGCCCGGCTTCGATGGGGTCACCGGCGAGGCGTTTGTGCCTCTCCGCGATGAGAGGGAGCGGGTGATCGGCCACCAGCTTGTGCCGGGTGCCGAGGCGATGACCTGGGACGGCACAGACCAACGGGTGATTCTGCAAGCCAAAGAGGGCCTGGCACTGAACAACGGTACGGCCTGCTCGGCGGCGCTGGCCGTGCTGGCGCTGCACGACGCCGAAAATCTGGTGCGCAGCGCCGAAATTGCGGTGGCGATGACGCTGGAGGCGCTTCAGGGCTACCGCGACGCCTTTTTGCCCCAGGTGCACCTCTCACGCGGGCATCCGGGCCAGATCGCGACGGCGGCGAACGTCCTCGACCTGGTGGAAGGCAGCCAGCTTGTCGATCCGGGCGACGTTGACCGCGACCCGGTCGGCCTGCCGCCCCAGGATGCTTACTCGCTGCGCTGCGCTCCACAGGTGATCGGTGCCGTGCGCGAGACGCTGGCTCACGTGCGTGAGATGCTGGAGCGGGAGTGCAACGCCGCGACGGACAACCCGCTGATCTTCGTCCACCCCGACGATGGCCTGACCCGCCCCTACAAGACTATTTCCGGGGGCAACTTTCACGGCGAGTACGTCGCGTTTGGGGCGGATTACCTGAGCATCGCGCTGACCGAACTGGGCAGCATCTCCGAGCGGCGGACTTTCTGGCTGCTCAATCCCCGCATGGCGCGCGGACTGCCCAGTATGCTGGTGCAGGGCGACGATTCCCAGATCGACAGCGGCCTAATGATCACCCAGTACGTGGCGGCAGCCCTCGTCTCCAAGTGCAAGACTCTGGCGCATCCCGACAGCGTCGACTCGATCCCTACCTCCGCCGACCAGGAAGATCACGTCAGCATGAGCATGAACGCCGGGCTGCACGCCCGCGAGGTCGTCGAGAACATCACAGCCGTCGTCGCGATTGAGCTGCTGGCTGCCGTCACCGCACTCAGACACCGGCTGGCGGGCACACGGCGCGACGGGTCACGCGGGGAGCCGCTGTCGCCGGACGTGTTCGGTCGGGGGACGCGGGCCGCCTGGGAGGCACTGCGCGAGCACACCCCTCAGGTGTTCCGGCTGCCGCTGGAGCACGACGCGATCTTGTACCCTTACGTGCGGGAGATGATCGATGTCGTGCAAAGTGGTGTGCTGGTCGAGGCCGTCCGCGCGGCAGGGATCTCGCTGCGCGAGGTGCGGAGCAGCACCCAGGTCACGCCCGGCTGAGTCAGCAGGGGCGACTCTGTCCCGCGTCGCTCCGCTTATCTACCAGTTCCGGAGCGCGTCGACCAGGCCGGGCAGTGGAACAACCCGCTGCTCGCTTTCCTCGCGCGTCTCGCCCAACCTGCGGACGGTCGCCTGACCGGCGGCGATCTCATCCGGCCCCAGGATGACGACGAACGGTATCCCCTTGGCCGAGGCGTAGCCGATCTGCTCGCCCAGCCGGGCGTCGAGGTCGAAGTATGTGGTCGTCCTGATCCC
This sequence comes from uncultured Anaerolineae bacterium, assembly GCA_964603985.1. Classification (GTDB taxonomy): domain Bacteria; phylum Chloroflexota; class Anaerolineae; order Aggregatilineales; family UBA3940; genus CAZRXG01. Next base: position 143,808 of record CAZRXG010000002.1, on the reverse strand, counting down.
GGCCTGACGCAGCATCGTCGCTGCCTTAAGCGAGTCGTTGGCGGTGTCGGCGTTGAAAATCGTCACCAGCACCTCAGCCGTCGTCGAGCGGATGTCCGGCGGGAACATGTCCAGTTCGTCCATCGCGTCGATGATGCGCTCAATGCCGAAGCTGGTGCCGGTGGCCGGGTAGGAAACGTCGGAGAACATCCCGATCAGCTCGTCGTAGCGCCCCCCGCCGATGATGCTGGGCATGGCCTTTGGCTTGCGGATCGTGGTCTCGAAGATGGGGCCGGTGTAGTACTCCAGGCCGCGCACCATCGCGAAGCTGATCTCGTAGGCGCTCTCCGGCACGCCCAGCACGTCGAGGAAGCCGAACAGCGCCCGCAGTTCGTCGATCCCTTCCATCGCGCGCGGGTAGTCCGCCAACTGCGCCGCCAGGTCGTCCAGCACCTCGACGGTCGGGCCGGTGATCTGAAGCAGGTCGAGCAGGCGGGCAACCGCGTCTTCGGGGATGATGTCAACTTGCGCCCCGTAGTAGGCGCGCAGTTGGGGGGCCAGTTCGTTGACGAGCTGGTTGGTGACGGCCTGGAGCTGCCCGGAGGGAACGTCCTGTTCGGTGGCCTCCTGGATGAGATCCTGCATCGGGGTCAGCACCTCGTCGACCAGCGCCGCGTCCAGCCCCTCGCCGCCTTCGTCCGGGTTGCCGACAAGGCGGTCGCGCAGCTCATCCGGCGCGAGCTTGCCCTGGATCGCCAGCCGGGCGACGCGTTGGAGCGGCTGCCGGGGTTCATCCGGCAGGCCGACGGTGAGCAGTTCCTGCTGCACGCCGTCCAACCCGATCTTGTCCAGTTTGTCGATGGAGCGGTACAGCCCCGGCTGCAGCGAGGCCGGAACTCCGGCGTACTGCCCAATGCCGTCCAGGATCTTGCGGTTGTTGATCGCGACGGTGAAATCGCCGAAGCCCAGGCGCACCAACACTTCGTACATGACGGCCACGATCTCGGCGTCCGCCAGCATGCTCGACGGGCCAACCGTGTCGACGTCGCACTGGAAGAACTCGCGGTAGCGCCCCTTCTGTGGGCGGTCGGCACGCCAGACCGGAGCGATCTGGTAGCGCTTGAAGGGGCGGGGCAGCTCAGGGTACATGGCGACGACGCGGCTGAGCGGCACAGACAGGTCGTAGCGCAGCGAGAACTCGTCGCCGGGCGTATCGCCGTACCACGCCTTGTAGATCAGGCGCTCGGCGTCTTCGCCGTACTTGCCGGTCATGGTCTCGGTCAGCTCGATGGCGGAGGTCTGGAGCGGGTCGAAGCCGAACTCCTCAAAGACGCCGCGCACAACGTCGATCACGTACTGCCGCTTGAGCATGCTCTCCGGCAGGATGTCCCGCATCCCTGCCGGAATGCGGGGCGGAACTTTTTCGGCCATCCTGTGGTTTCCTTTCTTAACAGACGATCTTAGTGCAACAAAAAAGCGCGGAGTTTGCCGGGAACTCCACGCTCGCGGTGGCGGGTCAGGGTATTCAGGTATGCAATACCCGCGCCAATCCACAGGCGTGGAGGCGACGGTGGTGGTGATGGTGACGGGCGGGCACCGCAACGCGCGGGTTTTCCATGCCTATACCTTCTCTGTATCGAACCTGGGCGTTATTGTAACGTGGCCCTGCCTGCCCTGCAATGCCGTCATCCCCCCTCGTCGAGCCACACCTCAAGTGCCGCGCGTAAATCCATGCCCGGCCTGAAGTGAATGGCCGCCATGCCGACCGCCCGCGCGCCCTCAACGTTTTCGGGGGAGTCATCGATGAGGATCGCCTCCTGTGGCCTGATCCCCATCTCGTTCAGGATGGCCCGGTAGGCGTGCGGGTCGGGCTTCATCACCCCGATCGCTGCCGAGATGACACACGCGTCGAACAGGTCGCCCGCCCCCAGGTCGGCCAGCAGGTCGGCCAGCTCCGGCGAGTTGTTGCTCAGCAGGCCGACCGGCACGCCGCGCCCCCGCAGATCGCGGATCAGCGCCACCAGGTTCTCGTCCAGCCGATCCCCGCTGTAGAAGTCGCGGCGCAGCCCGGCCAACTGCCCGGCGGACAGGTTGAGTTCCGCCGCGACCGCCTGCCAGTACGTCCCCGGGGTGCTTTCGCCGCGCTGGACGGCTCGCCAGGCCGGGATGCCGTGCACCACCGCCTCGACCGCACCCGGCGACAGGCTTAGCCGCCGGTCCCAGACATGGCGTGGGCGGTAGTCGGCGGTGCGCATCAGGACGCCGCCCCAGTCGAAGATGACGGCTTTGCCCATGCCCGCCTAGCTTTCCCGCCCGGCCTGGCAGATCGGACAGGGGCAAATGCTGCGCAGATAATCCCAGGAGTAGATACCGGCGCTGTGGCCGTCATCCCACACGGGCCGGATGGCATAGTTCCCCACCTGGCGGATTTCCAGTATGCTGTGAGAGCGGATCGGCTTAAGCTCGATCACGTTGGGGTCGCGCTCCCGCTCCAGGGATTCGGGCCCGCCCCGGCAGGTAGCGCAGGGGCAGGCTTTCCGCAGCGCATCAAGTGGGTAGGCGCTTTCGTGCCCGTCGGCCCAACTGACGCGCAGCTCGCGCTTTTCTTTGTCGAGTGTGATGCCCGTCGGGCACGGCTTTGGATCGTCCATCTTTCGGTTCACCATGTTGTGGTAGAATACGTCATCACCTGGGGATTCTAGAACGCTCACGCGCATTTTGCCACGTGAATCACGTCCCCAGGCTTGTGTCATCAGGTGCGGCCTTGCAATAACGCTTCACCGTTTATAAGAAGGGGGGAGACAGATGGCTCAGAAGATCCGCTGGGGGATCCTCAGCACAGCCGATATCGGCAGGAAACGGGTTATCCCCGCTATTCAAGGCTCAAGCAACGGGCAGGTCCACGCCGTTGCAAGCCGCAACCTGGAGCGCGCGGAGAGCTTCGCCGCCGAACTGAACATCCCTAAAGCCTATGGTCGCTACGAAGACCTGATCGCCGATCCTGAGGTCGACGCGATCTACAATCCGCTGCCCAACCACATGCACGGCGAGTGGAGCATACGCTGCGCCGAGGCAGATAAGCCCGTCCTGTGTGAGAAGCCCTTTGCCGTCGATGCCGCCGAAGCGCAGGCGATGGTTGACGCGTTTGCCGGGCGCGGCGTCCTGCTCGCAGAGGCGTTTATGTACCGCTTCCATCCCCGCACCCAACGCGTGAAGGAGATGGTCGACGCGGGGGCCGTCGGCGAGGTGCACTTCATCCGGGCCACGTTTGGCTTCAACATCGGCAGCGAGGACGACATCCGGCTGAAAAAAGAGATGGCCGGTGGCGCGCTGATGGACGTTGGCTGCTACTGCGTCAACGTGATACGGCTGATGACCGGCGAGGAGCCGGGGCGGGTCAGTGCCGTGGCCCGGTTCGGCGCGAAATCCGGCGTGGATGAACGGCTGGCGGGGGTGTTGGACTTCCCATCGGGCGTGCTGGGGCACTTCGAGTGCAGCCTGCGAACCCACTTCGACAACAGCTACGAGATCCGGGGCACAGATGGCTGCATCGTCGTTGAAGAGGCGTTTATTCCGCACAAGACATCCGAGACGGTCATCCGGCACCGGTCAGGCGACGAGTACGAGGAAATCACGATCCCCCCGGTTGACCAGTACCGGCTTATGGTGGAGGACTTCGCCGATGCTCTGTTGAACCGGCGTCCGCCCCGCTTCCCGCCGCAGGATGCCGTGCACAACATGCAGGTGATAGACCGCTTGTTCGCGTCAGCACGCCAGTAGTCCGGTTAACGACAGCTTTTAACCAGCCGCCGGAGGGTCATTCACGGGCCTGAGTCAGTGCCGAATCTTACCAGGTTTCGGTCTACTAAAGTCTGAAAGCTCGTCTCATGTGGTAACGAGTTGCTTTATAAGGTGTTTTACATTACAATCTGGCAACGGAGGGTTTTCCATGCCGCTTACTTAGCAGAAAAGTCGCACAAACGGGTAGATTGGTGTTGCATTAATAGCCAGATTAGCGTAATATATATACAATATATATACGGTAGCGAGTCTAACCCGCCGTTTTGGTAGGTTGTGCCTTGTTTATCCTGTATTATCCAAGGAAAATCATATGTCACTCAAGGATCTGGTTGCCCCCTCCATAGAGACTCTTGTAGCCCATTACATGGCGAACAAACTGCTGCTCATTCACCCCAGCAGCCGTCATCGCACGCTTTTGATCGCCGCTCTGATCGATGCCCCGCCTTGTCCCCTGTACTACTATGGGATGGGAGTCGAGGATGTCGATCTGGTGCAGTTTCTGGTGGGATTGTCGCACTCCCTGGCCGACCAAAGCCCGACCTTCGGACGTCACATCAACCAGGCACGCAACCAGACACCCGACGACTTAGAACAACTCGCCGAAGCGCTGGCTAACGATCTCAACGAACTCGAAGATGCAGATTACCTCCTGATCCTGGACGAATATGATCGCGCCGATGGTGTGCCCGACATTCAAGTTTTTGTTGAACACCTTCTCAGCTATCTACCTCCTCAATGCCACTTGTTGATCAGTAGTCGCACTCTGCCTCGCCTGCCCTGGGTTGCGCTGGTGGCCAAACACCAGGCGGTCGTCCTGCGCGACGCGCGCATGTTGACCAGTGGGTTCTACTCGGAGTATTCCGCCGAAAACCCTAATGTGGAGGTCTATGCCCTGGGGCCTGGTTACGTGATGGTGAACGGGCAACACGTGACGACATGGGAAGGGCATCTGCCTCGCCTCCTCTTCTTCTTTGCGCTCGATCGGCCCCTCGTTACGCGCGCCGATATTTGCCAGGCCTTCTGGCCGGAACTTCCACTCGATCAGGCCGTAAACGTCTTTCACGTCACGAAGCGGCGTCTCCACAAAGCACTTGGTTTCGATGTCCTGGTTCACGAAGGAGGACACTACCGGGTGAACCCCGCCCTGAACCTCCAGTATGACGTTCTCGATTTCGTCGGCAGTCTCGTTGAGGGACGCGGCGCGCAGAGCGCTGAAGAGGCGGTCCAGCACTGGCAGGCAGCGATTGACATGTACCGGGGCAATTACCTGCAAGGGCACAGCGATCCCTGGATCGTCGAGCGCCGGGGAGACTTCCGGGAAGGCTACCTCGAGGCGTTGACCGAGTTGGCCCGCCTCCGTGAAAACGAGGGGCAGGACGAGGCCGCTTTGGGCCTGTTCCTGCGTGCGGTCAGCGAAGCGTTCAACCGCGAGGACCTGCACCGTGAGGTGATCCGCCTGTACGGTAAGTTGGGCCGTCGCAGCGAGGCCGCCGAACACTACCAGAAGTTGGAAGCCGATCTCAATGAGAAGTACGGTATTGAGCCTTCCCCTGAGACGCAGGCCATTTACCAGGAAGTGATCGGCGGGTAGAATTTTCCACAGCCGCATGGGAAGACAGTAGAGGGCTTTCTGTCACAGAAGGCCCTCTTTCTTTTTTCCGCCATCCCGATCCCGCTGCCGGGCCGTCGGCGAAAACGCTGGCGAAAAATTTGTCGTGATCCTCAGAAAGCCGGGCAACTGTAGTATAATGATTGAATCTGCGAAGCGATGCGGGGCCAGGCATACTGCTGTGCGTAGCTGACGGCCGCCGCAGACATCTCCATGCGCAGGTCGTCGTTCTCCAACAGCAGGTGGATGCGCCCGGCCAGCTCCTCCGGTTCCTGATCGGGCACGTGGAAACCCGTGACCCCATCCTGCACCAGATAGGCCAATCCACCCACCTCCGATGCGATGACCGGCGTGCTACAGGCCATTGCTTCCAGCGCCACCATGCCAAAAGACTCGTAATGCGAGGGCATGATCACCGCTTCGGCGGCAGAGTAGTAGTACTGTAGGGTGTTCTGGCTCTTGGCCCCAATGAAGGTCACCAGGTCGCCGAGGTTCAATTCCTCACGCAGGGCCTTCAGGCGCGCCATCTCGGTGTCGCCCCGCCCATCCTCCTCAGGTTCCCCGCCGATGATGGACAGGCAGAGATCCTGCATGCTGTCACCGGTTCCCTGTTTGAGGATGGCGATTGCGCGCAGCAAGGTGTCGATCCCCTTTAGCGGTTCGATGCGGCCCACAAACAGCAGCAGGCGACAACCCTCCGGGATGCCGATCACCTGCCGCGCCCTGGCTTTGGGAATGGCGCAGAAGTGGCCCAGATCTACACCCGGCGGGATGACGTGAATCTTGTGCATGTCGGCACCGTACAGCCACATCAACTGGATTTTTTCAGCCGGGGTCGCCGCAACCAGGTAGTTGGAAGTCTGCATGACTTCATGCTCCACCTGGATGCGCAACTCCGGTTCGCGCTCCTCCTGACTCCGTGCGATGCGGTTCTTCATGCGTCCCAGGGTGTGGAACATCTGTAAGATGGGCGCGTCCCATGCCTGACGAAGCTGCTCGGCGACCCAGCCGGACAGCCAGTAGTGGCTGTGTATCACGTCGTAGCGCAGGTTCCGCTCCTCGGCGTACTTCTGCACCTCGGCCACGAATTCCGGCAAATAGGGATAGATTTCGGCGGTCGGCAGGGAGCACTCCGGGCCGGCGGGAATGTGGACGACGCGCACGCCGTCGCTGAAACCTCCGTCGTTCACGTGCGGCACGCAGGGATCTTGTGAGCGCGTGAAAACGTCAACCCTGATCCCCCGGCGGCCCAGCTCCGCGCTGAGTTCGCGCACGTAGACGTTCATACCACCGGTCTTCTTCCCGCCGGGCGTTGCCAGCGGGCAGGTGTGTACGCTCAACATTGCCACGCGCAGAGGGTCGCCTATCACCGGGTTGCCGCCTCGCTGCTCAGCGCCGGACGCGGATGTTATGCACGGTGGTCGTCTCGGCTCCCATCCGGTACTTGTAGGTCTCGTCACCCCGCAGGAAATCGTACTTCGACAGCCCCCGCCGGATGGCGTCCTCGATGCCGTAGGTGAGCAGGACGATGCCCGGGCTTAATGTCCCAAAGTCGACCTGGTTCAGGCCGGAGTTGTAGAGCAGCATCCTGTCCCGGTAAGCAAACTGCCACACCACGGCGGCTGGCTGCCCATCAACCGTCAGGAAGATCAGCTCCAACCACCCACGCTCGAACGTGATCCGCCCCATCTCGCGGAAGAACGCCTGATGTCCCGGCTCCTGGAGGAACGTGTCCTTCTCGGCGGTGCTTAAGCTCATAAGCTCTAGGAATTTGTCGATCTCGGTGTCCAGGTCGTGCGCGTCGCCCGCGATGTACCAGTCAACCAGGGCAGCCTCCGCCCGGCGTCGTTTCCGGCGCAGCTCGTGCCGCTGCTTCTTGTCCATCGCGGCCAGGTAATCCTCGTAGGTTGCGGGCAGGGTGATCACCGGGCAGACATCTGCAACGCTCTCCTCAACCGTCAGGCCGCGCGCCTTAGCCAGGCGGGGCAGAAGCGTCCGCGTCGGCGAGTCCTGTGGGATGTTGCACAGGTCAAAGATGTCCCACTCCGGCGCTTCGCCGGAGAGCATGAAGTCCAGCAGCGCACCCAGCGCCTCCTCCTCGTGACCCGGCATCAAGAGAAAGTCCAGGTAGTCCGAGACGTCGACGCACCCCACGAATCTCACCGCGCGTTGGCCGTCTATCTCCTCGATGAACCACGGCCCGATGCCCCGCAGCGCGCCCCCATCGTCACGCACCGTGACGATGGACAGCGTCCCCCGGCCCAGGTGTTTCCACCAGGTACGCTGCCAGTCCAGGCTGCTAAAGAACACGTCCGAGCGCTCAGGGTGGAGCAGATGATCCCATTCTCCCGCCAGCGTATCGAAGATGGCCGGAGTCGTGTGCAACTTAGCTTTCACAGCACCTCACTTGTGCTCAGAACGGTAAACAACGATTAGATTCTACACGGGGGGAAGACGTGCATGCAACTAAAAATCTTACGGGGATAATTGTTCAGATGGGTTGAAAGGCGGCGGGGTATCGAAGAACAGTGTCCACCACACCTGCCAGGAGGGTAGTGGGGCGAGGACCTCCGGGGTGGCGATCACGGCCACGTCCTGGTTGGATTGGTCGTACATCGGAATAACCAGGGTTTCGCCCTCGCGTACCATCTTGCCCTGATCGTGCGCCCACGCCTCAACGAACGCCGGGCTGCTGTAGTAGGCTTTGGCTGCCTCAAGCTGCTGTTTCTCCTCCAGCAGTGCCTCGAGCTCGGCTTCAAGCTCACGCTGCTCGGCGATCTTCTCCTGTCCTTCGAGGATGCGCTGGCTGAAGTCGATCACCAGCCGCCCGCCTACCACGATCAGCGCGATCAGAATGATCTGCACGTTGCTGAGCGGCACACGCCGCTCGGCGGCGGGCTTTCGACCGGGATCGTCCCGGGATGGGTGCTGGCCGGGGGTATCGCTCATTTCAGGGCCCGTCCTTTAGACAAAAAAGCCGAGCGGCTGCTCAGCTTCTCCCTCATGATGCCGAAGGTGGGATTCGAACCCACACGACCTTAATGGTCACTACGCCCTGAACGTAGCGCGTCTGCCTGTTCCGCCACTTCGGCTCAACGATATTGTACATCAGGCCATCCGTTTGTCAAGAAAAGTATAAAAATCGCGCCCGGCAGGTGTTCTCAGTGGCCGGATGTGACCTTTGGCTCGCCGCCGGTTCGGTGGTAAACTGGGGCCGCTTTCACGCCCATGAGATTGGTGACACCGGACGGTACCCAGTATGCGACTGTTGAGCAAACTCTGTCTGCTGTCTGTGCTTCTATTGCTTATGGCCGGCTGTGCGGGCCTGTCTGCCCCTGGGCAGGAACCGACCCTGCCACCGCCTACTTTTGACCCTGCCCTGCTCACCGTGACATCACCGCCCACCTCGACTCTGCTCCCGACGTACACGCCCTTCCCGACCGCCCAGCGACTGCCTTCGCGCACCCCGCTGGCCGTCATTCCGCCCGACCTGGAGGAGCCTCTCGTCACGGCCACGCCGGGCCTGGCCGATAGTGGCGGCGGGGGTGGCGGTGGCGGAGGTGGCGGCGGCGCAGCGCCGGAGGCGACGCCCGGCGAGCCGGTTCCCACGTCAACACAGAGTGGCTACGTGGGTATTCAGGGCGCAGGCCCGGAAGTTGCCGACCTCGCACCCATCCTGACCATCGTGGGGGATGGCTCCATCTGCAACGAGTGGATGCTCGTTCAGGTCGGCGTGATCAACCGGGGGACCGGCCCGGCCTATAATTTCCACGTTGAGTGGTCTTTGGGATGGGGGGCCGAACTGCAAACGGAGTTCGTCGAGGAACTCCAGTGGGGCACCCTGCCGATCTACTTCTACAACGGCACTATCAGGGTGCCCTGCGAGGAGAGCACGTCCTACGTGGCCTGGATTCGGCTTGACGTATACGACGACGTGGCGGAGCTGTTTGAGGACAACAACTACGAGGAAGAGATCTACACCGTCACCTACCTGCCGCCAAACCACTGACCCCTGGAGAAATTACCGCCGTCAAGATGAGAGAGCATTGGTCCGACCTGCCAGGCCGATCTACCGTTTACTCAAGGCGGCAACTGCCTCCTCAACCGTCTCGTAAACGGGGAACATCTCGTCGTACCCCACTATCCTGATCACTTCCATGACGTGCGGGTTGGGTGCCGCCAGGTACAGACCGCCGTCGGCCTGATGCAGGGCCTTCGCGCCCATCAGCAGCATGCGCAGCCCGTAGCTCGACATGTAGTCCACGTCCGCCAGGTCAACAATCACCTGGCCGTCGTGCTCAAGCAGCAGGGCGTGGAACGCTTCCTCAACCTCCATGGCGCCGGGTGCGTCCAGCGTCCCTGAGAGAGAGATTTTGCGCAAGCCGTTTTCCAAGAGTTCCTCGCTGTAAGTGACGCTCATCTACACGCTCTCCTGGTTCCAGCCAGAGGACAACCGTTACTTCCCCAAGTATAGCCTGCGCACGGCGGAGCACAAACCAGGGCGCGGCAGCTTCCTGCCACACGCCGGGGTGGGGAAGCCGCGAACGTCTCGGACAGCGTACTAAGGCGCGACCCTAACTTCGTCCACGACGAACCGGCAGCCCGGCTCGCAGGCTGAACCCCCGCCGGTTTGCGTGTACAGGCTGAGGTGCAGACGGTACACGCCCGGAGCCAGATCGCCGGGCAGCTCCACAATCAGCGCGGCGTCGTGGAACTGGTTGGCAGACCAGCCGGAGGTCGGCACGCCTGCCCACCCGCTGACCAGTTGCTGCTCCGCCTCCACGACGGGCTGTCCCTCTGCATTGAGCAGGGCAAGGGTCGCCAGATAGTCCTCTCCGATGTCGCTGCGGGTGATCCACAGACTGTCGAGGCGCAGCGCGGAGCCTGCCTCGACGGACGGCGGCAGGCTGACGTGCGCCACCATCAGCAGTGCGGCGTCGCCGTCCGTCTGGACGTAAGCGGCGTCGGTGCGCAGGTCGCCGTCGGCAACGACCCACAGGCCGGGCACAACTTCCTCGGCGTGGCGGGCGGCCATGTAGGTCAGGTGGACGGCCAGTTGCGGGTTAGGGTACTCAGGCGCTTCGATGCGGGCCACCGGCCACGTCTCCAGGAGCACGTTCTGCCAGTACGCCTCGGTCTCCATCCCAATCAGCGCCGGACCTTTGTCAACGATGGGGTGGTAGGGATGCAGGAAGTTCTGGTACTCGATCAGGTAGGGGTAATAACTGGCCGGTGCGATGATGCCGGAGTCGGGAGGGAGGTTGGCACGGATGTATTCCAGCACCGGTTGGCGCTCGTTCTTCCAGATCAGTCGGCCCTGGTTGTGCTCCTGGATGTTGCCGACCGCCCAGGCCGCGAGTGTGACCACGATCCCGGCGTAGGCGAGCCTTCTCCACAGCGAGCTTGCGCCCTCCTGCCTGCCCAGCCCGTAGGTGATCAGCGCGCCCGTCGAGCCGAGCAGGATCGGAAGCCCGTACAGCGTGTGGCGGATGGTGCCGTTGACCTCCACGAGGACGTAGCCAAGCTGCAAGAAAACCATCAGCAGCAGCCAGTGCCGGTCACCCTTTGTGCGCCGGATGAGCGCCGCGAGGGTGGCCGCGAGGATGAGCAGGCTCTCAGGCCAGGAGAAGCGCCACAGCACGCGCAGCCGGTAACCCGCCGTATCGAGCCGCCACGCCACGAAGTTGCCCACCGACGCGAGGCTGCCGCCCGGTGTGCCCGTGCCCATTGAAGCCATGAAGCGTTCGAGGGAGTAAGGCGGGATCACGACGTGCACAGCGTAGAAGAGCAACAGCCCCGGTATTGCCCCCGCCAGGAAGTACCACAATGGTGCCGCCCTCAGCCAGCGGGCTTCTTTGCGCAGTGCCCCGGCGAGGTAGTCCACGGCGTAGTAGCCCCCCACCGCGACGAAGACGACCAGGACGGTCAGGTGAGTCTCCAGCGCCAGCCCGGCCAGCAGCCCGACCGCGACGTGCAGCAGGGGCTTCTCCCGCTGGCGGGCGTAGACGTGCAGCCACACGACCGCGCTCATCGCCAGCATAGGGAACGCGTCGTTCCGGGCGATTGTCGTCCGCATAAACAGCAGGCTGAGCGCGGCGAAGCTCGTCGTCAGCAATGCCGTCCGCCGGTCGTACAGCATCCTGGTCGTGGCGTGGATGGGGATCAGGGCCAGCGCCCCCAGAATGTAGGACAGGGCGCGCGCCCGCATCAGCCCCAACCCGAAGATCCTGGCCCACAGGCCGTACAGCGCAAAAGCGTATCCCCGCCAGGGCGTGATGGAAACGTTGTCGGGGAAGTGGGACATCAGGGGGGTCAGTCCCTTGCCCTGAAGCATGTTGGCGATTGCGCCCAGCCGGTATCCCTCGTCCGTCCAGACGAAGTCACACAGCATCATCCACAGGCGCAGCCCCAGGCCCAGCAGTATCACAAAGACCGGGACCAGCGCCAGCGTCCTGCCGTCCTGCTCAAGCCAGTCAACCGGGTTGGTGAGGTAAAGCAGCAGCGCGATCAGCAGAACCTGGACGCCGAGCAGGACGTGGCCCGCCCAGCCGAGCAGGTACGCCTCCTGGAAGAAATAGAGGGACGCTGCCACGCAAAGCCCGACGACCACGACAGTGATCGGGTGTCTGCTCACCCGCTCCAGAATCCCGTATGCTGCCAGCAGCAGGGTGTTGCGGGGGAGCAGCCAGGCCAGCGCCGCCAACAGGCTGAGAATCCCGGCCACGATCAGCATCAAAGCCCCGGCGCGCGGCGGGGACAGGTTGAAGACCGTCACCCAGCCGTCCGGCAGGAACCACACGACGGCGGCGAACGCGGCCCACTGCACAGCAGCCTGGGTGGTCAGAACCGCTCTCAGCCAGAGCGGCAGCGTTTGAGGTTGGGTTGCGGTATCACCTTGCTCGGTGCCCATTGAATCAGTCCTGAGAGGTGGAAAGAGGAAGCGCGCCGTGGTGCGCCCCTAACTCGTGCCGGGTGCCCGGCTGCCCCAGTCGGTCGCCTGCTCGTAGGCGTGACCCACGTGCAGAACCCGTTCCTCACTGAAGGCCGGGCAGATCAGTTGCAGCCCGACGGGCAGCCCCGACTCGTCAAAGCCGCACGGCAGGGTAAGCCCGCCGATCCCGGCCAGGTTGACGGCCAGCGTGAACACGTCGGACAGGTACATCTGCAATGGGTCATCGACGCGCTCGCCGATCTTGAAGGCAGTGGTGGGCGAGGTCGGGCAGGCGATCACGTCTACCTCGCCAAACGCCTCCTCGAAGTCCTGCTTGATCAGCGTGCGTACCTTCTGCGCCTGGAGGTAGTAGGCGTCATAGTAGCCCGCCGAGAGCGCGTACGTTCCCAGCATGACGCGCCGCTTGACCTCCGGGCCGAAGCCCGCCCCGCGCGTCTGGCGGTAGGTGTCCCACATCCCGTCGCCCGCGACGCGCGGCCCGTAGCGCACGCCGTCGAAGCGCGCCAGGTTGGCCGACGCCTCCGCCGGGGCGACGAGGTAGTAGACCGGCAAGGCCAGGTCGGTGTGCGGTAGCGAGATCTCCCTGGTTTCCGCGCCGAGGTCACGCAGCGTCTCGATGGCCGCCCGGACGGCAGCTTCGACGCCCGGCTCGATCCCCGCGACGAAGTATTCTCCGGGGATACCTACCCGCACTCCCTTGAGGTCAGGCCCCAGCGCCGCCGTGTAATCGGGAACGTCCAGCGGCATCGAGGTCGAGTCGAGCGGGTCGTGGCCCGCGATGGCGTTCATGATCAGGGCGATATCGGCGACGCTGTGCGCGAGGGGGCCGATCTGGTCGAGCGAGGACGCAAAGGCCACCAGCCCGTAGCGTGACACCCGTCCGTAGCCGGGCTTCAGGCCGACCACGCCGCAGAGCGAGGCTGGCTGCCGGATGCTGCCCCCGGTGTCCGTGCCGAGCGCGCCGGGTGCCATCCTGGCGGCGACGGCTGCCGCGCTGCCCCCGCTTGAGCCGCCGGGGACGCGCCCTGTGTCCCAGGGGTTGCGGGTGACGCCGTAGGCCGAGTTCTCGGTCGAAGATCCCATCGCGAACTCGTCCATGTTGGTTTTGCCCAGCATCACCGCGCCCAGCGCTTCGAGCTTCTGGATGGCGGTGGCCGTATAGGGCGGGAGGTAGCCCTCCAGGATTTTCGAGCCGCAGGTTGTCTCGACGCCCTGGGTGCAGAGCACGTCTTTGTAAGCCAGCGGGATGCCGAGCAGCGGGTTGTCCTTGCCGTCCCCGCGCTGCTCGTCCGCCCGGCGAGCCTGCTCCAGCGCCCGCCCGGCGGTGACGGTCAGGAAGGCGTTGATCGGCCCGTTCAGCGCCTCGATGCGATCCAGGTATGCCTGCGTAAGCTCGACCGAGGAAATGTCACCCGCGCTCAGGTGGGCGTGAGCCTGGCTGATGGTCAGGTCGGTCAGGTCGGCCATAGCGCACCTACTCCATCACCGCGCTGACGCGGAACATGTCGTCGTGGGCATCTTCGCTGTTGGCGAGCGCTTCTTGGGTCGGCAGGCCGGGCCGGGATTGATCCTCGCGCAGCACCGTGTCCAGCGGCAGCACGCTGGCCGTCGGCGGGATGTCACCCGTGTCGATCTCCTGCAGACGGGCGGCGTAATCCAGGATGGCAGATAGCTGTTCGCCGAAGCGGGCCTTCTCTTCGTCGGTGAGCGCCAGCTTGGCCAACTCTGCGATGTGTTCGACATCTTCCAGACTGATAGGCATTGTATTTCCCCAGGGGCGGCAGCAAGATAAAAGCGCCCGCGATTATAGCACGGGCGGCTTTCGCGCGTCGAGGTTAGTATGAGAACTCAGAACGGGTACAGGCGCGGGATCAGCAGCAGCACCCCGGCCCCCGCGATCAGCACCAGTGGGAAACCCAGCGCGGCGTAATCCCGGAAGCGGTAGCCGCCCAGCCCCATGACCATCAGGTTGGCCGGGTGGCCCACCGGCGATAGGGTGGCCGTTGCCGTGCCCATCGCCACCGCCAGCGCAAACGACTGGGGATTCAGACCGTTGTGCAGGGCGGTCGTGATCGCCAGCGGCCCTACGATCAACGTGGCCGCCGAACCGGAGGTTAACTGCGCCAGGCCGACCGTCACCAGGAAGAAAGCCAGCAGGATGACATGTGGCCCCAGAGGTTCCAATGGGCGCACCAGCGTGTCGATCAACAGGTCGGCTGCGCCCGTCTGCTCCAGGGCGGTCGCCAGCGGCAGCATCCCGCCGATCAGGAAAAGCGTCTGCCACTGGATGCTCTCGCGTGCCTGCTCTATCGTCTCGCAGCCGGTCGCGACCACGGCGATGGCGCCGAGCAGCGCGGCCAGCGACGCCGGTAGCCACTTGAAGGCGACGACGACCAAAAAGAGTGCCAGGATGACGACGGCGATGGTTGCCTTGTCGGTGTTTTCGGGAACCTCCGGCAACTGCGTCAGCACGATGAAGTCCGGTTCCCGGTTGAGGATTCGCAGCTGCTCAGGCGCACCCTGGATCAGCAGCGCGTCGCCCCGACCGAGCGGGCGCTCGGCTAGGTGCGAGCGATACGGGCGACCGTTCTGCCAGATAGCCAGCACGTTGAGGCCGTACTTCTCACGGAAGTTGATGCGGCCCAGCGTCTTGCCGACCAGGTCGCTGTGCGGCGAGAGCACCACCTCGGCCAGTTCGGTGCTGTTGGCGAACAGCACTTCCTCGCGCCGCTCGTCGGGGTCGCTCACCGCCAGCTTCAGGTCGATCACAGCCGACGCAACGTCGTTGGGCCGCCCGCCCAGCAACAGCCAGTCGTCGGCATGCAGGCGCATGCCGGGATCGGGCGGTGAGAACGTCTGCCGCCCCCGCACCAGCGCCGCGATGGTCACGCCGTAATCCGCTCCCAGGTTGCTCTCTGCCACCGTCTTGCCAACCAGCCTGGAGCTCGATGGCACCTCCGCCTCGAACAGACGCTGGCTCAGGCGGTAGGTGCGCGTCAGCTCGTGGCGTGCCTGCTGAAGCGCACCCCAGCGGTCGAGGGGCGCGCGCTCGCCCAACAATGTAGGGCCAAGCAGCGCCAGGTAGATGATCCCCAGCAGCGCAATCGGCCCGCCGACCGGCAGGAAGTCCAGCAGGCCAAACGTGGGAAGCCCGCGCTCGGTGAGCATCTCGGCCAGCAGCAGGTTCCGGTTGGAGAGCAGGGTCGCCCCGCTGCCCAGCACCCCGCCAAACGCGATGGGCATCAGCAGCTTGGAAGGGCTGGTGTTGCGCTGGTTGGCGATGTAGCTGCCAATCGGCGCGACGAGGGCAACCGCCGCCACCGCAGACATCAGCATCGCCATCAGGCCCGCCGCCAGCGACAGCAGGCCGACCAGCACGCGCTCGTCTGCCTGCTGTGTCAGGTGGAGCAGCAGTTGGCTGAGATAGGCCATCACCCCTGTGTGGTACAGCGCCGAGGTGAGCATGAAAAGCCCCACCAGGGTCAGAATCACGGGGCTGCCGAAGCCGCTGAACAGGGGACCGGTGTCGAGGATGCCACCCAGCCCCAGTGCGAGCAGCACCAGCAGGGCCACGATATCGGGCGGGAACAGTTCGGTCACGAAGAGCAGCAGCGCCGCTCCCGCAACGGCCAGAACAAAAACCACATCGCCGTTCAAGGTGATTCACCCCTCAACTGGCAGTTTACATAATCCGGCCCGCTTTTTTCTTCATTGTTCGGGTACGCCCAACGCCGCCCGGATGGCGTCCAACGCGTCGATATAACCATACCCGTAGACGTTATTCGGCGCGTCCGTCCCGCCCCCACACAGACCCGGCGCGGCCACGTAGTGGGCTGTGCCGGTGATGATCTGCTCGGTGGCGTCGATGTCCCCGATCAGCGCCGGGTTGGCCGACCAGAGCAGCACCACCAACCCGGTGACGTGCGGTCCGGCCATCGAGGTGCCGCTCCATGCCGCGTAGCCAACCGACTCGCCGGGATAGACCTCCACCCCCGCCGGTTTGCTGGAGTAGATGTCCACCCCCGGCGCGACGACATCCGGCTTGACCCGCCCGCTCTCGTCAAGCAGGACCGGCCCCCGGCTGCTGAACCCGGTGATCGTCTCGTACCGGTCAATCGCCCCCACGCTGAAGGCTTCGTCGGCGGTGGCCGGTGACCAGACGGTGCTGCACTCAGGGCCTTCGTTGCCTGCGCTGACGACGAACATCTGCCCGGCGTTGCGCAGGTGCCTGATGGCGATGGGCAGGGTCAGGCCGTCGCAGCCCTCCTCCGGCGGGCAGCCCCACGAGTTGTTGGTCACGTGCGCCCCGCGTGAGGGATCTCCCTCGGTGAAGGGGTCGCCGTCCTGCGGGTGGGGGGCAAGAAAAAACTGCATGCAGTCCAGGTAGTAGGCCGGGTTGCCCAGGTTATGGGCCAGATTCCGGCAGGCGATCCACTGCGCGTCCGGCGCGATGCCGATCCCGTCCTGGCCCAGGATGATGCCGAGCGTGTGTGTGCCGTGCCCGCCGTGATCGGTAGGCTCGGTCGTGCCGTACCAGGGATCAAACCAGGTGTAGTCGTGATCGCCCGCCGCGCCGACGTACTGGCTTCGCAGGGCCGGGTGCGTCCAATCGACGCCGCTGTCGGCGTGGCCGACGATGATCCCCTCGCCGGTGATGCCGAACTCCTCCCATACCAGTTCGGCGTCCATCTGATCGACGCCCCAAGGCAGCGTTTCCGGCGGCCCGACGCCGGAGCTGTCGGACGCGGTGGGCTGTGAAAACGGGGGCAGTGGGCGCGTGTGGGGGCTGTTGAGCACGTAGGCCACATCAGGCCGGGCGGCGATCTGGCGGCGCAGGAGAGGCGTCCCCTCGACCTCGATCCCGTTGACCAGATAGTAAGGCGTGTAAACAGCCCCCCGCGCGTCGAGAAAGGCACGCAGATCGGCCTGCGAGTCCAGGGCGTGCGCGGTCAGCGTCTGGTAGACCGCCGCCATGCGCTTGCCGCGGTCTTCGATGTCCTGCGCGAAATCGGTGTTGGCCTGATCGGCCAGCACTACAAAGAACACGTTGGGTTGCAGGCCCGGCTGCCCAAAGCTCAGGTAAGCGGCCAGCAGCATCACCGTTGCCCCGCCGCCAAGACCGGCATAGGGTAGCCGGTGCGAGGTAAACCTGTCCAGCCAGGGGTGGGCGATCAGCGCCACTGCCCCCAACACCCACCCGGCAGCCTGCCCGGCGATCAGCCCCGGCATCCAGGCCGGTGTCATGTCGTCCATCATCCAGTCGCCTTCGAAGCCCTCCGTCCACGCGAAGGGGATCAGGAAGACGACGAAGAAGAAGGCCAGCACCGACCACCACGAGTGCAGGGAGTCGTCTTCGGCGTCGAGGGTGAGCAGCACGCCCGCCACGAAGCCGAAGGGGACCAGCGTCAGTGAAAGCTCTATGCCCTGCACCCAGTAGCCGCGTATCGCCAGCAGCCCGGCCTTGAGCGCCCAGAAGGTCACACCGACCAGCACCGCCGACCAGAACGGGCGACGGCGCGGCATTTCCCGGTCGTAAAAGAAGAGCGTCGCGAGCAGAACCGCGCTCACCAGCCCCGCCCCGGCGGCCTCCAGGATGGCGAGCAGCGCCTCGGACAGAAGGCCCAGCGCGCCGACGATCACCCAGGGGATCGAGAGCAGCATCGCCAGCCCCACGCCCAGGAAGATCAGCTCCAGGGAAGGGCGGTGCAGGAATCGCCTGCGCCCGGCCATGACGACGGCCAGCCCGTAGATCAGCGAGACAACCGGCAGCAGTGCGGCGGGCAGCCCCGGCCAGGGGAGAGCAAAATCGATGGACAGAATGGCACCGCCCAGCGCCGCGTGGCCGCCCGCCAGCGCGAGCGTCAGGGCAACCCCGCGCCACAGCGCGAAGCGCTCGCCGCGCAGCAGGATTGCGACCGGCGTGAAGGGGACGAGCAGAACTGCGGCGTAGGCAGCCCCGACCCCGGTGTGAAGCTGCGAGCTGGGGGACTCCATGCGAAACAGAAAACTGAACAGCCACATGATGCCACCCAGCATGGCAACAAACAGCGGGATCGACACCAGGAAGGCCGTCAGGCAGCCGTGCGGACGCTTTACCGCCTCTACGGGAGTTTGTTGCGATAGGCTCTCGGTGCCGGAAGATTCTTGTTCCATCAATGGCCCTTTCTCGTTTAACGCAGCGCCGCGTCCATTGCCTCGTCGAGCGAGCGGACGGCGACCGGCTCAATCCCTTCGGGCAGTGGCTCGCCGCTGCGGCGCACCGTCTTGGGGATCAGCGCCCGCCGGAAGCCCAGCTTGGCCGCCTCGTTCAGCCGGGCGGGAAGCTGGCTGACGGCGCGCAGCTCGCCGCTCAACCCGATCTCGCCGACGACTGCCAGGTCGGCGGGCAGGGGCCGGTCTTTGGTGCTGGACGCAATCGCCAGCGCGATGGCCAGGTCGGCAGCCGGTTCGTCAATGCGCAGCCCGCCGATCACGTTGACGAACACGTCCTGCTCCGACAGGCGGATGCCCGCCCGGCGCGTCAGGACGGCGGTCAGCAGCAGCAGGCGGTTGAAGTCAACCCCGTTGGCCGTGCGGCGCGGGTTGGCGAAGCTGGTCGTGGTGGCGAGCGCCTGCACCTCGGCCAGCAGGGGGCGCGTGCCCTCCATCGTGACGACGATGGACGAGCCGGGCGCGTTGACCATGCGCTCTGCCAGGAACGCTTCGGAAGGGTTTAACACCTCGACCATGCCGTCCCCGCGCATCTCAAAGACGCCCACCTCGGAGGTCGCGCCGAAGCGATTTTTGACGCTCCTCAGCAGCCGGAAGGCCTGAAACGCGTCGCCCTCCAGGTAGAGGACGGTGTCGGCGATGTGCTCCAGCACGCGCGGCCCGGCGATGCTGCCCTCCTTGGTCACGTGGCCCACCAGGAAGACGGCCAGGCCGCTCTCTTTGGCGAGCTGCTGGAACACGCTGGCGCACTGTTTGACCTGGCTGACGTTGCCGGGCGCGGAATCGAGCGCGTCGCTGTAGGTGGTCTGGATCGAGTCGATGACCAGCACGCGCGGCTGGATCGTGTCGACGTGGCTGATGATCGCGCTCAGGTTGGTCTCCGTGACCAGGAACAGGTTCTCGGTGGTGATGCCCAGCCGCTCGGCGCGCATCTTGATCTGGCGTGCCGACTCCTCGCCGGAGGCATACAGGGCCGGTCCGGTGTAGTCGGCCATCAGGGCGACGACCTGCAGCAGCAGCGTACTCTTGCCGATCCCCGGCTCCCCGCCGATCAGGATCAGGCTGCCGGGCACGACCCCACCGCCCAGCACCCGCGAGAACTCCTCGATGGGCAGGGGCAGCCGCTCCCAGGGGTCTCCCTCGATCTCGGACAGGCGAAGCGGCTCGGAGCGCACCCCGGCCACCTGCCGACCGCCGCCGGTGCCAATCGGCGCGACGACCTCCTCGACCATCGTGTTCCACTCCCCGCAGCCGGGGCAGCGTCCCATCGCGCGCGGGGAAGTGCGCCCGCACACCTGGCAGACGTAAACGGTACGCGTTTTTGCCATCAGAACCTCTTGATATTAAGACCGCAATCCAGACCAGAAAGGAGCTTCAGCCCCTTTTTCGAGGCTGCTTCTCGCTAGGCGCTGCGATGTACTGATATTATCTTTTCTCGCCAAGCCTCAGGTGTCGTCATTACGTATGGTGTCAGAAGCTCGACTAAGCGACGACTAGGCCGAGCGGAGTAACTACCCTCCTCCCAGGAAGCAGTCTGCGTGTATCCCATCTCCTGGGCAATGGCAAGTGCCTCGGCATAAGTCAGTGCATAGGTTGCCTCTTCACGATCGTTCCCTATTCCCCAAACGTAAACGTAAAGCAAGTTTGGAAACTTGGCATACTTCTCATCGATTGAAAATCGTGTAGAGGCTTTCATCTGGATGGGGGTCGCAACAAACGCATCCCGATCGTCGTCCAAATCCAGGTAGGCGATAAGATCTATCCCGCGATCTCGCAGCGGTAGCGCGACTTCTATGCCTGCCTCAAGTAACTCATTGACAACACGGTTGCGTCCAATAAGTTCAATGGTCTGTGGGTCCATTTACCCCTCCAATGTGGCACTCCTCCCCACATTGTATAAGCTCCGGCGATCAGGGGCCAACTGTTTATGGGAAGTGGGCTGGCCTTGTGTTATCCTATCTGGCAACTCGCTGCACGACCGTGCGCACGTGGCACGCTTTCGGAGGAACAAGCACTATGCAACCTATTGCTACTTACACCGTCACCCCATCCCTCCCAGAGGCATTGCGCCGCCTTCCGGAGCTGGCTTACAACCTGCGCTGGACGTGGGATCGCGAGACCATCGATCTGTTCCGTCGCATCGATCGCGATCTGTGGGAGGAGACCAACCATAATCCGGTCAGGATGCTGGGGGTGGTCAGCCAGGAGAGGCTTGATACGCTGGCCGGTGATGAGGGGTTCCTGGCTAACCTGGATCGCGTCGCGCGCTCATTTGACGAATACCTCGCATCCAGGCGGCAGACGGCGTGGTATCCCCAGGAGTATGGGCAGGAAGAGCGCCCGCAGATCGCTTACTTCTCTTTCGAGTTCGGCCTGGCCGAATGCATCCCTAACTATTCGGGTGGGTTGGGCGTTCTGGCCGGTGATCACCTCAAAGCCTCCAGTGACTTGTGCATCCCCCTGGTCGGGATCGGCCTGCTGTACCAAAAGGGCTACTTCCACCAGTATTTGAACATCGACGGCTGGCAGCAGGAACTTTATCCTGAGAACGACTTCTACACCATGCCGCTCAGGCTGGTGACCGACGATGCCGGGGAGCCGGTGCGGATCAGCATCAGGCTGCCGGGTCGCGAGGTCTATGCCCAGATATGGCGGATACAGATCGGGTGCGTTGATCTTTACCTGCTGGACACCAACATCCCGCACAATCCCAGCCAGGAAGACCAGGATCTGACCGACCAGCTCTATGGCGGCGACCGCGAGATGCGCATCAAGCAGGAGATACTGCTGGGTATCGGTGGGCTGCGCGCGCTCCACGCGCTGGGTATCGAGCCGTCCGTCTGCCACATGAACGAGGGGCACTCGGCCTTCATGGCACTGGAGCGGGCGTGCATCCTGGTGGAGCGATACAAAGTCAGCTTCGCCGAGGCACTCGCCGTCACGTCGGCCAGCAATGTGTTCACCACGCACACGCCGGTCCCGGCAGGCAACGATTACTTCGTCCCCGCCATGGTCGAAAAGTACTTCAAGGACTACCGTCAATCGCTGGGTCTGTCTCGCGAAGAATTCCTGGCACTGGGGCGGATCGACGCGGAGAACAACGAGGAGCAGTTCTGCATGACGATCCTCGCGCTGCGCGCTTCGGCCTACGCAAACGGGGTCAGCGATCT
Source organism: uncultured Anaerolineae bacterium (assembly GCA_964603985.1). Taxonomy (GTDB): domain Bacteria; phylum Chloroflexota; class Anaerolineae; order Aggregatilineales; family UBA3940; genus CAZRXG01. The sequence continues at coordinate 122,087 of CAZRXG010000002.1, read as the reverse complement.
GCACGGTCAGGTCGCGCGCAAGATGTGGAAGGACATTTACCCCCAGCTTCCCCTGCCGGAAGTCCCCGTCGGGTCCATTTCCAACGGGGTGCATACTTTCACCTGGGTGTCAGGCGACATGGTCGGCCTCTTTGATCGCTACCTCGGACCGCGCTGGCGTGACGATCCAACCGACCCTGAAGTGTGGCAGCGCGCACAAAACATCCCCGACGATGAGCTGTGGCGTACGCACGAGCGTCGCCGCGAGCGCCTGGTCGCCGTCGCCCGGAAGCGCCTGGTGGCGCAGCTTGAGCGGCGCGGCGCTCCCCCTACCGAGATCGACCTGGCCCACAAGGCGCTCGACCCGGAGGCGCTGACGATTGGCTTCGCGCGGCGCTTCGCGACTTACAAGCGGGCGACTCTCTTACTGCGTGACCCTGAGCGTTTTATAAACCTCCTGGACGGCGACCGCCCGGTGCAGTTCATCTTTGCGGGCAAAGCGCACCCTAACGACAACGAAGGCAAGGAGTTCATCCGCCAGATCGTGCGCTTCGCGCGCGACCTGGAGCTTCACAACCGGGTTGTTTTTCTGGAAGACTACGACATGGTCGTCGCCCGCTACCTGGTGCAGGGGGTTGATGTCTGGCTCAACATGCCGCGCCGTCCACAGGAAGCCAGCGGCACGAGCGGGATGAAGGCCGTTCTGAACGGCGCGATCAACCTGAGCGTGCTCGACGGTTGGTGGGCCGAGGCGTACCAGCGCGACGTGGGGTGGGCAATTGGGCACGGCGAGGTTTACGAGGATAAGGAAGCCCAGGACTACATCGAAGCCAACGCCGCCTACGACCTGCTGGAGAAGGACATCATTCCCACTTTTTACAACCGTGGCTCGGATGGCCTGCCGCGCGGCTGGCTGATGCGGATGAAGGCCGGGCTGGAAAGGCTGGCTCCCATCTACAACACGGCCCGCATGGTGCAGGAGTACACGCGGCGCTTCTACCAACCCGCGCTCGAACAGGCCCGTCTCTTCGGTCAAAACGACCACGAGCGCGGACGGGCTTTTGCCTCCTGGCTGTTGTGGCTGCGGGAGAACTGGCCTGCGCTTCAGGTCGACAGCGTCACGTCCGACTTCAAAACCGAGGTGCAGGTGGGCGACAGCCTGATCGTCACCGCCGAGGTCTACCTGGGGGACATCCCGCCGGAGGACGTAACGGTCCAGCTCTACGAAGGAGTCCTGGACACCAACGGCACCCTCAGCGATGGACACACGCACGACATGCAGCGCGTCGACGGCAGCCCCCGGGGCGAGGGCTGGCACCAGTACCACACCGAGTTCAGGAGCGAGGTGACCGGGCGGTATGGATACACCGTCCGCGTGATCCCACACTACCCCGACATGGACAGCACCTTGCGCCTGGGGTTGATCACCTGGGCATAGACCCGGCCCCGAATGTCTGGCCCCGGCGCTGTCAGCCGCCGTACACCCACTCGGCGAAGAAGTCGGCAGCGTCGGGGCCGAACATTTCCCTGACGAGCCGCAGCATGTCGTCGCTGTGGGCGACCCGGTAGCCGTACTGGGCGTAGTAGGCACGCAGCAGGTCGCGCGTCCGCTCCGGGCCGTACTCGTCAGACAGGTGACTGTAAAATAAGGCCCCGGCGCTGTACACGAATACCCGGTACTCCTGGCTCCGGTACTCATCGACGGGCAACCCGACCGGACGCTGAGGGTGACCCTCCTCCAGGTACGTCTCAAGCTCAGACCGGTAGCTGTCGCGGACGGCCCTCCCGGACGCCGGTCCCCTCAGTTCACGGTAGTACACCTGGACGCTGTACTCCGCCAGCCCTTCGTCGAGCCAGGGCTCCTCGACCTGGTTGTTGCCCACCATGCTGTACCACCACTGGTGGGCGATCTCGTGGACGAGCACCGTTTCTAATAAGGCGTCGCCCGGCCCGCCCCATATGCGGCTGGACAGGTAGATCAGGCCGGGGTACTCGATGCCAAGCGCCGACACAGGCGCGGCTACGATGTCAAGCTCGTTGAACGGGTATTCGCCAAACTGCTCGTTGAAGATGTCCAACGTCTGGAAGGTCACCTCAAGGATGTACCAGGCTGCGTTCTCACCGGCCGACGGCATCGCCCAGGCGTTCACCGTGACGCCGTCCCGCGTCTCGCTCAGAACCTCGAAATCGCGGCTGAAAGCCAGGGCGAAGTCGCGCACCGGGCCGGTTGCAATGTGATAGACCGTCGTGCCGTCGGGCTGCGGGGCTGCGTCGAGGATCGTGCCGCTGCTGGCGACGGCCAGGTCGCCGGGGGCGGTCAGGGTCACGTCGAACAGGGCCACCTCGCTGTAGCCGGGGTCGCCCTGCGGGTCGGTCCGCCCGGCCCACCAGCTTCCCTCCTCGTAGACCGACAGCACCGGGAAGAAGCTGGGCGCCGTGGCAACGCCCTCCAGCCACGACATGCGGCCATAGGCGATCTCGGCGTCGGGGGGCAGGTCAAACGCAAAGCGCATCTCGATCTCGACGCTTTCGCCGGGCGGCAGCGGTTTCTCAAGCGGCACGCGCAGCACAGAATCGCCCACCGACAGCCCGGCCTCGACTGCCTGCCCGTCCACCGTCACCGAGGCAACGCGGAGCAGCGGCTCTCCGGCCAGCGCGTTGGGGTACAGGCGGAAAACAACCTCGTCCGGCGCGGACGCACTCGCGTTGTGGTAGCGGACACGCTGCGTCCCTTTGATGTGGGGCGGATCGCCGCTCAGGGTGACATCCAGCCAATAGCGCGTCCCCCCGGCGTGAGCGTCCACGTCACCCTCGTAGCCGGGGCGCATCGCCGCGTAATACGTTTCCGCATCGCTTTCCGACAGGGTCGCCGACACCGTCGCCGACCCTGTCGGCGCAGGGGTGCGCGTCGCGGTGGCGGTCGGGGGCGTCGCTGTGGTGGGGACACCGACCGTCATCGGCGCGGCTTCGGGCGCTGCCGGTTTGCAGGCGGGCAGCAGAGCGGCAGCCGCGATCAAAACCGGCACGATGCGGGGTATGTCGGCACATTTCATCGTCACGATCCCTCGTCTTCCTCGTCGTATGGGAAGGGCTGCTGAGAGAACATCCCATCCTTGTAAAACCAGACCTCGCGATCCGGGTAGTGCGCTATCAACGCAGGGGAGCGGCCCGGGCCGAGGTCGTGGGCGGCGATGATCGGGTCGTCATACCAGGGGGAGTTGAGGTAGAAGAGCGCGCCGTACTGGTACCAGTGCCCACCCCGCACCACAACCAGCACCCGGTCCGTCTGGCGAAGCTTCTCCAGATCGTCGAGCGGCGCGGGCGTGATCCCGTACACGCCCCGCCACTCGGACAGACGCCGGGGCATGTAGGCGGCCATGTTAAGGGCGAGCAGGGCGATCAGCAGCAGATAAGGCGCAACGAACTGCCAATCGGAAGGCGTGCGCTCTGCGGCGGGCCGGGCGGCCACTTGCTCATCGGGGGGCTTGCGACGCAGCCACGCGTACAGCCACGCCAGGGAGCGCACCATCCCCTGCAGGCCCAGCGCCGTCAGAATGGCCAGTCCGGCGTGTCCCTCGTAGTAGTAGCGCGGGCCGTAGACGCGCGCGCCGACCCAGTAGGCCAGGTAAACGGTCACCAGCATGACAAACGGGGCGGCCAGGATGAACGGCCAGGCCTTTCGGCGCGGGCGGGCCGCGACTACCCCGGTGATCAAGCCCGGGACGAGCGCAACCCAGCTTGCGTGCGGCCACCCGAACAGGTCGCCGGACCACAGGATCAGGTCATTGCGCGCCGTGAACAGCGCCTGCTCCAGCGTGTGCCCGAACCGACCGAACTCCGGCCCGAACCCGACCCGGTCGTAGGGCCAGACCATCGTATAGAGGTTGGTGGTCGGGCTGCCGGTCACGATGGCGAGGTAGAGCGGCTGTAGCCCGGCTATCAGGATCGCCAGCAGGGCGAACGGCCAGTACACGTGGATCAGAGCCGGGGCACCGCGCGGGCGGCGCAGGGCGCGGATGAGCAGGATCAGGACGAATGGAAAGCCAACCGCGATGGCCGTCAGTGTGCGCGTCAGAGTCACCATGCCCAGCGAGGCACCGGCCAGCGCTGCCCACCTCCGTCCGTCCCGCCCGGCGTCGCGGGCGATGCCCACGTGGAGAAAAGCCCACATCAACAGCGTCGTCCACAGGCAGGAAGCGGCGTGGCTCATGTAAGTGCCGGACTGGATCAGGAAGAGCGGCGAGGTCAGCGCCAGCAGCCCGGCCATCACGCCCGTTTCGCGGTCGAACAGGTCGCGGGCCAGGGCGTAGGTGAGAGCGACCGTCAGCGCGCCCAGGATCGGGTTGACCAGCCAGCCCGCGCCAAGTCGCTCTCCCACTGCCAGCAGCAGCGGCCAGCCTATCGCGTACTTGCCGACTCGGCGGCTGTCGAGGTTCAGTACGAAGGGGGTGAAAAAGGCGCTCTTATCAAAGGGCACGGGTGCCCACAGCGCGCCCCGTGCGTAGGTGCGGGCCTGAAACAGGTAGGTGATCTCGTCTTCTAAGTGAGGAATGCGCTCGGTGATGCCCCAGGCCATCACGACGGCCACCGCCAGCGCGAACAGCGCCAGGCCGAGCATCAGCAGGTAGTCAATTCTCTGGTAGCGTTGGGTTTCCACAGCACAGAAGTCTACACCGGGAGCGAGGTCGGTGCCAGATGCCAGTCCGATTCTGGGCCGTCCGGTGGCCCGCCGGTGTGCCTTTCGAAGCGCCATCCGGTACAATAGCCTGCACGCCGCAATGGGCGGAAGTAAGCATCAGGTTTGCGTCTGAGGGCTAGCCGTATGGTCAATCATAAGCTCGTATCCAGGCAATTCGTGCTCGCTGTGGGGCTGGGCGTCGTGTTGCTGGCCTTGAGTGGCTGTAACCTGCTAAGACTGGCAGGCGGGGAGGAACCCACCGTGGAAGAAACCCCCGCCGCCGACGCGGAGGGCGCGCAGCCGGAGGCGACGGCCCTCACGTTGGCCCCGACCCTCCCCGCGGGCGGTGAGGGCGAGGCAGCCGCCGAGGCAGCACCTGAGGAGTCGGGGGGTGATCTGGCTCCCACGCCTCTGCCGGAGCCGACTCAGATCACCCCGGCGGCATCCGAGGGCGGTGAGGAGGGCGAGGGTGAGAAGCCCAAGATCCCGTCGCCGGGAGAAATACCGGGCATCAGCATCCAACCCCTGATGGGTGAGCCGGGCGACATCATCACCGTGGACGGCAGTGGTTTTGCCCCCTCCGAGAAGGTGACGCTGCACTGGGCCACCCCCAACGGCGAGACCGGCCCCGTGTACGTCGAGGTGGAAGCCGACTCAAACGGCAACTTCAACGTGGGCCTGATCATCCCCCCCGGCGACAAGTGGCCGGGCGGGCCTCCCAAGGAGAATGATGTCATCCATCTCCGCGCCAGGTCCGAATCGCTGGGTGACTTCTACTATTGGGCCGAGTTCATGTACCTGGAGCGCTTCGACCCGATCACGTCCCTGGTGCAGACCTACACCAACACCGATTACGGCTACGCAATCGACCTGCCGAATGGCTGGAGGTGGAAGTGGGAGGATGACGAGACGTTTGATGTGCGCTTCACCTCGCCAAAGGATATCGGCAAGGGCTTCATCCGGATCGCCAACACCACCAAGGTATCGGAGGCCATCAACGCCATCATGCCGCTTGAAGCTCCGGGTGAGACCTACACGACGGAGGAGATCGGGGCCGGTTCGTATCCCGGCACCCAGGTCACGGCCAGCAACGGCCTGGTGGTGTGGTTCATCCCCTCAAGCGTGCGGACGTATGCCATCAGCTTCATGGACGACGCGGGCAATTTCTACGAGATAATCGCCGCTTCGTTCCGGCTGACGGATTGATCGTGCCGGGGTGAACCGGTGCGCCCTGGGTCGCTCTAGCTGATCAGTGTTCCGATCTGCTCGCCCAGAATGGCGCGTTCCAGCGCGCCCTCCTCCCACAGGTTAAGGACGATGATCGGCAGGTGGTTGTCCATGCACAGGGAGATGGCTGTGCTGTCAAGCACACGCACGCGCTTGTTGATCGCCTCCATGAACGTCATGTTGGTGTACCGCCGGGCGTCTGGGTCGGTTTCGGGGTCGCTGTCGTAGACGCCGTCCACCTTGGTGGCCTTGATCAGCACCTCGGCGTTGATCTCCATGCCGCGCAGCGCGGCGGCGGTGTCGGTGGTAAAGTACGGTTGGCCGGTGCCCGCGCCCAGGATCACCACGCGCCCTTTTTCCAGGTGGCGGATCGCGCGCAGGCGGATGTACGGCTCGGCGACGGCGCGCATCTCTATCGCCGTCTGGACGCGGGTCGCCACGCCCTGCCTCTCCAGCGCATCTTGCAGGGCCAGGGCGTTCATCACCGTGGCCAGCATCCCCATGTGGTCGGCGGTGGAGCGCTCCATCCCCGCCTCCATCCCGATCTGCCCGCGCCACAGGTTTCCCGCCCCGATCACGGTGGCGATCTCCACGCCGTACTGCTTGACCCGCTTGATCATGGAGGCGATGAGGGCGGCCTCCTTGGGGTCAATCCCAAACCCCGTCCCGCCGGAAAGCGCTTCGCCGCCCACTTTGAGGACGACCCGGTGGTACTTGGGTGTTCCTGATAGCTGTTGGCTCAAAGTTACCCCCACAAGAAAAAGGGGATTAGAATGGCTCTAATCCCCTGCCTTGCCCATATCTGTCTCTAGGCCTCGTCGCCACCGCCGGTATCGTCCAGCTCAAACCGGACGAAGCGGCTGATGCGGATGTTTTCTTGCAATTCGGCAATGACCTGCGTCACCAGGTCGCCGATCACGATCTCGTCGTCTTTCACGAACGGCTGGCGCATCAGGCAGATCTCGGAGAAGTACTTGTTAAGCCGCCCCTCGACGATCCGCTCGATCACGTTATCGGGTTTGCCCTGGGCCTTGGCTTCGTCGTAGTACTCTTTTTTCTGCGCTTCCAGCACGTCCTCAGGGATGTCGTCCACATCCAGGTAGAGCGGATTGGAGAAGGCGATGTGCAGCGCCATGTCGTGCGCGAACTCCTGAAACTGGTCCGTGTCGGCGACGAAGTCGGTCTCGCAGTTGACCTCAACCATCACCCCGACGCGCCCGCCGGGATGGGTGTAAGTTTCGATCTTGCCTTCACGGGTCTCGCGTTCCATTTTCTTCTTGGCCCTGGCAAGTCCCTTCTCGGTGAGCCAGGCTTTGGCCTTCTCTAGATCGCCCTCGTGATCCTCCAGGGCTTTCTTGCAGTCGAGGAAGGGGGCGCCTGTTTCCTCACGGAGTTCTTTCACCATTTGCGCGGTAACTGTCATGGGTGTTTCCTCATTCCGGTCGCCGGGGGATCACCCGGCCAGGTTATGCCTCTTCGCTCTCGTCTTCGTCAGCCTCATCGTCTTCGTCGGCCTCTTCCTCTTCGTCGGTCTCGGCTTCCTCTTCGTCCGGGGCCTCGCCGGACTCCTCTTCGGCCTCTGCTGCTGCTTCTTCGTCCTCATCCTCGTCTTCGTCCGCGACCCCCTCAGCTTCGGCCTCCGTCACTTCTTCCTCGTCTTCGGCTTCAGCCGCCCCCTCTTCACCCTCGAAGCTCAAAGCGCCGCTCTTCAGCTTCGCCAGCGTTGCCTCACCGAGGAACTCTTCGTCGCCGGCAGCCTCATCGGCTATGGCCTCGTAGTCGTACTCGTATGCCTCCTCCGGTTCGGCTTCTTCTGCCTTGCGCATCGCGATGCCGTCCATCACAGCGTCGGCCATCACGCCGGTGATCAGCTTGATGGCGCGGATGGCGTCGTCGTTGGCCGGGATGATGTGGTCGATCAGATCCGGGTCGCAGTTGGTATCTACCATCGCGATGGTCGGAATCCCCAGGATGTCGGCTTCGCGCACCGCCGTGTACTCACGGCGCACGTCGACCACAAACAGCAGGTCGGGCAGCCCGCGCATCTCGCGGATGCCGCCCAGGCGCATATTGAGCTTCTCGATCTTGCGAGTCAGCATCAGCGCCTCTTTCTTGGGCAGCAAGTCAAACTCACCCCGGTCGCGGCGGGCCTCCAGGTCTTTGAGGTAGTCGATGCGCTGCCGGATGGTGCGCCAGTTGGTCAGCGTACCGCCCAGCCAGCGCTCGTTGACGTAGGGCATGCCACAGCGCGTCGCCTCGCGGGCGATGGTCTCCTGGGCCTGCCGCTTGGTGCCGACGAACAGAACGACACCGCCATTGGTAGTAACCTCGGTGACCAGTTGGTACGTCTCCTCGATTGCTTTGAGGGTCTGGTGAAGATCCAGAATGTGGATGTTATTGCGCTCGGTGAAGATGTAAGGTGCCATCTTGGGGTTCCACTTGCGGGTACGATGCCCGAAGTGGACGCCCGTCTCGAGCAGGGCCTTCATTGAAACACGTGCCATGTTAAACCATCCTTTCGTTTTTCGTCCGCAGCCTTCATCCCCGGTGGAACCGGACGCACCCGACCGGCACGACCACACGGGTCTGGCTTGCGTGTTTGCTCCGTACTTCTCGTACGGGAACCCGACACGCTGCACCCGTGCCGGGTCGGGCGAGATTATAGCGCGGGACGGCCCAGAGTTCAACGCGGCAATTGGCCGACGTTTCACCTGCACCTTTTCCCGGAGGGCTTGACGCCGAGAACGAACATGGTACTATTGCGATTGGTTGTCACATCAGGAGGCCGGTGTCCCTGAATTATGGAAGATATTACCGTGAGTGATAGCAGCCCGGAAGCCCCGAACGCTTCGCAACGGCAGCGCAGCCGCAAGCGGTGGGGCGGCATTGCACGCATCGTGATCAGCGTGTCGCTCCTGGCCTGGCTCCTGAGCCGGGTCGGGCTGCGCGAGGTTGCCAGCCAGCTCGCCAACCTGAACGGCTGGTTCTACGCGCTGGCGGGGGCGGTGCTCCTGCTGTCCATCCTGGCCCGCGCGGTGCGCTGGTACGTTCTGTTGACGCCGCTCGGCGTCCGGACTTCCATCCTCGACCTGTTCCTGCTCTACCTGGTGGGCTTCTTCTGGAACAGCTTCCTGCCCACCGGCTTTGGGGGAGATGTCGCCAAGATCATCGAGCTGCGACGCATCTCACAGCACGGCGCGGCCTCGGCGACGAGCGTGGTCGCGGAGCGGGTGGTCGGGCTGTTCGCCACCTCGCTGATCGGGTTGATCGTGATCGCCATCCGGCCCGGCCTGTTCCCACGTGAGGCGGTGTACGTCGTCGCGGGGATGTGCCTGGTGATCGTGTTCGGCGTCTGGTTCGTCCGCCTGGACATTCCCAACTGGATCGAACAGCACATCCCATTGTTGAGGCCGGTCGCCGGGCACCGGATGGTCACCTCGCTGCACGAGGCGCTGTGCACCTACGATCTCAGGGCGCTTGAGATGGGGCTGCTGGTCTCGGTGCCCTTTACCTTCACCTCGATCCTTGACAATTACCTGGTCGGGTTGGCGCTGAACGTCGATCTTTCGATTGGGTACTATGCCATCTACACGCCGATCATCAGCATTGTCGGCCTGCTGCCGCTTTCATTCAACGGGCTGGGGGTGCGCGAATACGCCTACCAGATCCTGTTTGGGTTGGTGGGTGTCCCGGCGGGGCAGGCCATCGCGATGGCGCTGGCCTTCAACTTGCTGCGATTTGGCGCGGGTCTCATCGGCGGGGTAGTATCTCTGGCCGGTGGGGTACAACACGTGACAGGAGGCGTTCGAACGCAACATGAGTGATCTGCGAAAAGTTGCCGTCATCGGCATCGACGGCGCAACCTTCGATCTGCTCCAACCTCTGCTTGACGCAGGCAAGATGCCGCGCCTCAAGAAGCTGATCGACGAGGGCGCGTCCGGCCTCCTGACGACCACGATCCCGCCCGTGTCGGCGTCGGCGTGGGTCAGCATGGCGACCGGCACCAACCCCGGCCAGCACGGCATGATCGATTTCACCTATCCCCGCCCAGACGGGTACTACATTGAGGTGTCAAACGTCACGACCTGGCAGGCCCCGCCGATCTGGGAGCGTGTCAGCAAGGCCGGTGGCAAGTGCGGCGTGGTCAGCCTGCCGATGACGTACCCGCCCCGCCCGCTCAACGGCTACCTGCTCGCCACCTTCCTCGCCCCGACGGAGGACAGCGGCTATACGTACCCGCCCGACCTCCGGCAGGAGATCGAGGGGGCGGTGGGGCACTTCCCCTTACAGATGGACGAGGGCGCGCGCGGGCGCGACCGGGCCGAGTTCACCCGCGATGTCACGCAGATGGAGATTCAGCGCTCGCGCGTGGTGTGCTACCTGCTCGATACCCGGCCCTGGGACCTCTTCATCTACGTGATGGAGACGACCGACAACCTGCAACACGAGATCTGGCACATCATTGACCCCGATCACCCGCGCCACGATCCTGACGAGGCCCGGCGCTGCATGCCCGCCATCGAGGAGTACTACCGGACGGTCGACGAGCAGGTGGGAGCCATCCTGGAGCGCGTCCCGGAGGACGCGTTGGTGGTCGTAATGTCCGATCACGGCTTCGGGCCGTTTCACAAGTTTTTTCACGTCAACAACTGGCTGATGCGAGAGGGCTACCTCAAGATCAAGCGCGATCCGCTCAGCCAGGCCAAGCTGCTGCTGTACCGGTTAGGCTTCACCCCGCTCAACGTGCTGCGCGTCCTGACCGCCGTCGGCCTGAGCAGGCTACGCAAGCGCGTCAAACGCGGGCGCAGCCAGGGCCTGCTGCGCAGAGTGTTCCTGTCGTTCCACGACGTGGATTGGAAGCGCACCAGAGCCTTCGCCGTCGGGAATTTCGGCCAGGTCTACCTGAACGTCAAAGATCTGCGCCCTGACGGCACCGTCGAGCCGGGCGAGGATTACGAGGCGACCCGCGACGCCATCATCCAGGCGGCGCTCGCGCTGCGCGACCCCACGACCGGCGATCAGGTTGTCCAGGCCGCCTACCGCCGTGAGGAGATCTTCGCGGGGAATGCTTTCGAGCGCATGCCCGACATCGTGCTGCACACCGACCGTGCCCGCTACGTCTCCTTCGGACATGCGGACTTCGGCTCGAATCACATCATCGAGGACAGCTTTGGGCAGACCGGCCACCATCACATGGACGGCATCGTCGTCCTGCACGGGCCGGACGTCCGGCAGGGCGTCGAGGTGAAGGAGGCCGTCATCACCGACATTGCCCCCACCATCCTGTGGGCGATGGGCCTCCAGGTGCCGCGCTACATGGACGGCAGGGTGCTGCTCGACGTTTTTAAGCCGGAAGTCACGGAGCGACGCCCGGTCGAGTACAGCTACGAGGCACCGCCCAGCGGCTATGGTGACCTGGACGAGGATGTCTACGACCGGGAGGAGGAGGACGCCGTTATCGAGCGGCTCCGCGACCTGGGATACATTTCCTGAGCGATAGTTTTTCGCGAAACAGGTGCAAGCATGCAACCCAAACGCACGTTAATCATCGGCCTTGACGGGGGGACCTTTACCCTGATCCGTCCCTGGGCCGAGGAGGGGCATCTCCCCAACCTCAAACGCCTGATCGACGCGGGCACAAGCTGCGACCTCAACTCGACTTTCCCGCCCGTCACCTCGCCCGCCTGGCCCAGCTTCATGACGGGCACCAACCCCGGTAAGCACGGCGTCTTCGACTTCATCCGGCCCAGGGGCACCGGCTACGACATGGTCAATGCCACCTCGATCCAGCAGCCGACGCTGTGGGAGCGACTCTCGGAGGCCGGGCTGCGGGTGGGGGCGGTCAACGTGCCGGTGACCTACCCGCCGCGCCCGATCAACGGCTTCATGATCACCGGTCTGCTCTCGCCGCGCAACGCGACCATCTGCTACCCGGACGACCTGATCAGGCGCTACGAGCCGGAGCTTGGCCCGTACCGCATCGCGCCGGATATCCAGTACAAGCGCGGTGAGGAGGACGCCTTCATCGCCGACATTCACGATCTGGTCAAGGTGCGCGGGCGTTACGCGCTGGCCCTGCTCGAAAACGAGCCCTGGGACGTGATGATGGCGGTTTTCACCTCGACCGACATCGCCTCCCACGCGCTGTGGCGCTTCGCCGATCCGACGCACCCCCACCACGAACCCGGCGCGCCGGAGCACGTCCGGCATAGCCTGCGCGACATCTACGCCCTGATCGACACCCAGATCGGCAGGCTGCTCGACGCGCTGCCGCCCGACACCGCCGTCCTGGTCATGTCCGATCATGGCTTTGGGCCGCTGCACTACACGGCGAACATTAACCTGCTCCTGGTCGAGGCCGGGCTGATGCACTTCAAGCACACCCCCGTCACCCGCCTGAAGGAGTTTTTGTTCTGGCGGGGCGTTTCCCCGGCGTCGGTCTACCACCTGCTGGAGAAGACGGGCCTGCACAATATCGCCTCGCGCGTCTCAAAGAAGCAGCGCAACGCGGTCGTGAGCAAGTTCCTGTCCTACGACGACGTTGATTGGAGCCGCACCAAAGCCTTCTCGATGGGGCACGTTGGGCAGATTTACGTCAACACCAGGGGCAGGCACCCGCACGGCAGCGTCGAGCCGGGGGCGGAAGAGGCCGAAGTCCGCGAGCAGGTGATCGAGGCGCTGAAGAGCCTGCGCCACCCGGTCGGCGGTGGGCCGATCCTGGACCGCGTCGTTCTGCGCGACGAGGAGTTTCGCGGCCCCTTCGCCGAGAACGGCCCCGACATCCAGTTCATCCTGGACGGCTACCGCTGTATCGCGTTCCCGCTGTTTGCCACCAGCAGCGAGCTGTTCCCGCAGCAGATACGCGGCGACTCGGGCTGCCACCGCAGTGAGGGGATCTTCATCGCCACCGGGACCGGGATCAGGCCGGGGGTGGCGCTTGGGGGAGCGCACATCACCGACGTTGCCCCGACCGTGATGCACCTGATGGGGCTGCCCGTCCCCGAAGTGATGGATGGGCGACCGCTCACCGAGGTCATGGAGGAGCGGCGCGAGGTGGTCTACAGCACTGCCGACGAGATCGCCGTCGATGTGGAGACCGGCCTCAGCGCGGAAGAGACGGCCGAGATCGAAGACCGCCTGCGAGCACTGGGCTACCTGGACTGAGCCTCACTCCGGCGGCATGACGCTGAACCGCCCGAACACCACGTAATCCGGCCCCGTTTCCCCTCCGCCCGTCACTGGCAGACGGAGACCGCTGTCCGGGTGGTATATCCCCACCCAGATCGTGTATTCGCCGGGCGGCAGGTCGGCGGGCAATTCAATCGCGAGGCGGTCGATCACGTCCTCGCCCGGCTGCCAGGCAGTCATGGGCAGCAGGCCGCCGCCCGGAACCCCGTCGTGCTGCGCCCACAGTGTGCCGTCCTCATCCACGACGTGGGCAAACACCTTGAACGAATCCTCTATCTCGACCGGCGTGCGCCACTGCATCGCCAGCCGCACTGCCTCGCCGGGCCGGGCCTCCGGGTCGAGGATGGCCCCGGCGGCCAGATCGATCACGCCCTCGTACTGCGCGTCGAGCGGGGCCAGGGTCGGGTCAGTGGGGCCGGTCACGAAGCGCCAGCGGTGCAGCAGACCGAACCAGTCATCGCCGACGTGGTACAGGCTCCGGGTGAGCGTCGAGAGCAGCACGCGCTGAGGGTCGACATTCGCCTCATCGACAACCACAACCTCGACGGCGAGGCCATCCGCATCCAGGTCGAGCGCATCCAGCGCCGCCTTGATTGCGCCCGGTTCGAGGGGCCAGACGCCGGGCGACAGTGGCAGAACGTTGCGCCCAACCAGATCGGCCAGCGCGGGCGCGTGGTTGGGGGGAAAAACCAGCACCGGGCTTTGCAAGGGGCTTTGCAAGCCGCCGGACATCAGCGCCCCGGCCAGCGCGGCCTGATCGGCGGCCAGCTTCTCCGGGTCGGGGGCCAGCCGGGCGTAAACCCGGTCGGCCAGCGGGCCGTCTATCCCGGTGACGCGGTAAAGGCGCAGCGGCCCCGCGCCGCTCTCGTATTCCCTCACCGGTTCGAGGCGGGTGTCCATGGGCGTGTCGGGCAGTGGGTGGGGCTTGCTCTCTTCGAGGAAATATACCTGATCGCCCGCCGCCAGCCAGGTCGTCAGCGCCGCCCGCAGTTCAGAGTCGCCGCGCCGGAAGTACAGAAACTCCCCGACGAGCGGGCCGAGGTGGGCGTCCAGCCAGGCCGCCGACTCCCCGCTCGCCATCGCATCGACGTGCACCCCGTCACCGGCCTGCCACACTTCCCACAGATCCCGCGCAGCCTCGTCGCGTCCGCTGCCGCTTGGGTCGCCGCTGATGTACTGCCTGCGATCTATTCGGGTCAGCGGAGCCTGAGCCGGATCGCGGATCAGCAGGGCGGCGAACCACAGCGCCGGGGCGACGGTCACGACGAGCGCCAGCACCCCGATCCACCGTCCTAATCCCGGACGGCGGCCATCCAGCCGAGCCAGCGTGATCCGCAGTCCCAGTGCGGCCAGGACGACCAGGGGCGCGGCGTTCTGTAGAATGTAGCGCGGGGCGAAGAAATCGGCGGGGCTGACGACCAGCAGCGGGATGAATGCGAAAACCACCCCCGGCAGTGCGAGGAACAGGACGGCCCGCCGGCGCTCTCCCAGGGCGGCCCACACCCCGGCCAGCGCGACGAGCGCCAGCAGGGGCACGCCGACGTACCGCCACACCGTCTCACCGTAGGTTTGCAGGTAGAATCGCACCAGTTTAGCGTAACCGGGCTGCCCCAGCCCGATCAGCGACGTGATGCTGCCTACGGCCAGGTCGGTGGAGGTGCCGCTGACTGCCCGCTCCTGGGCGTATCCTCGGTAGGCCCAGACAATCGGCCCGGCGGCGATGAGCAAAGCCAGCACGAACAGGGCCAGCGCCCGCCAGCGAGTGCGCCAGTCCCGCGAGAACAATATCACGGCCACAACCGGCAGACCCACAAACGGCAGCGCGGAAACCTTGGTCAGGTAGGCGACCGCCAGTGCCAGCCCCAGGGCGGGTGCCATCCACCAGCGCGGCGCGCGCGCCAGCCGGATCGACAGAACCGTGCTGAACGTCGTGAACGCCGCCAGCATCGGGTCGGCGAGCGCCTGCCGCTCGTGGAAGACGGCCAGCGGCAGGACGGCGTAGAACAACCCGGCCAGCAGGCCGGTGCGCCGGTCGTCAAGCAGGCGGCCCAGCGCGATGCAGCAGGCAATGGACAGTGCGCCCAGCAGCGCCGATCCGCTCCGGGCCAGCCAGGGGCCTTCAGGCCCGGTTGGCCGCAGCAGGGCCAGGGCGACCGGATACAGCCACTTGCGGATGGGGCCGACGAACAGGTCGCCTTCCATCGCGCGGTGCGCGCGGAGAATGTGCAGCGCCTCGTCGAGGAACAGGGGCAGCCGCAGCGTGGCGACCAGGCGCAGCGCCACCCCCAGCAGCACGATTGTCACCGCCAGGAGCCAGAAGGAAGAGAAATCGCCGCGCCGGGTCGACTTTTGCATGCACGCATCCAGTTCACGGGAGAATCATCACACGCCTGCACAGTGGCACGCAGACGTGTGATACCTTATCCAATCGTGGGGCAGCCGTCAATCGGCGGGGGGTGAATCAGCGGCGTTGATTGTTGCGCCGGTGGGCAGATCGCTCGCCTGTCCCGTCCATAACTTTCCTGACGACGTAGATCGGCTTGTCTTGCGACTCGTGGTAGGTGCGCACCAGAAGCTCGGCCACCAGTCCCAGCAGGATGGAGTGAACGCCCAGCACGAAGAACGTGGCCGCCAGTTGGGGCAGCGGCGTCCGGATCAGCGACGCGCCGCGTATCCACTTGTTGAGCAGCGCCCCCAGCAGCACCAGGAAGCTGATCCCCATCAGACCGATCCCTACACCGCCGAAAAGATACATCGGCGTGGTGCGGTAGCTCAGCAGGAACTTGACGGTGATCAGGTCGAGGATGACCTTAAAGGTGCGCCCCAGCCCGTATTTGCTCTGGCCGTGCACCCGCGCCCGGTGGTTGACGACCACCTCGGTGATGCTCGCCCCCGCCGCCGCGGCAAACACCGGGATGAAGCGGTGCATCTCGCCGTACAGGCGCACCTCGTCCAGCACCTCGCGGCGGTAGACCTTCAATGTGCAGCCGTAATCGTGCAGGTGTATGCCGGTGACGGTGGAGATCAGCCAGTTGGCCGTCATCGAGGGGATCCGCCGCGTGACGTACTTATCCTTTCGGTCACGACGCCAGCCGCTTACCACGTCGTGGCCTTCGTTCAGCCTGTCCAGCAGCATGCCAATGTCGGCGGGATCGTTTTGCAGATCGGCATCCAGCAGCGCGACGGCCCTGCCGCGCGCATAGTCGATGCCTGCCGCAATCGCCGCCGTTTGCCCGAAGTTGCGCCGCAGGTTGACGTAAACCACCGTGCCGGGATGCGACTTCGCCAGCTCTTCCAGCCTGGCCGCGCTGCCGTCGCGGCTGCCGTCGTTAACGTAGACGATCTCGTATGGAATGTCCAGCGCGTCCAACGCAGCATCCAGTTCGGCCTGGAGCGGGTCAAGGTTTTCCAGTTCGTTGTAGACCGGGATAACCACGGATAGCTCAACTGCGTCGTGTTCGTGAACAGACATAAGCCGCCGCGCGTCCTTTCTCTCCGGCTGAGGTCTTCTTAGAGCGCCACAATATCCTTTTTGTGCGAGAAGTGCAAAAATACGTCAGGTCGCCGGTCTGGGTGAGGCGGCCTGCCACGACAAAGATCACCCTAGAAGATGATTTTTATCTCAATATGTCCCAGAAGCATAGGTGATTGGGGGAAGTCGTGATAAACTGGGGGGGATAATCGTAAATTGACATCTTTTATGTAGAGATTTATTCTTTATCTGGAGGAGCGCTCGGCTAAGATGCTCGTTGCCCGGCTATGGGATACCACGTTACAACGAGCCACACCGCAGTGAAGGTAGATATACATGTTGGAGATTACCCGGCAGGCTGACTATGCTCTGCGGGCCACTGTTGAGGTGGCCCAACTCTCAAGCGACGAACGTGTCGCTACGGCCACCATCGCCGAGCGGCAGAAGATCCCGCTTCCGTTTCTGGCCAAGATCGTCTCCCAGTTGGTAGTGAGGGGCGTACTGGAAGCAACACGTGGGGCCAGCGGGGGTGTGAACCTCGCTCGCCCGGCGGAAACGATCACGATGCGCGAGATCATCGAAGCAATTGACGGGCCGATCACGCTCAACCGCTGCACGCGCGACCCGGCCGTATGCGAATTCTCGCCAACCTGCCCCTTCTGCGAGATCTTCACCGAGGCACAGCAGGCACTGGTAGCTCGTCTCGAAAGCACCTCACTCGCCGACCTGGTCAGACGGGCTCAGGAGTTAGAAGGCGCGGCCCTTCGGTAAATGAAGCTCCCCCGCAGGCCAAAAACAATCCCATAGCTCAAGCACAACAGGAGAGCGCCTCGCGCTGTCCTGCTGCGTTTGCGCCGTGTGTTGCCTGGTAACCCCGATCACCCGTCGCGTGGTATTTCAAAGACAAACCGCGTCTCACCGGAGCCTGCCTCAACCCAGATGCGCCCCCCATGCAGGCGGACGATCTCACGCGCAATAGCTAACCCCAGACCCGCGCCACCCCGGTCGCGGTTGCGCGAATCGTCGGCCCGCCAGAAGCGCTCGAAGACGTGACGAGCCTGCTCCGCAGGGAGCGTCTCACCGCTGTTCGTGACGCTGAACCTCACACCATCCTCCCCGTGCCCGGCCCGGACCTCGACCCGGCCACCGGGCGTGGTGTGGCGCAGGGCGTTAGCCAGCAGGTTGGCGAGCACCTGGTGCAGGCGGTCGGGATCGCCCGATATCCGGGGCAGCCCGTCCTCACTGATCGTGGAAAGAGTCAGCCCGGCATCCTGAGCCAGGGGGGAGAAGAGTGTCACCGCCCGCGCGATGAGGTCGGGGGGGTTCAGACTCCGCATCTGGAGCGGCAGGTGTCCGGCTTCCGCCTGGGTCAGCGTGCGCAGGTCTTCGACCAGGCGTGAGAGGTGCAGCGTCTGGTCGAAGACGACGGCGATGTGCTTGACGTCGGTGGGCGTGACGCCGTCCAGCATCGCCTGAAGCTGGCCCCGCATCACGCTGATGGGCGTCCGCAGCTCGTGCGCGATGTCGGTGGTCATGCGCTGGCGGAGAGCTTCGCCTTCGGCCAGCGCCCTCGACATGCTGTTGAAGGACTCGGCCAGTGTGCTGATCTCGGCTGCGCTGCCCCGGTGGGCGGGGACAACTCGTCCCAACTCACCCTCGGCGACGGCCTGCGCAGCGTCGGTGAGCTGCCGCAGCGGGCGGACGAGCACGCGGCTGATCCCGGTGCCCACCACCAGCGCCAGCCCCCCGGCGAGAAGTGCCACCCCGATCAGGCTGCGCCGCACCTCGTTCAGGAACTGCACCTGAGTGCTGTTCAGCTTGCTCTGGCCGGGTGTCTTGACCAGCAGCCAGCCGACCGGTTCACCGTTCTGGTGCAGGGGCGCGGCGTCGGCCAGGCTCTCCGTCGAGACGCGTTCTCCCACGCGGGCCGGGTCGGTGGCGGCGACCACGACGTGGCCGGCGTCGACCAGCGTGTACTGCGTCCCGCCCGAATCGCCCGCGCCGCGCCCCCGTTCCTTGCCACCTTTTCCCGCTCCCTGGCCGCGCGGGCCGGGCAGGAGGTCGTTGGCGCCCTCCCAGGAACCCTGTTGAGCGTAGTGCTCTTCGAGCAGGCCGGCCACGGCGTCGGAAGCCAGCAGCGCGTTCTCACGGCCCAGGTATCCTCTGAAGCTCGTCCCTACGATATACTCAATTGCCAGCAAGATGACCAGGACGGCCCCCAGGGCGACCAGCAGAAACGCACCCGTCAGGCGCACCCACAGTTTACGCATCTTCCTTTGCCATGCGGTAGCCCACGCCGTAGACGGTCTCGATGTAGCGCGGGTTGCGCGGGTCGTCCTCGATCTTGGCCCGCAGGTTTTTGACGTGAGCGTCAATTGTCCGCTCGTAGGCAGCGTAAGCTTCGCCCTGAATGTGATCCAGTAGCTCCATGCGCGTGAATACCCGCCCCGGCTGGCTCATCAGCGCGGCCAGCAGGTCGAACTCGCTGCGTGTCAGGTCGAGGGGCTGTCCGGCCAGGTTCGCCCGGTACGATTCGCGGTCAAGCTCCAGGTCGCCGACGCGCAGGATGTCCGGCCCGCCGGGCGGGTCGCCGTGTGTGCGCCGCAGCACGGCCCGCACGCGGGCGACCAGCTCGCGCGGGTTGAAAGGTTTTGTGATGTAGTCGTCGGCCCCCATCTCAAGCCCGGCCACTTTGTCGGCGTCGTCGACGTGGGCCGTCAGCATGATGATCGGCACGCCGCTCTCACGCCGGATCAGACGGGCTGCCTCCCAACCGTCCATCTCCGGCATCATCAGGTCGAGGACGATCAGGTCGGGTTGCTCGTGGCGGCTGACGAACAGCGCCTCCCGCCCGTTGGAGGCTGTCACCACGTCAAACCCGGAATCTTCCAGGTAGGCGCGCACCGTGCTCACCAGATTAGGCTCGTCGTCGGCAACCAGTATTTTGTAGGCCATTTGCCCGATCTCCGCCCGCCCGCGCAGGGACGTTGAGTTGCGCGGTGAAAACATATCCCACCACCTGGAGTCTACTACATCTGGTCGCGTTTTCCACAGTATACGGCCCAAATGTGTAAAACCTGTGAAGGACAACCGTGAGGCAGACGCTGGCAGGGAGTCAACAGCAAACACGCCCCCGAACCGGGGGCGCATGGGACGTTGATCGTGTGCCGGGGCGTGCTCACTCAGGGTGAGGCCAACTTTTCTCTGAGGAGGTAGGTGATCACGTCGCCCTTGCCTTTGATGTGAACCGCACCCCGTTCCTCGAACAGATACTTGCCCTCCAGGCGGCTGTAGACTTCTTCGGTGACCTGGATGCCGCCCGGCATCCCCAGGCTCTCCATCCGGCTGGCGGTGTTGACGGTATCCCCCCACAAGTCGTAGATAAACTTCTTGGTCCCGATGACGCCCGCCACAACCGGCCCGGTGTGCACGCCGATCCGCATGCTGAACGGCTCGTCGTTATCCCGTTTGAAGTGGACGATCTCCTGCTGCATGTCGAGTGCCATGTTGGCCACAGCCTCGACGTGATCGCTGCGGGGTGTGGGCATCCCCCCGACCACCATGTAGGCGTCGCCGATTGTCTTGATCTTTTCCAGCTTGTGGACCTCGGCCAGGCGGTCAAACGCCGAGAAGATGTCGTTCAGCAGATCGACCAACTCGGTCGCCGATATGTGGGCTGACAGTTCGACGAAGTCAACGATGTCGGCGAAAAGCACGGTCACCTCGGCGAAGCTGTCGGCAATTGTGCCTTGCTGCTGCTTGAGCTGCTCGGCGACGGGTTGGGGCAGAACATTGAGCAGCAGGCGCTCCGACTTCTCCCGCTCTCCCTCCAGACGCCGCAGGTAAGCCTGCTCCTGGTCGCGCAGGTGCTTTTTCTCCAGGCTGGCCCCGATGCGGGCCTTCAGCAGCGTCGGGTTGAACGGCTTGGGCAGATAGTCCTCTGCCCCCAGTTCGATGCACCGGATCACGCTGCCGATCTCACCCACCGCCGAGATCATGATGACGGGGATGTGACGCAGCCGCGAATCGCGCTTGAGGTGTTCCAGCACCTCGTAGCCGTTCACCTCAGGCATCATGATGTCGAGCAGGATCAGGTCAAAGTCCCGTTCATCGATCATCTCCAGCGCCTGCCGCCCATTCTCCGCCGTGACGACCCCGTACCCCTGCCACTCAAGCTGGTCGGCCAGCAGCTGGCGGTTGTTTTCGTTGTCGTCAACGACCAGCACGACACAGGGTACCTGTTCCGAGGTGATGGATGTGCCGTTCCCGTCGGCCCGGATGGCGTTCATCAATTCGCTGTGTCGCTCTTCAGGAGGGAAAAGCAGCTCTCTGTACTCCAGGGGCAGATCTTCACCGGCTTGCAGCAGCCGGATGACGTTTTGTATTTGCTCGTCGGTCAGTCCGTGCATGATCGGTGTCCTCTGAAGGAATCTTCATCGGCCCAGCGCCTATAATTTAACCGATTATGGCCGACTTTGCGACGATCCGGCCCGAAAAGTATTGAAATTTAACTGGTGATATTATAGAATATCCGCAGTAGACTAGCTGCCGGACACTTGAACAAATGGGTTAGGAGTTGAGCAGCTCGCATTTCCTCGGATTCTGTGTGTTATTTGTGCCCGCTTTCACTGTATTGGGAGCTTGGCGCTTATGTCTGACCACGTCCTTCGTCTAATCCCCACGATTCCTGACTATGTTCCTGATGCCGAAGCTCAGATGCGAGCTCGTGAATTGCTTGCATCTCATCTTCCACAGGCGGATGACGTATACATCGAATTATCGGATACGGTCCGGTTTGTTGACCAGGGTCAGAACTTCGAAAGAATTGTTTGTCCAATTTGTAGAGCAACTCTTGAGGTAGGATGGTGGGGACAGGCAATGAACGCAGCCTACGAAACCGAGTTTAGAGAACTCGATACCATTACTCCCTGTTGTGCTAGCAATGTTTCACTTAACGATCTCGTCTATGAGTGGCCCGCAGGCTTTGCCCGGTTTTCACTTGAAGCACTCAACCCTAACATCAGGGACCTGGAAGGCGAGGTATTAAGAGATCTTGAAGCAATCTTAAGCTGCCAACTGAAAAGAATCTGGGCGCATATTTGAGCAACTTTGTGTCAGCAATTGGCTCTGGTGTCCGGTAGCTAGCGCAGTAGAACAGGCTGGAGCACAAAAATATGACCACAAACACCCTCCAACCGGTAGACGGCTCCAGGGCGCTTCTCCGGGATGCCATCCAGACCTACCTCGCCGGGCGCTCCCCGCATACCCGGCGTGCCTACCACAGCCGCTTAGAGCAGTTCATGGCGTGGCTGCATGATCGGCCACCCGGGCCCTTCGTTGCCCACCTGAGGGACTACATCGCCTACCTTCAGGAGCGCGGGTTATCGCCGCGCAGTGTGCAGGCCCACACCAACACGATCAAGGGTCTGCTTCGCACGGCTGCCGCGCTCGACACGTCGGGCAACCTGGCGACGGCGCTCCCCACGCTCGACCTGGCAAAGCCGCCCTCGGTTCGCGGCGAGGTGCAGGGCAACCGCCTGACGGCCGGCCAGCGCCAGGCCCTGCTCGACCTGCCCGGCATCGCGACCCACAAAGGCCGCCGCGACTCGGCCATCCTGGCCCTGATGTCGGTCTGCGGGCTGCGCCGCGCTGAGGTGGTGGCGCTCAACTGGGCGCACATCGCCGAGCTGGACGGCCACAAGGTGATCAAGAACCTGACCGGGAAGCATGGGCGGACGCGCACCGTGAAGATGCCGCCCACGCTGTGGCGGTTGTTGCAGGTGTACGCCGGGCGCGCGGAGCTTGACACGTCGCCGGAAGCGCCGGTGTTCGTCCGCATCCGCAAAGGCGACGAAGTCCAGCACGGTGAGCGTCTCACGTCGAGCGCCATCGGCTGGCTGGTGGACTATTACACCGGTCAGCTTGGCTTTTACGGCATCTCGCCCCACGACCTGCGCCGCACCGCCGCCAAGCTGGCCCGCCAGGGCGGTGCGTCCATCGAGCAGGTGCAGGTGATGTTGGGACATGCCAGCCCGCAGACCACCAGCGCCTACATCGGCGAGATGCTGGACCTGGACGATCACGCCGTCGATTACAGCCGAGTGCGCATCACCGTCGAGGATTGAGCCTTATCACCTCACCGGGGGAGTCTTATGGCCCGGATCGGCATTGACGCCCGCCTGACCTACTACCGGCACGGCGGCATCGCACAGTACATCCACCACCTGATCGATGAGCTTCCCGCGCTGGACGCCGCCAACGCGTACCTCATCCTCCACCAGCGCAAAGACCGGCGGGATCTGGCCCAGGCACCCAACCAGCGGCGCGTCACCTGCTGGACGCCCTCGCATCACCGCTTTGAGCGCCTTGCCCTGGCGGTCGAGGTTCTTCCCCTGCGCCTCGACCTGCTGCACAGCCCGGACTTCATCCCGCCCTACGACGGGCGCTACCGGTCGGTCATCACCATCCACGACCTGACGTTCCTGCACTATCCCGATTTCCTCACCCCGGAGAGCCGCCGCTACTACAACAACCAGATCGCGAGCGCCGTTGCGCGCGCCGATCACATCATGACCGACTCCGAGGCGACGCGGGCCGACGTGCTTGACCTGCTGGGCGTGCCAGCCGAAAAAGTCACGACCGTCCTGCTGGGCATCGGCGAGCACTTCCGCCCGGCCCCGCCCGACGCCATCGCCGATCTAGCGGCCAGACACGATCTGCCGGGCGAGTATATTCTGTTTGTGGGCACCTTCGAGCCGCGCAAGAACCTCGAAGGGCTGCTGCGCGCCTACCGGCAGCTACGCGGCGAGATTCCCGGCACGCCCCCGCTGGTCATCGTGGGGCAGCGCGGCTGGCTGTTCGAGGGAATTTTTGAGCAGATCCAGGAGTTGGGACTGGCAGAAACCGTTCTGTGGCGTGAGAATATTGCCTTTGAAGAGCTTCCGGCCCTTTACAGCGGCGCACAGGTGCTGTGTCTGCCCTCTTTTTATGAAGGGTTCGGCTTCCCGCCGCTCGAAGCGATGGCCTGTGGGACGCCTGCCGTCGTCTCCGACCGTGCGTCCTTGCCCGAAGTGGTGGGCGACGCCGGGCTGCTGGTCAACCCGGACGACCCGGCCAGCATCGCCGATGGGCTGCGGCGCGTGCTCACCGACACGGCGTTGGCCGGTGATCTGCGCAGGCGCGGCCTGGAGCGTGCCGGATTGTTCAACTGGCGCGAGACGGCCAGCCGGGTTTTATCCGTCTACCGGCGAGTTCTGGAAAACACATGAGCAAACGCATCCTGTTCCTGACCCCGCAGCTTCCCTATCCCCCTCACCAGGGGACGGCGCTGCGCAACTTCGGCCTGATCGACGGATTGGCCGGGCGCGGGCACCGCATCGCGCTGCTGTCCTTCATTGAAGTGGACCAGCCTGCGCTTGCGGAGACGCCGCTTGCTTCCCTGTGCGATCCGGCCATCACCGTCGCCGCGCCGGTTCGCAGCAGGTGGCGCCGCCTGCGTGATTTGCTGTTCGGCCACGCCGACATGACCCGCCGCCTGTGGTCGGATGAGTTCCAGGTGGCGCTGCGTGATCTGCTCCACCGCGAGGCATTCGACGTGATCCACATCGAGGGGATCGAGATGGCCCCCTACCTGCCAACCATCCTCGCGGCGGGCGCTTCTGGCACACTGATCTACGACGCGCACAACGCCGAGTACGCGCTCCAGCGCCGCATCTTCACCCAGGACCTGTGCATCCCGCGCCGCTGGCCGGTCGCGATCTACTCGCTGATCCAGGCCCGCCGCCTGACGTGCGTCGAGGCGGCCACCTGCCGGTCGGTCGATCACGTCTTTGCTTGCTCTGATACGGATGCCGCCCACCTGCGCAGGCTCCGCCACCACACGCCGGTCACGGTCATCCCTAACGCCATCCCGACGGCGCAGTACCGCGACGCCGGCCTGCCGGAGGCCGACCTCCCGCGCCCGTCGCTGGTGTTCACCGGTAAGATGGACTTCCGGCCCAACGTCGACGCGGCGCTGTGGTTCGCCCGCGAGATCCTGCCGCTGATCCGGGAGCGCGCCCCCGGCGTGCACTTCGCCATCGTGGGCAAGAACCCGCACGCCCGCCTCGATTCCCTGCGCGGCCGCCCCGGTGTGACGATCACCGGCTTTGTGCCCGACATCCGGCCCTACATCCGGGCGGCGGACATCTACGTCGCGCCGCTGCGGATGGGTAGCGGGACGCGCTTCAAACTGCTGGAGGCGATGGCGATGGAGCGGGCGGTGGTCAGCACGCGGGTTGGTGCCGAGGGGATTGCGGTTACGGAGGGGAAACAACTGCTGCTGGCCGATACCCCGCACGACTTCGCCCAGGCGGTCGTCAGGCTGCTCCAGGACAAGGCCCGCCGCAGGGCGCTCGGCTCCGAGGCGGCGGAAGTCGTCCGCGCGCGCTACGATTGGTCGGCCATCATCCCCCAGGTCGAGGCGGCCTACACCGGCGAAGAAGCCTGATCCCGGCGCGGCTGCACCGTCAACGTCTGCTCGTTCCGGTAGGTCACCATGCCGGGCTTGCTACCCCTGATCGGGCGGACGTAGCGCCGCTGCGTCACGTCCACTTCGACCGATGTATCATCCCGCCCCGCCGAGTAGTAGGCTGCCAGCTCCGCCGCGCGCCGGATCACCTCGTCGGGGATAGGACGCCCGTCGTTTTTGACGATCACGTGGCTGCCCGGTATGTTGCGGGCGTGCAGCCACAGGTCGTCCCCTTTTGAGCGCTCGGTGACCAGGGCGTGGTTCTGGGCTGCGTTGCGCCCTACCAGGATGACGAATCCGTCCCCGGTCGTGAAGCGACGAATGCCGGGTTTGCTGCCGCGCGGCCCGCGCGTCTGGGGGCCTTGCCAGAAGCCCGCCTCCTGCAGCGCTTCGCGCACCATGTCGATCTCCGGCCAGTTTTCCGCCAGGGCGAGGTCGGTGGATAGCTGCTCCAGGTAGGCGAGTTCCCGCCGCGCTGCGCGTTGCAGCCGGGGAACATCCTCCGCCGCGCGCTTGGCTTTCTCGTAGCGATCAAAGTAGCGCTGCGCGTTTTCGAGCGGGGGTAGCGTCGGGTCAAGCTCGATGGTCAGGGGCGGCCCATCGGGGTCGTACTGCGCCCGGAACACCGTCTGCCCCGGCTCAAGCGTTGGAGCGTAGGCCAGCAGCAGTTCGGCCTGCTTGCGCAGGGTTTCGATCTCTTCCTCGCCGGATGACTGGCGCTCAAGCGAGGCGAGCTTGCGACCCATGCGCTCCAGTGCACCGTCAAGCTGAGCTTTGACGTGTGACTTGCCCGCGTCGTAAGCCTCAATCCCCACCGGCGCGCCGAAGTAGGCCGCCATCGCCGCGCTGATGCTTTCCACCGGCTCGCCCCCCTCCAGGCAGGTGATCTCGTAGGCGGCGAAAGCGCGGTAGCCTTCGCCCGACTCCGCCGGGACGACGCACGGCGACCAGGTTTTGTCCTGTACGGTGGCGATCAGGGTGGCAAAGGCACTGTGCACGATCTCGCCCGCCACGTCGAAGGCCGGGGCCTCGGCCTCATCACAGGCGCGGTGGATGACCTCGCGGGCGAAAAGCGGGCTGACCCCCGCGATGTTGTTGACCAGCGCCCGCCAGGCGGGGATGTCGGGGGCCTGCCCCAGAAACCCGTCGATCAGCGACGGCGTGACCTGCCCCGGTGGGGTTTTACGCTGTGGTGGTGGCGGGACGTAGGGTTTGCCGGGTAGCAGCACGCGGTAGCGGTTCTGACTCGGCCCGACGCGCCTGAGGCAGTCCAGTATCTCGCCCTCGACGGCCAGGATGATGTTGCTGCGCCTATCCATCGTCTCGATGATCAGGCGGCACTCCCCCTCGTGGCCGGAGAAGTTCAGCCACAGGACGCGCTCCCAGGGCGGCTGCGTGGCAGCCATCAGCCGCGCCCCGTCGAGGTATTTGCGCAGCAGCAGACCAAGCGGTGAGGGCTGCTCGGTGCCCCGGCGCAGCCGGTCAGGCACCAGGTGGCAGCGAGCGGAGTCCGGATCGACGGTCATCAGCAGGTAATGGCGCTCCTGGTGGGCGTATATCTCAAAGCCCATCGAGTCGTGTCCTGTCTGGAGCACCGCCTGAACGCGCCCGCCGACAATCCGCCTGTCCAGTTCGTCGGCGACTGCCGCCGTGGTCACCGCATCGACGTACATGGCTCCTCCGCCCCGGTGTATGCCGCGTTAAACCTGGGTGGTTTGTACCACAGTCGGCGGCGGGCTACAATCCGATAGAGACACTTTCGCAGGTCAAAGAGGAGATCCTGATGAGTGAGCAGCCCGAATCGGTTGCGCTTGACACGGAACGCCAGGAGCGGGCCAGAGAGTACGCCCGCATCCAGCGCCGCCTGCTGCTCGTCGAGCTGGGTCTGGGCGCGCTTTACCTCGCTGCCTGGCTGGTCAGCGGCCTTTACCTCGCGCTTCGCGGCTGGGCGACGGGGCTGTCGGGCGCGCCGCTGGTCGTCGTCGCGCTGACCGGGGCGGGCTTCGGGCTGCCCTACCTGCTGATCGACATCCCGCTGTCGTACTACGGTGGCTTCGTACTGCCCCACCGCTACGGGCAGAGCAACCAGACGCTCGCCAACTGGGTCGGCGACCAGATCAAGGGGCTGGCGATTGGCGGCGTGCTGGGGCTTGCGCTGCTGGAGATCGTTTACTGGCTGCTGCGCGTCGCCCCGGCGCTGTGGTGGCTGTACGCCGGGGGTGTGATGCTGTTCTTCACCGTTATTCTCTCCAGTCTGGCCCCGGTGCTGATCCTGCCGCTTTTTTACACATTCACGCCGCTTGAGGACGAGGATCTCTCCGACCGCCTGATCGCGTTGGCCGAACGCGCCGGGACGCAGGTCAGAGGTGTCTTCCGCTTCGACATGAGCACCCGCACCAAAAGCGCCAACGCTGCCCTGGCAGGGCTGGGATCGACCCGGCGCATCGTGCTGGGCGATACGCTGCTCGACGAGTTCACGCACGACGAGATCGAGACCGTGCTGGCCCACGAGCTTGGTCACCACGTTCACCGCGATGTCACCCTGGGCATCGCCGCCAACTCGCTGCTCACGCTGGTGAGCTTCTGGGCGGCGCACCTGGCTCTGCGCTGGAGCGTTGGGGTTTTCCAACTGGATGGGATCGCCGACCCGGTGGGGATGCCGATCCTGGCGCTGGTCACGGCGATCCTGGGGCTGATCGCCATGCCGCTGGGCAACGCCTACTCGCGCTGGCGGGAGCGGATGGCCGACCGCTATGCGCTGGAGTCGACCCACAAACCGCAGGCTTTCGCCGATGCAATGACCCGCCTGGCCAATCAGAACCTCGCCGACGCCGACCCTGAGCGCTGGATCGTGCTGCTGCTGCACTCGCACCCGCCGATCCGTGAACGAGTTGCCGCCGCCCAGGAATTCGCGGCGTCGGGGGATTAGCAGGGAAAAGAAACCCAACAATGGAAGAACGGACACAATCGCAGGAGCGCTGGTTGCGCTTCTTCAACGCGGTGGTCTACAACTCACTTGCTCCCTTCTACGACAGCATGGACTGGTTCACCTTCGGCGCGTGGTGGCGGCTGGTGCGCCGCGCGCTGGACTACGTCCCACCTGGCGGGCGCGTGCTGGAGATCGGCTTCGGGCCGGGGAAGCTGCACGTCGAGCTTGCCCGGCGTGCCGACCTTTGTATCGGCCTCGACCTCGCACGGGGCATGTGCCGCTTCACACAGCGGCGGCTGCGGCGGGCCGGATTGGACAGCCGCATCACGCGCGGGAGCGTCTACACCCTGCCGTATCCCACCGGTGCGTTTGACGCGGTGGTCAGCACGTTTGCCTTCTCCGGCTTCCCGCATGGTGCCGACGCGATGCGCGAGATGGCACGTGTGACCTCTCCGGGTGGCCGGGTGGTGCTGATCGACATTGGCCTGCCGGGCGACGGCAACCGGCTGGGCCGTTTTCTGGCGCACCTGTGGGAGCGCATGGGCGATTTCCTGTACGACCAGCCCGCCGTGATGCAGGAGGCCGGTTTACAGGTTGCGGTGTATGAGGAATTCGGGCCGGGGAGCCACATCAGGGCCGTGGTGGGGGAGAAGCCATGACCGAAGCCCGGCCCCGCTCGCCGCTGGCAGGTACTTTGAAGGCGAGTCCTGGATCTGGTATAATGAGATCAACACGGCACTGTAAGCGGCAGGAGGAGATACTGGGTGCTTGACGCCACAGGCGCACAGCGCCCTTTGTCTTATAGGAGAGTTGTACTGTGAATTCACCCCGCTTCAGGCATGGCTTTGTCTATTTTCTGATCTTCCTGGCGGTTATCATCATCATTGTGGCCGCAGCCCGGAACCACGAAAACCCGGACGAGTGGGGGATCAGCGAAGTTGCAAATGCTGCTAAAGACGGTCGGGTCGAGAAGATCGTGGTAAGCGACACCGATCTGCTTGAGATCACGCTCTCCAACGGAAATACGGTCACCTCGAAGAAAGACCCCAGCAGTTCCGCGCCCGAACAACTGGCCGAGTTGGGCGTTTCGGCTTCCCAGTTGGCGAGCATTGAGTGGGTCAATCAAAAGACAGCCAACTGGCAGAGCATCCTGGCGAACGTGGTGTGGTTCCTGCCGCTCGTCATTGTGCTTGGCGTGATCCTCATGATGCTGCGCCAGGCGCAGGGGAGCAACAACCAGGCGCTCTCGTTTGGCAAGAGCCGTGCCAGGATGTTCACAGGCGATCAACCGACGGTGACCTTCGAGGACGTTGCCGGGTGTGTTGAAGCCAAAGAGGAACTGGGCGAGGTCGTTGAGTTCCTACGCGAGCCTGACAAGTTCATCCAGCTTGGGGCGCGCATCCCCAAGGGGGTGCTGCTCGTCGGCCCGCCGGGGACCGGCAAGACGCTTCTGGCAAAGGCCGTCAGCGGCGAAGCGGGTGTTCCCTTCTTCTCGATCTCCGGCTCGGAGTTCGTTGAGATGTTCGTCGGCGTGGGTGCCAGCCGTGTCCGTGACCTGTTTGATCAGGCCAAGCGCCACAGCCCGTGCATCGTGTTCATCGACGAGATCGACGCGGTCGGGCGGCATCGCGGGGCCGGGTTAGGCGGCTCGCACGACGAACGCGAGCAAACGCTCAACCAGATCCTGGTTGAGATGGACGGCTTCGACACCGACACCAACGTGATCATCGTCGCGGCCACGAACCGCCCCGATATCCTCGACCCGGCGCTGCTTCGACCGGGCCGCTTCGACCGGCGGGTCGTGTTAGACCGGCCTGACGTGCGCGGGCGCGAGGGTATCCTGAAGGTTCACGTGCGGGGCAAGCCGCTGTCCAGCGATGTCGACCTGAACGTGCTGGCCAAGGCGACGCCGGGCTTCGTCGGAGCTGACATCGAGAACATGGTCAACGAGGCAGCCATCCTGGCTGCGCGGCGCAACAAGCGCACCATCGGCATGGCCGAGTTTCAGGAAGCCATCGAGCGCGTGATCGCCGGGCCGGAGCGGCGCAGCCGCCTGATCTCCAAGGAGGAGCGGCGCATCACTGCCTACCACGAGGCCGGGCACGCTGTCGTCGCACACATTCTGCCTCTCTGCGACCCGGTTCTCAAGGTGACCATCATCCCGCGCGGCGTCGCGGGCGGGTATACCATGTCGCTGGGTGAAGACATGCTGTTCATGTCGCGCTCCAGGTTCATGGACACCATTTCGATGGCGCTTGGCGGGCGCGTCGCGGAGGAGCTGGTCTTCGATGAGATCACGACCGGTGCCAGCAACGACCTGGAGCGTGTGACCAAGATCGCCCGTAACATGGTGACCCGCTACGGGATGAGCGACCGGCTGGGGCCGATGATCTACGGGCAGAAGGAAGAGCTGGTCTTCCTGGGCCGTGAGATCGGCGAGCAGCGCGACTACAGCGAGTCGGTCGCCGAGGAGATCGACGAGGAAGTGCGGCGCATCGTCAGCGATGCTTACAACCGCGCCCGTAAAGTGCTGACAGAGCACAAGGACAGGCTGGAGCTTACCGCGCAGACCCTCCTGGAGGTGGAGACGCTGGATCGGGAGGCATTCGAGAAGCTGATGGAAGAGGGTGAGGTGGAGCAGATCCAGCCCGGCGGCGCGCCGCGCCCGGAGGCGGAGGCCGAAGAGGCTGCGGTTGAGGGGACGGAGGGCGAGGATACACCCCCGGCCCTCGATTTACCCCCGGCACCGGCACCGGCCTGATCCATCCTCCCTCATACAAAGGACAAAGCAACCGGGTATCGCGACGCGATACCCGGTTTTGCGTCCGGCGGGGAAGCTCTCCGATCAGGATTCCTCGGTCTCCATCCTGACCAGCTCTCGCCGCAGGATCTTACCGACCGTCGTCTTGGGCAGCTCCTCAACAAAGCTGATGCGGCGGGGAACTTCGTAAGGGGCCAGCTTGGTCCCGCAGTGCTCGACCAACTCCTCGACGGTGACCTCGGTTCCCGGAGCCTTGACCACCCAGGCTTTCAGCGCTTCCTGCCCCGTCTTCTCAGGATGCGGGATCCCGGCGACGCCGACCTCGGCGACGGACGGGTGCTCCATCAGGATCTTCTCGACGGTGTTGGGGTAGACGTTGAAGCCCCCGATCAAGACCATGTCTTTCTTGCGGTCGACGATGAAGAAGTAGCCATCTTCGTCCATGCGGGCGATGTCGCCGGTGTACAACCAGCCTCCGCGCAGCGTGTTGGCCGTCTCGGTGGGCATGTTGTGGTAGCCGGTCATCAGGGATGGCCCACGCAGGACCAGCTCGCCCACCTCGCCGACCTCCAGGTCGGTCACGCCGTCGTCCAGGTCGACGATGCGGCACTCCACGTCGGGGAAGGGCATCCCGATTGACCCGGTTTTGTTCACGCCCTTGGTCGGGTTACAGTGCGTGGCCGTCGGCGCTTCGCTCATGCCGAAGCCCTCCACTAACACGCCGCTGCTCAATTCCTCGAAGCGGCTCTTGGTTTCGGGTGCCAGGGGAGCCGAGCCGCTGATGCAGTGCTGGATCGAGCTTAAGTCCGCTTTGCCGCTGACGACATCAGGGTGGTAGTTCAGTGCGTTGTACAGGGCCGGCACCCCCATGAATATGGTGGGCTTGAGGGTGTCAATCGTGTCGAGCAGGTCGTCGATGTCACGCGCGTTAGGCACCATGACCATCGTCGCGCCGGTGGCGGCTGCGAAGACCATCACCGTGACCATGCCGTAGACGTGGTAAAGCGGAATGGCAGCCAGAGTGCGCTCCTGGTGGAGGTCCGTGTCACCGGCCATCCAGTATCGGATCTGGATCGCGTTGGCGACCAGCGCGGCATGGGGATCGCGAGCGGCTTTCGGGACGCCGGTCGTGCCCCCGGTGTACTGGAAGATGGCCGTATCCCGTTTGGCATCGACCTCGATCTTAGGGCGCCGATCGGGCGTATACCGCTTGAACAGATCCTGGAGCCAGTCGTCCTTGGGGTGCAGGGCCTCGACGTAGTGCCCCGCCTTCTTCTCGACGGCGAGCGTGAAAAGCGTCCTGCCGAGCGGCGGGAAATATTCCTTGATGTTGGTGACGATCATCTTTTCCACAGGGGTCTGGTCACGGACCGAGTTCAGGCCCTCGTAGAAAAGGGTCAGCGTGATGACGATTGTGGCCCCGCTGTCGTTGAGCCGGTCGGCCCACTGCAACGGCGGGGAGGCGGGGTTCAGGGCGACGACGATCCCGCCCGCCTTGAGGACGCCGAAGAAGCCGATGATAAACTGGGTGGTGTTTGGCAGGACGAGCGCCACCCGATCTCCTTTTGCGATGCCGAAGTCGGCCAGGGCAGCCGCCAGCCGGTCGGATAGCTCATCGACCTCCGCGTAGGTCACCGCGGCGTGTTTGCGGCCAAAGAGGGGGAGATCGACGGAGGTCAGGCAGGCCGCATGATCGGGGTGTTCCCTGGCCGTATCTTCCAGAAGCTGGTATATAGGGACTTCAGGGTACCTGTCGGCCAGGGATAGTGGAACATAGTCGTCGTAATGCTTGGTCCAAGGTTTGTCAGCATAACTCACACTCATACGCGCTCCTCCTTTGGTCTGCGTGCCCGCAGGTATGACAGGGTGCATGACATGCCGGGCACGATAACAAGAGACATCACTCTCTACCCACAGCCGTCGTGTTTGAGGAAGGTGGAGGTGCAACACGATGTTGATTTTAGTATAGTCACAGCGGGATGGGTGAGTCAATCAATAGAGATGTTATCCTGGCACGTCCTATGCTGGCATATCTTATGCTGGCATGTCTTATGCCCAACTATTTGTTAGAATGACTGCGATCCGCCGTTACAACCGGTAAAGGAGCAGCTCGATTTATGGAGACAAAACAAACATCGCAGATGGTCGCCTGGTTGGACGAGGAACGCCGCAAGGATAAGGCACTGATCACCAAGCTGGAGGAGCGAGCGGCGGCCCAGGCGGCCCTGCTGGGAGACCAGACGCGACGCATCCAGGCGCTGGAAGGGGAACTGGAGGCCACGCGCGCCACCACCATATCAGCCTCTATGTTCGACGAGACGATCACCCGTCTTCGGACCGAGCTGACCGAGGCGATTGAGCAAGCCCGGCAGAGCGCAACCGACCAGGAGCTTCGAAGGGCGCGGGAAATAGACCGCGAGGGCCTAGCCAACGCCGTTGAAGAGCTGCGCCAGGAGCTGACGGCACGCGTCACCCGCGAGCTGGATATGCGCCGGGCCGAAGAGGAGCGGCTCTCCCGCATCGCGTTGGAGTTGCAGGACTACGCGGACAACCTGCGCAAGAGCTTCGAGGAATTTGAGCGAACCCTGTCCTTCCTGGAAGAACAGCGCCGCCAGGACAGCCGCCGCCTATCCGACATCAACAGCGGGCTTGCCGAGATCAACAAGCGTCTGGAGGGACATCAGGCCAAGTCCGAATTGCTGGAGGAACTCAGCCGCCGGAATGAGCGCAACGTCGGCGAGGTATCTAATATGCTGACCGAAACCAAGCAGCAGAGGCAGTCGTGGTTTGAGCAGGAAGCACTGGTCGGGCAGGAGCGCGAGCGTATGATGGGCGAAGTGCTCAAGCGCATGGATGGCTTTGCAGACGACATGACGGCCTACGCCAAACAGTTCGAAGGCTGGGCCGATACCCACCGTACCATGAGGAAATACGTCGAGGACTTCGACCGACTGGCCGACCGGGTCGACCGGCGGGTGAACGAGGTGGCCGAGATCCAGCGCCTGTCCGAAGACCGCTTTCGCCAGGAGTGGGAGGAGTTCTTGCAGGAAGACCAGAAGCGCTGGCGGCAGTTCACACTCTCCAACGAGGAGGCCTGGCGCGAGAATGAAAAGATCACCGGCGACATACAGGGGCTGCTGGCTAACCTCAACGAACAACAGGAGCGCATGTCAACCAACCTGAAGATGATGATGACCTCACAGCAGGAAACGATCCAGCTCGTGACCGAGCACTTCCGAACGGTCCGCGAGCGGATCGACGAGGGCCTGAAGAAGTAATCCTCTGCACAGTGCGAGGCTGACATGGCGTATGTAATCGGCACTGCTGGACACGTTGACCACGGCAAATCCGCGCTGGTCGAGGCCCTGACCGGCATCGACCCCGACCGGCTGGCGGAAGAGAAGGCGCGCGAGATGACCATCGACCTGGGCTTCGCCTGGCTCACTCTGCCCGCCAGCGAGGCCGTCGGGATCGTGGACGTGCCTGGCCACCGGGACTTTATCGAGAACATGCTGGCCGGGGTGGGCGGAATCGACCTGGCGTTATTTGTTGTCGCAGCGGACGAGGGCGTGATGCCTCAAACGCGCGAACACCTCGCCATCCTCGACCTGCTGGGAATCCCGGGCGGCGTGGTAGCGCTTACAAAGATCGACCTGGTCGAAGACCCGGAGTGGCTTGAACTGGTTGCGCTGGATGTGGCGGAGGTCCTGGCCGGGACGGTGCTGGATGGTGCGCCTATCGTGCCGGTTTCGGCCCGCACGGGCGAGGGCCTTGGCCAACTCCTCACCGCGCTGGACAGGGAGTTGACCGGTCGCCCCCCACGCGCCGACCGGGGGCGACCACGCCTGCCGGTTGACCGGGTCTTCACGATCAGTGGGTTTGGCACGGTTGTGACCGGCACCCTGGTCGACGGCTCGCTGGCGATAGGAGACGAGGTTGAGATCGTGCCCGCCGGAAGGCGTGCGCGCATCCGGGGGTTGCAGACCCACAAAGAGGCGGTCGAGGTTGCCCTGCCGGGCAGCCGCGTGGCGATCAACCTGAGCGGCGTGACGAAGGAGGAGGTGCGGCGCGGTGACGTGGTTTCCGGGCCGGGCCTGCTGAGCGGCAGCACGCTGGTCGATGTCCAGTTTCGCTATTTGCCGGATGTAGGGCGGTCCCTCAGGCACAACGCCGAGGTTAAGTTTTTCAGCGGGGCAGCCGAGACGGTGGCCCACGTGCGGCTGCTGGGCGACCATGAGTTGTCCCCCGGCGCTGAAGGGTGGCTCCAACTACGGCTGGCCGAGGCGGTTGCACTGGACAAGGGAGACCGGTTCATTCTGCGCTATCCCTCTCCTCCCCAGACGATAGGCGGCGGAGTGGTGCTCGACCCGCACCCCCCGCATCGCTGGCGGCGCTTCAAGCCGGAGGTCGTCGAGCGGCTGGAGATGCTTGTCGCGGGCACGCCGGACGAACTGGCGCTGCACACGCTGGAGGGACAGGTCGCAATGCTCCCGGCCCAACTGGGCGCTTCGACCGGCCTGGGCGGGGACGAACTTGCAGAGGCAATCGGCACGCTTGAGGCGCGGGGCGACCTCCTGACCCTGCCGGATGGCTGGCTGATGGCGCAGGCGTCGTGGACGCGCACGGCGGGGCGCATCGCGAGCGAACTGGCAGATTCCCACGACCGGCACCCCCTGCGCCTGGGCATGCCGCGCGAGGCGCTGCGCAGCCGCCTGGCGCTCGACGGAAAATTATTCAACGGCGTCGTGGCGCTGGCCGTCGAGTCGGGGGTGCTGGTCGACGAGGGGACTGTTGTGCGTCTGCCGGAGCACAGTGTGCGTTTCTCCGGGCAGCAGCAGGCGGCGATTGACGAGCTACTGGCAGCGTTCCGGGAGCAGCCGATCACGCCTCCCAGCGTCAAGGAGGCGATTGCGGTCGTGGGCGAGGATGTGCTGCGCGCCCTGGTCGAGGGAGAACAGTTGGCCCAGGTGAGCGAGGACGTGCTGTTCGACGCCGAGACCTACGCGTGGCTGGTCGAGCAGGTCGAGGCATTCATCGGTGAGCATGGCTCGATCACCGTCGCCCAGGCGCGCGACCTGTTCGGGACCAGCCGCAAATACGTGCTGGCCCTGCTGGAGCACCTGGACGGGGTTGGCGTCACGGTGCGCCGGGGTGACGAGCGCGTGCTCAGGCATGCGGCGCAGTAGCGGCACGACAGCGGCATGTCAGTCAGAAGAGCAGCCTGTACAGTATCAGGCATGGCACCGAGCACACGAAGAGGAAGACGACAGCCGCCAGTATCACGAGCAGCCTGACCGCCGGATCGAGTGGCAGTGGTTCGTATGCGTCGTAGAAGTGGCGGCGCCTCCCGAACCGCCAGGCGCGCGGCAGGCCGAACAGCCCCAGTCCTACCCCGGAGCGGCATCGCATGCGTCGCGCCAGCAACGCCCTGCGATAATAGTAATCGGCTGCGCTGACCCTGTGGGGGTCCCTTCTTACCATCACCACACCCCCTCACAAACTACAACACTACCTGCCTCTAACCTATTCTAACCCGCCAACCACACCCGAACCTGACACCAACCTCCCGGCGGAACGACGGTTGGCTCTCAAAACAAAAACCCCTCTCTGCGGAGAGAGGGGCTTTCACGTGATTTTATAAGCCGCGCCGGTTTAGTACTCCGGCATGGGCGGCATGGCTTTCTCTTCCTCCGGCATGTCGGTGATCAGAGCCTCGGTGGTCAGGATCATGGCCGCGATGCTGGCTGCGTTCTCCAGCGCCCCGCGCGTGACCTTGGCCGGGTCGATGATACCGGCCTCGATCATGTTGAGGAAATCAGCCTTGATCACATCGTAGCCGATGCTGCTGTCCTTCTTGTCTGCCTGGAGGCGGCGCACCGAGTCGATGATGACGGCCCCGTCCTGCCCGGCGTTGTCCGCGATCTTGTGCATGGGCGCTGCCAGCGCGGCGCGGACGATGTTAACGCCGGTCTGCTCGTCGGGGTAATCCATCTCGACATCGTCCAGCGCGGGGATGGCGTTCAGCGGTGCGACGCCGCCTCCGGGCACGATGCCCTCTTCGACCGCCGCGCGGGTGGCGCTCAGCGCGTCCTCGACGCGGTGCTTCTTTTCCTTCAGCTCGACCTCGGTTGCCGCACCGACGCGAATGATGGCCACGCCGCCGGCCAGCTTGGCCAGGCGCTCCTGGAGCTTCTCGCGGTCGTAGTCCGAGGTGCTTTTATCGATGGCGACCTTGATCTCCTCGATGCGTCCCTTGATCGCCTTCTCGTCGCCAGCGCCGCCGATGACGGTTGTGTCGTCCTTGCTGGCGACGATCTTCTCGCAGGTGCCCAGGTCGTCGAGGGTGGCGCTCTCCAGCTTGCGGCCCAGCTCCTCGGTGATGACCGTGCCGCCGGTCAGGATGGCGATATCCTGGAGCATGGCCTTGCGGCGGTCGCCGAAGCCGGGCGCTTTCACCGCCAGAACATTCAACATACCGCGCAGCCTATTGAGCACCAGCGTCGCCAGGGCTTCGCCGTCAACGTCCTCTGCAATGATGACAAGCTCACGCTTGCCCCGGTTAAGCAGCTTCTCAAGAACGGGCATGATGTCAGCCGCAGCACTGATCTTCTTGTCGTGGATCAGGATGTACGGCTCCTCGATGACGGCTTCCATCGCCTCCGGGTTGGTGACGAAATAGGGGCTGATGTAGCCGCGGTCAAACTGCATGCCCTCGACGTACTCGGTCTCGAACTCCAGGCCCTTGCTCTCCTCGACCGTGATCACGCCATCCTTGCCGACCTTCCACATCACTTCGGCGATCAGGTCCCCGATCTCGCGGTCCTGGGCGGAGATACTGGCGACGTTGGAGATCTCTTCCTGGGTATCGATGTCTACGGCCTGGTCGAGGATGGCCTGGGCAGCCCTGGCGGTAGCCATCTCGATGCCACGCTTGAGGAGCATCGGGTTGGCACCCGCTGCGACGTTCTTCAGGCCCTCGTTGACCATCGTCTGGGCCAGCACAATGCTGGTGGTGGTGCCGTCACCGGCGATGTCGTTGGTCTTGGTGGCGGCCTCCTTGAGGAGTTGCGCGCCCATGTTCTCAAAGGGGTCTTCCAGCTCGATGTCCTTGGCGACCGTCACACCGTCGTGGGTGATGGTGGGAGCACCAAATTTCTTGTCAAGCGCCACGTTGCGCCCCTTGGGGCCAAGCGTGGTCGTGACAGCGTCGGCCAGGGTGTCAACACCCCTCTTGAGCCGACGACGGGCTTCTTCGGAAAAGGCTAACTGCTTCGGCATGGGTTACGAACCTCCATAAAACAGATTATTTTTGCTTGGTAATCCGTGCGCGGCATTCACCGCACCTGGTGCGTCTGACGTGCTATGGCTCATTCAGGATTCGACGATGGCGAGTATGTCGCTCTCTTTGAGAATGAGCAGCTTTTTATCTTCGATCTTGACTTCGGTGCCGGCGTACTTGGCGAAGAGCACCTTCTGGCCCACCTCTACGTCCATGGGGATGCGCTTCCCCTCTTCGTCTTTCCGACCGGCGCCAACGGCCAGGACTTCACCCTGCTGTGGTTTCTCCTTGGCAGTCTCGGGCAGAACGAGCTGTCCACCGGCGAAAGTTTCCTCTTGCTCGATTGGCTCGATGACTACCCGGTCACCCAGGGGTCGCAGGTTAAGTGCCATGGGAAAATGCCTCCTTACATCTCGGTTGTGAGATT
The DNA here is from genome assembly GCA_964603985.1 of uncultured Anaerolineae bacterium. Lineage (GTDB taxonomy): Bacteria > Chloroflexota > Anaerolineae > Aggregatilineales > UBA3940 > CAZRXG01. The sequence continues at coordinate 83,638 of CAZRXG010000002.1, read as the reverse complement.
ATCAGCTTTGTGGTGTGATTTAGCACTCTCATAGCGCAAGTGCTAATCCGATGCGTAGTATAGCACCGATGAGGGGAATGTCAAGGCGGGGCGGCGCCAATCTATGCGTTTCTTATGGGATTCTTACGCCGTCGTCCGGGTGATCCGGATCCTCGGGGGCGTCGGGGTACAGGTCGTCGCCGTCGTAGGGTTCCCCGGCGTCACCGCCACCGGCTGTGAGGGGCAGGTCGGGGGGGGCGACCGGGGGCAAGAACGGCTCGCGCGCCTGCTCCTCTTCGGCGGGGATGCTTTCGAGGGTGTCCATCAATTCTTTGGCCGCGCTCTGCCATCTCGATTGCAGGCGGGCGAGCGTGTCGTATGCCCGCCGGGCGTAATCCCATGCCTGATCGTAGAGGCCCATCGAGAGGTACAGGTCGGCCACGTTCAGCCAGAGCACCGCCTGGGCGTGTGGATCGCCCTCGCTGCCGAAGATGTCCAGCGCTTCGAGCATCAACCGCTCGGCCCGGTCGTAGGCACCCTGCTGTTTGTATAGGAGCGCCTGGTGACTCTTGACTATTGCCCGATTGCGATCATCACCGACCACGTCCAGCAGCTTGGCGGCCTGCTCGTAGTCGGCGCGGGCCTGGCCCCACTGCCCGGCGTCGTCGCGGAGCGCGCCCCGCTGCGCGAGGCACAGTGTCTCCAGGTGGGTGTCTTTGAGGCGGCGGGCAAGTGAGATCGCCTGTTCAATCGCGCGTTGGGCTTCCTCGCGCTGACCGAGGATCTTGTGTGCCAGCCCCAGGTTGAAGTACGTGACGGCGGCATCGCGTTGTGCGCCGGGGTCGGCTTCAAAGGTGCGTAAGCTGCGCCGGTAGGTCTTGATGGCCGTCTGCACCTTGCCGCGCATCAGGTCGAGACCGGCCAGGTTGTTAAGAGCCTGCGCTTTGCCGGGTTCGTTGGACTCGCGCTGGAAGAGGTCGCGTGCGTCCTCGTAGGCGTCACGCGCGTCGGACCACTCGCCGCGTCCGGCCAGCCAGTGACCGAGCATCGTCAGGCGCTCCCCGGCGGCCAGCGGGCGTTTTTGCTTCCGTGCGATGTCCGCCCAGCGACGAAAAGCCTCCTGTGCGGTGGCAGTGTCCTCGGCGGTGCGCGCAATCGCTACCTCCAGGGCGGCGGCTTCGTCCAGGTCGGGGTCGAGCGTCAGCGCCGAAGTGATCGCGGTCAGGGCCAGCTCGTTTTGCCCTTCGGACCAGGCCAGATGCGCCCGCGCCAACTGGCGGAACGCCTCGAAACGGGCCGGTCGCCGCACCGCGCGCACCTGCTCGCGCAGGGCGTCGTCAATCGGCACGCCAAGCTTCTCGACCAGGGCCAGCGAGACGCGCTCGATGAAGCGCGCGAACCCGGCCAGCGGCGAGGCGGCTTCAAGCGGCGTGCGGGGGATGTTGGGCGCTTCGACCAGCAGGTGCAGCGCCAGCATGTCGCTGTCCTCGTCGAGCACGTAGCGGCCGTGGATCAAGGCTCCCAGTTTGAGATCGCGGCGCAGGGCTTCGACGGCGGCCTCCTCAAGCGGCAGCCGGTGCTTACCCGCCTTTATCTGGCGGGCGACGGTGTTGTAAGGTAGAACGGGGAGCTTGGCCCCGTCCAGGTGTTCGGCCAGCAGCTTGCCGAGCAAGGCCCCAAGCCAGTGAGCCTCTCCGGTCTGCTCCCTGCCGAGGAGCGGCGCGAGGGCGATCTTATTGCCGGGTTTGACCTGCTGGGCCATATCACGTCTCTCTTGGTAAGCAGGGGGTAAGGCCGATCAGACCAACTCTACGATTGAACCGCCGGGCATCTTGGTGACCTCGATCCGTGCCGGGAAGGCGTCTTTAAGCTCGTCGATGTGGGTCACGACGAGGATCAGGTCGAACCCATCCTGGACGGCGTTGATGGCCTGCACCAGGCGCTCCCGGCCCTGGGCGTCCTGCGTGCCAAAGCCCTCGTCGATGATCAGCGTTGGCAGTTGAGCGCCTGCACGGCGAGCCAGCAGCCGCGAGAGCGCCAGCCGGACGGCAAAATTGACGCGGAACGTCTCGCCGCCGCTGAAGGTGGCGTAGTCACGCGTGCCAAGCCCGTCGGCGATGCGAATGTCGAGCGTCTCCTGTGTGCCGCCGGTGACTTTTTCGCGCTGGGTATCGAACTGGAGGTGCATCTGGCCGTCGGTCATCCGGGACAGGATCTGGTTGGCCTCCTTCTCGATATCCGGGATGGCCGCCTCGATGATCATGGCCGGGACGCCATCCTTGCCGAATGCCCGGCGCAGATCCTCGTAGATGCCCTGCTCTTCTCCCAGCCGGTCCCGCTCTTCGACCAACTGCTCGCGCCGACCGCGCAACTGCTCCAGCGCGTTCAGCTTCTGTTGGGCCGCGCCGACGCCGATGCGCGCCTGCCCCTCCCGGTCACGCAGATCGTCCAGCGTCTTCTCGGCCTGGGCCAGGTCGGCCAGTTGCCCGTCGAGCATCTCGATCTGCCCGGCCAGCTCGTCGAGCCGGGCGCTGTCCTCCGCGACCTGTCCTTCCAGGGCCGCGACCCGCTCGCCCAGACGCGCGAGGTGCGACTCCGCCTCCGGTGCGCTCACCAGTATGCCGTCAAGCTCGGCCTTGCGCGCCTCGTATCCCTCGTACTCTGTCACCTTGCGACCGGCGGCTTCGTGGGCCTCGGCGTCGTAGCCCAGTGCCGCCAGTTCGGCCTCAACCCCCGCCAGATCCGCCCGCGCTTCGGGGGCGAAGTCCTCGTCGGCTAGGATGGCTTCCAACCCGGACAGGCCGGCGTCGATGTCCTCCAGTCCGGCCTGAGCCTCTTCTGCCTTGCTCAGCCGCTCGGTCAGGCGGGCGACGTGCTGGCGGAGCGGGGGCAGGCCGCGCAGTTCGCCCTCGGCTGCCTTGACTTCTTTGACCAGTTGGGTGATCTCCCCGGCCAGCGCTTCGATCCGCTCGTTGTTGGCCCGCCAGAGATCACCTTTTTCGTTTCCCTGCTGCGCAAGATTCGCGAGCAGTTCGGCGCGGTGAGTGGCGCTCAATTCCTGTCCGCACAGTGGGCAGACCGGTTCAACTGTGGCCTCGATCTGGTCGCGCTGCATCGCCAGCGCCTTCATCTCGGCTTCGAGGCCCCGGTTGACGCCCTCCAGTTCGGCACGCTCCTCGCGCCAGGTGGTTAGCTGCTCGTTCCACTCTCTGCACGCCGCCTCGCGCTCTTCGAGGATTTCGATCTTGGTCTGGCTTTCCTGAAGCTGCGGCCCCTCGTCGGCGCTCTGGGCGAGGGTGCGCTCGTGCTCCGACTTCTGCCTTGCCAGCGAACGCTGCTCGGCTTCCAACTCGCTGCGCGCGGCGGCGATGGTCTGCTGTAGGGCGCTCTGGCGCTCGCGCAGGTCGCTGTGCTCGCGCAGGCGCACACCAAGCTCACGCTCTTCCTGCCGGGCAGCCTGGAGCGCGGCGTAGCCGCTCTCGATCTCGTCACGCGCGGCCAGGATTTCCCGGTACTCTTCCAGGCGTTCGTGGTACTGCTCCTGCTCCGCCTGAAGACGGCTGCGCTCATCCTCGGCCTGCCTGATGCGCCCTTCGAGGTCGGCGTACTGCCCGCCCAATGCCTCGCGTTCGCGGCGGGTAGCTTCTAACTCCCGGACGCGCGCCTCGGCTTCCCTGACCTGTTCCGCCAGATCGGCCAGTGCCTGCTGGGCCTGGTTCAGTTCGCGCAGGTATTCGACCTCGCGGGTCAGTTCGTCGTCGATTCGCTCAAATTCGCTGTCGATCTGGTTGCGCTGCCGGTCGATCTCGCGCAGGTGAGCCTTGGCCCGGTCTTCGTAGGCGGCCCAGGCATCGAGGCCCAGTATCTCGCCCAGGATGGCCTTACGCTCGCCGGGCGTCTTCTTGGTGAACTCGTCCGCCCGTCCCTGCATGAGAAAGGCCGAGTTGATGAAGGTGTCGTGGTTCAGGCGCAGGATCCGGTTGAGCTTGTCCTGGGTGGCACGAATGGTGTTTTCGGTGAGTGAGCGCCACCGCTGGCCGTCCTGAATCTCCAGCACGAGTGCGCTGCTGCCTCGCCCCGCCCGCGAGCGGTGGCGTGTGACGCGGTAGCAGTTGCCCTCCAGCAGGAAGGTCAAACCGACCTGCATCTCCTGCTCCCCGGCGTGGATCAATTCATCGTCGCGACGCGCGCGGGCCTTCCCCCACAACGCCCAGGTCATCGCGTCCAGCAGTGATGATTTACCCGCGCCGTTGGCCCCCACCAGACAGGCCACGTGCAGGCCCGTCAGGTCAAGCGGCGGTGGGTTGCGGTAGGCGAGGAAATTGTACAGTTCAAGCTTGAGAGGAACCATCGTGGTCCTTTAGGCTGAGCGCCTATATCACCCCGGTTTTTCTCCGCAAGACTCTTTGCATATTGGCTAGCTTAGGAACATCGGCATACCGGCAACGTGGCGCACCTTGGGCTTGTACTGCACGATGTCGTACAGTTCGCCAACGTCGACCTGCTTGCGCCCCTGCATGACCATGCTGATCGGGACATCGGTGTAGACGCCGCCGCGCAGGGCCACCATCCGACCGCTCTGCCCGCGCAGGATCATGTCCATTGCCATGTGAGCGTAGTTGAAGGCAACCATCAGGTCCAGCGAGTCGGGCGCGCCGGAGCGCATCAGGTAGGCAATTCGCTGGTAGATGATGTTCTCGCCGGTGTGATCTTTGATGAACTGGCTCGTAATCTGGCCGATGCCGCCCAGCTTCTGGTGCCCGTAAGCGTCAGGCTCGCCTTGCTGGACGATCTCGCCGCCCTCCATCCTGGCCCCCTCCGAGATCGTCATCATGGCGTAGTTGCTGGGGTTGTTGGCTTTGTCGGCCAGGAGAAAGTCGGCCAGCTTGGCCCCGTCGAAAGGGACCTCCGAGATGATAGCCCGGTCTACGGCAGCCAGGTAGGCGGCGATCAGGGAGGTCTCGCCGGAGTTGCGCCCGAACAGCTCGATCACCGCGATGCGCTCGTGTGAGCCGGTGCTGGTACGCAGGTTGTTGATAAAGTCGATGCTGCGTGTTACCGCCGTGCTGAAGCCGATGCAGTAATCGGTGCCGAAAACGTCGTTGTCCATTGTCTTGGGGATCGCCATCACCCGCATTCCCTCGCGGTGCAGGCGCTCGGCGTAGCTGAGCGTGTCATCACCGCCGATGGCGACGATCACGTCCAGGCCGATCTCCTCAATAACCTTCAGGACGTGCGGAGTGAAGTCCTGGGGCTCCTGGTCTTCAGACCAATCGTCACCGCGCAGCAGCTCCGGAACGTCGGGGGCGCTGACGTTGCTTGGATTGGTGCGCGAGGTGTGCAGGAAAGTCCCGCCGGTGCGGGCGATGCGCCGGACGGCAACCTTATCCAGATCAATCGCGCACTTCCAGTTATCGGTATCGTCGTCCAGGTTGTAATTCAGCAGCCCGGCCCAGCCACGTCGGATTCCGACGACAGAGTGCTTTTCGTCGGCACCCCGATCAACGACAGCTTTAATACAGGGGTTGAGGCCAGGGACATCGCCCCCGCCGGTCAAAATCCCGATTCTCATCTAATGCACCTTTCTACGATGTAAGGATGGCTTGTAACGCCCACGATTCTAACCGAAAACGGCAGTGAAGCAAGACCAACACGCAAAAAGGCGGGAATTACCCCGCCTTTGCGCCGGATGCGGCCTGGCCTGGTGTCTGACCCCGCGTGCGCCCTCAGGTCAGAATTGCGGCCAGTTTGACAAAGTCGGGGTTGATGGACCGCTGCTTGCCGATCACGTCCTCCAGCTTACGGGTGACCACCGACCGGCCCTCCAGGGCAACCATCGTGCCGTGTTTGCCCTCCAGCAGGGCCTCAACCGCCGCAACGCCAAAGCGCCCCGCGAGCAACCGGTCGAAGGCGGTCGGGCTGCCCCCTCGCTGCACGTGTCCCAGGATCGTGACGCGCACCTCGAAGCCGATTTTGTGCTCGTTCAGGTAGTCGGCGATCTCCCGGCAGGTCAGGTTCGCGCCTTCCGCCACGAGGATCATCCCGTGCGATTTGCCGGTCGTGTAGGCATTCTCGGCCACTTTCCCGATCTCTTCGAGCGTCGTTTCCCTTTCGGGGATGATAACCAGCTCGGCCCCGGTCACCAGGCCGGCCACCATCGCCAGGTGGCCGCATCTGCGTCCCATCACCTCGACCAGGAAGAGCCGCTCGTGGGACGAGGCCGTGTCTCGCAGGCGGTCCACCGCATCCAGAATGGTGTTGGTCGCAGTGTCCACGCCGATTGAGCTGGCCGTCCCCCAGATGTCGTTGTCGATGCTGCCGGGGACGCCGACCACCTTGAAGCCGCGCCGGTGCAGCGCCAGCGCCCCCGTGAGGCTGCCATCCCCTCCGATGATGACCAGGGCGTCGACATCGTGCTCGTTCAGGTGGCGAATGGCTTTGATCTGGTAGCTCTCTTCCCGGAATTCCGGCAGGCGCGCCGTTTGCAGAATTGTGCCGCCGTGCTGGATGATGCCGCTCACGTCACGTGAATCCATGCGGTCAAAATCGCCGTTAACCAGCCCCACGTATCCCTGGCGGATGCCGTACACGTCCAGGCCGTGATGGATCCCCGCACGCACCACGGCGCGAATACCGGCGTTCAGGCCCGGCGAATCGCCGCCGCTGGTCATGACTGCTATACATTTAATCTCATCACTCATAGTGTCTGCCTTCCCTCCGCGCTGTGCTCACCGGACATCCTGGCGCTCATCGGGAGATGATTTCAATGGCATCCGGCCCCAGGATGTCGGTCAACTTGTCGGCTACACTAGTATAATCCGTCGTCTCGTCAGGAAAGTCAACTTCAACCAGGCGGCTGCCCTCCACCAGCGTGACGCTGAAGTGGTCTTGACCCGGATGGCTGATCAGGGTGCCGTAGATGCGTTGTAGTCTTCGCCTGTCGCGCTCCGGGTCGCCGCAGCGTTCGACGAAGACCCGCAGTTGCAGGGGCGCGTCATCCGCCTGCTCCACTGCCTCGCCCGGCGAGGGGGCTGGTGCGGGCGCTTCAGGCAGGTCATCGCTTGCGCTCCAGGTCAGGGGAGCGCCCGGCTCGGACGGTGTAGGCAGGGGTTCAGGGGGCATGGTTGGCTCCTCAGGAGTTTCGCTCTGATACGCCTCGCGCCCGTTGACCGGCTCGGCGGGGATTGGCTCCGGCTCCGGTGGCCCCAGCACGTCCGGCGGCTCCGGCTGTGTGTCTTCCGCCACGTCGAGCGCCTCCGGCTGTGTGTCTTCTGCTACGTCGAGTGCCTCCGGCTCGGAAATCACGCCGGTATCTTCTGGGGGCAGGTCGAAGCCACCGTCGTCCTCAAAGCTGGGCGGGGGCACATCCTGGTAGTCCGGTGGCGGCGGACCCCACTCGCGGGCCGGCGTTGGAGCGTCCTCCACCGCCTGGAGCATCTCAAAGTTGGTGGTTGCCTCGTCGCACAGCAGCTTGGGATCGCCGCGCGAGGCGTCGATCTTACCGCGCAAAACCAGGACGCGATCCGGCTCCCACAGCTCCCGTGTCTCGTCCCACGTACTGGGCCAGACGACGACCTCGATCTGCCCGTAGAGGTCTTCGATCCCGGCAAACGCCATCGGCTTGCCGGTCTTGGTCGTATGCGGGCGCACGTAAGTGACCATCCCCGCCATCGAAACCTGCCGGTCGTGGTCGGCTTCGGTGAGCTGGTTGCTGTAGGCGGTGATAGATGGCCCGACCTGGTCGATGACCTGTTGCAGGGGATTCTCGGAGATACGCACGCCGATCAGTTCGCGCTCCCAGTGGGCCATCTCGCGGGGCTGTAACTCCTCGGTGATCCCGGCAACCAGGATCCCGCTGGCATCCGAATCGAGCGCGACGCCGGTCGTCTCGCCGAAAAGGCTCATCTGGCCGACGGCAGCGGCCCTGTGTGTGCTGGCGCTGAAGCTCATCAGGCGATCCAGCGACTCGAGCAACTGGAGGCGCGGCGCGAGGCCGTCAAGCGCGCCGACTTTGATCAGGCTCTCAAGCGCGCGCTTGCCGACGGCTCGCAGATCGACGCGCTGGCAGAAGTCGGCGATGTCGGCGAAGGGGGTATCGCCACGTCCTTCCAGAACGGCCTCGACGGAGCCAACGCCGACGTTCTTGACGGCGCAAAGCCCGTAGCGAATGGCACGCCGCCCGTCCTCCTGCGGATCGATTGTGAAGTCCTGGTCGCTCAGGTTCACGTCGGGCGGCAGCACCTCGATGCCCATCCAGCGGGCGTCGCCGATGTACACGCCGACCTTGTCCGTGTTGTCGCGTTCGATGGTGAGCAGGGCGGTCATGTACTCGTGGGGATAATGCGCTTTCAGGAAGGCCGTCTGCACGGTGAGTACGGCATAGTCGGCGGCGTGTGATTTGTTGAAACCGTAGCGGGCAAAGAACTCGATGTCGTCGAAAATCTGGGTGGCTACATTGGCCGTAATCCCCTGATCCGGGCCGCGCTTCTGGAAGATGGTCTTGTGCTTCTTGAGGTCCTTCTCCTTCTTTTTCGAGACTGCACGGCGCATCAGGTCGGCCTCGCCCATGTCGTAGCCGAACAGGTGCGAGGCGATCTGCATGATCTGCTCCTGGTAGACGATGATGCCGTAGGTCTCCTCCAGGATCGGCTCAAGCATCGGGTGGTGGTAGGAAACCGCCTCCTCGTTGTGCATGCGCCGGATGTAGGTGGGAATGTACTCAATCGGGCCGGGGCGAAAGAGCGAGATGGCGGCGACGATGTGCTCGAAGCGGGAGGGCTGCATCCCGGTCAGCATGCGGGTCATGCCTGCCCCCTCCACCTGGAAAACACCGCTGGTGTTGCCTGCCGTCAGCAGCTCGAATGCCTTATCGAGCAGGCGGTTGTGCGAATCCGCATCAGGGCTGTCGTCGGTGCGGCGGCGGTAAGGGATGTTGCTCAGGTCGTATTGGACGCCGTGATACTTCTCGATCAGCTCGCAGGCTTTACGCATGATGGACAGCGTGCGCAGCCCCAGAAAGTCCACCTTGAGCAGACCGATTGACTCGACGATCTCCATCGGCCACTGTGAAACCACCCCCAACCCCTCGTTATCCTCACCGCCGCGAGTCGGGCGATGCAGCGGCGTGTACTCGATCAGCGGGCGGTCGGCGATCAGCACACCGGCGGCGTGCGTGCTGGCGTGCCGGGCGATGCCCTCCAGTTGGGAGGCCGTGTCGAGCAGATCCCTGATGTACGACCGGTTCCTGTCCTCATATATGGCCCGCAGGTCTGGCACGTCGTCCAGTGCCTGCCGGATGGTCACCGGCTTGCCGGGAATGGCGGGGATCAGGCGGGCGATCTGGTCAACCTCGTTGAGGGGGATGTCCAGCGTGCGCCCCACGTCGCGGACTGCCGCCCGCGCGCCCAGCGTTCCAAAGGTGATGATCTGGGCGACTTTGTCCTCACCGTACTTGTGCACGCAGTAATCGATCATCTCGGCCCGGCGGTCGTCGGGATAGTCGAGGTCGATGTCGGGCATGCTGACGCGACCGGGGTTGAGAAAACGCTCGAAGATCAGGCCGTTCTCCAGCGGGTCGATGTTGGTGATGCCCAGCGAGTAGGCCACCACCGACCCGGCCCCTGAACCGCGCACGTTCCACCAGATGTCATGGCTCCGGGCGAACTCGCACAGGTCCCACACGATCAGGAAGTAAGTGTCGAAGCCCATCTCGTGGATGATCCTAAGCTCGTGCTCAAGGCGCGACTGGATCTCGGAAGTCTCGGCCCGGTCGCTGTATCGCCGGGTCAGGCCCCGCTCGCACAGGTGGCGCAGGTAGCTCTGTGCGTCGTACCCCTCCGGGACGGGGAAGATGGGCAGGTGGTAGCCCTTGCTGTCCAGGTCAACCGCGCACATGTCGGCGACTTTGACGGTGTTGAGGACCGCATCGGGCACCTCGGCAAAGAGGGCGCTCATCTCTTCCGGCGGGCGCAGATAATAGCTGTCGTCGCTGAACCGTATGCGATCAGGCTCGCTGACCAGGCTGCCGGTGCCGATGCACAGCAGTACGTCGTGCGGGTTGGCCTCGTCGCGGCGGACGTAGTGTACGTCGTTGGTTGCCAGCAGGGGAATATCGGCGTAGGGAGCGAGCGCGATCAGGGTTTTGTTCAGGGAGCTCAGCTCAGGGATGTCGTGCTCCTGTAGCTCGATGTAAAAGCGATCCCGCCCAAACACGTCCTGATACCAGCCCAGCAGGCGGCGGGCCTCCTTCTCGCGGCCCTTAAGCAGCAACTGCGGGATCTCGGCAGCCATGCACCCGCTGGTGCAGATCAGCCCTTCGGCGTGGGCGGCCAGGAAATCTTTGTCGATGCGTGGTCTGTAATAGAAACCCTCTAGCTGCGCGGCGCTGGCGATCCTGAGCAGGTTCTGGTAGCCGGTCTGGTTCTCGGCGAGCAGCAGCAGGTGGTAGGATCGCTTGTCGAGCGTGGGGTTGCGGTCGGTCATGCCGCGTGCTGCGAGGTAAGCCTCCATGCCGATGATTGGCTTGACACCGGCCTCCTTGCAGGCCCGGTAAAACTCGATCACACCGTACATCACTCCGTGATCGGTGATGGCGACCGCATCCATTCCCAGTTCCTTCGTATGTGCAACCAGGTCCTTGATGCGGCTCATGCCATCGAGAAGCGAGTACTCCGTGTGAACGTGCAGGTGGGCAAAGGACGCCATTTGCTCCAACTCCGTGAAGCCAGACAATTTGTTTTACGTTAGAACAGGCTTTCGGGTGCCGAGGTTAGTATACCACGATTTGCCCCGGCGGATGGCCGTTTTGGCACGATCTTGTGGAGTTTTTAAGGTTTGGACAAAGTCGTGTAGCAAAGCGGGCTGCGATGCGGCATACTCTCCCCGGAGACGCACACATGGCACGTAAGCGCCAGGCCAAAAAGAAAGCGCGTAAAGGGTCTTCCAAGGGCAGGCGCACGCGAAAAAAGACCGCCAGGCGCGATCCCTGGACTCCCTGGGGCAAGTGGGCCAAAGCCCGGCGGGAGCGCATTGCACGCAGGAAGCGCGAGCGCGAGAAGCGCCGCGAAGACCGCCGACGCGCCCGCCAGCTGCGCCGCCTGCGTCGGCGGCGGGTCACCGCCCGTGGGGCCATTTTTCTGGGCCTGGTGGCCCTGGCCTGCGTGATCGGTGGGCTGGTGCTGGTGCTGCTGGGGCGGCCTTACCCCTGGGAGGCCGTCGATGACACAGCCGAGATGCTGGCCCTCTCGCGCAGGCTGGCCGAGCGCCATGCCCGCTGGGACAGGCTGGCGGTGCGTCATTACACCATCGAGGTCTCATATACAGCCGGGCAGATCCGGTGCGGGCCGGTCACCCTCGAGGTGCAGGATGGGCGGGTGATCGATCCGGCCACCGACACCGAGGGGCATTGGTTCCCGGAGGAAACCTGCGACGCACTGCTGGACTCATTGACCGTCGAGGGCGCGTTTGACTGGCTCCAGGGGCAGATGGCCGACTTCCGGCCCGGCAGCACCTATCTCACGGTGGAGTTTGACCCCGACTTCGGATACCCGGTGGATGCCGAGCGGGGCGTTTACGGGGACGAGTTCCCCGGCTGCTGCTGGCAGGCTACCTGGCGCGATCTGCGTCCGCTGGATTGAGCGTTATGCCGGAATTACCTGAAGTCGAAGTGATCGTACGCGACCTGCGGGGCGACGTGGTCGGGCGGGCGTTCACCGCCGTCACGACCAACTGGCCGCGTCAGATCGTGGGGATGCCCCCGCAGACCTTCGCCGACCGCCTGCGCGGGCAGCGAGTTAAGGCGCTGCGCCGCAGGGGCAAGTACGTCGTCTTCGACCTGAGCGGCGACGTTCTGCTGATCCACCTCAAGATGACGGGACGCCTGTACGTCGCAGACCCGGCGCGGGATCAGTTTGAGGATGACCATTGGGTGCGCGCGGTCTTCGGATTAGACGACGAGCGGGAATTGCGCTTCTCGGACTTGCGCAAGTTCGGGCGGCTGCACCTGGTGGTGCGGGAAGAGGAGGTCACCGGGGCGCTTGGCCCGGAGCCGCTTTCCGATGCGTTCACGCCTGACGCCTTCCGGCAGTTGATCGCGGAGCGGCGCGGGGCCGTCAAACCCCTGCTGATGAACCAGCACTTCATCGCCGGGATCGGTAACATCTACGCCGACGAAGCGCTGTGGCAGGCGCGGATTGACCCCCGCCGCAAGGCGGGTACACTTAAGCCTGAGGATGTCGAGTGCCTCTACCACGCCATCCGCACGGTGCTGGCGGATGGGATCGAGCACGAAGGCGCGAGTGTGAATTGGTATCGTAAGCCCGACGGCACAACCGGCGCGTACCAGAACCGCTTCAACGTCTACGATCAGGAAGGGGAGCCTTGCCCACGCTGCGGATCGCCGATTCACAAGATCCGGCTTGGGCAGCGCGGCACCCACCTCTGCCCGGTGTGCCAGACCTGACAGGAGTTAAGCGCTATGGGAGAGAAATTAATTGCCATTCTACCCCTGGTGTCGCTGATACTGGCCAGCCTATCGATTGCCGGCCTGTGGTATTGGTGGACGTCCACCTCCGGCGACGAGGAGCCGGAAGAAGAGAGCGCCGCCGGGGAACAGATGGAAGAAGCCGATCTGACGGTCGGGGACTTACTGGGCAAGGTTACCGGGTTCGCCCGGTCTGTGCTTCCGGCCCAGCAATTCCCCCCTGAGGGGGTCTCCCGACCGGCTCAGGCGATGCCGTCGGGCGGGTATGCACCGCCTCTCACCGACGAAGGAGCAGTCGAGGTGCTGCGCGTTTTGCGCGATCTGGCCGACGGCAGCCTGATCATCGAGATCGGCGGGCAGCGCTACCGTCGCCTGTCCGAAATCGCCGACCCGCAGATCAAACGCCGCCTGGTGGGCAATACCGAGGACCTGACGAACTTTGTCCGGTTGGCCGGTGGCATGGTCGCCCCGCCCTCCGCCCCGCCCCCCACGCCGCAGCCGCCTCCGGCAGCCACTCCACCACCTGCGCCGGAGGTTGCCGAGGCCCGTCCTCAGGCAAAGGCCAGGGGTAAGGATAAAGGCGAAGAAGAGGAGCAGCCGGGGCCGAAGTCCATCGCCGAGGAGATCGAGGAACTGCTGCAAGCCCGGCTGGCCGCGGCGCCGGAGTTAGCCAGGCGCAGGATCCACATCCACGAGGCAGTGGGCGGCGGCGTCACCATCGAGGTGGACGGTAAGCATTATGGTGGGATCGACGAGGTGACGGACGACGAGGTGCAGGAATTCATCCAGGCCGTCATTCAGGAGTGGGAGGCGCGGCAGTAGCAGGCCCGCCGGAGGGCCGTTTTACGCTTGTAGTCGAGGAGAACACACGTGAGCGTTCCGATACCCCACGAGCAGCTATCGAACATCAGGCGCGTTCTGGTCGAGATGGTGCCGAACTTCATGCAGCGGCGCAACGTTGTCGCCTGCGGCATCGGGCACAAAATAAAGGGTGAGGAGCAAACCGACATCCCCGGCCTGATCGTTTCGGTCACCCACAAGGAGCCGCCCGAAGCGCTCTCGCTGGGTGACCTCATCCCCAGGGCGGTGGGCGACGTGCCGATCGATGTCGTCGAGACCGGGGCGATTGCCGCGCACGGGCTGAACCGCTGTGCCATGCTGCGCCCGGCCCGGCCGGGCATGTCGGTCGGGCATCCCGGTGGTAACATCGGTACGATAGGGGCCGTTGTCCGGCGCGGCGAGCAGAACTTCATCCTGAGCAACAACCACGTGCTCGCCCTGTTAAACCAGGCCAGCTCCGGTGACCCGATCTGGCAACCGGCACCGGGCGATGGCGGCACATCAGCCGATAAAGTCGCCGAACTGGCCGATTTTGTGCCGCTTCGTTTTTTGCCTGAGGATGACACTTCGACCGACCTGGCACCAGAGAGCGAGGAAGCACCGGGCTGCGCGGCCCAGTTGACAAAGCTCTTGAACTTCTTTGTGGAGGGGGTTCGCAACCTCAACCGCGCCGCGACCGCCCTCCCCGCCCCCCTGACCGTGCCGGAGAATCACGTCGACGCGGCGCTCGCCAGGGCAATAGACAATGCTCTGCTCGATCCCAACATCGTCGACCTCGGCGGGCCGCCGCGCGGGATTGCACCGGCACAACTGGGCATGCCCGTCGTGAAGAGCGGGCGGACGAGCGGCGTGACGGAGGGGAAAGTGTTGCAGGTCGACGTGACGGTCAACGTCAGGTACGGCGACCGGCAGGCGCGCTTCACCGACCAGATCATGGTCAGCCCCATCAGCCAGCTCGGTGATTCCGGCTCGCTGGTCGTGGATCACGAGCGCCAAGCCGTCGGTCTGCTCTTCGCCGGTTCGGAGCAGGTCACCGTCGTCAGCCCTATCGACTTCGTCCTGAGGGCCTTGAACGTCGATCTGATCACTCAGCCGTAAGCTCAAGCCCGTTCTGGGCCATCATCGGCTTTCTATACCGTCTCTACCCGCCGGGCGGCGTTGTCGGCGTCGGCCCCGGTTCTGCGGCACCCAGCGGCTTGAGGCTCGTGATCGGCCAGGGTCCATCGTCCGATTCGGGCTGATCGAAGGTTACCACGAATACTCCCTGCTGGTCGCGGAAGGTGATGGTCTGCCGGTCGTAGGCCGCGATCTCGTACTGGCGGCCCGGCAGGTGCAGCCCGAATGCCCTCGCCGCCGAGACGACCGCCGGGTCTGTCACCAGGTGCGCCAGGTCCTCGTCGTCGTCCCCGCCTTGCAGCCGCTCGATGAATTCAACCAGCGTGGCGTAGGGAGAGGGCCGGGCGACGCGCCACAGCCAGGCCTGACGGCTGGGATAGGCGTCGACCGGCAGCGCCGGGCGGTAGCCGCCGTTCTCTTCCTCTCGCACCCACTCGACGCCAAAGTCGCGCCGGGGAGTGCCCTCCCCTTCGTAGAAGACCTCGGTGGTGCCGCGTGCCTGCCCGACGACCACCAGGCGCGATAGGTCGGGCGTAACCGAGAGCGCGGCGTTGTAAGCGTTGAACCACCAGTCAGGCTCCTCGTCGCTGAACCATGCGATCTGCCAGTCACCCTCCGGCTTATCGACCAGAACGTAGTGCGCCCGTTTTACGTCGTCGCTGCCGATGGTGGTGTAGCTCACACCAAACGCGTGGCGCTGCCACGTGACTTCGACTGCGCTCAGGCCGATTGTCCAGGGACTCAGCTCAAGGGGAGACGTGCCGGGGTCGGCGCTCAGATCGTAGAAGCAGAGGCCCAGGCCGTCCGGCAGGCCCACGACGGCCCACTCTTCCCGGCGGCGGATAAAGGCCGGGTCGGGGAAGATCAGGCGCTCAGAGGAAAACGCCACGGTCGTGAAGTGCGCGGAGGCGTCCTTATCGTTCATCTCGCCAACCGCGTCGCTGCGTAGAAAAGCTTCGGTTGCGCTCAGCACACTCTCTTTTCGAGCCGCCGGGTCGATCCGTTGGAAGCTCTCGCGCAGGCGATCATCTATCGGAGGGATCGGCGTGGGCGATGGTTGCACACCGGACGGCGGTTCGGAGGTGGGGAAAGCGCCCTGTGATACGCAGCCCCCCAGCACGGCAAGCAGAACCAGCGTGCCGAGGGCCGTAACCGTGACGCCGCGAGTACGCATCCTGAGCGCCGGTTCAACCTTATGGGTGCAGGTCCTCGAACTCGGTGATCGTCTGGCGGATGAAGCCAAAGATCTCCCTCAGACGGCTGGCTGCCAGCTTGATGCGGGTGACGGCGCCGCTCTGCTTCTCGCTCAGGGGGTCGAATCCCCCCGCCAGCAGCGTCTCCGCCAGCGACTCGATCCCCTCAATGGGGTCGTGCATGGTTTCGGCATGCAGCGAGACCGTGCGCGAGGTCTCAAGCGCCGCGTCCACACGGGCGGCCACCTGCTCGTGGAAGCGTGCCTTGTCAAGCGCAATCGCTGCGTAGTCTGCCAGGCTGCTCAGCGTGGCCTGATCGGCGTCCTCAAATGAGCGGGCCTCCCGATTATACACACCCAGCACGCCGATCACCTGGTTGCCGGTGATGACAGGCACGTTGATCAATGCGTAGACCAGGTGCCCGGTCGTGACCTTATATCCGGCGTCGCCCGCCCTCATCACAGGCCGCCCGCTTTGGAACACTGCGACCGCGTCAGAGTCGTGGGAAGGCCGGGAGATGGTCTCGGCCTGCTCCGCCCCCAACCCCTGCTCGGCGCGCAGCAGGAGTTCGCCACGCTCCTCATCCAGCAGGAATATTGCCCCTTCGTCGGCGCGGGCCAGGTAAACCGCCGCTTCGACGATGTACGACAGGATGGTGTCCACGTCTGTCAGTGTGGTGATCGAGCGGCCAATCCGTGAGAGGGCGCTCATCTCCTCCAGACGGCGGGCGAGAATGGCCTGTGTCATCTCCAGGCTGCGCGTGACTTCGGCCTGACCCTGCTCCTGGTGGATGCGGGCTGCGAATTCGGCCAGTTTCTCCAGCAGCGTGTCGTCGTCGATGGGTGTGGGAACAAACTCGCGCACGTTGAGGGGAAACACCTCGGCTGCCATCTCGTCCGTCAGGCGGGGCGCGCAGAGAATGGCCGCCGCCCCGCAGCCCATGCGACGCTGGGCCTTCAATGAGGCAAAGGGGCTGGTGCGCGGGCGCATAACGTCGACCAGCACCACGTCACAATCCGGGGGGGCGGTAAAGTTATCGCCCAGCGTTGCAGAATAGCCCGCCTCCGGAAGCAGCGTGTGTGCCAGGTATTCGGCTCTCTCGGCCGTATCGGCGACGATAAGAATGTGTGCGCTCATAATCCGCCTCGAAATCTCTGAGCTGGGAATAAATTCAGCTATCGGCAGCGCCTTCCAGATGAGATGCGATCTTCCGCGTCAGATCCGCCAGGCTGATAGGCTTGGAGAGATAATCGTCGCAACCGGCCTCCAGCGCGCGATCCCGGTCGCCGACCATGGCGTGGGCCGTCAGCGCGATGATGGGAATGTGCGCCACCTCGGCGTTTTCCTTGAGTTCGCGGGCTACCTGCCAGCCGTCCTTACGCGGCAGCGAAAGATCCAACAGAATAAGGGAGGGCTTCTCCCGAATGGCTATCTCAACCCCCTCGATCCCGTCAACGGCTTCGATGGCCTCGTAGTTCAATGCGTCCAGCATATCCATCAACAACATGCGGTTGTCCTGGTTGTCTTCGACAATAAGTATTCGGGGGGGCTTCTCACTCATGTCACTTCTCCCCAGTAAAGCGCGTCATCGTTGCTGTAGAAAGAGCGGCGGGGCCGGCAGACGCCGACGATGATGTCATCGCCGTCTACGGGCCAGCCGGGCGGTGTGCCGTCTCCGGCGTGAGATGATGTCTGTCATGCCCCAGTGTTATTGTGCGTCTATGTGACGCTATAGCTTGGGTGGCTGAAAGGTAGACGCATACAACTGTATGGCGTGTGCCACCTGCTTTTTCGCTGCTGCAGCGTCCTCCCAGCCCCCCGGCTCAACCCGGACGCCCTCCAGATCTTTGTAAACCGAGAAGAAGTGAGCGACTTCGGCCAGGAAGTGCTGCGGGATGTCTTTCAGGTTGTGGTAGTCTTTGTAAAGCGGGTCCCCATCCGGGACGGCCAGTATTTTGTCGTCCGGCTTACCACGGTCCATCATTCGGAACAACCCGATAGGACGCGCTTCGATGATGCAGCCGGGAAAGGTCGGCTCGTTGATCATCACGAGGATGTCGAGCGGATCGCCATCCTCGTAGTAGGTGCGCGGGATCAGTCCGTAATCGCCGGGATAGTATAGCGACGAGTACAGGACACGGTCGAGCTTGATCACCCCGGCTTGTTTGTGATACTCGTACTTGTTACGGCTCCCTTTGGGAATTTCGACAATGGTATAAACGACGTCGGGTACGTCGGGACCGGGTGGAAGCTCGTGCCACAGGTTCATGGTGGCGTTACGCTCCTCGTCGTCGGATAGAGATCAGTCTTGCCAGGCGGTCGGTATCGTCCCACGCATCCGACTGCCGGGCTGCGCCGGGCGAGACTCGCTCGACGCCGAGCAGGGCCTCGGTGCGTGCGATGGCATCTGTTTCGTACACAAACTCGCCACAGACATCACATACCCAGACCGACACGTCGGGCAGGATAACGAGCTGACTATCCAGCCAACTGGTATAGGTGGTGCGCCTCAGACGCATCACACCCACGTGACAGACTTCGCAATGCTGTTCAGATGTCACAGACGCTCCCTTCGAGTCATACTCCGGGTTCATACTATACGGCACACCGCTCAGGATTCGGTGTCGTGATTATAATGGGGGATCGTCCCCCATTCCTGAGGAGGCCAGTAGGAGAAACCTGCCCTGCCGATGATCAACTCCCGCTCCAGCATGCCCCAGTTGCGCGAGTCGCTCGACCCAAGACGGTTGTCTCCCAGTACAAAGTAGCTGTCTTCTGGCACGACATTCGAATACCTGCTGCGTGGAAACGTTCGCATGTTCTCTGGCAGGTAAGGCTCATCGAGCGGAATGTCGTTGATGTACAGCTTGCCGCCGTCAATGAGAATATGGTCCCCCGGCAGGCCGATGATCCGCTTGACGTAGTCGTCGGTGGGGTCGCCAGGGTAGTGAAACACGATGATGTCACCCCGCTGGGGAGAACCCAGCCGGTAGATCAGGCGGTTGACGATCAAAAACTGCCCTGTGTGCAGCGTCGGTTCCATGCTGGTCCCGTCGACCACGTAGCGTGCGGTGGCAAAATTGACTGCCAGCCAGATGATCGCCGCCAGGACGATAGTCTCGATGATCTCGCGCAGTGTCGGCCACAGCCTGGCGAGCGGGGATTGAAGCGCTTCCGGTGGCTCCTCTACGTACCCGCGCTGCTCACTGCCGGCCGCCGTCAGATGTTCGGAATGCAGGTGCACGTTTAGTCTGACCCTCTCTCAAATCTACAACGCATTATAGACCAGCCGTTGGCGCGCGCCAAGCCGCCAGAACGGGTGCGATATTGAATGCCCGGCGTGCTGTGCGGCGCGGGAAAAGCACAAATGTGAAAGAAAAACGGCCCATACGGGCCGCTTATGGTAGTGGCGATGACTGGACTTGAACCAGTAACCCACGGCTTATGAGTCCGTTGCTCTGCCACTTGAGCTACATCGCCGCGCAGAGCTAATTATACCAACCTCGCACCGGGAGGCAAATTCCTTTTATTCCCACCCCCCGGTATTCGTGGTAGAATGCTCGCCATGGTTGTCGGGATGGGCATCGTCGAACTGCATCTGCCGGGCGTTCACTCGCTCAAAGAGAAGCGCCGCGCCATCAAAAGTCTGATGGCGCGGCTGCACAGGGAGTTCAACGTCTCC
The DNA here is from genome assembly GCA_964603985.1 of uncultured Anaerolineae bacterium. Classification (GTDB taxonomy): domain Bacteria; phylum Chloroflexota; class Anaerolineae; order Aggregatilineales; family UBA3940; genus CAZRXG01. The sequence goes on along the minus strand of CAZRXG010000002.1, from coordinate 64,347 downwards.
TGCGGCGAGATTGACCTGCACGACGTGTGGCAGTCGGCCACGCTGGGTGTGGCGGTCGTCTCAACCGCTGCCCCGCACGCCGAGCAGGTCATCGAGAACGTGGTGAGGTGGATCGAGTATAACCGGCCCGACCTGGCGGTGATCGATCACAACGTGGAGATCATCCGCTGAGCCAAAGTGATCTCAGGGAGCCAGCCAGTTGACCGCGTTATCCAGCAGTTGCATCAGATCACTTTCCTCCAACAGGAAAAGCGGGAACGCTGCGTAAGCCACACGCCGCGAATCCTCTTCATAGGCAACCAGGGACGGCTCCCCGCTCCTTTCGCTTTCCGGCCCTCGAACAAAGACCACATCCACCCCCGACAACGCTTCGATCAGGTCCGGCAGGGCAGCACCTTCATCCTGTTCGACAAAGGGAATGGCGTCCTCGAAGCCCTCCGACAGCGGGTGCTCGTCGGGGCCGGGGGCCAGGTCAACCTGGACCCCGAAGCCGTTGAACTCGGCGCCCAGGTAATCCTCCAGGAAGTCACTGCCCTCCCAGTCGGTGGCGATGAACAGGCCGTCGATGAACAGCCTGCCGCCGATGTCGAGGTATTCCATCAGCAGGGCCGCCCCCTCCTCGTTTGGCGACTGGCAGCAGTAATCGCCCGTTGACCAGAATACCATGTCATAGTCGAGCAGATCGTCCAATTCGGGCGGGCCGTCGTCCTCGATGCTGTACACACTGGCGTCGTAATCCAGCGAGTCGAGCAGGTCGGCGATGATCTCGGCACTGGTTCCTCCTGACGCGCCGCTCAGCCCCTGGTCATCCGACACGACCAGGATGCCGCCGACCTCCGCACCCTTCTTTTTCTCCTCCTCCTCTTCTTCCTCCTCGACTTCGCCTGTCTGGCAGACCGCCGTCAGCGGGGTGACCAGACACTCGGAGGTCATGTCGGACAGCAGCACGTCAATCCCGATCGAGAGGTCTTCCTCGCTTGCCGCGAGGATGATCACCTGGTACAGGCCAGCGGCGGCTTCTTCGCCGTTCTCTTCTTCGCCGTTCTCCTCTTCGTCCAGGTCTTCATCTTCATCCGGCTTTTCACTTTCGTCGTCTGCGTCCTCCTCGTCCTCGGTGAGGCGCACCAGGTGCAGCAGCACGGTGCCGCCCTTCTCCAATTGGGCCACATCCTCAATCGTGATGCTGCCCTCGCTGGGCGGGGCGTCGTCTTCGTCGGAGAGAGGTTCATCGCTCAGGGTGATGCCCTGATCCTCCAGCAGTTCGATGATGTCTTCGTTGGCCTGCTCGTACAGCGCCAGGTAGACGAAGGCCCCCTCCATGTCGATTTCGTCGGCCAGGCTGGCCTCAATGCCTCTCTTGGCCAGGTGAGACCGCAGCGTGACCAGGTCGGCGAAGGTGTTGTTGAGCGTCACCGCGTCCTCGTAGACAAGCTGCGTGGGGGCGTCGAAGAAGTAGGGGTAGTCGACCAGGGTGAAGTCCCGCTCGCCGGTCAACGCGAAGGTGACGATGTTATCGAGCAGGATGTCGTTGTCGGCAAAGGTGTTGTAGGGGCTGGTCAGGAAAGTCACATCCGGCAGCATGAGAATCCGTCCATCGCCGGTCAGCGCCGCCGCGATGACATCGCCGGGTTGCTCGCGGCGCGAGGAGTAGGTCTCTTTGTCGCCGAAGATCAGCCCGGCGTCTTCCCCGACGCGTATCGAACTGGCCGTCTGGAAGACGACCTGCTCAAGCCCCTCGGTCAGGGGAACGTCCTCGGCAAAGTCGGTGAAGATCACGTTGCGGTAGCTGCCGTCGTTGTTCGTCAGGTTGTAGACGTAGTCGTCCTGGTAAACAACGCCGAAGCTGGCGGCCAGCGAGTTCAAAGCCTCGGCATCCCGCTGGCGGGTCGGGTCACCGGCCAGGATCAGCCGTCCACCCTTGTCGACGAACTGCCGTATGGCCAGCACCTCGCTCGTACTGAAGGAATCGTTAGGCACGAGCACTACCAGCGCATCGGCGCTATGCAGCCCGTCAGCAAGGTCATCTTCCGAGTGCACCATCTCGACCTGCGCTCCGTTGCTCGCCATGCGGCCGGTCAGGACCGTCAGCTCGTCTTCGTCAAAGCTGTTTTCATGAGCCGCGTCGAACAGCACGGTGATACCTTCGCTGTCCAGGTCGGCGGTGGTCTCGAACTGGTCTGAGAGGCTCCCGACGCCTGGGGGTGTGCTCTGCGGCACGTCCGGCGCGCGGTAGATGCCCCGGTAGTAGTAGAGCGTGCGGGCGGCAAAAGCAATCACCAGCGCCGCGACAAAGGCCAGTACAAAGATAAAGCGTTTTGGTTTCTGCATCAGGTCCCTCTCAGTCTTCGGGCATGACATAGAGGTGATACAACTCGGCCCAGGGGCCGACCTCGTACCAGTCGGGGGCGTCGTCGGCGCTGTAACCCTCGAATTCTTCGTCTATGCCGATGAAGGCGGCCAGCAGGTCGATCACGTCGTAGTTTGCTATCCCCGCCAGCTCGGCGGCCTTCTCGATGGCGTCCCGGTTTGAGCCGAGCGCATCGACCAGGCCGATGTCATAGGCGCGCACCCCCGACCATATCTGCCCGGTCGCGATCAGGTCGCGTTCGGGCAGCAGGTCGCGCCGCGACTCGGGGTGCATGTGTTCCAGGGTATAGGCGCGCTGGTCGTAGACGTGGGTCAGGAAGGTTTCCTTGACCGCCTCCACGTCACGCACAAAGTCCACCTTCGAGCTGCCGCTCTGCTTGAACGGACCGGTCGTGAGTATGTTGTCGTTCGGGCCGTACTCATCTGGGAACTCGGCGATCACGCCGATACTGCCCACCTGGGCAGCCGGGCGGGCGTAGATGTAGTTGGTGGCCGACGCGACGTAGTAAGCCCCACTGGCGGCAAAGCGCTCGACCGAGGCCACGACCGGTTTGTCGTCGCGCAGCGCCAGGACGGTGTAGAACAAATCCTCGCTGACGGTTGCGTCTCCGCCAGGGCTGTCGACGAGGATCACCACCGCGGCAACGTCTTTGCGCTCGGCGGCGTCTTGCAAGGGGCCTAAGTAGTAGGGAGAGGTGGAGTAACTGATAATGTCGTAGAGGCGGATGATCGCGATCTTGGGCTGCGGGGCGACGGCCTGTGAGAGCAAGATACCCACAACCGCCCCGGCGATGATCACCACCACCAGGACGATCCACCACCACGCAACCTGTAGGGAGCGCTCAATCTCGTCCAGATCTTGCGCCGCAGTTTGTTGCGTTTGTTCCTGTTCATCAGCCATAATGACCTGCCTGCTATCCTGTTCCGACGTAACTCGTCTTATTATCTACGCGATCCAGTGGGCAACGGTTCACGCTTCTGGAACGTACAGCCTATTATAGAGCAGATCTTTGCGGACACAAACCGGCTCACCTTCGCGTCCATCCCGGTTTCGCTCGCGAGGTATCTGCGCTATAGTGTGAGTGACCATATTATCATTGGAACCAGGAGCGAGAGACATGGGTCAGGAAGAAACACCGTCCCCGCAAAAACCGGGTGCCAGTCGACTGTTAAGCACCATCGTCTTGATCGCTGCCCTGCTGGTGATTCTGGTCGTCGGCTACCTGATTGTCGATACCATCCTGGAGCTGCGTCAGCCCGCCACCGGCATTCCCAGGGCGGTCGGCACACAGGTGCAGGAAGTCCTGCACCCGACGCCCACTCTCATCGCCGACCCGCAGACGATCATCCTGCAGGTGCAGTCCCTGAGCCGCCTGGAGACGGCGGCCTACACCGTTAAGGAGATCATCACCGCCGAGAGCGGCGAGGGGGCGTTTGGCTTTCTGTTCCGGGATCGCCTGCTGCTGGTCGCACAGGGGCAGGTGATCGCCGGGGTGGACCTGGCACGGATGTCTGAGGGCGACGTGCAGGTGGTGGGCACGTCGGTATTCGTTACCGTCCCCGCCGCCGAGGTCTTCGTCGCGACGCTCGACAACGACGCTACCTACGTCTACGACCGGCAGACCGCCGTGCTGGGCCAGCAGGTCGACCTGGAGACACTGGCGCGGCAGGAAGCAGAGCGTAAAATACTGGAAGCCGCACTTGAGGGCGGCATCCTGGACATGGCCCAGAACAATGCCGAGCTTTACCTGATGGGGCTGCTGCGGGCATTGGGCTTTGAGGAGGTGGTCTTCGTCAGCGGCACACCGGCCCCCGACCAGGATCGAGGGGATTAGGACAAGTCGTATGAGCGAGAAGCCGCCCGCCGCGCGCGCTGCCGAGCTGCGCGAGCTTGTGAATTATCACAATTACCGCTACCACGTGCTTAACTCGCCGGTCATCACGGACGGCGAGTTTGACGCGCTCTTTCGTGAGCTGAGGCAGCTCGAAGAGGCACACCCGGAGCTGGTCACACCCGATTCGCCCACCCGGCGCGTCGGCGCGGAGCCGCGCAGTGACCTGCCCAAGGTGCGGCACGCCGCGCCTGTCCTCAGCCTGTCGAACGCTTTCGGCGACGACGAGCTACACGCGTGGCGCGAGCGGATCGGCAGGCTGCTGCCGCCCGATACGAAGCTTGACTACGTCACCGAGCCGAAGCTGGACGGGCTGTCGATTGTGCTGACCTACGAGAGCGGCCTGTTCGTGCAGGGGGCAACGCGCGGCAACGGCGAGGTCGGCGAGGACGTGACGCCCAACCTGCGCACCATCTCCTCGCTGCCGCTGCGCATCCCCGCCGACCCCGACGGCCCGCCTGCCCCACCGCACCTGGTCGTGCGCGGCGAGGTGTTCTTCCGGCTGCCCGCCTTCGAGGAGCTGAACCGGCGGCGTGTCGAGGGCGGCGAAGTGCCGTTCGTCAACCCCCGCAACGCTGCTTCCGGCGCGGTGCGCCAGCTTGATTCGCGCATCACGGCTGAGCGCCCGCTCGACCTGGCCTGCTACCAGATCCTCGGCGGTGAGGGCGAGGATCTGCCCACCACGCAGTGGGACGTGCTGCACTACCTGGCCGGGCTGGGCTTCCCGGTGATGCTGCAATATTCATCCCACTTTGATGACCTTGAGAAGGTGCTCGTCCACGTCAACGCCTGGGAGGAGAAGCGCAACACCCTCGACTTCGAGATCGACGGCATCGTCATCAAGGTCAACGACTTGGCTACCTCCGACGCCCTGGGGGTGGTCGGCAAAGACCCGCGTGGCCTGATCGCCTACAAGTATCCGGCGGAGGAGCGCACCACCAGGCTGCTTGAGGTGGGCATCAACGTCGGGCGGACGGGCGTGCTCACGCCCTACGCCATCCTGGAGCCGGTCGAGGCAAGCGGCGTCACCGTCAAACAGGCAACGCTGCACAACTTCGACGACATCGAGAGCAAGGACATCCGCATCGGCGACACCGTGATCGTCAAGCGCTCCGGCGAGGTGATCCCCTACGTGGTCGGGCCGGTTGCCGACCTGCGCGACGGCAGCGAAGTCCCCATCGAGGTGCCGGAGCAGTGCCCCTTCTGCGGTTCCCCGGTGGAGCGTGTGGAGGGCGAGGTCGCCATCTACTGCTCGAACCCCGACTGCCCGGAGCGGCTGGTGCGCACCATCGAATACTTTGTCTCCCAGGCGGCGATGGACATCGAGGGGTTGGGCGAGCGAATCGTGCGGCTACTGGTCGAAGAGGGGCTGATCCACGACGTGGCCGACCTGTACTCCCTGACCGCCGACCAACTGCTGCCGCTGGAGGGCTTCGCCGAGAAGAAGGTCGAGAACCTGCTGGCCGCCATCGACGCCAGCCGCTCGCGCCCGCTGCCCCGCGTGCTGGCGGCGCTTGGCATCCGGGGGGTCGGAGGGACGGTCGCCGCGCTGCTGACCGAGCACTATCCCTCAATCGACGCGCTGGCGAAAGCCTCCCAGGAAGATCTGGAGGCCATCCCCGGCCTGGGACCGCACACCGCCGGTGCCATCGTCGAGTACTTCGCCGACGGGCGCAGCCGGGCGCTGATCGACAAACTGCGCGGGGCCGGTGTCAGGCTGGAGGCGGAGGAAAAAGCCCTCGCCTCGGAGAAGCTGGCCGGGCTGACCTTCGTCCTGACCGGCACGCTGCCCACCATGACGCGCGACGAGGCCAGGGCGCTGATCGAGTCGCACGGCGGCAAGGTGACCGGGAGCGTCAGCGGTAGAACCGGCTACGTTGTGGCCGGGGAGGCAGCGGGCAGCAAGCTGGATAAAGCAACACAACTCGGCATTCCGGTGATCGACGAGGAAGGGCTGAGGTCGCTGATTAAGGAATAGTTAACACAGAGGTCGAGCACACGCGTCGCATAGGAGGTAACGTCATGAAGCGTCCGCCGCGTCTGCGTCTCAGCGTAGGCAAGATCGTCGTCTTTTGTATCCTGATTGTTCTTCTCCTGGCAATGGGCCGTCCTGCGTCTGCCCAGGCCACCCGCATCATCTTTCTGCACCACTCCTGCGGTCAGAACCTGATCGAACAGGGGGGCGTGCGGCAGGGGCTGACTGCCCTGGGCTACGAATTCTACGACCACGACTACAATGAAGAGGGATTGCGCCTGGCCGACGGCTCGTACACCGGCACCAACTTCAACGTACCGGACGACAACACCGACCCCGACGGCTTCGCCGCGATCTTCGCCCAACCCCTGCACGACCCCCCTGACAACACCTTCAGCCACCTGATGCAGTACGATGTCATCGCCTTCAAGTCCTGTTTCCCGGTCAGCAACATCTGGGGCGACGAGCATCTGGCTGAGTACAAGTCGTACTACCTCTCCATCCGCGACCGGATCGACCAGTACCCGAACAAGCTCTTCATCATCGTCACCCAACCGCCGCAGGTTCCCAACAGCAGCGACCCTGAGGAAGCCGCGCGCGCGCGGGCCTTCGCGAACTGGTTGCAGTCCGACGAGTACCTGTCCGGGCACCCCAACGTCGTTGTGTTCGACTTCTTCGGGCTGCTGGCGGGCAGTGACAACTTCCTGCGCTCAGATTACCGGGTGGACAATTACGACGCCCATCCCAACAATCTGGCCAACAGCACCATCGGCCCGCTCTTCGTCGATTTCATCGACCAGGCCATCCGCAACTTCAAGCCCGGGGAGGCGGGGCCGCCTCCCGCCGAAGGGGGCCAACCCGAAGAGGAGCAGCCTGAAGGGGAACAGCCCGAAGAGGAGCAGCCCGCTCCTCCCGCCGGGCAGCCGGTGGGCGGCCTGGTTGAGGGCTTCGAGACGACCACCGAACCCTGGGAGGCCAACAGCGACGGGCCTGCGTCCATCATCGAGTGTGGGGGCGACACAGAGTTTTCCTACGAGGGGGCGGCCTCGCTGCGCGTCCACCACGAGGTCGCGCCCGACGGGTGGGCCGACTGCGGGTCGTTCTACGATCCGCCTCAGAACTGGGGTGGCAGCACAGGGCTTTCCGCGTGGATCATGGCAGACAGCGCGGGCCAGGAAGTCAGGTTCCTGGTGTTCGCCGGGCCTGCCGACGGGCCGTCGCCCTACCAGGTTGTCTTCCAGACCACCGAGGAGAGCGTGGCCGGTTGGACGCAGTTCGTCTTCCCCTGGTCGGAGTTCGGGGCGCCGGAGTGGGCCGACGCAGCCACCATCCCTGACCTCGATCCCACCAGCGTGACGGGCATCGCGTTCAACTTCATCACGGATCAGGAGGCCCAGCAGGGCATCTTCTGGATGGACAACCTCAGCCTGATCAGCGGCGAGGAGCCGCCTGCTGCCCCCGAAGAGGAGCAGGCCTCCGAGCCTGAAGGCGAGAAGCCGTCCGAAGCGGGGCCGGAGCAGCTATCTGAGCCGGAAGGTGCCCCGCCGGTCGAGGAGGCCGCTTCCGCCGAGTCGGAAGAGGAGACGGGTGGCATCTGCCCGCTGAGCGCGGTGATCCTGCCGCTGGGCGCGCTGGGCGTTGCGCTGGTCAGCCGCCGGGTGGCCGGATAAGCAGGAGGTCATGCCCGACCGCAGCTTCAACGTTATCCTGAAGCAAGGGCGCGAGAAATCCGTCCTCCGGCGACACCCCTGGCTTTTCTCCGGGGCCATCGACGCAGCGCGCACCGACCTCGACGCCGCCCAGCCTGGGGCCGTCGTCGCGGTGCGCGATCACGAGGGTGGATTTCTCGCGCGTGGCTACTACAACCCGCACTCCCAGATCCGCGTCCGCCTCCTGACCTGGGATCAGGACGAGGCGCTCGGCCCGGCCTGGTGGCGTGTCCGGCTGGCGCGGGCGATCTCGCGGCGTGAGGCGCTCGCCGGGTCTGAAGACATCACCGCCTACCGCCTCGTCCACGCCGAGAGCGACGGCCTGCCGGGCCTGATCGTCGACCGCTACGGCGATTATCTGGTCTTGCAGGCCCTGACGCTCGGCGTCGAGGTCGTCAAGGAAACCATCGTCGAGGCGCTGGTCGATCTGCTCGACCCGGCGGGTGTCTACGAGCGCAGTGACGCCGACGTGCGTCACAAGGAGGGGCTGGACGATGCGGTTGGCGTGCTGTGGGGCGAAACCCCACCCACCCCGCTCGTCATCACCGAGCACGGTGTCCGCCACCCGGTGGGCGTTTTCGGCGGCCACAAGACCGGCTTCTACCTCGACCAGCGCGAGAGCCGCCGCTGGCTGCTGGCCGACCCCTCCGTTGGCGGCTGCGAGGTGCTGAACGCGTTCTCCTACACCGGCGGGTTCGGCGCGTGCGCGCTGCTGAACGGCGCGAGCCACATCGTCAACGTGGACTCGTCACAGGCCGCGCTCGATCTCGCCGCGCAGACGATGGCGCTCAACGGCCTCGACGAGGCGGGCGCGGAGTGCGTCAGCGCCGACGTCTTTCAGCAAATGCGCGCTTATCGCGACGAGGAGCGCACCTTTGACCTGATCATCCTCGACCCGCCCAAGTTTGCGTCTAGCCCGCGCCAGGTCAAGCGCGCGGCGCGGGGCTACAAGGACATCAACCTGCTGGCGTTCAGGCTGCTCAGGCCGGGCGGCACCCTGCTGACCTTCTCGTGCTCCGGCGCGGTCAGCCCTGACCTGTTTCAGAAGATCGTCTTCGGGGCCAGTGTCGACGCGGGGTGCGACGCGCAGATCGCCGGGTGGCTCAATCAGCCCGCCGATCACCCCGTCCTGCTCTCCTTCCCCGAAGGGCGCTACCTCAAAGGGCTGATCTGCCGGGTTGTCTGACAGGGAAGGTTATTATAATGAAGGTACCACGCACCGACGGGGGTGCCGCGCCTCCGATCAGGGGGTGGTCGCCAGCGCGGCCTGCAAGACCTGCCCGCCGATGCCCGGCGCGACCGCTGCATCGGTCACGTCCTCGACCAGCACCGCGACGGCCACCGCCCCGCCGCCCGGAAGGCGTACAAACCCGATGAACCAGCCGTTGAGTGCCGCCTCAGGCCCGGAGAGCGCCAGCCCGGCGTGCCCGTAGACCTGCTGGCCGGGCAGGTCGGCGGCCTGCGCGGCCCCACGCGAGACAGACAACGCCATGAGGTCGGCCAGGTCGTCGGCGCTGTCCCGGCTGATCGTCCCCAGAGGGTGCCCCTCCTCGGTGATGGGTTCCCACACGCCGCCGGGGGCGCGCGTTGCCTGCACCAACCGCAGGGCGGGCATCTGCCCGTGATTGGCAAAGGCGGAGGCGACCAGCGCCATTTGCAGGGGGCTGACGGTCAGGTCGCTCTGGCCGATGGCCGCCAGCGCCAGGTCGGCCTGCGACGGCAGGGCGTCCGCCCCAGATGCCTCGGTGGGGAGGGCGAAGGTCGGCGCTTCCAGCAGCCTGAAGTCGGCGAGTGCGGCCTGAAACCGGTCTCTCTCCAGCCGCCCGGCCAGGCTTTGGAACGGGGCCGGGCAGGCCATGGCAAAGGCTGTCGCCAGGCTGTCGACCGACGCCGGATCACCGGCGCAGGGCAGCGTGGTGCCATCGACGGAGGCGGCCAGGTCACCCGTCCACGTTGCGGAGGGTGAAACCAGCCCGACGTTGATCGCCGCTCCCAGCAGCGCGCTCTGCAAAATCGTGCCCGGCTGGTAAAGTCCCTGCGTGGCGCGGTTGATCAGCGGGGCAGCTGGGTCGTCCATCAGGGCGTCCCAGTTTTCCTCCAGGTCGTTGGGGTCGAAGGCTGGATGGCTGCTCAACGCCAGCACCTCGCCATCGGGGACGCTCACCACCACGACCGCGCCCTGCTGCGTTCCCAGGGCTGCCTCGGCGGCCTGCTGGACGGCCAGGTCAAGCGTCAGTTGCACGTCGCTGCCGATCTGCGGGCGGTGCAGGACGCTGTTGAGCAGCCTCTCGGTGGGCGTCAGCGCCGTGATGCCGCGCAGGGCGTCGTCGTACTCCGCCTCGATCCCGCCCACGCCGTAGCGCAGGCTGTAGTAGCCGACGACCGGCGCGGCTTCGGGGTGAGGGTAGTGGCGCGTGGCGATCTCGCCGTCCGCGTCGAAGCGTGTCTCGGCCAGCACGACGCCGTTGTGATCCAGGATCGTCCCGCGCCGGATGCGCTGCTCCTCCAGGACCAGGCGCGGGTTGTCGTTGCGGGCGAGCAGGACATCGCGCTGGGCGATCCCCCACCAGCCCAGCGCCAGCGCCACCATCAGGAATGCCGCCAGTAACCCCCGGCTCAGCCTGTGGATCGAGGTCATCATGGCACCGATTTCCTCACCAGCGTGTCTGCTGGCCGCCCGCGCGGCTTGAAGCGCCAGGCAGGGGGGCTTTCCGGGTCGGAGACGCGCAGCAGCAGCCCGACCATCACGAAGCTGGAGAGCAGCGAGCTCCCGCCGTAGCTGACGAAGGGCAGCGTGACCCCCGTCAGCGGGACCAGCTTGAGCACCCCCGCCGTGATCAGCAGCGACTGCACGCCCAGCGAGACGCCGATGCCCGCCGCCAGCAGCGAGTGAAACGGTCGCCGGATGTTTTGGGTGGCGGTGCGCATCGCCCGAAGCACAAGGAAGGCCAGGCAGGCCAGCACACCCAGTGCACCGGTCACCCCCCACTCTTCGGCGATGGCGGCGAAAACGAAATCGGAATGGACGACCGGGACGAAGGTCGGCGCGCCCTGCCCCACCCCCTGGCCGGGGATGCCCCCGGCGGCGACGGCCAGCAGGGATTGTACGATCTGGAAGGCGCGGTCGTCGGCCTCCGGCCAGGGATTCCACCACGTGTCGACCCGCAGGCGCACCACGCCGAAGAGCGTGTACCCGGCGACTCCGGCCAGCCCCAGCAGGACCAGCCCGGCGACGATGTAGCCCGCCTGCCCGGTCGAGACGTACAGCATCGCCAGGAAGATCAGGAAGAACAGCGAGGCGGTGCCCAGGTCGCGCTGCCAGATCAGCAGGATCATGCAGAAGCCCCACATCAGCAGCATCGGCGCGACGTACGAGAGCGGCGGCAGCCGCCACCGGCCCAGCATCAGGTGGGTGGTGGCGATGATCTCGCGCTTCTCGGCCAGGTAGCTCGCCAGGAAGACGATCAGCAGGATTTTAAGGGTCTCGGAGGGCTGGAAAAAGACCGTGCCGAAGCCCAGCCACAGGTGCGGTGCGTAGATGTTGCCCGACGGGTTGGTGCCGAAGATCAGCGTCATGCCCAGCAGGATCAGTCCCAGCAGCAACCAGGTATAGCGATAGCGGCGCAGAAGGCGCAGCCCCGGCGGGAGCATCGCCGCAGCCAGGCTGACCCCCGTCGCAAGCGCCAGCCAGATGGTCTGCCGCGCGGCGAAAGGCGGGGCCAGCCGCGCGACGAGCGTCAGCCCCCACCCGGCCAGCAGCATCACAATGGGCGCGATGAAGGGGTCGCGCTGCGGCAGCAGGCGGTTGAGCGTGCTGTGCATCGCCGCCGCGCAAACCAGCCACGCCGCCAGCGGCCACAGCGTGATCCACCCTTCCCCACGAACCAGCATCAGCCCGACCCGGTTCAGGCCGACGAACATCGCCGCCAGCGCGAACAGCGTGCGCTCGCGTCCGGCGATGCTCTCCGGCCCCGGTCGGTGCGTGGGGCTTGGCACAATGGACATCAATCCGGCTGGCACGGTCCTCTACTCAAAATACTTGCCGACGATGGGCCTCAGACGCTCGATGGTCTCCGGCGGGATCTTCCGCCGGTCGGTGATGAAAGCCGCTGCCAGCGCGTTGTGGCAGTCGCAGTCGGACTCGCTCACAGCCAGGTCGTCCACCACGCCGACGATGGCCTGCCGGGCTATCTCCAGGTTGGCCTGGAACGTCCTGAGGACCATCTCGACGGTGACCGGCTCTTCGCTCTCGTGCCAGACATCGTAGTCGGTCACGTGGGCCATCACGGCGTAGCACATCTCGGCCTCGCGGGCCAGGTAGGCCTCCGGCGAGGTGGTCATCCCGATCAGCGACATCCCCCACTGGCGGTATACGTTGCTCTCCGCCTTGGTGCTGAAGCGCGGCCCTTCGATGGTGATGAAGGCTCCCCCCTCGTGGACCGTCCCGCCTGCTGCCCGGACGGTTTCCGCCAGCATGTGGCTAAGCTGAGGACAGAACGGATCGGCGGTCCCGATGTGGACCACCATGCCCTCCCCGAAGAAGGTGCGTCCGCGCGTGTCCCTGGTGTTGTCGTATAACTGGTCGGGGATCACGATGTGACCCGGCTCGTAATCTTCGCGCAGCGAGCCGCACGCGCTGACCGAGATGACGCACTCGACGCCCAGCGTCTTGAGTGCGTAGATGTTGGCCCGGTAGGGCACCTCGCTGGGCATGTGGATATGCCCCCGCCCGTGGCGCGGCAGGAAGGCCACCCGTGTGTTGCCCAGCGTGCCGATCACAATAGAATCCGATGGCGGGCCGAAGGGGGTGTCGATCTGGTGCTCCTCGACATCCGTCAACTGTGGCATCTTGTACAGACCTGACCCGCCAATTACGCCGATACGAACAGGCTCGTCGCTCATATGAAACTCCTTCTATTGCGTCAGTTCCAGTCTCAGTTTGATGCGGCCTATGCCGATCTCGTCGTCCGGCGACAGGACGATCGGCTCCGTCACCACCAGGTCGTTGACGGTCGTCCCGTTGCGGCTGTGTTTGTCGTCCAGCCACCACTGCCCGCCCCGCTGGACGAGGGTGGCGTGCTCGGTGCTGACGAAGCCGTCCGGCAGCACGATGGTGTTAGTCGTCCCGCGCCCAATGGTGGTATACGGTCTCAAGGGGAACGTCTGCCCGACCGCCAGCGGCAGGTCGTCGTCGCATGCGACCACGATCAGACGGCCAAGCGGGCGCTGCTCCGCCGCGAGCAACTGGCTGGCGGAACGGATATCGCGCCATAAAAAAACAAACAGCGCCCCCAGGAAAACATAGAGCGCCAGGGCAATCACGATGCGCAGAACCAGCAACAGCACGTCTAAGGGCATTCAGACCTCGTCGCTGAGTGTTTCCGGCGGGGTGTGGGGTTTGGTGCCTTCTTCCGGCTCGTCGTCTGCCCGGTCATCAACGTAGATCAGGGTGTTCCCGGCCAGCGCGATCACGTCGCCCGACCGGAGAATCACCTCCTGCACCGGGCGCTCGTTGACGGTCGTCCCTCCCGAACTGCCCAGGTCGAAAAGGACGTAGTGCCCGGCGCGCAGCCGGATCTGGGCGTGGTGCCGCGAGACGCGGGCGTCGTCGATGATGACATGGTTATCGCGGTGTCGGCCCAGGTTGAGGATCGGCTGCCGGAGGGGGATGTGCTGGTCGCCGCCCACGATCAGCATGGCGTGCAGGGCTTCGGGCAGCGGCGGTGCCTCGACAAGCGGCAACCCCTGGGTGGTGTCTCTGCTGGGATGGGTGTGCAGCGCGCCGATGGCGACCCCGTTAGGCTGCATTGTGTCATCGACCAGCAGGCGCACTTCGGGGAACCGTGCCAGCGTGAGACCGGCGGCGCGCGCCATCTCAACCAGTTCGGCAGCCAGCGCTTCGGCTAACTCCGGCTGCTCCTCCAGGATGGCTTCGTAGTCCTGGGTGTGCAGGCGCACGACGTAAACGTCCGGCGCGGTTAGACGCCCGTCCTCGTCCTCTATCGCGTGGTCTTCCATCGCGCGGGCAAGCCGGGCGGCCACCTCGCGAGGGTGCAGGCGTCCGGCAAAAAGCCGCGCAAAGCCCCCCTCGATCAGGCGTTGGATGTGATCTTCGAAGCGTGACAGGCGATCTTCCACCATATTGGGGCATTATAGCCCACGCCCGGCAAACAACCAAGGTGCCCTCCCTGCGCTTCACCGACGGCAGATCGCCGTGCCCGGAGCGACGATCTTTGCTGACGGGAGGCGATTGCGGTAAAATCCGTATCGCCCTGGGGGATAGTTTAATTGGTAGAACAGTGGACTCTGGATCCATCAGTCGGGGTTCGAATCCCTGTCCCCCAGCCTCCAACGTGATATCTCCTGTCCCAGGGGGCGGGAGATTGTTTTTTGAAAGTATGAAATGCACGAACTGGGCATCACCCAACAGCTGCTCGACCTTACCCTTCGCTACGCCGAAGAGGCAGGGGCGGCGCGCGTCCTCCAGTTAAACCTGATCATCGGCGAGTTCTCGTCAATCGTTGACGAGTCGGTCCAGTTCTACTGGGATATGATCTCCGAGGGCACAATCGCCGAGAAGGCCGAGCTGCACTTCGAGCGCGTGCCCGGCAAGCTGCGCTGCGCTGCCTGCGGGCACGAGTTCGGTGTGTCGGAGTTTGACGGTCACTGCCCGGCGTGCGGCGGGCTTCAGGCCAGCGTCATCGACGGCGACCAGTTCAGGCTGGAGAGTATTGAGGTTGAGGGACCGGATGAGTCGGACGAAGAAAGTTAAGGTCGAGGAACGGATCTTAAGTGCCAACGACGCGCTGGCGGCGCAGATCCGCGAGCAGCTGGACGCCGCCGGGGTGTTCGCCATCAACCTGATGGCCTCGCCCGGCGGGGGCAAGACCAGCCTGATTTTGCGCACCATCGAGGCGCTGAAGGACGAGTTTCGCCTGGCGGCGATTGATGGCGATGTCGTGATGGTCGATGTGGAGAAGATCGCCGCATACGGCATCCCCGTCGAACTGGTCAACACGGGCGGCAACTGCCACCTCGACGCCAACATGATCCTGCCCGCTGTGCAGAAGCTCGACCTGGAGACCGTCGATCTGCTGCTCGTCGAGAACGTTGGCAACCTGATCTGCCCGGCCAACTTCAGGTTGGGCGTGCACGCCAACGTCGTGATCGCCAGCGTCCCCGAAGGTGACGACAAGCCCTACAAGTATCCGGGCATGTTCCGGGGGGCCGACGTGCTGCTGCTGAACAAGGTCGATTACCTGACCGTGCAGGAATTCGATGTCGAGTACTTCCGGCGCGGCGTCGAGGCGCTCAACGAAGGGGTGGCCTTCTTCCCGATCTCGTGCCGCACCGGTGAGGGCATTGACGCCTGGCTGGACTGGCTGCGCGAGCAGGTCGGACGGCCCAAAGGCGGGCGGTAACCCGGCCCGGCTTCTATCACAAACTAACGAGGGACAGGGAGATCATCCCCTGTCCCTCGCGTTGCTTCTGAAGCAGGATCAGTCGGTTTCGCTCAGATACCAGGTCGTGTAGCCGATTTCCAGGTCGTACCCGTAGCTGTTCACCCGGAACTGAGAGATGCGGCCTGCGTTGGTCAGCACGCAGACGTAGGTCCCTGTCGGGATCTGGTTGCTGGAGTTGTTGCTGCCGTTGATCGGCCCGTTCCCCAGGGAGAGCGCGCTACAGCCTGAGTAACCGACCGACGATGTTCCGGCTACCGCGATCTTCGCTCCATTCCTTGTCTTGATGTACCGCTCCACGGAGCTGACCTGCTGCCAGAACAGGTCGGCGCCTGAGTCGCAGCCCAGCGAGCCGTCTTCCAGGTCAATGCAATACGTTCCCTCCCAGGTTACCAGCCCGGTTGAGTAGGTCTTGGGGCGGTAGACGGTGCGTGTGATCTTCAGCTTGTTGTTGTCTTCGTCGCCCTCGTCGGTGCTGTCGCCCACGTCGGCGGTGAATTTGAACTTGTACTCGCCTGCCGAGGTGTAGGTGATGTTGAATGTCAGGTCCTTCGATTCGCCGGGGCCAAGCACGGGGATATTCTTGTCCTTGGTGTCGTTATTTTCGAATTCGCCCCGCAGGAGTGCAGGCTCGGTATCGGAGTCACCGGCGTTGGTCACCTTGACGGTGATCGTAATCGTCTTATCAACCAGCATTGGGTCCGGCGAGATATCGACATCGCTGATGACGAAGTCGGGCTTGTCCGGCGGCTCTTCCGTGTCCGTGGGGGTCGGCTCCTCCGGTGGCGGCGGCTCGACGGCCTTGATCTTGACGTAAACCTTCTGCCCGAACTTCAGCCCATCAGGGGCTTGAAGCTGCCAGTTGCCGGTGTAGTTACCGGCGGTGCTGGGGGCGGTCAGTACAACGGTGATGTCCACCTGCGCGCCGGGGTTGGCCGAATTGACGGCGACGGAAGCCGGGCCGCTCATCTGATCACCGCTCAAGAAGATCAGCTTGGAGCCGCTCGGCCAGGCCTCACAGCCGTTGTTTTCCATACGCCACGTCTTGGAGAACTCCTCCCCGGTCTCGATCTCCGTCCCGTCGGGGATCGTCACGTCCTGGACGAATCGGGCATCGTAGGAGCACTCCGTCGGTGAGGGGGTGACACCCGGCGGCAGGGTCTCCTCGGTCTCCTCTTCTTCCTCGGCAGACTCTTCCTCCTCGGCTGCACCCTCCTCGGCCACTCCCTCTTCGCCCGGCTCTTCGGTTGCCTCCTCCTGTGGGGTTATGGTGAGGTCTTCGGCGATCTTCGTCAGCGTCAGGGCAACGTCGTCCGACCCGCCGGTGGGCGCGTTGCAAGCCAGCGCGGCGACGAGCAGACTGAGGACGACCCAGACCAGAACCCTGCGTTTAGGGGGCTTAAACTCCACGGTTCTTCTCTCCTTTACTTGTCTGGCTTCCAGCAAAGATGCGTATCGTATAACTTCTCTTGCCCCCACAGTAGCACGATTAAGATTCTGAGGCAAGTGCCCCGCCGACGCGGGCAGCCGGGGCCGGGGGGTGCTAAACCCCGCCACTTTTGATACAATCTTCGCGTCGCTAGAGGCTCGCACGTGTGATGGTCCATTAATGGGGAAACCTGGTGCTCACCCGATGAAACGCTGGATTAGCTGTCCCATCTGCCCGATCATCTTCCTGGCCGCCTGGCTGGCGCTGCCGGTTCGGCCTGTCTTAGCTGCGCCCGTTGCGCCTGCCCTTTCCCTGACAGTCACCCCAACCAACCTGATCCCCGCTCAGGCGGGTTATGCCTACGTCGGCGGAGGATACCCCTTGCAGGTGTCGATCACCCTGGACGGTACCCCCCTCGACGTGTTCTGGACGGGCGAGGGCTATCTGGCCCTGTTCGCCTTTGGCTTTGACGAGCCGCCTGGCGAGCACGCCCTCGCGGTTAAGGCCCGCGACCCTGCAACCGGGGTCAGCCTCGACACGGTGACCACGCTGACCGTGCTGGACTTCACCTACCCCCTTGAGCAGGTTGCCCTGCCCTATCGCCTGATCCCCTTGCTTGACCCCGATTTGAACCAGGGCGAGCTTGACCGGCTGGACGCGGTGTTCGCTGCCCGCACCCGACCGGCTCACTGGGACTGGCCCTACGCGCTGCCCATTCCCGCCGGTGTGGTGACTTCGCGCTTTGGCGGCAACCGTGTGTACAACGGGGGGATGCTGTCCGCCCACCACACCGGGGCCGACTTCCGGCGCGCCATCGGCGAACCGGTCCACGCGGCGGCAGATGGCCGCGTGGCGCTGGTTGATTTCTTCGACGTGCGGGGCAACGTGGTCATCGTCGATCATGGCTACGGGGCCTTCTCACTGTACGCTCACCTGTCCGGGTTCTACGTGCAGCCCGGCGAATTCGTCCGCCAGGGCCAGATCATCGCCGCTGCGGGTGGCACCGGGCGCAGCAACGGCCCCCACCTGCACTTCGAGGTCATCGTCAACGGCATCCCCGTCGACCCGATACGCTGGCTGGCTTTGAATCCAGATTTCATTCCCCCGCGTGAGATCACCCCCGAACGTGCGGAACCGGTCGATTAGGGTTTTCTCTCCCTTTGTGGGCCGAATTTGTTATCATTATATCTATAGGATAGGTCTGATTTATCGGGTCCTTTTACCGGCTGTCCCTGACAGGAGTTACAGCATGGCAGGAGTGTGTTCCTTATGAGTTTCGAGGTTCAGAGTGCCGAACTGGCTTCGCCTGCCTCTGAGGATGAAGCGGTCGTCAACGACTTTCAAATCGTCATCGCCACGGTGAACGGCACCGGCAGCCAGACTGCCAACACGGTGCTTATACGGGCGCTGTTTCGCATGGGGATCCCCGTCACTGGCAAGAATATCTTTCCCTCCAACATCCAGGGCCTGCCGACCTGGTTCACCGTCCGGCTGAGCCAGGATGGCTACATCGCCCGGCGGGAGAGTTACGAGGTGGTGGTCGCCATGAATCCGGCCACCGTCTCTGAGGACGTTGAGAAGCTGTCCCCCGGTGGCATCTGTCTTTACCGCGAGGGGTGGGGCATCAGGCAGGAGCGGGACGACATCGTCTACTACCCCATGCCCGTCGACGCTCTGGTCGACGCGGCAAGTGTGCCGCCCAACCTGCGCGATTACGTCGCCAACATGGTCTACGTCGGCGCGTTGGCCTCTCTGCTGGGCATCGATCTGGCCGAGATCGAAGCTGCCCTCAACCACCACTTCGACAACAAGGCCCGCCCGGTCGCCATGAACATGGGGATCATTCGCGCAGCCTACGACTGGTCGGTGGAGAACTACACCAAGCGCGATCCCTACCGCGCCGAGCGCACCGACGCAACCGGGTGTTGTATTCTGCTCGACGGCAACTCCGCCGGGGCGCTGGGCGCGATCTTCGGCGGTGTGACGCTGGCGGCCTGGTATCCGATCACGCCCTCGACCAGTCTGATCGACTCGCTGCGCAGTTACGCCGCCGACCTGCGCCACGACCCGGAAACCGGCAAGGCCACCTATGCCATCATCCAGGCCGAGGACGAACTGGCGGCTATTGGGATGGTCATCGGCGCGGGCTGGGCCGGTGCGCGCGCGATGACGGCCACCTCCGGCCCCGGCATCTCGCTGATGGGCGAGTTCGCCGGGCTGGCCTACTTCGCCGAAGTGCCCGCGGTGATCTGGGATGTCCAGCGCATGGGGCCGAGCACCGGCCTGCCCACGCGCACCTCGCAGGGTGACGTGATGGCGGCCTACTTCATGGGTCACGGCGACACCAAACACATCTGTCTGCTTCCTGCCAATCTGGCCGAGTGCTTCGAGTTTGGCTGGCGGGCGTTCGACCTGGCCGAGCGATTGCAGACTCTCATCTTTGTGCTCAGCGACCTCGATCTGGGCATGAACCCCTGGATGAGCGAGTCGTTCGATTACCCTGACACGCCGCTGGATCGCGGCAAGGTCCTGAGCGCCGAAGACCTGGAACGGCTGGGGGAGTTTTCCCGCTACAGGGATGTCGACGGGGATGGAATCCCCTACCGCACCCTGCCCGGCACCGACCACCCCCTGGCCGCGTACTTCACGCGCGGGACGGGCCACGACGAGGACGCCATTTACAGCGAGTGCCCGGAGCACTGGGTCGCCAACATGGAGCGCCTGGTCCGCAAGTTTGAGACCGCGCGGGATATACTTCCCCCACCGGTTGTCGACGTGGTCAGGGACGCGCGGATCGGCCTGATCGCGTATGGCACGACCGACCCGGCTGTTGTGGAGGCCCGCGACCGGCTGCGCGAGGCAGGCATCGAAACCGCCTACCTGCGCATCCGGGCCTTGCCCCCCAATGACGTAACACGTGACTTCATCGCCCGCCACGAGCGCGTCTACGTGCTCGAAAACAACCGCGACGGCCAGATGGCAAAGATTCTCCAGATAGAGTACCCCGAGCTGGTTGCCCGGCTCAGGTCAATAGCCTATGCGGATGGGCTGCCGCCTACCGCGCGCTGGGTAGCCGGGTCGATTATGGAACAGGAGCGTGGGAAATGAGTGTTGTCCACCCGACCGATGTCGAACTGACGCGTGACGACTACAAGGGCCGCCCGACGACCCTGTGCAAAGGGTGCGGTCACAACTCGATCTCTAACCAGATCATCTCGGTGGCTTACGAGCTGGCCCTTCACCCACGCTATATCATCAAGTTGAGCGGAATCGGCTGTTCGAGTAAATCGCTTGCTTACTTCCTGGAGCGCTCGCACGGCTTCAACTCGCTGCATGGGCGTATGCCTTCCGTCGCGACGGGCGCGACGACCGTCAACCATGAGTTAATGGCTATCGGCATCAGCGGCGATGGCGACTCCGGCAGCATCGGCATGGGGCAGTTCAAGCACGTCACGCGCCGTAACGTGCCGCTGGTCTACGTCATCGAGAACAACGGCGTCTATGGCCTGACCAAGGGCCAGTTCTCGGCCACCGCCGACTACGGTCAGAAGCTTAAGTACGCGGGCGTAAACCCCTTGATGCCGGTTGACTTCTGCATCGAGGCGCTGGCTACCGGGGCGACCTTTGTGGCCCGCTCCTTCGCCGGGGATGCCAGGCAGGTTCGTGAGCTGCTCAAGGCCGCGCTCAACCATCACGGGACGGCGGTGCTGGATATCATCAGCCCCTGTGTGACGTTCAACAACCACGAAACGTCGACCAAGAGCTATCCCTACGGCAAGGAACACCAGGAGCCTCTCCAGGACCTCGCCTACATCCCGGAGTACGAGGAGATCATGGTCGAGGACTACGAGCCGGGCGGGGAAGCGGTCGTCGAACTGCACGGCGGGTCACACATCCTGCTCCAAAAGCTCGACCCTGAGAGCCACGACCCGACCGACCGGATCGAAGCCATGCAGATCCTGGAGGACGCTTACGCCGAGCATAAGTTCATCACCGGCCTGATCTACGTCGACGAAGACCGGCCCACCTTCCCCGAACTGAACAACCTGGTCGACACCCCGCTGGTGCATCTCTCCGAGGAGCAGATTCGTCCCTCGCGTGAGGCGTTCGACGAGGTGATGAGCAAGCTCTTGAGCAACTGAGCCTCGCGCAAGAGCGCCGCCGGGGTTGATCGGTGCTCCGCCCGGTGAGTGCGTCTTTTCCAGAGGCGATGGCACAGCCCGCCCCGGCAAGCAGCGAGGTGGGCTGAGTTCCCTTGTGGCCTTATCTGCCCCGCCTGAGCCACGTCACCACGCCCGGCATCATTACAACGACACCTAAATTATGTGTACAACTCCTGTTTGCCCATTTCGTCTCTCTTGACTAAAATGTAGGCATCGTCTAGAATACGCACCTACGTGAGAGGAGAGCGAACCCTCGCAGCATGGCGATTTTCGAAGACCTGAGTGCCCGGCTTGAGGGAATCTTTAAGGAACTGCGTAAACGCGGCAAGCTGAGCGAAGCCGACGTTGATGTCGCATTGCGCGAGATCCGGCTGGCGCTGCTCGAAGCCGACGTTCACTACGGCGTCGCCAAGTCCTTCGTGGCGCGTGTTCGCGAGCGGGCGGTCGGCGCCGAGGTCATGAAGAGCCTGACGCCGGGTCAGCAGGTGGTCAAGATCGTCCACCAGGAGTTGATCCGCACGCTCGGCCAGCCGGAGCGCTTGAACCTGAGCGGCAACACGCCGCACAGCATCATGCTGGTCGGGTTGCAGGGGTCCGGCAAGACGACGACTGCGGCCAAGCTGGCGCTGCACCTGCGCCGCCAGAAACACGTCCCGCTGCTCGTCGCCGCCGACACCTACCGTCCGGCAGCCATTGAGCAGTTGGAGGCACTGGGCCGCCAGTTGGATATCCCGGTGTACGCCCAGGGCCTGCAAGTGGCTCCGCCTGACATCGCCTACAACGGCGTCCAGGCCGCCGCTCGCTCCAATGCCAGCGTGGTGATCCTCGACACGGCCGGTCGCCTGCAGATCGACCAGGACATGATGGCCGAACTGGCGGCCATTCGCGACCGCATCGTGCCCAAGGAGATCCTGCTCGTCGCCGATGCGATGACCGGGCAGGAGGCCGTCAACATTGCACAGGGCTTCGATGAGCAGGTCGGGCTGACCGGCCTGATCCTGGCTAAGGTCGACGGCGACGCGCGGGGCGGCGCGGCCATCTCGATGCGGGAGGTCACCGGCGTCCCGATCAAGTTCCTGGGCACCGGCGAGAAGCTCGATGGGCTGGAGGTGTTCCACCCCGACCGCCTGGCGGATCGCATCCTGGGAATGGGTGATGTGTTGACTCTGATCGAAAGGGCCGAGGCCCTGGAGATCGAAGAGGAGGAGGCGCGCGACTTAGAGCGCAAGCTGCTCACGGCGAGTTTCACGCTTGAGGACTTTCGTAAGCAGCTTCAGCAGGTCAAACGGCTGGGGTCGCTGACTCAGATGTTGGAGATGATACCCGGCATGGGGCAGTATACCGGCCAGATTTCGTCGCAGGACCTGGATAGGCAACTCAAGCGAGTTGAGGCTATAATCAACTCGATGACGCCGGAAGAGCGGCAGCGACCCAAGATCCTGAACGCCAGTCGCCGCAAGCGGATCGCCGCTGGAAGCGGCACGACCGTCCAGGAGATCAACCAGTTGGTGCAGCGCTTCCGGCAGATCCAGAGTGAGATGAAGAAGTTCTCCGGGCAAAAGATGCCTGCCGATTTGAGGCGGCTGCTTGGTTAGAGCTATCAATAAACTCAGGAAACAGATTACGAAAAAGGAGCTGTTGAAAAAGTATGGTTCGTATTAGATTGCGTCGTGTTGGGTCGAAGAAGCAGCCAAGCTATCGCATCGTCGTAGCTGACAAGCGCAGCCCTCGTGACGGGCGGTTCATTGAGAAGATCGGCTTCTACAACCCGCGCACTGAGCCTGCAACCATGGTGCTAGACGAGGGCCGGGCCTTGCATTGGCTCGACAAGGGTGCACAACCGAGTGGGGCTGTTCTTCGCATTATGACCAAGCTGGGCACATTGGAACGTTTTGAGCGGCTGCGTGCAGGTGAACTGCTGGATGCACTCGTGGCGGAGGCCGAGGCTGAGGCGGCCGCTCGCCCGCCTGTTGACCCTCGCACGCGCCGCGATGACTTACAGGCACAGCGTAAGAAAGCTAAGCCGAAAGCAGAGGCAGAGGCGGAAGCAGAGGTCGAGGCCGAAGTGGAGGCCGAGGCCGAAGTGGAGGTCGAAGCCGAAGCAGAGGCGGAGGCGGAAGTGGAGGTCGAAGCCGAAGCAGAGACCGAAACGGACGCCGAGGCTGCGACTGAAGCAGGGGAGAAGGGGGTAGAGGCAGAGGTGGAGGAGGCCGAAGCGGACACGGAGGCTGAAGCTGAGGCAGAACCAGACGAGGAAGAAGCCGAAGCGGACACGGAGGCTGAATAATCCCGCCAGCAGGGGATGCGCCACTCGTTCATTTTCAACCGCCACTACACATAGGGACTTGTTACCCGGGAGGAGGCGCCAATGAAGGAGCTGGTCGAGTACATCGCAAAGTCACTGGTCGACGATCCCTCACAAGTCGAAGTGACGGAGATCGAGGGAGCAACGTCCGTTATCCTCGAGTTGCGCGTTGCGCCGGAGGATATGGGACGTGTGATAGGCCGTAGTGGGCGTGTGGCAAATGCCATGCGAACGCTGCTTCGGGTCGTTGCGGCCAAACAGGGCAAACGTGTGACCCTAGAGATCATCTAGGCGGGTGGCATCCCCCACCCCCCCACCTTGCGCGGGGTGTAAGGCCGCGCGCGTCGGTATGCCGGTATCCCCGCTCCGCAGGGGCGGGGGTGTAGTTTTGCAACCATGAGCAAATCCCGTCGTAGACCCGAACGTCCTGTGGACGGTCATCTATCAGGCTCGGAGGGTGAAGTAGATCGCTCTGAGCCTGAGTTCTTGATCGTAGGACGCGTCGCCCGCCCGCATGGAGTGCGCGGCGAGGTGCTGATGCAGGTCTTGACCGACTATCCTGACCGCCTCGCGCAGATCGAGACCCTTTACCTGGGCGACGATCACCGACCTCACCGCGTCGAGCGGATGCGCCGTCACTCAAAGGGGATGATCGTCCTCTTCGACGGCCTTCGTGATCGGGACATGGCCGAGGCCCTGCGCCGCCTTGTGGTTTACGTCCACGTTCGGGATGCCGTCCCATTGGAGGATGGCGAGTACTACCTGTTCCAGTTAAAAGACATCCGCGTGGTGACGGATGAGGGACAGGAGCTTGGTCGTCTGGTGGACGTGCTTGAAACCGGCGCGAATGACGTGTACGTCGTTGCCACCGCCGAGGGCGGCGAGTTACTGCTCCCTGCCATACCGGACGTGATCCGCCAGGTGGACATCCCCGCCGGCGTGATGACCGTTCATCTGCTGGAAGGCTTACTGTGATGACTTCACCGAACAAAGGCAGCGACTATGTCTGAAGAGCAGCAACGCACCTACCCCATGACTGAGCAGGCACTGGAAGACCTGCGTGCCGAACTGGAACACAAGCTCGAAGTTGAGCGCCCCGCCCTGGCCGCCCGCTTGAAGGCCGCCATCGAGATGGGCGACCTCACCGAAAACGCGGAGTACATCTCGGCCAAAGAGGACCAGGCTTTTCTCGAAGGCCGCATCCAGCAGTTGCAGCAGATGATCAGGTGGGCCGTCATCATCGAGCAGAGCGACGGCTCCGACACGATCCGCCTGGGCAGCCGGGTGACGGTGGTCGAAGTGGGGGCTTCGGAACCTGAGACGTTCATGATCGTGGGGGTAGTCGAGGCCAACCCCCTCGAAGGCAGGATATCCGACGAGTCGCCCCTGGGAAGTGCGCTGGTCGGGTGCGGCGTTGGCGATGTCGTGCGTGTCAACACCCCCGGCGGCCAACGGAGCTTTGAGGTCACGGACATCGCCTGAGTCCGGGTGGCGATGCGCTGAACAAAACAAGAGGCCCTATCCCTGCCATTGGGGATAGGGCCTTATCGTGTGTGCGTTCAGGGGCCGGGCGGGGATGGCAGTCCGCTCGGCGGGGTGCCGGCTCTGCCACCGGTCGGCCTCGACGGCGATGCTGCACCCGCCGGGCCGGAGACATCTCCTCGCTTCCAGGCTGCCAGCTCAATCGTGACCCGTTCAAAGAAGCTGTCGGGCGGCAGCGGCCCCGAACCGTAAGAGAAATCGACCAGCCGCGCCTGCACGCGCAGCGTGGCGGTTTCCAGGATGAGCTTATCGCCGGGCTTGGCCAGCACCGCCTCCCCCTTAGGGGCCAGCTTGGCCCGGATGGCGTCATCGTTGAAGGCGTGGTCGCTCATCAGCACCTTGGTGACGGTGCGGATGTCGTTCTTATCAAACAGCCATATCTCGAACCCGGCCACGTTCTTGGTTTCCCCGGCCCCGATGGTCTCCGAGATGCCAACGCCCGTCTCGCCCAGGAACTCGCCGGAGGACGTTTCGATGCTGAAGGAGTCGTCGTACAGGTCATCACCGTGCAGATAGGTGGTCATGAACTGGACGATAGGCGGCTTCTCTCCGACTCTCTCGAAGTCGGTTTTTTCGACGGTAGCCGAGATCCGCGCGCCCGCTGCTGCCGCGCTTTTGGCCGTTTCCGCGGTCTCGGGCGGTTTCGGCTTCCTACCAATGCTGGGCAGGGTCGGCCTGCGGCGCTCGACGGTTTCGGCCTTGGCTTCCTCGGGCTTGGCCGGTGCTGCGGCTTCCTCCTCGCCCGCCTGGATGAGCTTCCATACGCCGTAGCCTACGATCAGTATCCCCACCAGAATCAGCAAGATTGGGGCTACCGTTCGCGCCAGCCTGGCGTACTGGTTGATGGGCTGGGTATTGCAGACCATGACGCCATCGTTTTGCGTGACCTGCCCGCTGTCGACCAGCGCCCGCAATTTATCCAGGTTGTCCTTCTTGACCTGGTCGGCGCCATAGCGGGACCCGGCCTCGTCCAGTGCGTTGGCGAGGCTGTTGTCTTGCTGGCAGATGTAGGACAGCCGCTCGGCGGCCAGGGCGTCGTTGGAGTCCAGCGCGTAGGCATCGGCCACCGCCTGGACGTAGATGCCCTGATAGCTGATGTGCAACTGCCACGGCCCCGTGTTTGCGATCTCTGCGGAGGAAGCTGCCCAGGCGTATCCAAGCGAGGAGGCTATCACCAGAACGACAAACAGGGCCAGCACGGACCCTATCTTCGAAAGCTGTTCGGTCATGGCAACTCAGCCCTTCCCTGTCCTGACAGACGAATCAAGCCGCTCTGCACGCACCACCGGCAGAGAGTGGCCTGCGAGCGGGCCGGACGATTTGGTACGGGTATACGGTGCTGTTTGTATTGTACTCTATCGGCCAAGCAACACAAGTGTAAAAAACTACCTGACCGCGACCCGGCCAGGCAGTCGTACTGTGTGCTGCTCAAGCAGATTCCGCCTGCTCGCTCGGCTGGCTGGAGGGCAGGCTGTCCAGGCCGACATGCTCTCCGCACATCTGGCAGTGTGCCTGCTGCCCGTTCTGGACGATCAACAGCCCTCCGCAGACCGGACAGGGGTCCGGCAGCGGGCGCTTCCAGCTTGTCCACTCGCAGGTGGGATAGTTCGAGCACCCGTAGAAAGTACGCCCCTTGCGCGTCTTGCGTTCGACCAGCTCACCACCGCAGTCCGGGCAGCGCACCCCGATCTTCTCCAGCCAGGGCTCGGTGTAACGGCAGGTTGGGAAGTTTGAGCACCCGATAAATTTGCCGTAGCGCCCCCAGCGAATGACCAGCGGGTTGCCACATTCGGGGCACTCGCGCCCGACCTCCTCGCTCCCCAGGTCAACGTCGGGGACGTGCTCGTGTGCCCACTCAACCTCGGACTTGAACGGGCCGTAGAAGTCACGCAGGACGGGCACCCACTCGCACTCGCCGGATGCGATCCGGTCGAGGTCGTCCTCCATCTTGGCCGTGAAGCCCACGTCCACGATGTCCGGGAAGTGCTCAACCAGCAGGTCGTTGACGATGATCCCGGTTTCGGTGGGGAACAGCCGCTTGCTCTCCCGGCGCACGTAGCCCCGCCGTTGGATGGTGTTCAGGATGGGCGCGTAGGTGCTGGGCCGCCCGATGCCGTACTCCTCCAGCGCCTTGACCAGCGATGCCTCGGTGTAGCGTGGGGGTGGCTGCGTGAAGTGCTGTTCGGGCAGCAGAGCCAACAGGTCGAGCGGGTCGCCGTTCACCAGGTCGGGGAAGATGCGTCCCAGGTCCTCGTCCTCCGGCTGGTCCTCGTCGGGCACGTCGGCGTAAACGGCCAGAAACCCCGGGAAGCGCAGTATCGAGCCGGAAGCCCGAAACTGGTAAGGCTTGTCGCCGTCGGGGGTGCCGGGCTCGCCCGCCAGCACGTCAACCCGGATGGTGTCGTACAGCGCGGCCTTCATCTGACTTGCGACGAAGCGCTGCCATATCAGGCGGTAAAGCCGGAACTGCGGGCGGCTCAGGAAGGGTTTCACCGTCTCCGGCGTGCGGTAGACGCTCGTCGGGCGGATGGCTTCGTGCGCTTCCTGCGCTCCTTTGGCCTTCTTCGTGAAGACGTTGGGCTTGTCAGGCACGTACTGCTTGCCGAAGCTCTCCCGGATATAGGCGCGCGCTTCCTTCTGGGCCTGCTCGGCCACGTGGGTGCTGTCGGTGCGCATATAGGTGATCAGGCCAACCTGCTCGCCCTCACCGGTGTCGACGCCCTCGTACAGTTGCTGGGCGACTCGCATTGTCCGCCGGGCTGTGAAGCCGAGCCTGCGCGACGCCTCCTGCTGCATCGTGCTGGTGATGAAGGGCGGCGCGGCCCTGCGCTTGCGCTGGCCTTTTTTCACCCTGTCGACGATGTATTCGGCCTTCTCCAGTTCGGCCAGGATCGGCCCGACGCTGTCCTCGGTGGGCAGGTGAATCTCCTCACCGCGCACACGGATCAGCCGCGCGACGAAGCTCATCCGGTCGGGTAGATCGCGCTCGACGGTGCGGGCCAGTTCGGCGTCGATGGTCCAGTATTCTTCGACTACAAAGTCCTCGATCTCGCGCTCCCGCTCGACGACCAGCCGCACCGCCACCGACTGCACGCGCCCCGCCGACAGCCGGGGGCGCACCTTCTCCCACAGCAGCGGGCTTAGCTCGTATCCGACCAGCCGGTCGAGGATGCGCCGCGCCTGCTGCGCGTTGACCTTGTTCATGTCGATGTCACGCGGGTTGGCGAACGCCTCCTGGATTGCGTCCCTGGTGATCTCGTGGAAGACCGTTCGCCGCGCCCGCTTCTCCTCGATCTCGGCCACGGCCATCAGGTGCCAGGCAATGGCCTCACCTTCGCGGTCGGGGTCGGTCGCCAGGTAGACTTCCTTCGCCTGGGCGGCGGCGGCCTTCAGTTCCTTCACGACCTCGCGCTTGTCGTTTGGCACCCGGTAGTGCGGGGCGAAGTCGCTCTCCACGTCGACCGACAGCTTCGAGCGCAGCAGGTCACGCACGTGGCCCAGCGAGGCCCTGACCTTGTAACCCTTGCCCAGGTAGCCTTTGATAGTCCTCGCCTTGGCCGGCGACTCGACGATCACCAGCCTGCCGTGGCGCTTCTGGTCGTTCTTCTTCCTGGTTTGTTTGACCGGTTCCGGGCGCGGCAGATGCTCGTGGGCCAGTGTCGCGCCCATCCGGTAGAGCGTCGTGCCGCACTCCGGGCATACGCCGCGCGTGGCGGGCTGCCCGCTTTTCGTAAACACCGGTTCTGCATCTTTGACCGGTCGTTTGGCTTTACACTTCATACAATAAGCTAGCAGTTCTTTACTCATAAATACTCGTTCCGTTGGCTCCTCTTTAGCTCTTCGACGATCTGTTTAACATCCTGCACGCGGTCACGTCGGCACACCAGCAGCGCGTCGTCCGTATCAACGATGATCAGGTCCTCCAGCCCGATTGCCGCTACCAGCCGTTCACTGGAGATAAACGTACGCTTTGTGTCAATCGCCAGCGGCGCGCGCCCCAGGATGACGTTCTCGTCCTCTCCCCCTGATAAGATATCGTGCAGGGTCCCGAAATTACCGATGTCCGCCCACCCCATTTGAGCCGGGATCACCCGTGCGCCTTCCTGAATGTGCTCCATCAGCGCGTAGTCAACCGAGATCCGCTCGACCGTCGGCCAGACTTCGGCCAGCAGGTCATTGTAACCGGGCTGCCCGATGCGCGCTGCCAACTGAGTAAGTTTAGCGTACAGATCCGGCGCGTGCCGCTCGAACTCGGCCATCACCCGTTTGACCGGCCAGATGAACATCCCGCTGTTCCAGCTATACTTCCCGCTCGCCACAAACCGCTCGGCGGTTGCCGGGTCGGGCTTTTCGGCGAACCGCTTCAGGACGTAAACGTCCACGCCATTAACGGTCTGGTCACGCTCGCCCCGCTCGATGTAGCCAAAGCCGGTCGTCGGGAAGTCGGGCGTGATCCCCAGCGTCACGACCAGGCCCTGGGCCGCCACCTGGCAGGCTGCATTCAATACCTTACGGTACGTCTCGACATCGGCGATGTGGTGGTCGGCTGTGACGACGGCCATCACCCCGTCCGGGTCGCGCTGCCGGATGTGGATCGCCCCCAGCCCGACCGCCGGGGCAGTATCGCGGCCCACCGGCTCGATGACGAAGTTCTCCGCCGGGATCTGCGGGGCCTGCTTCCGCAGAATCTTGGTCAATTCGGCGTTTGCCACGACCAGGATGCGCTCCGGCGTGAACATCGGCTCCACCCGGCCGGCCGCGATCTGGAACATCGAGCGCCCCGCCTCGACCAACGGCAGGACCGGCTTGGGCTTATCCCGGCGGCTCAGCGGCCAGAGACGTGTCCCTGAGCCTCCGGCCATGATCAATACGTATGCGTTGTCCATCGCCTGTCACTCTTTTTCCTTCAACTGCGCACGTAGGTCATCGCTCCGACCTGCCGCACGACGCCCTTCAACTCCAGCATCGTCAGCACGCTGTTAACGGTCTGCACGGGCAGCCCACAGCGCTGCGTCAGCTCGTCGACGTGCAGCGGCTCCCTCGAAAGCTGCGCCAGGACGGTCTGCTCGTCCTCGCTCATCTCAGGCAGGCTGGCCCGTGCGTCCACGAAACTGGCTACCTGTTCGAGGTTCAGGGCACTCAGGATGTCCTCGGTCGTCAGAACCGGGTGTGCGCCGTCCTGGATCAGGCGGTTGGTGCCGTCGCTGCCCTGCGCCGTGATGTTGCCCGGCACGGCGAAAACGTCGCGGCCCTGCTCCAGCGCGTAGCCCGCCGTCAGCAGCGCGCCGCTCTTCACCCCCGCCTCGGTGACCAGCACCCCGCGTGCCAGCCCGCTCAACACCCGGTTCCGGGGGGCGAAGTTTTTGCCCTCAGGCTGTGTCCCCAGCGGGAAGATCGTCATCAGCGCGCCCTGCTGCACGATCCGGGCCGCGAGCAGGCGGTGTTCGGGCGGGTAGATCGTATCCAGCCCACAGGGCAGCACCGCAATCGTGCGCCCGCCCGCGTCCAGCGCAGCCTGGTGCGCTTCGGCGTCGATGCCGCGTGCCAGCCCGCTGACGATGGTCAGGCTGTTGGCGGACAGTTCCCTGGCTAACTGGTGGGTGACCTGGCGGCCATAGGCCGACGCCGAGCGCCTCCCGACGATGGCCAGCGCCCACTCGTCCGCCGCGGCCAGGCTCCCACGCAGGTACAACACCGGCGGCGCGTGGTCGATGGCGCGCAGTTGCTTGAGCAGGGCCGGGTAATCTTCGTCCTCCCAGGTCAAAACTGCGATGCCCAGCTTGTCCAGCCGCGCCAACTCGGCCTCCAGGTCGAGGCGACGCCGCGTTTCGACCAGGCTGTCGAGCGCGCGGCGATCCAGCCCCACCTCGCGTAGATCCCCCCTCGAGGCGTGCCAGGCGTCTTTGAGAGACCCGAAGCGCTCCAGCATCCGCCGGATGCGGACCGGCCCGACGCCTTTGACCAGATTGAAGCCCACCCAGTATTGGCGTTCAGGCACGAGGGTCACTCACCCGGTACCGGAGCCGATACCATACCAGAATTTGCCGGACTGTCAAGCCGCTTGAACATTACGTGTGGGCGAAGGGGTCAAAAAGCTTCTGGTACTCCAGCAGGGCATACCGGTCGGTCATCCCGGCGATGTAGTCGCACACCACCTGGGCCAGCGTGCCGTTCCCGCCCTCCAGGCGAGCCTGCGTCGTATCCGGGAGTTGGGCCGGCTCTTTCATGTAGGCGTGGAACAATTCGGTGATGAAGCGCCCCGCCTTTTTCGCCATCCGTATCACCCGGTAGTGGCTGTACATGTTCGCGTAAAGAAAATCTTTGAGTTCGCGCACCATGACGGCAAACTCGTCGCTGTGGCCGATCACGGTGTCCGGCAGCCGCTGCAGCTCCTCGACAGACTGCAGGTTGGCTTCCGCGAGTCGTTTGTTGGTCGCGTTGCTTACGTCCCGCACCAGGATGCCGATCAGTCGCCTGACCAACCGGTGACGGTCCATCTCGTCAAAGGTCTCCGTCTTGAAGCCGATCTCTTCCCCGCCCAGCTCCCACAACCCCAGCCCGTCAAGCTGCGGCGGCGCGATCAACCCGGCGTACAGCCCGTCGTCGAGGTCGTGGGCCGTGTAGGCCAGTTCGTCGGCCACATTGGCGATCTGTGCTTCCAGGTTGGCACGCTTGCCCGGCTCGTATTCCGCGCCGACCTGGCTGATGTCGTATTCGGTCTCGTGCTTGACGATGCCCTCGCGCGTCTCGTAGCACAGGTTCAGCCCCGGAAAGTCGATGTAGCGGCGCTCCAGAAATGTCACGATCCGTAGAGCCTGCTGGTTGTGATCGAAGCCGCCGTGTTCCTCCATCAGCGCGGACAGCACCATCTCACCGGAGTGCCCGAAAGGCGGGTGTCCGATGTCGTGCGCCAGGCAGATCGCCTCCACCAGATCTTCGTTTGCGCCCAGGATGCGCGCGATGGTCCGCCCGATCTGCGCCACCTCGAGCGTGTGTGTCAGGCGCGTCCGGTAGTAGTCGCCCTCATAGGTGACGAAAACCTGCGTCTTGTGCTCCAGTCGCCGGAAGGCTGTCGTATGCAGCACCCGGTCGCGGTCGCGCTGAAAGACCGACCGGTGAACCGGCTCCACCTCTTTGTATTCGCGGCCTTTCGAGTCGGCGCTCTTCATGGCATAGGGGGCCAGCGTCTCACGCTCGCGCTGCTCGATATCTTCACGTTTGAAGATCATAGTACCGCCCTCACTTTGCTCAACTGTAAACACAGGGCCAGAGTTGGCTCTGGCAGGCCATTATCAAAATCCGCGCGATAGCCGTGCCGTTCAAGTGCGGCATCGGGCAGGTTTTTCGCATACACGCAGTCTAACATCCCCACCGGGGTGTGTCAACGCGCCCACAGCCGGATCGCCCCATCGCTCGATCCCGATGCCAGCAGCCTGCCGTCCGGCGACCACGCCACCGCGCGCACCGGCCCGCCCTGCCCCGCCAGCGACGCGACCGCCTGCCGGTCTGCCACGTTCCACAGCCGGATCGCCCCGTCGCCCCCTGCTGACGCGATCAGCGTCCCGTCCGGCGACCACGCCACGCAGTGCACCGCGCCGGTGTGCCCCTTCAGCGTCGCGACGTGCTCGCCATCCGAGACTGTCCACAGCTTGACCGTCTCGTCGGAGGCCCCGCTTGCCAGCAGCGTCCCGTCGGGCGAGAACGCCACCGCGCGCACCGCCTCACCGTGTCCCCTGATCGTGGCCGTCTCCGTCTCGCCCACCCAAATTTTTATGAACCCCGCTGCGAGCGCGCCCACCAGTGTCCTGTCCGGTGCGTAGGTCAGGCCAAACACCGGCTGCCCGTGACCGGTGCGCAGCGTCGCGATCTGCCCGGCGGCCTTCTGTGGCATGTCCACCTCCCACAGCGTGACGTGCCCGTAGCTCCACATGTTCCAGCCGCACGCCAGCCGCCCGCCGTCCGGCGACCACGCCACCGCCTCGACTGCGCCCAGGTGTCCCTCCAGCCTGAGTAGCTCGTCACCGCCCGGCACCGCCCAAACCATGACGCGCATGTCGCCCGATGCCGACGCCAGCCATCTCCCATCCGGCGAGAACGCCGCATCGTGCACCGGCCCGCGATGCCCGGCCAGCGTCGTGACCGGGTGGCCCTCCGGCAGTGCCCATAATTTTATCGTGCGGTCGCGCGAGGCGGAGGCCAGCAGGCTGCCGTCCGGCGCGATGGCGACCGACAGCACGTCGCTGCCATGCCCGGCCAGTGTGACGAGCTCGTGCGGATCATTGGTCATGGAATACGCTCCTGTTTGCAGAAGATCACGCTGCGGCAAGTATGCCGTGCACAGGACGTATCCGTCAAACCGGACGCTGCGCCAGCGCCAGAATGGAAAAAAAGAAGCCGCCGGGGGAAGGTAAGGCGGCTATGGCAGCGGGGGATCATGCAGGCGCTTCGCCGTGACAGACCGAAGCGGGGGCCACCGTAAACCTGTCGGGCGGCGGCCCGAATGCTCTTACTGTGTCGTCACGGCCCCGGTCGGTGCCTCCTTAAGGCCCTCCCCCCCAGGTTTTGCCCGCAGTTGTTTCTTACGCTCTGGGGCCGTTTATTTCCCAAACAGCGCCAGGTAGATGGTGCGGATGCTTAACAGCGTGATCAGAATGCCGACCATGATCATCAGCGTCTTGGCGGGGAGTTTTTTGCATACCAGCGCTGCCAGGGGCGCAGCGATGACCCCACCCAGGAGCAGGCCCACGATCACCGGCCAGTTCTGGAGCAGAAGCGCGCCGATCACGGCGGAGAAGGTGATCGCCTCGGCGGTCGTGACGAAGAACTCCGTCGTGTTCACCGAGCCGATTGTGAAGCGGGGGTTGTGCCCGCGTGCAACCAGCGTCGAGGTGACGATAGGCCCCCATCCGCCGCCACCTACCGCGTCAAAGAATCCTCCCACCAGGGCCAGCAGCAGGGGTTTGGGTTCCTCGGTCGCCTCCGGCGCTTTCCTGAAAGCCTTGATCAGGATCAGCACGCCCATGACCAGCAGATAGGCCGAAACGATCGGCTTGATGATGTTGGTCGGGATGTTGGTCAGGATGTACGCACCGACGACGCCGCCGATCACGCCGGGGATCAGCAGTGAGCCGACCAGCCTCTTATTGACGTTGCCGAGCCTCAGGTGTGAGAACCCGGAGGCGGCTGTCGTGAATACCTCGGCAGTGTGGATGGTCGCGCTGGCGATTGCCGGGGGCACGCCGATGCTCAGCAGGAACGTGGTAGAACTGACGCCGTACGCCATGCCCAGCGCGCCGTCGATGACCTGGGCAACGAACCCGACCAGCGTGAAAAGCAGTATGTTCAGAAGCGTGTTGTCTGTAACCATATCTCGATCCTCTATGTCGTATAGGCATAAAATGAGGCTCATGTCTCGGATCGGTGCGGAGAGGAGGTCATTGCAGGCCGGGGCTTACCCTGCACTGTCCGGGGACATGAGCCCAGGATTCAATCTGTCGATAGTGCCAAACAACCTCCTGTGTGATGAGTGGTGAAAGCAAATTGATGGGACCGCATGTGGGCGTAACTGCTAACCCCGCCCATCACTTGTCTCTCCTGAAAAGGTCGCTCTGTCCGGCCCATGTCTCTACAGCGCATCGTCGCCCGGCCCGGCCCGTTGCAGTGTCAGCTTGAAGGTTGACCCTTTCCCTTCCTTGCTCCGAACGCCGATCATGCCGCCGAAGTGGTCCACCAGTTGCTTGACGATGCTCAGTCCCAGCCCCGTGCCCACGACCCCGGACTGGCGAGCGTTGCGGGCACGGTAGAATTCCCTCCATAGGTTCGGCAGGCAGTCCTCAGGGATGCCGATGCCGGTGTCCGACACGGTGACGACCACCCCGGAGGGCCGCTCGACCACCTTCACCCACACTTTCCCGCCCGACGGCGTGTACTTGACCGCGTTGCCGATCAGGTTGCCCAATACCCTGGCCAGGCCCTCCTCGGTTGCCAGGACGGTCAGCACCTCGAAGGGAGCGTCGACGCTCAGCGTGACGTCCTTGCTCTCTGCCTCGATGCTCAGCCGGTCGGCGACCTGCTGGAGAACCGGCTGAAGCGGCACCCGCTTGAGTGGTTGTTCCAGGTCGACCGTCCGGCTGGCTGCCATCGCTAGCAGGTCGTTGATCAGCGCCAGCAGATTGTCGAGCCGCACCTCAAGGCGTGCCAGCAGGTCGTGCTGCTGCTCGCTCAATTCGCCTGCCAGACCGCGTAGCAGCGTGCGCAGCAGGCTCTGTGCCCCGCCGACAGGCGCGCGTAGTTCGTGTGTCACCATGCGTACAAACTGGGCACGTTCCTCGTCGGCCTTTCGCAGGCTTTCGTAGGCCAGTGCGTCCTCCAACGCCGTTGCACCCTGGCGGGCAATCGTCGATACAAAGTCAACGTCAGGCACGGTGAAGCGGTATATCTGCTTCGAGTAGACGCGCAGCACGCCGAGCGGGGTGCCCCTGCCGGTGATCGGCACCGCCAGCACGCTCTGGAACCCCTCCCGGGCCGCCTGCTCAGGGAACCGGACGGGCGAATCGCCGTCGGTGGTATGCACGATCACCGGGCCTTCGGTCAGCACTTCGCTGTCCAGATCGCTCTTCGACAATTCAACCGGCCTTTTGTTCAGGTACTCCCGGCTGAGGCCATACGCGGCGGCCACCGTCATCACTTCGCCGGTTTCGTCCAGCAGGTGGATCGACGCGCTGGGCATCATGAGCGCCTCGGCAGCACTACGCGTCAGATGCTCCAGCACCTGAGGCAGGTCGAACGTCGAGGAGGCGGCCTGTATGGTTTCCAGCAGGATGGCGATCCGGCGCTCACGCCAGCGCAGGCGCACCCAGGTCGAGGTCGTCAGGTAGATGATGGCCAGCGCCATGATCGCGATGGACAGGATCTGTGACCCCACCAGGATCGGGTTGGTGCACAGGTCTGGCGGAAGGGCGGGTATAATGGTGTAGTGGAGCAGTACCCCCGTCGCCTCCAGCACCATGATCAGCGCCAGCATCCCCACCCCCAGGGCAGCAAAGTAGGGTGCCCAGTCCGGCAGCAGCGTGGAGACCGTCAGTACGTGGGCCAGCATGAAGAGCGTGGCCGGGCTGCAAACGCCGCCCGTCAGGTGCACCAGCACGGCCAGAGATGCCCAGTCGACCATCACCTGCAGGGCGACGATCCAGCGTGTGCGCACCAGGCAGCACATCGCGTCGGGGGTGTAGGCCCGTCGTGTGACCCAGACCAGCGCGCCGTTGAAAAGCAGGACGAACGCACCGGTGAGGTACAGTGTCTCCTCCTGCAAATCCAGGCCCAGCACGCGCGTGGCAAAGGCCGTCGCCGCCAGCACCAGTACTCCCACCACCCAGCGTGT
The DNA here is from genome assembly GCA_964603985.1 of uncultured Anaerolineae bacterium. Taxonomy (GTDB): domain Bacteria; phylum Chloroflexota; class Anaerolineae; order Aggregatilineales; family UBA3940; genus CAZRXG01. Next base: position 28,125 of record CAZRXG010000002.1, on the reverse strand, counting down.
GCGAATCAGGTGGGCGCTGCCGCTGGCAATGTCGCACAGGAGATAGACTTCCAGCGGGGTATGCTTGGGTGATCGCTTGGTCATCCGCCCGCCCTCGTGGTTGCCTGTACTGTTGGAGAAATAGACGCCCGGCCTTCTATTTGCCCAGCAGCGTCTTGACCTTCTTGACCAGGTCGTCGGGATCGATGGGCTTGTCCACGAACTCATCGACCGGCAGGTAGTCTTCGTCCGGGCCGAAGCGCAGCGGCGTCGTGGTGTGGATCGACGTCAGCATCAGGATCGGGATGTCGCTGAATTCTGCGTACTCCGACGTGGGGTCAGGGCTACGCAGCTTGAGCGATAGCTGGAACCCCTCAGTGGTCGTATCCATCATCACGTCCAGGATGATCAGATCGGGGCGCTCAGTCTTGATTGTCTCCAGCCCTTCCGTGCCGTTTCCCGCCTCCAACACCTCGTGACCTGCGTCCTCCAGGCATAGCCGAACGGCCAGCACGATGTCCGGATCGTCGTCAATGATCAGTATCTTAGCCATAGCTCTTGTCCCTCTTTACGCCATCGCGGGCAAAGTGCTTGTCACTAGCCCCTTTGGTCCACAGTATTGTACAACTCTTCTAAAATGGCCGTGCAGACCGGCGAAACAGCCCTCTGCACGGGGTTGCTCAACCCCGGCGACCAGCCGACTTCTGCCGGCTGCACGCCGTAGATCGCGATCTCAGGGGGTAAGATTTCCAGAGTGCTGCCCAGCGCCAGCGCCTCGGCCAACCCTGCGCTGTGCAGTGTTCCGCCCAGACCTACCTCGTCGGCCTGAAAAGCCACTTCCTCCGGTGTGAAGCGTGCCCACCCACCCGGCGCGAGTCCCATCTCCGCCGCGTCGATGATGATCGCCCGCCGGTGGCCTTGCATCAGCAGGGCCGTCTCCAGCCCTGCCACCCCACCGTCGAGCAGTGTCACGTCCTGGGGCAGGGACTCCGACCGGGCCAGCGCCTCCAGGATCGCCGCCCCGGCCCCGTCGTCGCCGCGCAGCGGATTGCCCAGCGCCAGGACGAGCGTCCCCGCAGGAGTCGCTTCCTGGGAAGTGGTGTTCAATCCCGCCCCGGTGCGGGACGAGTCGGCAGGGCAGGCTCGATCAGACAAATTTCACATCCAGCATGTGCGCCGAGCACGAGATGCACGGGTCGTACGCGCGCACCAGCATCTCCAGCGCCATCGTGATCTCGTCCGGCGTCTGGTCCAGTATCGTCGGCACCAGGGCGCGCATGTCACCCTCGACGTTGGCAAGGTTCTGGGCGGTGGGGATGATGCAGTTCGCGCCGGTGACGACGCCGTTCTGGATCACGTAATTGTGATACAGCGTCCCGCGCGGTGCCTCACACGCGCCCACGCCCTCACCTGACAGGCTGGCAGGTGGCACCGGCTTTTCCCACTCGATGCCCTGCTCAAGCAGTTGGTCGACGATCTGGATGGCGTCCTCGACGCAGTGGGCAACCTCGACCACCTGTGCCACGCTGATCATGTAGGGTTTGGTGCACCCAGGTGTCAGGTTGAGCGCCCTGGCGGCCTCCTGTGCCCTGGAATGCAGCTTGTCGTGGTTGACGTTGAAGCGCGCCAGCGCGCCGACCATGTACGAGTCGCGCTGGTTGCGGGCGTGTTTGGCCGTCGAGTGTGTCACCTGGTGCTCGTTGGTCACCTCCCGGTATTCCTCAACCGGCCACGCGCCGCCGTCGCTGCTGGCGATGGTGCCGTCCAGGAAGCAGTATTCGTCCTCTTTGCGCAGCGCGAGGTATTCGGTTTCGCGCTCGAAGTCGGGGATGGACAGCCCCTGGAAAAGCTCAACTGTTGCGTCCACATCCGCCCGCGCCGCGTCCAGCCGCTCGGCCAGGGCGTGCAGTTCGTCGCTCGTCGGGTAGTGGGTAAAGCCGCCCACCACCATGGCAACCGGGTGTGTGTGCCGCCCGCAGACCATCGCGCAGATGTCACCGGCCAGCTTCTTCATGCGCAGCGCCCGCAGCACCACGTCCGGCACGCTCGCGGCCAGCGGGATCACGCTGCCCGCGCCCAGGAAGTCCGGCGCGACCAGCATGTAGACGTGCAGCAGGTGGCTGTCGAGCATTTCGCCGTGCAGGTTCAGCTTACGCAGCAGCACGGTCTGCTCGCTGGGTTCAACGCCCAGCGCCTTCTCGGTGGCGCGCAGTGAAGCGGTGGCGTGTGTGACGGCGCAAATGCCGCAGATGCGCGAGGTCAGATGCGAGGCTTGCGTATACGGTCGCCCGCGCAGCATGGCCTCGAAGAAACGTGGTGCCTCGACGATCTCCAGGTCGCACTGTTCGAGCACGCCGTTGCGCACGTCAACGACGATGTTGCCGTGCCCCTCCACGCGGGTGATGTGATGTACGTCAATCTGGACCGTTTGCGTGTTAACTACCATTACCGGCTACCTCGCTTTCCATTACCTGGTACGTCAGGAACAGGCCCATCATGGCCGACACCTCGGCCTCGTCCAGCCCGTGTTCGATCATCACCGCTTTGAGCCACTCCACGTTAGCGTCGGGGATCATCCCCCGGCATCCCTCGCAGCTATTGCCGAAGGTGGGGCACAGTGCCCCGCACCCCGCCCGCGTGATCGGCCCCAGGCAGGTCTTGCCACGCAGATACAGGCAGGCGTTCTCTCTCAGCTTACACTCGACGCAAACCGGGTAATCGGGAATCCTGGGTTGGCGGCCCTGCAAAAGCGTCTTGACCACGCGCACAAACTCCTCGCGGTCAATTGGGCAGCCGGGCACAAAGGCGTCGACGGGCACCACCGCCCCGATGGGCCGCGCCTCGTAGCTCTCGTACAGCTTGCCTCCCTCGCCGTAAACGTAGTGCCGCACGTCGTCCAGGGGCTGCGTGTTGCGCACCGCGTTGACTCCGCCCAGGTGGGCGCACGCGCCCAGCGCGACCAGGATGTCGGCCTGCTCGCGAATGGCCTTCAGCCGCTTCTCGTCGCCGGGCCGCGTGCACGACCCCTCGACGAACGCGATCTGGTAGTCCTGGCCCTTCTCACTCATCGCCTCGCGAAACTGGACGATCTCAACCGCGTCCAGCAGCTCAACGTGCGCCTGTAGCGAATCCACGACCGTAAGCTGGCAGCCTTCGCAGCAGGTGAAGTCAAAGAAGGCGATCTTGGGTTTGGTGGCGGACATCACAGTGCCTCCTCAAGGTGCTTGATCTGGGCGTAGGAAAAGGCCGGGCCGTCCTGGCAGGTGTAGATATGATTCATCTGGCAGTGGCCGCACTTTCCGACCCCACACTTCATCCGTCGCTCCAGGCTGAGCCAGACGTTCCCCTCCGGGATGCCCTTGCCCAGTAGTTCGACCAGCACAAAGCGGTACATCACCGGCGGTCCGCACGTGACGGCCACCGTGTTGCGCGCGTGGATCTGTACTTTGGGGAAGAGGGTCGTGATCACGCCCACGTTGCCCGTCCACTTCTCGTCCGGGCTGTCTACCGTGAGGTGCAGCTCTACGTCATCGCGCGCGTCCCACTCGGCCAGTTCGTCGGTGAACAGCAGTTCGGAGGGATTGCGCGCGCCGTACAGGACGATCACGCGCCCGAAGTTGCCCCGCTCATCGAGCACCTGGTTGATCAGCGAGCGCAATGGGGCCAATCCCAGTCCGCCCGGCGCAAACAGGATGTCCTTGCCCCGGAAGCGCTCAATCGGGAAGCCGCGTCCGAACGGCCCCCGGACGCCGACGGTGTCGCCAGCCTCCAGACCGTGCAGTGCCGTGGTCAGGTCGCCCGCCTTACGCACGCACAGCTCAAAGCTGCTGTTGCTGCGGCTGGGCGACGAGGAGATGCTGATCGGCGCTTCACCCACCCCAAGCACCGAGACCTCGACGAACTGGCCCGGTCTGTGATCGAGCGACAGACCGTCCGGCAGTTCGATGGTGAACAGCTTCTCCAGCTTCGTCATCGGGCGCACGTCCAGGATATGCGCCGGTGTGGGTTGGTAGATCGAAGGGGCCTCCAGGGCCTCTTTGAGTGATGGTCTCACGATAGCACCTCCTGCCGTCTCCTGCTGACCGCCACACGTCGCCGGTATAGCTCGTTGAACGTATCCACCGGCGTGATGTGCACCAGACATGCCTGCGCGCAGCGCCCGCACCCCACGCACCCTGCCAGGCCGAAGGCGTCGGTCTGGTACTTTCCCTTGCGGAAAAAGCGGTGCCGCTGGCGGGCGGCGCGGTTCTCCCGGAAGTTGTGCCCGCCCGCGACGACGGCGAACTCGTCAAGCTGGCACGAATCCCACACCCGGAAGCGCTCGCCGTTTTCGAGCGCGAGGTCCACCTCGTCCGCCACGTTGAAGCAGTAGCAGGTCGGGCAGACGATGGTGCACATCCCGCAGCCCAGGCAGCGCTCGCCCAGTTCCTCCCACAGCATGCTGCGGTAGCTGACCGACAGCAGACTGGGCAGTTCCGTCACGTCGAATTCCAGCCGGTATGGGAAGCGCGGCCATTTCTCGCTCAGGACGTGGTTGACACGCCGGGAGTCCTCGTCGGTTGCGTCACGTATATCTTTAAAGCCCTTTAGCAGCGCCTCACCCTTCTCCGAGCCGACATCTACGGCATAATCGTCGCCCAGATCCGTCAGGTGCAGGTCGAACTCGTCAGGCACGGTCAGCGTGCCCATGCTCTTGCAGAAGGAATGCTCTGAGCAGGGCCGCAGACACTCAATGCTGACCAGTGTGGTGTTCTCGCGGCGGGCCAGATAGTGCTGGTCGGGGTACCCCTGGCTGAAGACGCGATCCAGCAGCGCGATGGCATGCATATCACAGGTGTGCACACCCAGGATGACGGTCGGCTGCTCCTCGATCAGCGGCTCAACCTCGCTGCCGTCGGTCTTGAAGCACATCATCGTCTCGTGCTGCGGCAGCAGGACCTTCTTGGGCGGCAGGATCGAGCTTGGGTAATCCATGTCCATCTCGTCGGCTGATTGAATGTCGTCGAAGGCGTACTGGCCGCCCTCCGATGGCCTGGGGCCGACTGCCCGGTAGTCGGCGCGCAGCCGCTCGACCCAGTCGGGGAAAGCAGCCTTTGACATGACTTTGAAATTCATAGTTATTTGGCTCCGTTTTCTTTGGCAACGCCCGTATGGATTTCACGGGCGGGGTCTCTCTCTCGACGGCGCGGGCCTGTCTCTTGCCCCTGCAGAACGTCGGCCAATACCTCCGCCGTGGCCTCGGCAGCCTCCCGCACGGCGGGCGAGAGCGCCGCGCCGAAAGCCAGGTCTGCCGGTTGGATGCCGATCAGTGCCACCTCGCAGCCCAGTTCGGCTGTCAGGTAGCGCGCAAACAGGGTGAGCGGCAGCGTGTGCGTCGACACGCTGTTCCCGCCTGCGATCTGCCACGCCAGCCAGCGCACTGTGCCCGGCTCCGCACCCATCTGCGCGGCGTCGACCAGCAGCACCAGGTCGGGGCCGAAGCGCCGCAGTGTCCCGCTGCTGTTCTCCGGCATGGGGCCTGCCTCGACGACCAGCAGACCTTCCCGCTCAGGCACGCGCATCTTCAGCATCCGCGCCAGGGCGACGCCTACCGCGTCGTCCCCGTGCAGTTCGTGCCCGATGCCGACCACAGCCACGCGCGCTGGCCGCTCAGCCTTATTCAGGTGCTCCAGCGCCCGGCGAAGTAGACTCTGCCACGACAACGCTGTCGACATCGGCTCCGTCTCCGTAGTAAACAACGAACGGCTCCACGCTCAACGCGGCCAGCTCCCAATGCTCACTCGACAGTGAGATGCACCCCTGTCGGCAGCTGCTCACGCACTGAGCACAGAACGTGCAGCGGTCGACGTGATAGCGCAGCACGAAGCGCTTTTCGGCCTTATCCAGCACGATCATGTCAATCGCCCCCGCCGGGCAATCCTGGGCGCAGATGTTGCAACCTGTGCACTTCTCCGGGGACCAGATCAGGTGGCCTCGCAGCCGTGCCGGAGGCTCCCGCCGCTCGAAGGGGTATTTTTCGGTGTTGGGTCGCTTGAACAGTGAGACAGTTATGTCGCCTATCATTGCGCCAAGTTTCATCACGCTACCCCCTGCCACACGATCATGATTAACCACTGTACCAGCACCAGAAGCGCACCGTAGCGCCACCACATGCCGACCGTCTGGTCGATGCGCAGGCGGGCGAACAGCGATTGCAGCCCCGCCACGACCAGCAGCAGTCCCAGCGTCTTGGCGAAGAAGAGCAGCGGGTTAGCCACCCCGCCCAGGTAGAAGGCGGCGACCAGCGTCAGGCCGATCACCAGTTCAACGTCCTTCCCCAGGTGGAAGAGCGCCAGCCCGCGCCCGCTATACTCCGTCAGCGCCCCGGCCACGATCTCTGTTTCGGCCTCCGGCGCGTCAAACGGCGGCAGCTCCAGCTTGCCCATCAGCCCGATCAGCGCCACCAGAAAGCCAAGCGGCTGTGTCACCACCAGCCAGCGCCCGTCCGCGTAGGCCGCGATCTCGCTGATCTGCCAGCTCTTGGCCACAATCGCCGGGCCTAGCAGCGCCAGCATGAACGGCGCTTCGTAGGAGAAAAGCTGCGTCAGCGTACGCGTGGCACCCACCAGTGAGAAGCGGTCCATCGTGTTCGACCCCGCCAGCCCCATGCACAGCGTCAGCAGGCTGAGCAGGTAGAGCGTCACGATCAGGTCGCTGGTGAAGCTGTTTGAGGGGGTCAGCCCGACCAGCGGCACGAACAGTCCCGCCGTCAGCGCGCTGGCCAGCGCGAAGATCGGCAGGCCGACGAACAGGCGCGGATCGACGCCCTCAGGGATCACTTCCTCTTTTGCCAGCAGCTTGATCACGTCCGCCAGCGGCTGGAACCAGCGCGGGCCGACCCGGTTCTGGTACCGTGCCATCAGCTTCCGGTCGACCCACTCGTAGGCCAGGCCGCAGATCAGCAGGAACAGACCGCCTGGGAAAAACAAAATCGTAGCAAGGTTACGAATGATGTTCATGGTAGTACTCGATTCCGTATCGCCGTAGTGTTTCCCACGTCCAGCCCTGCTGCTCGCCGTTGCCGCGGTCGATGCGTACCATGCGGTCGTTGCACGAGAAGCAAGGGTCGATACCGGCCAGGATCATCGGCATGTCCGCCAGTTGGTGTCCGATCACCAGCTTGATCACCGAGGTCATGTTGCAGATGGTCGGCGTGCGCACCTTGATGCGCTCCGGCGTGTCGGTGCCGTTGCTCTTGATGAAGTAGAACAATTCGCCGCGCGGGGCCTCGACCCGGCTGACCGTCTCGCCTTCCTTGATCCGGCGTGGCATGCGCACCTTCAGGTCACCCGGTGGCAGCGTGTCCAGGATCTCGCGGATCACGCGGTAGCACTCGAACAGCTCCTTGATGCGCACCACGAACCGCGCCTCCAGGTCGCCCCGCTCGTCCAGCACGATGTTCACCGGGTAGTCGGGGTAGGCTGCGTAAGGCGCTTCGACGCGGATCTCTCGCTCCACGCCCGACGCACGCGCCGTCGGCCCGACGGCACCCAATACCTCAGCCTGCCTGCGGGTCATGACGCCCACCCCTCGCGTGCGTTGCAGGAACGTCGCGTCGGTCGTCACCACGTTCAGGTAGTGCTGGGTGCGCTTCTCCAGGAAGTCAACGCCCCTGTAAATCTCATCCGCCAGCTCGTCGGTGACATCGCACTTGACGCCGCCCAGCAGGTTGACCGAGTAGTTGACCCGGTTGCCGGACAGCCCTTCCAGCAGATCCATGACCGTCTCGCGGTCACGCCAGCTATACATGAAAAGCGTGTCGAAACCGGCCTCGTGTGCCGCCACCCCCAGCCACAGCATGTGACTGTGGATGCGCTCCAACTCGGCGGCCAGCACGCGGATCGCCTGCGCCCGTGGTGACACCTCCACGCCCGCCAGCCGCTCCACCCCCAGGCTGTACGCGGTGGCGTGGATGTGCGAGCAGATGCCACACACGCGCTCCAGTATGTACATGCTCTGCACCCAGTTGCGCTCCTCGGTTCCCTTCTCGATTCCCCGGTGGGCGTAGCCCAGCCGCACAACCGCGTTGGTGATGATCTCCCCGTCCACCGTGATCAGGAAGTGTTCAGGCTCCTTCAGCGCCGGGTGCTGGGGGCCGATGGGAACGTTGAAGCGCTCGCTCTTTCGGGTTTCGTCCATGAATACGTTCCTCCTGTGCCTCACCCCTGCGACGACAGGACTTCCCGGTCGAAGTCCTTACGCAGCGGGTAGGCGCCCTCAGGCCATTCGTCGGGCAGGTAAATGTGCTTGGGGGCGCGCAGTCCTTTGATCGTGATGCCGAACATCTCGCTCAGCTCGCGCTCAAACGGCTCCGCGCTGGGGATGATGTCGCTCAGAGTGTCCACGACGGCCTTCTCACGCGACAGGCGCACCCGCAGCGTGATCACCGCTGCGGCGGCGCAGAAGTGGTAAAGCACTTCCAGTTCGCCCGTCTCCGGCCCGGGGTCGACCCCCGTGATGGCCGCCAGGTAGCCCAGCCGCTTCACGCGCAGCGCCGTGACCATCGCAACCAGGTCCTCCGCCGAGGCCACCATCACGTCCAATCGGTTGGACTCAGGCCGCACGCCTTCCGCTTCCCACGCCCACTCCACCAGCAGCTCTTCGGCCAATGACAGGACTTCTTCTGTGCTCGTCATGGTGCCACCGCCTCTTTGTGTCCGTTGGGTGATCCCTCCGGCTCCTCTTCCGCCGCCGGTTGCTGCAACGACATCAGCAGTTTGACCACCCCGTCGATGATCGCCTCCGGGCGAGGCGGGCAGCCGGGGATGTAGGCATCGACCGGGATCACCTGATCAACGCCGTCCATCACGTTGTAGCATCCCCGGAACACCCCGCCGGACAAGGCGCACGCGCCGATGGCAACCACAAACTTCGGCTCGTGCATCTGCTCGTAGATGCGCACCAGCCGGTCGCGGGCCTGCCGCGTGACCGCCCCCGTGCACAGCAGCACGTCTGCGTGACGCGGGCTGCCCTTCAGCTTCACGCCGAAGCGCTCCAGGTCGTAGCGCGGCGTCAGCGTGGCCAGGATCTCAATGTCGCAGCCGTTGCACGAGCCGCTGTTGAAGTGAATCACCCAGGGCGAGTTGATGCGCGCCCAGGTCTTGATCTTTTCCAGGATGTCCTGCCAGGCTCTGTTGTCGCTCATTGATGTTCTCCCGTTTCCTTCAAGCCTCAGCCCAGGATCAGCGCCAGCAGCGCCAGCATCAACCCCACCAGGTAGATGCCCGTGATCAGTGACAGTTGGCCGCTGCCCAGCATCAGAACGCCCAGGTGCAGGATGGCGAAGAAGAGCGCCACCACGAAGAAGGGACGGTAGCCGGGCGGGGCGGCCTGGGTGGGAGGGGCCTCTCCGCTGGAGTAGGTGCTCGATTTCAGCGGTGTCACGTTCGGCGGCCCGGCCAACCTGCGCCCCAGCGCGTACAAGGCTCCCACCAGCACCAGGTAGATCAGAAATGCGATCGGTGCACTGACTAATATGGTGTTCATAGGGTTTTCTCGCGCTCACTCATCATAAAAAGTCTCTCCGTGCCCCCGGCCACTGTCTATTGCCCGCCAAAGGCGGACAGCAGCGCCGAGCCAGCCGGAGCCGTCAGCCAGTTCATCACGCCGGGCCAGATGCCGATCACCACCACCGCCAGTCCCATCAGCAGCAGCGGCACCTGCATCACGACGGGCAGCGGGTCGCCAAATCGCACCGCGTTCGACTGCTCGTGGCGATACACGGCGTTGACCAGCGGCGTGTAGTAAGCCAGCGATAAGATGCTGTTCAGCCCCGCAAAGACGACCAGCACCCCGATCAGGAGGTTGTGCGTCTCGAAGCCCGCCACGAAGATCTGCCACTTGGACATGAACCCGGCCAGCGGGGGCAGCCCGCCCAGGCCGAGCACCGCCACGCTCAGCGTCAGCGCGGCAATCGGGTAGCGCCGGGCCGCGCCGGACAGGTCGCTGATCGTCAGCGGCCCGTGGTCGCCAACTGCGATGTGCAGCGTGTAGAGCAGCGCCCCGGCGGCCAGAAAGGCCAGTCCCTTCATCAGGCCGTGATTGAACAGGTGGAATAACCCACCCTGTGCCCCGGCCATCTCTCCCGCGTAGACTGCCACGCCGATCCCCACCAGCATGTAGCCCATGTGGCTCAGGCTGGAGTAGGCCAGCAGCCGCTTGACGACCGTCTGCCGCAGCGCCATCAGGTTGCCGAACAGCATGTTCAGCGCCCCGAAGCCCATCAACAGCATGCCCCACGAGGGCGTCACGTCGGCCAGCGCCGCCAGCGAGCGCAGCATCGCCACCAGCCCCGCCTCGATGACCACCCCGGACAGCATCGCGCTGATGCCGCTGGGGGCCTGCGAGTGCGCGTCGGGCAGCCACGTGTGCATCGGCACCAGTGCCGTCTTGACGCCGAAGCCAATCACGAACAGCGCCCCGGCGGCCACCAGCCCCGGCGACGCGCCGTTCGCCGCCTCCTGGATCTCGGCCAGGTTGAGCGTGCCGGTCTCCATCAGCACCAGGCTGATCCCGATCAGCACCAGCACCGACCCGGCTGCGCTCTGCACCAGGTACTTGACGCCCGCCTCCAGCGAGCGCGGCTGCTCGCGGTAGAACGCCACCAACAGGTACGAGGAGACGGCCATCGCCTCGAACCAGACCCACAGGTTGAACAGGTCGCTGGCGCAGCCCAGCCCGATCATGACGCCGATCATCGCCACCAGCATCGCGTAGTACTTCTCCTGGCCTGCCTCTTTGGACATATACGGCCCGGAGTACAGCACCACCAGCGTGCCCAACGCCAGCACGGTTGCGCCCAGCAGCAGGCTCAGCCCGTCCAGGCGCAGCGCCACGCTGCCCAGCGTGAACGTCGCCGGGCCGTTGAGGCTAAAATCACGCGTCGCCAGCACGAACGGCACCCATGCCGCCGCCAGCGCCGCCAATCCGAGGATCGGTGCCAGGATCCACTGTCCCAGTCTGTCACCCAACCGTCCGATCAAGTAGACCAGCGGTGACGCCAGCAGGGGGATCGCAATCAACCAAAGAAACGCAGGTGTGTCCATGTTTATGCCCCTCGTACCAGGATTGCGAGGACGACGATCAGCCCGCCTACGATGCCGACCACGTTCCAGTTCAGTTGGCCGGTTTGCGTCGCGCACAGGATTGACGCCGTGCCTTGCGTCAGGTTGATGATCTGCCGGTTCAGCCACTCGAACCCCAGGCCGTTACCGGCGAAGGTGGCAAACGGGCGCAGCAGCTTGTTCAGGATGCTCAGCCTGTGCAGCACCCATGTCACCAGCCCTACCGCAACCACCGCCAGCGCCAGCCAGGTTGCCGGCGCGGTGACGATCTCTTTCACCAGCCCAAACGTCCCTTCGGTGTGCAGGTGGTGGAAGGGCAGCGTGTTAACCAGCATGCGCCCGAAGCCACCTGCCAGCAGCCAGGTCGTCAGGGTGCCTGCCGCCAGCACGGTCAGCGAGACGCGCATCGCCGGTGGCCCGTCGTGAGCGGCCTTCTCGCCGCGCGACTCGCCGTAGAAGACCAGCGAGACCATACGCAGCGTGTACAGCGCGGTCAGGCCCGCCGCGACCAGCATGCAGATGTAAGCCCAGTACGGCCCGTTCTCCAGCCCGTTCTCCAGCACCAGCTCCTTGCTGAAGAACCCATTGGCAATCGGCAGACCGGCCAGTGCCAGCCCGCCGATGATGAACACCGCCCGCACGAAGGGCATTTGTTTGCCCAGGCCGCCCATCTCGCGCATGTCGCGCGAGCCCACCGCCGTGATCACGGCCCCCGCTCCCAGGAAGAGCAGCGCCTTGAACACCGAGTGGCTCAGCAGGTGGAATTGGCTGGCGAAAATGGCGCCGGCACCGATAGCATAGACCATGTAGCCGAGCTGGCTGATTGTGGAGTAAGCCAGCACGCGCTTCAGGTCGTTGGCAGCCAGCGCCATTAACGCAGCCAAAAGTGTGGAAGAAAGACCGACAACGATGACAACCGTTGTCCAGCCAGGAACGGCCTCAAAGGCCGGGAAAAAACGAGCTAACAGGTACACCCCCGCGTTGACCATCGTCGCAGCGTGGATCAACGCACTGACCGGTGTGGGGGCTTCCATCGCGTCGGGTAGCCAGGTCTGGAACGGCACCTGCGCCGACTTGGCCGCCGCCGCCGCGATAAACCCGTACCCGACCAGACTCAGCACCCTCGGGGGCAGCGTGTTCGCCCCCTCCAGGAATGTGCTGAGCTGGTAATCGCCCAGATATGCGTAAGTGATCAGCGCCCCCGCCAGCAGCCCCAGGCCGCCCAGTCCGGTGACGACCAGCGCCTTGATGCCCCCGGCGACCGCCTTCGGGTCGTCGTTGTGGAATGAGATCAGCGCGTACGAGCAGAAGGCCGTGATCTCCCAGAACAGGAACATCAGCAGCAGGCTGCCGGAGAGCGCCAGCCCGGCCATCGCGCCGATGAACATCAGCACCAGCGCGTAGTAGCGGCCCAATTGGTGCTCACCGTTCATGTAGTCGATGGAGAAAATCACGGCCAGACAGCCAATCACCGCCGCCACAATGGCCAGGAAGACCCCCAGCCCGTCGGGGATCAGTGTAAAAACGCCGAAAATGCTGCCCATGGGGATGCTCACCACAGCCTCGTCGCCGGTGAATGGCAGCAGCAGCAGTGACGCTGCCCCTGCCAACACCGAAAACAGCGCCGCCAGCGTGTGCTGCGCGCGGGGGTGGTTATCGCCCACCCACCAGACACATAGCGCGCCCACCCAGGGCAGACCAATTGTGAGGAATATCAACCAGGTTGACATCGCTTAGCCTCGCAGGTTCGAGAGTTCTCTGGTGTCCAATGTGCCGAGCTGGCGTCTGACCTGGACCGCCAGTGCCAGCCCCACTACGGCGACGACGGTGTCGACCACGATCACCGTAATAGCCAGGCTCTGGCTGAGGTTTATCTGCCCGCTGGCGCGACCGGCGACGATCAACCCCAGCAGGGCCGCCTTGACCAGCAGTTGCAACGCGACCACGATCTTGATCAGGTTGTGGCTGATCAGCAGGCCGTAAAAGCCAACGCCCAACAGCCCCACCACGCCGATCAACCCGATGTGTAGCGGCGAGAAGTTCATACGGTCTCCCTTTCCTTTTCCATGACCTGTTGTGCCATGGCTTCGAGTTCACGGTCGCGCTCGGCCGCTACTTTCTCGGCTACTGCCTGCGCCAGTGGGGCCTTCGCCTCGGCCAGCAGCCCCAACAGCCCCAGCACCCCGGCGAAGATCAACACAATCTGCACCAGCACGTCAAGGCCGCGCTGTTGCCAGAGCACAGATGCCAGCGATGGCTCGGATAATGGCTGTACGTCGGCATCCAGTGAGGGCGCAAAGAAGCCCAGCAGCACCACCGACAAAATCACCAGCCCCCAGGCCAGTGGTTTAGGCAGCAGCGAGCGAGTGTCCATCGCTTCGTCTCCGGCAATGCCGATGGCAAACACAAACAGCACCGTTACCAGTCCAGCCCCGACGCTGAGTTCAATCGCGGCTACCTGGTATCCGCCCATCACGTAGAACATGATCGATAGCACTGCGCTGACACTGGCCAGCCAGAGCGCAGACACTATCAGACGCTTGGCCCGGATCGCCTGGATCGCAAAGATGATCACGACGATTGCCAGCCACGTAGCGTCTACAAACCACATGTACAACATCAAGACCTCCCACAAATTCCCAGGCAAGGAGCCACGTTAACAATGGGTGGCGTTCAACGTGCTCCTAGCTCCTGGCTAATTCGACGCTGTTGGAGAGGACGAACTCCGTATAAACCCGGCCTTCGACGCCGGCCTTGCCCCAGATGCCCGGTAAAAACCCCTTCGCCCACGCCTGTCCATGCCGGTACTCTCCGACGGCGACGCCGTAGAAGTTCGCCATCGCCTGCGCGTCGCTCGTATCCAGACCCATGAAGTGCGCGTCCCCCAGGTCGCCTGCCAGGTTGAAGCGCCCATCGTACAGGCTGCCGTCGGGCAGTGTGCTTCCTCGCAGTCGGCTGGCCCTGGCGAGTTGTTCCTCGGTCAGGTTGCGCGCCCCGTACAGGTTGGCCCTGGTCACAGAGGCTTCCCGCAGGTCGGTCATGCTCAGGTTGGCTCCTCGCAGGTCGGCCCTGTTCAGCCGCGTGTCCCGCAGGTTGGCCCTGCTCAGGTCGGCGTACCGCAGGTCGGCCATGCACAGGTCGGCCCTGCGCAGGTCGGCCTCGCACAGGTCGGCCCCCTGCAGGTGAACGTATCGCAGCCTGACCCACTCCAGCGACCCGTCGCACAGGCAGCCGCGCACCCGCAGCCCCTCGACTGCCTGCCGCACAACCTTGTTGTCCGGGTTGCGCAGCTTGCGAATGAGCTGCATCTCTGTCTCTGTGCCCAGCGGCAGGCTGATCTCATCCTCGTCGCAGTTGCAGTCGCCGGGCATACCGTAGAATTGGGCCATCGCGTTCGGGTCGCTGGTGTCTATGCTCCCCGCCCGCGCGAACGCGAGGTCGCCCGCCAGGTTGAAGCGCCCATCGTACAGGCTGCCATCGGGCAGCGTCGTGCCCTGCAACCGGCTGGCCCGCGAGAGTTGTTCTTCGGTCAGGTTACGTGCCCCCCGCAGGTTGGCTTGGCTCAGGTCGACCCCCCGCAGGTTGGCTCTGCTCAGGTCGGCGTGCGGCAGGTTGGCTCCACGCAGTCGCGACCGCTGCAGGTCGGCCATGCTCAGGTCGGCCCGCTGCAGGTCGGCCATGCATAGATCTACACGCCGCAGGCTGGCCCTGTGGAAGTCCACCCCTTGCAGGTGAGCGTACCGCAGGTCGACTCCCTCCAGCGCCCCGCCGCTAAGCCACTCGCGCGCTCGTAGTTCCTCGACTGCCTGGACGACGAGCTTGCTGTCTGGACTGCGTAATTTCCGTATCAGTTGCTTCACCGTAACCCCTGACATCGCCGCCTCCTTACACACCTCAACTCGCATCTGACTTGGTAAGCTCCTTCCCCGTTCGACTATCAGTTTAGTTGGCGGGGGTGATAAACCCGGTCGCGAAGCGGTAACAAGCCGGTAACAAAAGACAAGCGTGCAGCCTGTGTGCACGCTGTGCCGAGACCCTGTTTTTCGTTTAAGGGATAAATCGGTGATCTTATTCTGAGGAACCGGTTGTCTGTTGCGTCAGTGTGTAACCGACGCCGGAGACCGTCTCGATGTAGGTCGGCTCCGAGGGGTCAGGCTCGATCTTGCGCCGCAGACGGTAAACCAGTTGCTTGAGCATTGCCCGGTCCCCTCCCGTCGGCCCCCACACCCGGTCGATCAGGAGGTCGGTGGGGAGCACCTGGCCGCTGTTGTACATCAGAACTTCCAGCAGGCGACACTCCAGCCGCGTCAGTTGCGCGAGCAGTTCGTCCTGGCGGTAAACCTCGCTGCGTGAGAGATCCAGCGTTAGCTCACCGCTGACCAGCGGGCTGAGCGGGACGACCGGCGCACCGACCCGGCGCAGCAGGGCCTGCGCGCGAGCCACCAGTTGGCGGGGGCTGAACGGCTTGATGATGTAGTCGTCGGCACCCAGCTCCAGGCCCTGCACGATGTCGTCCTCTTCGCTGCGCACGCTGAGGATGATGATCGGCGTGCTGGCCTCGGCGCGAATCCGTCGGCAGACGCTGAATCCGTCGAGTTTGGGCAGGTTCAGGTCCAGGATGATCAGGTCGGGCGATTCGGCCTGCCACTGATCCAGTGCTTCCTGCCCGTCGTAGGCCATGCACAGATCGAAGCCCGCCCGGCGCAGCACAAAAGACAGCACGTCGGCCAGCACCAGGTCGTCCTCGACGATCAGCACCTTCATTTTATGAGTCCTCTCTCAGCGGGATGGTGAACCAGAAGACCGAGCCGCCGCCGGGGCGCTCATCCACGCCCACCTCGCCACCGTGCTCTTCAACGATGGTCTTGACCACCGACAGCCCCAGCCCGATGCCGTACTGGGTCTTGTCCTGCACCCCATCCTTGTCGCCCAGTCGCACGAAGCGCTGGAAGATGTGCACCCGCTCGTCCGGCGCGATGCCCGCCCCCCGGTCGGCTACCGCCACGCGCAGCAGGTTGTCGCCGGTCCGCTCCAGGCTCAGGCGTATCGTCCCGCCCATCGGGCTGTATTTGCTGGCGTTCGAGAGCAGGTTGACCAGCGCCTGGGTCAGGCGCGTCGGGTCGGCGCTGATCGGCGGGAACTGGGTCGGCTCGCTCAGCGACAGGCATTGCTGGCGTCGATCCAGCAGCGGCTTCATCACCCGCACCGCTTCGGCCACCACCTCGTTGATCTCGGTCGGGCTGCGGCGGATTCTGAAGTGCCCCGCTTCGATGCTCGTGCTTTCCAGTAAATTGTCAACCAGCGTTTGCAGCCCCGTGACGCTCAGGTGAATCGAGCTTAGCAGTTCCTCCATCTCGGCCAGCGAGAGGTGTTCAATCTCCTCCAGCAGCAGCTCGACGGAGGCGTTGAGCGCCGAGAGTGGTGTGCGGAACTCGTGCGAGATGTTCGCCAGGAAGTACGAGCGCAAACGTTGCAGGGCCTCCTCCTCGGTGATATCTCGCAGCACTAGGATCACCTGTGCCGTGTCGCTGTCCGGCGGGGTCAGCCGCGCGCCAGTCACGGCCAGCGCCACCGACCGTCCGCTGCGGGTGAGCACCCCGATCTGCCGCTTGCCGCCCCGAGGTGGGATGTAATCTGTGAACTGCCCCTCATCCTCCGACAGGCGAAAGATCCGGTTGAGCGGCTGGCCCAACACTTCCTCGCTCGGCCAGCCGGTGATGCGCTCCGCCCCCTGGCTGAAGAAGGTGATGTGCCCCTGGGCGTCAAAGGTCACGATGCCCTCCACCACCGACTGGATCAGTGTCTCCGACCACGCCTTGGCCTGTGCCAGGTCATCCAGCGCCCGGCGCGTGTTGATGCGGCTCTCTTCCAGCGCCGCGGCCAGTGTGGTGATTTCGGTGGTCTCCTTGGGAATTGGTACCGGCGTGGCGAGGTCGCCCCGGCTGATTTTGGCGGCGGCGTCCGTCAATCCCCTCAACGGCTCGGTCAGCCGCCGGGCGTAGACTCCCCCCAGCGCCGAGCTGACGGCAGCCACCAGCAGGGTGCTGAGCAGCAGGGTGTACAGCGCCCTGCGTTCGGCGGTCACCAGTCTGTCCACCGGCAGGGCGATCTCGGCCAGCGCCACCACCTCGCCTTCCGTGTCGTGCAGGGGGAGCAAAGTGGTGTAGTAAGGGGTGTCCCCCAGCGTCGCGATGACCGGCTCAGACCGCCCCGCCGTGGTTGCCCGACTGGCCGCCTCCCGGTCGGCCTCCGGGGACACACCCGTCAGGCTGGTGGCGACCCGCCTGCCGTCCAGTACGAAGCTCTGCCCGAACTCTGTCTCCGACGCCAGTTGCCGCGCAAAGTCGTCGTCGAGCAGGACGCCGACCGTCACGTGGCCCAGCAGTCTCCCGGACTGGTCATCAAGCACCGGACGGCTTGCCAGCAGCGCCAGTCTGGGATTTGGGCCGGGTGTGGCGTGGAAGGCCGCGCCCGGTGCGAGGGGTGGCTCAGGCCACACAGACAGCGCAGCCCCGTCGGCCAGCAGTTGTCCGGACGTGTCACGCACGACCAGAATGTCGAGATCGGCCCCGGAGCGGAGGATACGCAGGTAGGTAGGCAGGGTCTCTATGTCGTTCTGCCGCACCAGCCTTTGCAGCGTGGGACGCTGGGCCGTCAGCTTAGCCATATTTTCCAGACGAGCCTGTTCGGCCTCGAGCAGCGTCAGCGTGATCCGCTCGCCGTCTGCCACGCGCGCCCACGCCTGCCGATCCAGTTCGCTGCGCACCAGCAAGTAGGCCGGCACACCGGCGGCCACCGTCGTGGCGATGATGACGGCCACGACGACAATGATCAGCCGGGTCGAGAGACTGCGTCTGGAAGCTTCCGTGAGTGGGAACATTCTCCTCACCCTCCGGGCTTAGGTGGGCAGCGCACCGATGAGAGGGGACTATGGAGGAACCATACCCTCACTGCTCCCCGCCGTCAAGGACGCTGTGTGATGCTGATCGTGGGCGGCAGCGTGTAGCCCCCGTCCGGCTCCGGCCCCGGCAGCCGCGCTCCGCTGATCGGGTCGTACAGCCCGACGCGCACGCGGTACGTGCCGCCCGCCAGATCGGACGGCAACGCCAGGACTCGCTCGTCCGGCACCAGCCCCCCGACCGGCCACAGGTCGCTGGGATACAGCCCCCCGCGCGGCGGGCTGTCCGCCTGCGCGGCGATCTCGCCGGGGCTGCCTTCCGGCGTCAGGTGCACGAAGACGGTGTACGGCTGCCCCACCGGCGCGAGCGCCTCCCAGTACAGCCTGAACGCCAGCTCATCGCCGGGCCGGAGCGCCGTCTGCGGCAGGTCCACGCCGCGCAGCCGGATCACGCCCCCGAAGTCAACGTCGGTGACCGTCGCCTCCGGCGGCAGCGATCCCGGCGCCGCTGGCACGATCACCGTCCCGATCACCGGCGGCTCGAACGGCGTGCCGTCCCCCCAGGTCGTCTCCAGGCGCGCCAGCGTCTCGCGCTCGTACAGCCCGGTGTGGACGCTGTACTGCCCTGGCGGTGCGTCGCCCGGGATCTCAACCGGCCAATCCGTGCAGTGCGCTGTCCCCACCTGCCAGTCCGATGTTGGGTAATTGCCCCGTCCCGGCACTGAGTCGATCCCCGCCAGCCGCTCCGTGTCCCTGCCGACCACGTGCACGAACAGCCAGTAATCCTGCTTCGCCTGATCCGTCGTCTGCCAGCACACCCGCACCCACGCCAGCGAGCCGGGCTGGGCCGTCGCGGGCGTCGATGCGCCGATCAGCGTCGCAAAGTCGCCGACCGACACGTCCAGCGCACTGTCGTATACCAGCTCCGCCGGGTCCTCAACCGCGCGCGGTGGTGCGTAGGCCGGGATGATCTGCCCGAACAGGCTGGCCAATAGCGCGATCAACGGCAGCACCACCCACGCGAGCCGCACCGGTCCCCTCGCGCCCACCTTCTCCATCACGTGCCACCAGCCCAACGCCAGCACCACGCTGGCCGCCGCGTGGGCGGCCAGCAGCCAGCGCTGCTGGATGCCAAAGCGCGACTGGCTGCCCGCCACCAGCGCGCTCAGGAAGAACCCGACCGCGATCCCGCCCAGCACGAAGATCACACGCTTGTCCTGGTCGCTGAGCCGCCCGCTCAGCCAGCGCCAACCGACCCCAACCAGGCCCCCCACTGTGAACGCCACCAGCGCGCTCAGCAGCGGCTCCGATGTCCGGAGCGAGTCCGACGCCCCGTACGACCCCCAGTAGCGCGTCAGCAGCGGGTAGATCGTGGCCGGCAGCGAGGGCGCGTCTGCCGGGCGGCCCTCGTCCCACGCGTCGTACAGCGCCGATGCGGCCAGCGGCTCGCCGTAGACGAACACGTTGCGCACGTACCACCAGCCCCCGATCAGCAGCCCGATCCCTATCACGACCCCCAGCCATCCCAGCGCCGCTTTCGGCCTGCGCCACGTCGCCTCGCTGATGGCGACTGCCCCCAGCAGCGCCCCCACGTAGGCCAGCATCGTCCACTTGGTCAGCGCCGCCAGCCCCACCAGCACGCCGGTGATGATCGCCCGCCGTCTGTCCAGGCCGTGCAGCGCCACGTCGGCCAGCACCAGCGACAGCCCCGCCCCAACGCCTGCCGCCATCACCTCGTTGTTGACGCCGCTCATCAGTTGCACAAACGTCCCGTTGAAGGCCGCCAGCCCCACCGCCCCCACCGCGAACCACGCGCTGCCCTCGCCCTCCGGTCGCAGGCGCAGCGCTAGGTGATAGGTCAGGGCCAGCGTCAGCGCGCCCCACAGCACGCCGAACAGCCGCGTAACCTGCACGTTGAGCTTTGTCCCCCGCCACGGCCACCCCTCGACCGAGCGCGGGTGGATGTAGCGGTTCTTGTTGTGCCGGTACCAGTAGGGTTGGGCGAAGGCCGGGTTCTCCGCCGGGCGGTACGGGTCGGCGGGCAGGTAGAAGGTCTGCGCCGCCGCGATCAGGTAGTAGCCCGGCGGCTGGTGGTACTCCGACTTCGGCCCGCCGCGCGGCTGGATCGGCAGGCGGCGCTCCTCGATCAGGTAGCGCACGTAGTCGTAGTGCTGGAGTTCGTCCCACGACTCAAAGATCGGGAACACGATGCTGAACACGACGCCCAGCACGACGTACAGTGCGATCAGCGCTGCCGCCGCCCGCCGGGGCGTGAGCAGATTGGAAGACATGTCGGTTTGAGAAGTCATAGGGTTGCACCGCTGTGCCAGAGTCTCCTGGTCGTGTGGCTCGCGTCGGGTGTGTTGCGCCGTTCGGCGCTATGATTATAACAGCAGCCGCGTGATCGGCGGCAACGCTGTCGCCGTGCGCCTGCCCTCGATGGGCGATGGCGTCTTGGCCTAGAGCAGTAACATCAGGTGGGGGAGCGTGACAGATAAGTATCTCGAATTTGTACAGGAAACAGCAAGGACACTGGGCAAGGAGTTTTTTATCGATTCTGGAGAGGGAAATGACTGGGGACAGCCTGACGATGAGTGGTACGTTGAGGACCTAAGCGGGTGGCTGGTAGACGAGAACGAGGCTGAGGCTTTCCAAAAAGTGCTTGAGGATGAGGGAAAGCAGGGTGTGTGGGAAAGATACGGCCAATCGTACTGCTTCGTTTATTGGACCTTGTCTGACAATCCAGGACCGGGGGAGCCGCCGGTAACTGTTAGGTTCGAGATAGTCCCAGACCCTTAAACACTTTGGTCGCTCCTGGCAAGGCGAGCCTTCTAAAAGTACAGTATCAGGCTGAGGGGGGAGTGGGTAGCCACAAGCCACCCGCCAACCGCTGATAGCTGACCGCTGCTTGGCTGCCCTGCCGCCAGACCCCGGCGGAGAAGTGCACTTTCAGTGCACATTTCAGTTTTAGCCCGGCCAATTCATTGCCGGGCGCTTTCTGGCGCGGGGGTGAGGGCCGCCAACCGCCCGGAATGGGTTAGTCTTCTTTCGAGTACGGTATTACAATCCCCATCACAGGGACGGTTCTTCCGGTTGCAGGAGATATAACATGGGGCCTGGTTCATGCCACAGTAGGATTTCGCCACATCGTTGGCCGACGATACGGCTTCATCCCATCGTGCAGGTGATATTGGCCGGTCTGTTCCTGGCTTCCTGTTCAGGTGTAATGACACCGGAGGGGGTTGCCATGACTCAAGCCTTGTCTACAGAGGAACCAACGGAGAGGGCTGCCACGCCCACCAGGGAACCGACAGCCACATCCACTCCCACCAGGGAATTAACCATGACCCCCATGATTGCCACATCAATGCCCACTGAGGTTGATTTTCAGTGTTCCCAAGGTCAAATCTTACTGAGCGGATATCCCCGTAGGCTCCCCACAGCAGAATATGGGCGCTATTTCGTGTGCGAGGATGGGTCATCTATGCGGCTGCTGACCGACGAGTTATTGGGCCATCCATCCATCTCGCCAGATGGCGATTTGATTGCCTTCGTGGGTGACAGAAAACTGTATTTCCTGGATCCCTCAGGGGACGTTGTTGAAACCATACGAGTCGCCGGGCTGGGTGCTTCGCCAAGCTGGTCGCCGGATGGGGACTATATCGCATATATCCGCTATGAGGGGGATGAAAGCATTGTCGAGATAATGCACGTGGAAACCGGCACGGTTTCCACCTCCCCTCTACCAGAAGGGTTCACACATCCCCGGTACGAGGGGCCAATAGCTCCGGGCTTTGCGGATGTCGCGTGGTCGCCACAGGGTGCCAACATAGCACTTCGGGCAAACTATGATTGGCTGTATGTTGCGGATATAGCGTGTGACGATGCAACTCACCTCTGCGCCATAGGCGAAATACGCGTTGTTTCGTATCATGTGGATAGTAACCCGGCCTGGTCGCCAGATGGCACCCGGCTGGCCGCATTCCACTATGAATATGCACCATATCCAGACCGCACAATAGTCAACCGAAGTCTCATTGTTCTTGACATGTATGGATATTGGGTCAGGGCATTCTCTGCCGCTGAATTGGGCCTCGATTTTGAGTTAGCGGGTTCTCCGGCCTGGTCACCTGACGGCACGAGGATTGCCTTTTCGGCTGAGCACGATATATGGATTCTCTCCCTGGAAGATAACTCCCTGACAAACCTGACCGAAAAACTAATGGTTATAGATTTTTCTGCGAGAATTGTATGGCTTCCCTGACAAAGCACTGACGGCAACAACGGCGACGGCGACTGCGTGGCACAGACTGTCGACGGCGAGACCACCGCCCGGCTGCCCGGTTGCCCGGTTGCCCCGCCGCCAGACCCCGGCGGAGAAGTGCACTTTCACAGTGCACATTTCAACTTGAGCCCGGCCAATTCATTGCCGGGCGCTTTCTGGCGCGGGGGTGAGGGCCGCCAACCGCCAATGGCTGACCGCTGACCGGCTGATAGCCGATAGCTGACCGCTAATTCCAACCCAACCCTAACCCTATTAGAACAAATGTCCAATTGACATCTCGCTCATCCGTGCTATAATAGAACGCATGAGCTATTGCCGCCTGTGAAGGCACCCGCGAGAGAGTGGCCCCTCGCATGCAGTGGACTCCGTTCCACCACCCATGCGGGCCGCTTGCCTCTCGCCAGGATAGACTGAACCCTGTCTGCAAACTCAAGTGTTGCCATGTCCAGGCAGCACGCCCCCGCAGACATTCCTCCCCTGCTTGCGGGGGAGGTGGCCCGAAGGGCCGGAGGGGGTGAGAGTAAAAATCACATCACAGCACCCAACCCACCCATGCCCGGCAGGCGAGTCCCGGCGCTGCCGTAAGATCGAGGTGTCCGCGTCTGCCTCATGTGTGGGGGGAGTGCTGTGCCGTCCCCAGGCTTCCTGACTGCCGTAAGATCGAGGTCAGGCGGGCCTGTAGGACGGGGAGGAGAGTGTCCAGCAGCGCACAACCGGCATCCCGGAGTACGTGTCCGGCGTCTGAGGGGCGTCCGGCGCAGGATCGCAGCGCACCACGCTCTTTCACGGTCGTGGCATGCGGGCGGCGTCGGGCCAGGAGGACGCCTGGGATGGTGGTGGCCTATCACGCCCTTCACGGCCATCACGGCGGCGGGTCGCGTTTCCCTGCAACGCCCCACCGTCTGGGATGTGCACTCAGGCAAATTCGCCTTAAACGTGCAGTTTTACAGCACCCGGTTGCAAAACTTGCCCCAGCAGGTCCAACCGAATAACGGTCTCCTTCTGTGTTACTATAATAAGAAAGGAGGAGGCCAAGATGAAACGACTGTCAGATGCCATCTTTTACGCCATCGCGGGGGTTTTGCTCGCCGTGATGTTCGGGCTGATGTTCATCGTCGGAAACGCCAACGCCATCGACGCGCTGAAGTACGTGGGGTGGGTCGTCTGGGCTACCGGCATAATCCTGCTCTCCATGCCCTTCTTCTACTTTCGCCGCAAAGGGCGGGTTAGCCAGGATCAGGACTACACCCACACCACCACCCTGGTCGACAGCGGGGTTTACGCGGTAATCCGGCATCCACAATACCTGGGCTGGATGCTGATGTACCCCGCCATGATGCTCTTCATCCAACACTGGCTGTTTGTGCTGCTTGGGATTGCAGGCATGGCGTGCGTCGTCGTGTTCACTAGGCAGGAAGAACAGCGGCTCATCCACAAGTTCGGCGACGACTACCGGGACTACATGCAGCGCGTGCCCCGCTTTAACCTGCTCGTGGGCGTCATAAGGCTGCTGCGCCGCACCGGATAAACCGGTCGCCTGAAGGGGGGACATCTCACCCCGCTCATGTGACATTTGACCCTATGTCCCGCCGCCCTCATCTGCTATGCTGTATATACCGGAGCCTACACAGCACCCCGGTCGCCAGACCCGGCGGCCAGCACATAGTGGAAGGGCCCCACCCTTATGGCAAGACGGTTGCTCTCCGGCAACGAGGCAGTTGCGCGCGGCATCTACGAAAGCGGCATACACGTCGCGGCGGCCTACCCCGGCACACCCAGCACCGAGATCCTGGAGGCGGTCGCCCGCGAGTACCCTGTCGTGACGGCCCAGTGGGCTTCCAACGAGAAGGTCGCGTTCGACGTGGCAGTGGGCGCGGCCTACGCCGGGCGGCGGGCCATCGCCGTGATGAAGCACGTTGGGCTGAACGTCGCATCTGAAACCCTGTTCTACGCGTCGTACACCGGCGCTGAAGCCGGGCTGATGGTCGTCACCGCCGACGACCCCGGTATGCACTCCTCCCAGAACGAACAGGACAACCGCCACTACGCTCGCTTTGCCAAGGTGCCCATGCTGGAGCCTGCCGATAGCCAGGAAGCCAAAGACATGATCGAGATCGGGCTGGACATCGGCGAGCAGTTCGACACGCCGGTCATGCTGCGCCTGACGACGCGCATCTCGCACGCCAAAGGGGTCGTGGAGTTGGGCGAGCGCCCGCCGGAACCGGAGGGTCTTCTCACCTACCGCAGCGACCCGCGCAAGTACGTCATGGTCCCCGCCTACGCGCGACAGCGGCACGTTGTCGTCGAGGAGCGGATGCGCGATCTGACAGAGTTCGCCGAGGAGTTCCCGTACAACCTGGTCGAGATGCGCGACCCGGGCCTGGGCATCGTCACGTGCGGCATCTCTTACCAGTACGCCCGCGAGATCTTCCCCACCGCCTCGACGCTCAAGCTGGGCATGGTCTGGCCGCTGCCCGCCGACCTGATCCGTGACTTCGCGGCACGCGTCGCGCGTGTGATCGTCCTGGAGGAGCTCGACCCCTTCCTGGAGGAAAACGTTCGCCTGTTCGGCGTCGAAGCCGAGGGTAAGCGCCTCTTTCCCCTCATCGGCGAATTTACACCGGAGCGCGTCCGCCAGGGCGCTTACGAGGGCGATCTGATCGGCGAACCGGCCTACGCGCCCACCTTCGCCGTCCCCGACCTGCCGGAGCGACCGCCGGTGATGTGCGCCGGGTGTCCGCATCGCGGCATACTCCTGGTGCTGAAGAAGCTCAAGCTGACCGTCAACGGCGATATCGGCTGCTACGGTCTGGGTTCGCTGCCGCCGCTCTCCACGATTGACTCCATCGGCTGCATGGGGGCGAGCATCGGCGTGGCGCACGGCGTGGCGCTGGCCGGGGTGGAGCGCAGGAACGTGGCTGTCATCGGCGACTCGACCTTCTTCCACGCCGGGCTGCCTGCGCTCGCCAACGTGATCTACAACCAGGGCAACGTGCTGACGATCATCGCCGACAACCACACCACCGCGATGACGGGGCACCAGGGCAACCCCGGTTCCGGCCTGACGCTCAAGGGCACACAGTCGCCCAGAATTGACTTCGCCGGGCTGGCGCGCGGCATGGGCGTCGAGGTGGTCGAGACGGCAGACCCCACCGATCTGAAGGGGTTCGAGGCAGCCTTGCGGCGCTGCCTTGAGGCAAACGCGCCCGCCGTTCTGGTCGCCGACGCGCCGTGCATCTTCGCCGACTACGAGAAGCGCGCGCCCTACACCGTCGACCAGGACATCTGCAACGGCTGTTCGCTCTGCTTCCGGGTGGGCTGCCCGGCCATTGGCCCCGGCGAGGCCCTCGACGAGAAGACCGGTCGCCCGAAAGCTGTCATCGACCCGCTGCTGTGCAACGGCTGCGACCTGTGTGCCCAGGTCTGCGCGCGGGGCGGCATCGTGCCGGGGCCTGAGACACCGTCTTGAGCATTACCATCGGCAACGGAGTCGACTTGAAATGGACGCTACAGACTTTATCGTCGGCGGGGTTGGCGGACAGGGCGCGCTGCTCGCCAGCGATGTGATCGCCGAGGTCGGGCTGGCAGCCGGGCTTGACGTGAAGAAATCGGACGTGCACGGCTTGGCGCAGCGAGGCGGCGCGGTCATCAGCCACGTGCGCTGGGGGCCGAAGGTTTTCTCGCCGCTCGTCGAGCGCGGCCAGGCCGATTTCCTCATCACGCTGGAGGTGATCGAATCGCTGCGCTGGCTGGATTTCCTCAAGCCGGGCGGCGCCGTGATCGTCAACCACCAGCAGATCCGGCCCACCTCGACTGTTTACGGCGACGATGTTTATCCGGCAGTAGACGATGTTCTTGCCACGCTGGAGGGAGCTGCGGGGCGGGTGTTCTACGTCGAGGGAACGCGCATCGCGGGCGAATTAGGCAATGCCCGCGCCATGAACTCGGTGCTGCTGGGCACGCTCTCCACCCTGCTGGCCGTGAGCCAGGAGCAGTGGCTTGAGGTGCTCCTGGGGCGGGTCCCGACCAGGGCCGTCGAGCTGAACCGTAAGGCGTTTCTGGCCGGGAGAGCGTTGAATCGAGAGCCAAAGGCGCAAGGGGGTTGACCCTCTCTGGCCCTTGTGCTACACTCTGCGCAAGCTCATAAATCTACCGGCTGGGATTGAGAGGAGTAGGCGGGCGGCGAGGAAAACTCGTCCGCGTCAGGTAGAGAAGGGTGGGCCATGGGCTGAAAGCCCCCGCTGACGCCCCCGCCGAAGGTCGCTCATGAGCCAGGCCATCGAACGTCACACGACGAGGTGTGACCACTAGATGCGCTTCGGGTTGCGCCCGTTATCGCGCCAGAGTGCTGGCCGGAGGCAGCAAGTCCCTCCGGTCGGAACTAAGGTGGTACCACGGAAATTCCTCCCTTTCGTCCTTAGATGGAAGGGAGTTCTTGCGTCTGGGAGAAGAAGGAGATGCCGGGCATGTCAATTGTAGCTGGTGCTGGCGTCGGTGGCGTGGGTGACGCCAATCCGGTACGCCTGTTCGGCCCCGCGCCGTCAGAATCTCATGTCAACATGAAGGTGTGAGTGGAACCTATGGAACGTACAACCAAAGAAATGCCCAAAGCCTACAACTTCAAGTCTACCGAGAGACGGCTTTACGAGTGGTGGGAGGAGAGCGGCTGGTTCAAGCCGGAGATCGCCGGGCCGGATGCCGAGCCCTACGTGATCAGCATTCCGCCGCCCAACGTGACCGGCGCGCTGCATCAGGGCCATGCGTTGTTTGTGACGCTCGAAGACCTGATGATCCGGCACGCCCGCATGAAAGGGCGCGCGGCGCTCTGGGTCCCCGGCTCGGATCACGCCGGGATCGCCACACAGTTGCAGGTCGAGAACCTGCTGCGCAGCGAGGGCACCAGCCGCGAGGAGGTGGGACGCGAGGAGTTCCTGCGCCGCACCTGGGAGTGGAAGGCAAAGTACGGGGGTCGCATCACCGAGCAACTGCGTCACCTGGGGGCCAGTTGTGACTGGGATCGGGAGCGCTTCACGCTCGATGAGGGCCTGAGCCGCGCCGTGCGCGAGGCGTTCGTGTGCTGGTACGAGGAGGGTCTGATCTATCGCGGCACCTACCTGATCAACTGGTCGCCCAACCTGCAAACCGCCGTCAGCGATCTTGAGGTGGAGCGTGTCGAGCAGCAGGGCACACTTTACTATTTCAAATATCCGCTCAAGGAGAGCGATGGGTACCTGCCGGTGGCGACCACCCGCCCGGAGACCATTCTCGGCGATACGGCGGTTGCCGTCCATCCCGACGATGAGCGCTACCGGGCTTTCGTCGGCAGGACGGCGCTGGTGCCCATGCTGAACCGCGAGATCCCCATCATCGCAGACGACTACGTTGACATCGAGTTCGGTACCGGCGCGCTAAAGGTCACCCCCGGCCACGACCCGAACGACTACGAGATCGGCCTGGAGCACGGGCTGGAGGTCGTCAGCATCCTGAACAAAGACGCGACGCTCAACGAGAACGCCGGGCCGTACGCCGGAATGGAGCGCATGGAGGCACGCGAGAAGCTGTGGGCCGACATGGAGGCTGCCGGGCTGACGATCAAGACCGAGCCGTACTCACACATGGTCCCGGTGGCACAGCGCGGCGGCGAGCTGATCGAGCCGATGGTCAGCACGCAATGGTTCGTCCGGCTGCAGGACCCCGAAACGAAGCAGCCCACCGGCCCGGCAAAGATGGCGCTCGAAGCGGTCCTCGACGGGCGCATCAAGATCGTGCCGGAGCGCTTCGTCAAGGTTTGGGAGCACTGGCTGACCAACATCCGCGACTGGTGCATCAGCCGCCAGTTGTGGTGGGGGCACCGCATCCCG
>CAZRXG010000001.1:0-305572 GCA_964603985.1 uncultured Anaerolineae bacterium | reverse complement strand
TCTTTGTTCTTTCGCCCTAACCTCTGCAACTTCTAAAACTGTCGTGTCCTCAGCCGCCGGCTGGGAGCAGCCCGAGGTGTTTTTTCATTCGGTCGCCTCTACAGTGCTTCCTTGAAGTCATACACCCCGTCGATGATCCCCCACTGCGCCTCGCATCCCCGGCAGAGCAACCGCCCTCCCCCCTCTGCCAGTTCAAACCCGCCACACGCCGGGCACCGCCAGAACGCCCCCTCAGGCGCGGTTCCGTCCTCCCCGATAGCCTCACTGCGGATGAACACACTGGGCGACAACTGCCACAGATCCCCTGTGAGCTGTGCCACCGAGTCCATCGCAACCAGGACGCCGGTCGGGATGGCGCGCTTAAGCAGATCCAGCCGGAAATGCGAGACGGTGATCGTCCGCCCCGGTTTGAAGCCCACTTCCGTCAGCGTTTCGCAAATGTACCGGGGGTGAAAATCGTAGTGCAGGTCGGCGAACTCCACCGGCTCCAGTTCGAAGGGGTTCCATGCCTGGCGACCCAGTAGCCAGCGCGCAATCGCCTTGAGGTTGTGTTTGTTGGCGAACTCCAGCAGGAAGGTGCCGCCCCGCTCCATCACGTAGCGCAGTGCCCCCAGTGCGGCGGGCGGGTCCTCCATGTGATGCAGCACGCGCAGCAGTGTCGCGCCGTCGAATACACCCGGCGCGAAGGGCATCTTATAGATGTCGGCTGCAACGTACAGCAGCCCCTCGTCTCCATACTGCTGGCGGGCGAACGCCAGTTGGGAGTGCGAGTGGTCCAGCAGCACGGTCTGCTCGTATCCACTGAACATCGGCGTCAGGCGACCGAAGCCCGCTCCGCCTTGCAGCAAGCGTTTGCCGCTGAGCGGCATCAGGCGGCGTACTGCGATCCGCTCCACGCGGTCCTCGTACTCGCGGCCCTGCCCTTCCCAGAAGTCGGTGCGGTAGGTTGAGCCTTCGTAGTCGCAGATTCTCCGCTCGGTCATGCCGCCTCCTTCGCAACGCTCACACCGCAAGTGGCAACGCCGATCAAGGCCACAAGTGATTCTTCACGTTCACTCCAGGATGAAGCCACCACCAGAGATGGTAGTACACCAATTGGTTCTACCGATGCATTCATTTGCCTGAATGAACGAGTAGAATCCGCCAACAGCCTCGCAAATTCTCTTGACAGCCCCTTGCCATCCGGCGAGAATCATTGTATGGTAGATGTAACAAAATTTAACACATCATAACATATTATAACGCAGTTCTGAGATTGGGTGCCATGATCCCGGAAGAAAGACGCGATAAAATCCTCGACTACGTGAACCGGCACGGGTTCGCCAAGATCTCGCAACTCAGCGAGTTATTCGAGGTCTCAGAGATGACGATCCATCGTGACCTGAATCACTTGGAACAAAGAGGCCAAGTGAAGAAGTCTTACGGGGGAGTGGTCTCTGCTCAATCTCAGGTCGAGATAGAGTTCAATACTCGAATCCGAGCCAACATTGCAAGCAAGCGAGCTATAGGCCGGGCTGCTGCCTCCCTGGTAGAGGATGGCGACAGCATTTTGCTCGATGCAAGCACAACAGCCCTGGCTATGGTCCCTGCGCTCGAACCGCGCCGGGACCTGGCCATCTTCTGCACCGGTGTTGCGACACTGGTGGCGCTTTCGAGAATGCCCCATATCCGGGTCTATGGAACAGGCGGCGAATTGTATCACCCTTCCCAGGAGTTTTTTGGAATGCAGCCCCTGGAGTTCCTGGGCAAAATCCACGTCGACAAGTACTTCGCGGGCGTAAGTGGGATTCATGCGGTTCACGGCATCACCGATCCCCTGCTTCAGGAAGTCCAGATAAAGCGACAAAGCGCCGCCGTCGCCGGGCGGGTGATCATTCTGGCTGACCGGACTAAGTTCGGGCGCGTGACGGAGTTTAACACACTCTCCTTCGACGAGATTGACCTGATCATCACCAATGCCGAGGGGGACGCTCCCTGTGCAGACGGGGGGAACGCCTGCGTGGAAGAGGTCGCGCGCAAGGGGGTGGAGATCCTGTTCGCGGAAGAGGCATCGTGAATGGGAGGATGTTCTCGTTGAGGGGAGGGTCAAAAGTCTCGAAGACTTAACGGTCACGGTGTAGCAACATATCCACCAGTTCGAACAGGGCCTGACCGGCCTCCCCCTCCGGTGAAGCAGCTTCCAGGTGAGAGAGCGTCTGCTTGGAGTACTGGCAAGCCAGATCCTCAGCGTACTGGCGTGCGTTCACACCATCCAGCAGGGCAATGACACGGGCCACGGTTGTGTCGTCGAAAGGGCCGGGGCTGGCATACAGATTGCGCAGCTCGTCGCTGTAGCCCAATGCGTAGATGACGGGCAGTGACTTTTTACGCTGGTGGATGTCGACCGCGGCGATCTTACCGGTAGCGGCGGGATCGCCCCAGATGTCGAGCACATCGTCTAACACCTGAAAGGCCATCCCCAAGTTCTCCCCAAAAGCCCGGTAGTGTGACCGAGTCACCTCGCCAGCACCCCCGGCCAGCGCGCCCATTTGAGCCGCCGCTGACAGCAGGGCCGCCGTTTTGCCGGTGATCATATTCAGGTATGCCTGTGTTTCGACATCCTGGCGGGCCTCGAAGGAAAGGTCAAGATGCTGGCCGCGTGTCAGCTCCAGACAGGTCTCGTCCAGAATCCGCAGCAGGCTGGCGATGGTTGCCGGGTCGGTTTCGGGCGGCGCAAGGCGGGTGATCGCCAGGTGCGCCAGCGCAAACATGGTGTCGCCAGCGTTGATTGCCTGTGCCTCCCCCCAGATTCGCCACACGGTGGGGCGATTGCGGCGAAGTGGGCTTCGGTCCTGGACATCGTCGTGCAACAGAGAGAAGTTGTGGATCAGTTCGACCGCGCTGGCTGCCGGACACGCGGGTCGGTAATCGCCACTGACGCCCTCACAAGCTAACAGGCACAAGACAGGACGGATGCGCTTCCCCGCCCTGGTCTGATCGGGCCGACCGTCCTTATCGACCCACCCCATATGGTAGCGCAGCATACGGTAAAACAGGGGCGGTGCGGTATCGGGCGGGTGAAGGACGGTCTGCAGGTCGGCTTCGATGACAGGCAGGAGGCAGTCGAAGAATCGCGCCAGGGATGTCATGAGACTCCTCTAATCGGGTCTGTCGATGCGCTGAAGGGGGGTTTGTCGCAGTGCCTCAAACGTGGGGGCACCAACGCACAGCATCGCGATCCGGAGCTGTGCGACGGTGATGCGGATGACCTCGTCGAGCGCTTCATCCGAGGTGGCCGCAGCGCGCAGGAACGGCCCGGCCATGCCGCATAGAGAGGCTCCCAACGCGATGCACTTGGCAACGTCAATGCCGGAGCGCAGACCTCCACTGGCGAAGAGGGGAAGATCGGGCGCGGCGCGCCCGGCCATCTCAATTGACTCAGCAGTGGGGATTCCCCAGTCGTCGAAGGAACTCGCCACCTGGGCATGGAAGGTCGTCGGGGAACGATGATACTCAACCTCACTCCAGGATGTTCCCCCGGCCCCGGCTACATCGAGGGCGGCAACTCCGGCATCGGCCAGTTGGCGGGCGGCTTGCTCGGAGAGGCCCCACCCGACCTCTTTGCCGATGACGGGGACGGAGAGCCTGGCGCAGACCTGCTCAATTTTGTCCAACAACCCAGCCCAGCGGGTATCCCCCTCCGCCTGAACGGCCTCCTGCAGGACGTTCAGGTGCAGGATCAACGCATCGGCCTCTACCATGTCTACCGCCCGCTGGCAGTGTTCGACGCCGTAACCGTAGTTCAACTGGATTGCCCCCAGGTTGGCAAAAAGCAGAATGTCGGGCGCAACAGAGCGCACCTGGAACGTATCAATGACCTCAGGGTTCTCGATGACGACACGTTGTGAGCCCAGCCCCATCGCCATGCCATGCGCCTGGGCAGCGGTAGCCAGAATCCGGTTGAGGCGTCCGGCCTGCTGGGTGCCGCCCGTCATGGAGGAAATCAGGAGGGGGACGGCCAGCTTTTTGCCGAACAGGGTGGAGGTCATGTCGATCCGGTCCAGGTCAAGCTCAGGCAGGGCTTGATGAATGAAGCGGTATCGCTCCAGGCCGGTTGTCAGGCGGGGGAAACGGACATCTTGCTCCAAATTAATACGAATGTGATCGGCCTTGCGCTGGCCGGTGTGAGCGTCCGTAACTTTTGCCATCAGGTGGTGTTCCTTAAGGTTAGATAGCAAACATCTTACCAATCCAAATACGCCTCTGTCAAGGACGCTTATTCTGGGAGCGTGTCCCAAAAGAGAGGATGAAGCCCTTACGCAGAGCCGCAGCGAATGACCTCCACGGCCGGGAATATGTGCGAAGAGCCGGGGAGTTCGTCCCCGGTAGATCACACTGAGGGCACCTTCTCTATCTTGGGCTTCTCCTCCTGTTCTTGACGGATCTGCCAGACATGGTAAACTAGCTTTCTGCCAAGGTTGACCAATCAGGAGGATATAGCATGGCTAGCACCGAAGAACGCGTGCGCAACATCATTGTTGAATTATTGGGTGTTGACGCGGATAAAGTGATCCCTAGTGCGAGGTTCCGCGAGGATTTAGAGGCCGACTCACTTGACCTGGTTGAGCTTATTATGGAATTTGAGCAGGAATTCGGCGGAGAGATCTCCGACGAACAGGCCCAGCAGATTGAGACCGTCGGTCAGGCAATCGAGTACATTGAGACGCGGATGACCTAGTAGCTGGTCACACCGTATCTTATACCTCTCAACGCGCAAGCGGGCCAGCATTCTGGCCCGTCTGTTGCTTTTTCGGCGCTCAGGATCAGGGCGCGACTACCATGTGGCGTTTTATATCCCAGATCAGCGTGGATAACTGGAGTATGGCAACCAGAACCAGCCCCCCTAGAAGCAAGAGCACCCCCCAGCCGGGCGCGATCCGGGTGGCGTAATACACTTCAAAGCGCGAGCGCAGAGTCAGGAAGGCCCAGCTCCCCAGCCCGGCAGCGAGGCCGCTGAGCACGGCTACCAGGCCCCGGCGGAGCTGGTCGGGGAGCGAATCGCTTAAAACACTGGTGGCAACGCCCACCCACACCACGGCTGCCATGACGAATCGCAGGCCGTAAGCCTCCGACCACCACAGCTTGAGCAATTCGGGGTACGGGGGCAGCATGATCAGGCCGGGGGTCAGTGCTGCCAGGCGGATCATCCATCGCAGCCAGCGCTTTCCCAGGCCGCCAGCGCCGACTGCCAGCGCGACAGATGCCAGCGACACGGCCAGACGCAGCCACTCTGGAACCCGCGCCAGATCGCCGAAACGTACCTCGGGCAGAAAAGTGGCCCACTCGGCCAGATACAGCGCGTTCTGCGACAGGCTGGCGGTCTGATGCGGAATCCATGCCCCCCATATCCCGATCCAGGCCAGGGCCAGAGTCCCGGCACCCAGCAGATCTCCACGTGACAGGTCAAGCCTCACGAATACTCTTCCCTCAGTCTGTCCAGCGGGTCAATGATCTCTTGATCCTTGGCCTGCTGGGTAGCGATAAACTGCTCGATAAACTCGCTGCGGCGCATCCGCAAGGCCATCGGCGCAACTGCCCTCAAATCCTCGACCGTCGCCTCCTCGCGCCCGTCGGCAGCGGCGTAGGCGCGGGCCGCCTCGAACATGGTGAACTCGGCGCGATGGGAGTGGATGCCCAGCTCCTGCACCAGACGCAGCCCCAGTTTCTGGGCCTTGTCAGAAAGCTCAACGGTAGATAACAACTCCCGTGCCGTGATGACATCCTCGCGGGCGTAGAAGGTATCCAGGTCGAACGCCTGTATGAGGGCACGGGGGTTGGCCCGGAACTCGCGCACGCGCTTATAGACCAGCAGGCGATCTTCGGGGACTGCCAGGCCGGTGACCACCACCCGCAGGCCAAAACGGTCCAGGATCTGAGGGCGCAGGTTGCCTTCCTCAGGGTTCATCGAGCCGATCAGGACAAAACGCGAGCGGTAAGTGGCGCGCATCGGCCCACGCCGCACGGTGTAATGCCCCTGGGCAGCGGCGTCGAGGATGGCATCTACGATTTTGTCGTCGAGCAGGTTAGCTTCATCGACGTACAAAAGGTTCTGGTCGGCGCGGGCCAGGAGCCCACGCTCCAGGCGGATGCGATTCTGCTGCAGGGCGATCCGCTCGTTGATGCCGCCGACGACATCTTCCAGCCGGGCGTTGAGTGGCAGCTCGATCAGGCGTACAGGCTCGGTGCGGGTAATCCGCTCACCGGCCTCCAACTTGGCCGCGCAGTCCTCGCAGACACCATCACGTCCCAGGGCCTCGTAGTCTTCGGGCATGCAGCCGTACAGGCATGTGCTGTGTTCGACAAAAGGCAGCAGATCGGTCAACCCGCGCGCGGCGGTCGTCTTGCCGGTGCCGCGCGGCCCGATGAGCAGCGTGCCCCCCACGTTCGGATTGATCACCGTCAGCAGCAACGCCATGCGCATCTCGACCTGCCCAACCAGCCCCATAAAGGGGAAGGGGAGATGTTCCGCCAGCCCCAAGTCCTCAACAGGCGCTTCGAGAATGCGCCGGGCGGACCCACTTTCCAGCAGGCGCATCAACATTGATGAGGGTGGTCGGTCGTCACCGCCGAGCAGATGGGATGGGATTTCCTGCGTTTGCTCTTCCTGAAGAGCCTCGTGCTTGTCCTCAGTCACCACGTCTACCTCAACTATAATCCTGAATCCGTGAGTGAACCCTGCTACCGATTATACTTATCTGCCCAGAAGGGCAACAACGACACACCGGGTGCCGCGTTCAACGGGCCGGAGCGCCGACGCTCTGAAGCCGGGTATCCTCCGCGTCACGCTCCTGGACAGCGCGCATTGCGGACCGGCTGCGCAGCCAGAGCCAGATCGTCTGCATCGAGGTGCCGACCGAGAAAGCCACCCCGCCGACGTACAGGCCGGTGACCCGTCCCCAGGCCACGCCGATCCACAAGATCGCGCTGGCGGTCAGCAGAAAAACAACGA
Organism: uncultured Anaerolineae bacterium; assembly: GCA_964603985.1. GTDB lineage: Bacteria > Chloroflexota > Anaerolineae > Aggregatilineales > UBA3940 > CAZRXG01. The sequence goes on along the minus strand of CAZRXG010000001.1, from coordinate 298,584 downwards.
TGGCCTCGGTAATGCCGCGTGTCTTGCGACTGTTCAAGATCGCGCCCTGGTACCAGCTCTGCAGCGCACTCAGGGCAGGTATCGGGAGAAACAGCCACAATGCAGTGCAGGCGAGATCGGCCAGCGGTGGTGCCAGCGCCGAAACCCGCGCAAACCAGAGCGTAGCCAACGGCGTGGCGACGATGAGCAGCAATCCGGCCGTCCCCGATGCTGCCAGCCAGGCTGCAAAACGTCGTAGGCCGGGGATCGCCTGGGGGTCGTCCAGCAGTGTGACGACGACCTCGTTGTAAGCTACACCCCCACTGCGCAATAGAAAGACCAACCCGGAGACAACCTGCCAGACGGCCAGCGACTCAAGCGCAAGCGGCATGCGGCTGACCGCGGCACTGCCGATGGGTTGCACCAGCATGGTCAATAATGAAGTCATCACCAGCGGGATATAGAAAGCCATGAAGCCCGGAAAGGTCAAGGGGTCTTCGAGGGGTGGTGCTTTTTTGAGTTGATCGCGGAGCACGGGCCGCACCCGCATCCCGGCGTAGACTGCCTCGCTGATGACCCCGGATGCCATGGCACCGGTCGCGACGACGACGCCGGGTATCGACCCGATGGCATAGCCCGTCAGCGAGACGATCATGTCGGCGGTGAGCCGGATCATCGTCCCAAAACCGACCGCCCGCGAATGGCCAAAGCGGATCAAGACACCCTGGTTGAAACGACGGTAAGCAATCGACCACGTCCAGGGGGTCATGATGATCAGACCCACGCGGGCCGGTTCGACGATCTCTGCCGGAGCACCGATGACCCCCTCAATGACAACATAGTACAGCGGCGTGACGGCCAGCAGGATATGGACGGCCGTCAAGATCGCACCGGCACGCATCATGAAGCGGCGCAGTTTCACATAGGAATCCCAGTCTTTGCTGAGGGCGGTCGAGGCAGCAAGCAGCATGATAATCGGCGCTTCAATGATCAGGCAGATGGGAAAGACGAGACCACCGTAAGCGGCGAGGTTGATCTCCGGCTCGGACAACCGCGCAACGATGGCACTCAAGGCGGGAAGCTCAGCCGCCATCAACAGCCAACTGGCGGCCAGCGGCCACCAGGTCTGTACGATTTTGCCGGTGGATAGGGGCGGTCGGGGAGGATCAGCAGCGGTCATTGACGCTCCACTTTGTCCTGCTCTGAGTTGTTCGGGCACACAGCCCTTACAAGTGTACCGCGTTGCGGGCGGCTTCACACCACAAAAACACAAACGTGCAGACGAAGCAGTCTGCACGCTTGGTAGAGTCCACAAACCAAGCAACTCTGCCTGAGAGTCGCCGGGTAATTTATATGTTTGGGCGCACTAACGCCAGCTTAGACCTGACGCACCACCGCGACGACGTGTCCCTGCACCTGCACATTGGAGATGTCGTCGATGTAGATTGGCCCCATGGTCGGATTGGCGGGCTGCAAGCGGATCCGGTTGCCTTCCTTGTAGAAACGCTTCAGGGTCGTTTCTTCCCTATCCAGCAGCCACACCGCCACGAGATCGCCGTTCTCCACGTTGTGGTGAGGGCGCATGATGACGATGTCACCATCGTTGATCATCGCATCGATCATCGAGTCGCCGGATACCTGCAGGGCAAACAGGTCTTCGCCCCCACCAACGATATCGCGGGTGAGTTCGATGGCCTCGTCCTCACCGAAGATAGCAAAATCGCTGCCGGGAACGGGCACCGGCTCGCTGGCTACGATGCGACCCACCAGCGGAACGCGGATCACGTTCGTGTCTTGGGCCATTGCCGTTAAGCGCAGCCCCCGCGAAACCTCGCGATCACGGGTCAGGAAACCCTCGCGCTCAAGCTTGTTGAGATTGTAGTTGACAACCGAAGTGGACGAGATACCGCAGGCCTTGCCGATCTCGCGAATGGTCGGCGGATAGCCATTCTCGATGATGAACTTCTCGATGAATTCGAGGATGGCTTCCTGGCGTGCTGAGAGCTTGACATCAGCCATAACACTTCTCCTAGAAATTCCCGCAATGCTACAAGAACAAACGGGTGTTCGCTAGCACATGGGTTCCATTTGTCAACATTATAGCAGGAACGTGCGTTCTAAGTCAAGCGGGGGTTGAGGCCCAACTGGACGGCGTGTCGGCAGACTGCCTGCACACCGAGCAACAATTTTGACAGCCACAGTCGATGCGGTACAATTTTAGCGGCAAATCGTGAGCGCCCCCTTCGTCTAGTGGCCTAGGACGTGGCCCTTTCAAGGCCAAAACAGGGGTTCGATTCCCCTAGGGGGCACTAGGTCTAAACCCTGCATCCCGACAGCGTCGGGGTGCAGGAACGTACAGTACACCCGCACGTAGGGCGGCTTGCCCGACTGGACCTCGATGTGTGAGATGAACATCGAGACCGCCAGCCGGGCTTTTGCTGCGTCCCCGCCGTCCAGGCTGGCGAGCACGCGCTCGATGATGCGCTCCAGGTCAGCCAGTTCACGGCGGTGGGTGGTCAGGTTGACCAGACGATACCGTGTCTGGCAGCTAGTAAGTCGCGATATGAGTTAATATCGTTACTTTTTGCCTGGCCGGGCGTAAACAGGTAAAATAGGGAATATGTCGACCGGCGCAATAAACGGCTGCCGTTGCTGATGTAGAAACACCACCAGAACAGACACCGGATAACCATGAGCGACGAACCGCATACCATCGTTCCCGTTTATCGTGATGACGAACTGCTTGGTCAGGCCGTGGATACGTATCTGGCCGGTATGGCCCCCAACACGCAGCGGGCCTACGCCAGCCGCCTAAAAGCCTTCCTCGAATGGCGCAACGCCCAGCCTGCTGCTCCGCTGGTGACGCACCTCAAGCAGTACGTGGCGTACCTCCAACACGACAAGGATCTCGCACCGCGCTCGGTACAGGCACACATCAACACCATCAAAGGGATGATACGCACGGCTGCGGCGCTTGAGCCCAGCCTGGCGGCGGGCCTGCCGCAGCTTGAACTCGTCAAGCCGCCCCGCGTACGAGGCGAGGTCCAGGGGCTTCGCCTGAACGCCCAGCAGGCCCGCCGGTTACTCAACACACCTGGCGCAGACACACCCAAGGGCTTGCGCGACTCGGCCATTCTTGGCCTGCTGCTGGCGTTGGGGCTGCGCCGCTCTGAGATCTGCGACCTGACGTGGGGACACATCACCGAGTTAGAGGGACACAAGGTGATCGCCAATCTCAAGGGCAAGCACGGGCGCATCCGCACCCTCAAGCTGCCCGTCTGGCTCTGGCGTCTGCTGATGAGGTGGGGTGAGGTCGCGGGGCTGGATACGTCCGATCCGGAGCAGCGTGTCTTCGTCCCGATCAGCAGGGGAGGGAGGGTGCTCTCTTACCGGGAGGGAATGACGCCCCACGCCATCTACAAGTTAATCAATCACTACACAGCCCTGACGGGTTTGCCGCCGGTCAAGCCGCACGACCTGCGACGCACGGCGGCGTTGCTGGCCCGCCGGGGTGGGGCGGCCATTGAGCAGGTTCAGTTGATGCTGGGGCATGCAAGCCCACAAACGACCAGTAATTACATTGGGGAAACACTCGACCTCGACGACAACGCCGTTGACTACAATCCACTGCGGCTACGGGCCGAATAGGGAAAAGCTATGCCACTTGATCTGCGACTGGACGACATCCTGACCCTGAAGAAGCCGCATGCCTGCGGCGCGAACGCCTGGCGCGTCTACCGTCTTGGGGCCGACATTGGGCTGAAATGCGAAGGATGTGGGCGTCTGGTATTAATGCCACGAAGCAAGCTGGAGCGACGTGTCCGTCTGATCGGTCGGGGTGATGAGGCTATCAAACCCCGGTGATGGCCCCTAAAAGCACAAAAGGCCCGGGCTAACCGGGCCTTTTGTGTGCTGCTTATTCGATCTAGATCATTTCGATGACGTTAGAATAGACGTCCCCAATAGGTTTAGCCAGCAAGATCAGCAGTATGAGACTTACGAGGGAAACGAGGATTAATATGAGTGCATACTCAACTAGGCCTTGTCCCCTCTTTGCATGGGGTAAGAACAACATAACGACCTTATCCTCTATAAATAAAAAAAATACATCCTCATCATAAAACAAAAATCGGCATGAAGCAAACCCCCCTTGATCGGCCAGGGGGGCGGTGGTCTCGACCGGGACGTTAATTAAATTCATCGGGTTATTGACAATGTCAATCACTGAATTTATAATCTCAATAAACACATTAACAAAATTTGCCTTCTCGGTTTTGTGAAGAATTTATAAAAAAGGTGTAACAATGGTCTACCCAATGCCCGGCCACTGTCCCGTCTGCGGTGAAACACTCGGCGTCAAGCGGCTGCAATGCCCGCAGTGCGGCACAGCCATCGAAGGCAACTTCACAATGGGCCGCCTATCGCGGCTCAACGCCGAACAACTGCACTTTGTCGAAACCTTCGTTCGCTGTGAGGGGACAATCAAGCGCATGGAGAAAGAACTGAGGATCTCCTACCCCACCGTGCGTGCGCGTCTGAATGAGGTAATCCGCGTGATGGGCTTTGAGGTCGTCAGCGACTACGCCGCCGAGTCGGATGGTCTCTCGGAAGCCGAACGCCGCGAGATTCTTGATAAGCTGGAACGCGGCGAGATCACTTCTGAAGAAGCTCTTGCTGTGTTGGGCGGTGAGTGAGGGAGGCACTGATGACAAGTCAACGTCTGGATCTGGGGCCGGAGCCTTACCTGAGAATCGAGCCTTGTGCTGGCGATCTGCAGATTCGTGGGATGGATCGGGTAGAGACCAGAATCGAAGGCTCCGGTCTGGAGATCGCCCATGTCGAGATCCATGACAACGGGGCTGTGATCGACAAGATGCCCGGCAGTGGTGTCATCTCTATGCCCGCAGGCGGCAGCGTCACGATCCGGGGCGTTGGCGGCGACCTGGACATTAGGGACGTTAAAGGCCCTGTGCATGTTGAGGGAGATGTCGAGGGCAATTGTACTGTCCACGGCGTTGGTGGGCTGAGCATCTCCGGCGTGATCGGGGGCACGCTGCAACTCAAGGAGATCGAAGGCCCGGTCGGGTGCAGCGGTGAGGTGGGCGGCAACTGCGTTGCCCGGCTTATCAACTCGCTTGTCATCTCCGGGCCGGTGGGTGGCACTCTCCAGGTGAGGAAAGCCTCCGGCCTGATCCAGGTTGATCGGATACAGGGCGACTGCTCCGCCCGCCAGATCACCGAAATGGCAACCGGCAGCATTGGTGGTGGAGCAAGCGTGCGCACCGCGGAAGGGGCGGTGACGTTTGGCCCCGTCGGCGGTGACGTGGTTCTGCGCGATGTCGGCGGGCCGGTTGCACTCGAACGCGTCGGTGGGGATCTGCTGGGCCGCAATGTCCCTGCCGGCTTCGTGGTTGGGGGGATCAGCGGCGACCTGTCCCTGCACACCAACTTCCGACCGGCGACAGTCTCCCGCTTCGATGCGGTGGGTGGTGACGCGAGCATCCACGTGCCGCCCCGGACCAGCGTCCGCTTCGTCGTGCCGGCCGGAACGAGCCTTCACCTGCCCAGAGAACTTGAGGCGGTCTCCGAAGGTGAACAGGCTATCGTGACACTCGGCGACGGCCTGGCGACCGTTCACCTCACCGTCGATGGAAGTGTGATCATCAAGGAGCGCGGCGACGACGACCTGGGGGATGAATTCGCGGCTGCTTTTGACGAGGACTTCGCAGCAAGTTGGGAGAGCATCACCGCCCGGGTCGAAGAGCAACTCGGAGCCAGGCTGCAAGACTTACCGGACCACGTGCGCAGCCACGTCGAGGCGAATCTCGACGCGTCACGCCGTCACATGGAGGCCGCGCAGCGCAAGGCCGAGCAAGCCGTCAGGCGTGCCGAGCGTCACGCACTCGAAAGTCTTGGGGCTGCACAGGTGAGTATTGGCAGCAGCAGCCCCGACATTGCCCCCATTTCCGAAGAGGAGCGTCTCGCGGTTCTGCAGATGCTTGAAGAAGGAAAGATCAGTGTGGAAGAGGCGGAGGAGTTGTTGGCCGCTCTGGAGGGACGGGAGTAGCCGATGACCGCTGCGCTGACCCGGCAACGTTCAGGGCAAAGACACGGTGATGGTCTCCAGCCCACCAACCTGGCCCGCGACCTGTATCAGATCGCGGAGCTGATTGAGCTGTGTTTCGGCGGGCGACTGGACGCCAATGGACGAGCGGCCGTCCGCGAGATGAAGGCCATCTCGAAGCTGGGACCGCTTCTTTGGCTGTTCTCGCTGATTGGTCTGACCGGCGGCCTGGGCTCGGGTTACGTCTGGCGCGCAGGGAAGCACGTGGTTGGCAACGTCAGCCTGTATCGGGGCGGGATTCACCCCTACCTCGGCCAGGGCTGGCTGATCGCCAACGTTGTCGTCCATCCCAACTACCGCCGCCAGGGCATCGCACGCGCCGCGATGCAGGCCAGCATTGACCTGGTGCGAAGCCAGGGTGGCCGGTGGATTGCCCTACAGGTTGAGGCTGATAACGACGGGGCGCTGAAGCTGTATGATGGCCTGGGCTTTGAACGCTTCGAGACACTGACACAGTGGGAGGCCAGAAGCCCTTCTCGTCCTCTCCCTACGCCGGACAGAAGTGCGGGCATCTGGCGGGTCAGACGCCGCCGGTGGACGGACACGGACGCCGAGGCGGGCCTGATCTACACCCGCGCCCGGCAGGGCGCAATGGCCTGGACGCGCCCCATTGAGCAACACCAAGTACGGGGCGGCTTGCTGCGCAGCCTGGAGGATCTTGGGGACCAGGGCAAAGAGCGCTGGGTGCTGGTGGACCCCGCCTGCCCGCATCGTCTGTTGGGGTCGATCTGGCTCAAAGTAACCGGCTGGCAGCGCGCCCGGCTGACGCTCTTCCTCGACCCGGCACTGGACGATCCAGAGGCGCGCTGCGCGTTATTGTCAAGAGCACTGCGTCGCCCTTTGCTGCGAGGCCGAACCGTCCGGCTGGAGACCCTCGCGGACGACGAGGCCGTCGAGGAAAGCCTGCGGGCGGCGGGCTTCCAGCCCATCCGCAGCCTGGTGCAGATGCGGCTCGATCTTACACACCGTGATGGGCAAGCAACCCGGCACGATGAGACTTTTGATGGAAGGACATGTGGATGATGTCCACAACCGAAGAACGTTTGAAGATCCTGAACATGATCGCCGAGGGCAAGCTCACTGCCGAGGAGGGCGCCAAGTTGTTGGACGCGTTACGCAAAGCGCAGCCGAAGCAGCGTCGCCCAGGCTCCCTGATCGCCGAAGGCCCCGAGCCACGCTTCCTGCGCGTGCGCGTCACCGACACGGCTTCGGGCAAGGTGAAGGTCAATGTCAATCTCCCCCTCAGCCTGATCGACGTTGGGATACGCATGGGTGCGCGCTTTGTGCCCGACATGGAAGAGATCGATCTTGAGGAACTGATCCTGGGGATCAAAGAAGGTTCGCACGGGAAGATCATCGACGTAGAGGACGAAGAGGACGGCGAGCACGTCGAAATCTACCTGGAGTGAGCGCCGGGCCGTCTTTACCTTCGCCGAACCAGCCCCCTCAGCGGGGCGAGCGCCATCAGGGCCAACAAGGCAGTTAGCGCAAAAAGCGTGGCGTAGTTCAGCGCACTACCAACCGGGATGATCAGCCCATCCAGAACGGCCCGCGTGGTCGCCAGCGTCGTCTCGGCGTTCCCGAAGACCTGGATCGCGGCGAAGATGGGCAGCAACAACACCAGCAGACCGAGCATGGCGGGGAAGAATCGCCGGAAATCCTCCGCGCTGGGCGCCGCGCCCATTCCCAGTGACGCCGCCAGGTACAGGGCCAGGAAAGTGCGCCAGTCGTTCCAGGCAAGCTGCGTAAATGCCCCCACCAGTCCCCGCAGATACCCACTGAGCACGCCAATAGCCGTCTGTCCCAGGCCGGTTATCTCCAGGTCGGCCAGCGTCAGCGCGGCAGCCGGGTGGCTCAGGGCCAGGCCCGGCAGCAGAACACGCAGTACCAGCCAGGCGGCCAGAGAGCATCCGAAGAAGGGCGCAACCGAAGCAATCAGGCGTGACAGGGTCGAGGGAGAGCGCCTGGGCACCACAACGCCGGTCGCACCGCCGTACTCCGGCAGGCCGCGCGGCGCGAAGAGCACCACGCGCTGCACGCCCGCCCCGGTCAGGATGAAGGCGGTGGCATGGCTAAGCTCGTGAACCGGCACGCCGATCAGCGCCAGTACCAGCCACAGCCCGCGCCCGAAGAAGCGCCGCGTGAAGCCCCATAACGCGCGGCTGACGAGATACAGCGCTACCAACTGCACCAGCAAAGGCAGAAACAGCGCCAGCACAAACAGCGCTTCGATTCTGAGGACGGTCAAGAGGCTCATGGCACCCCGCTGGGTACATCGTAGCGGGCGAGTCTATCCCGCCCGGCGTGCGGTACTGTAAAGGATTTTGGTGGCCCCGTCAATTCATCCCTCTCAGGTGACGAAGGCGTCTGCCCACCAGCGGCTGGAATAGTGACACTCCTCACTGGATCGATCTCCCCGGTCTGTGTTATGCTGGCAGTAGAAATTTGACCTTCTATCCAATAGACACCACTGGAGGAATGTCGGTGACTGCGATTATCCTCGACGGCAAGGCTATTGCAAAACGCATCCAGCAAGAGATTGCGGAGGCGGTTATTGAAATGAAAGAGGAGCAGGGCGTCACACCGGGGCTGGCTGCGGTCCTGGTCGGCGAGAATCCTGCTTCGCAGATGTACGTCAAGATGAAGCGCAACCGCTGCGCCGAGGTCGGCATCGAGTCGTTCGGCTACGAGCTTGCGGCTGAAACCAGCCAGGAAGAGCTTGATAAGCTGATCGCCGAACTGAACGAGAACCCGAAGGTGCACGGCATCCTGGTACAGCTCCCCCTGCCTGACCACCTGGACGAGGAGCGGGTCCTACGGAGCATCAGCCTGGACAAGGATGTGGATGGTTTCCACCCCATCAACATCGGGCGCTTGGCGATGAAGGGCCGTGATCCGCAGTTTGTCCCCGCCACGCCATTCGGGTGCATGTATCTTCTAGGGGAGGCCGAGAAGCTGGTTGACGGCTTCAAGATCGAAGGCTCAAACGCGGCTGTGTTGGGCCGCAGCAATATCGTTGGGATGCCGATGGCGTTGCTGCTGATCCACGCCAACGCGACCGTGACGGTCGTCCACAGCCGGACGCAGGACATCCCATCGATTGTGAAGCGTTCCGACATCGTGATCGGCGCGATGGGCCGCCCGGAGATGATCAAAGGCGACTGGTTCAAAGAGGGCGCCGTGTGCGTCGACGTGGCAACCGTTAAGGTGGATGATCCGACCGCCAAGAAAGGCTACGTCTGGAAGGGCGACTTCGAGTTTGACGTTGCCAAAGAGCGCGTGGCGGCCATCTCACCGGTGCCGGGCGGCGTCGGCCCGATGACCATCGTAATGCTGCTCAAGAACACGCTGCGGGCAGCGGAGATCGCCGTTGAGCAGGGCGTCTAGTAGCTCTGTTTTTTTTGACCGGCAAGACGCCAGCGTGCAACGGCATAGGCACGCTGGCGTTTCTTCTTTCTAGGGAATCGCGGCCTGTGGGAATTGGGCAGATCGATATCTTCCTTTTCGGTCGTTCCATTGATCTTGAATTGCCAATTGCCCTGCCCCGAACGCGGGACGTGCCCCCAAATCTGGAATCTATTGAAAGTACTCATCAGACTGTGATAAACTGAATTTACCTCTAAACCATGTCACTTGCGTGGAAGGAAGCGCCCCCTATGCCCACTACACTGGTGCGCCATGCGCATACCCTGGTTACGATGGACTCCGATCGGCGCGAAATCGTGGATGGGGGTCTTTTTATCAGAGACAACGTGATCGAGCAGGTAGGCCCGACGGATGAACTGCCGACCGGGGCAGACGAGGTCATCGACCTGAGCGGTCACATCGTGCTGCCGGGGCTGGTCAACACGCACCACCACCTGTACCAGACGCTCACGCGGGTCGTCGTCCCTGCGCAGGACGCCAACCTGTTCAATTGGCTGACGACGCTGTACCCGATCTGGGCTAACCTGACGGGCGAAGCCGTCTACGTCTCGGCGCTGGTCGGTATGGCCGAGCTGATGCTTTCAGGCTGCACGACCTCCAGCGACCACCTGTACATCTATCCCAACGACGCGCGGATCGACGACGAGATCCGCGCTGCACAGGAGATCGGGCTGCGCTTCCACGCGGCGCGCGGATCGATGAGCCTGGGCGAGAGTAAGGGCGGTCTGCCGCCCGACCGGGTGGTTGAGGAGGAGAAAGACATCCTGGCCGATTGCGTGCGGGCCATCGAAACGTATCACGATCCCGATCCCCACGCGATGCTGCGCGTGGTGCTGGCTCCGTGCTCCCCGTTCTCGGTGACCGCCGACCTGATGCGCGAGTCGGTGGCTATGGCGCAGCAGTACGGCGTCTGCCTGCACACTCACCTAGCCGAGACACGGGACGAGGAAGAGTTCTGCATCGAGATGTTCGGCCTGCGGCCCGTCGAGTACATGGAAGAGTTGGGCTGGGTCGGGGACAACGTATGGCACGCTCACTGTGTCCACATGAGCGAGCGTGAGATTGAGGTATTTGGCAGGACACGGACGGGCATTGCGCATTGCCCGAACAGCAACATGCGCCTGGCGAGCGGCATCGCGCCGATCAAGGCGCTGAGGGCGCACAATGCACCGGTCGGAATCGGCGTGGACGGCTCGGCGAGCAATGACGCCGGGCACCTGATCGGTGAGGCGCGTCAGGCGATGCTCCTCCAGCGTGTCGGGGGCGACCCGGAGGGCATGTCGGCCCGCGAGGCACTGGAGATCGCGACGCTGGGCGGCGCAAACGTGCTGCGCCGGGATGACATCGGCTCGCTGGAGCCGGGCAAAGCCGCTGACCTGATCGCGATCAACGTGAACCGCCTGGAGTACGCCGGGGCACTGCACGACCCGGTCGCGGCGACGATTTTCTGCGCGCCGGTTGGGGTGGATTGGTCGATGATCAACGGCAAGATAGTCGTCAAAGAAGGGCGGCTGACGACGGTTGAGATCGAGCCGATCATCGAGCGGCACAACCAGATCGCGAGGGGGATGGTGGACGGGTAAATCCCGTCCTCTTTTACCGGTATACACAGTCGCGGGGAGAGCAAATTATGGGACGTGCCGTCATCAAGGGCGGGACGATTGTCAGCACTGGGGGAACGCTCCGGGCCGATCTGGTCATTGAAGGGGAGAAGGTCACGGGGATCGCAGCCAGCGTCGATCCCCGGCCCGGCGACGAAGTCATCGACGCGGCGGGCCTGCTGGTGCTGCCGGGAATCGTCGATGCCCACACGCACATCCAGCTTGACACGGGCATCTACCGGACGGCGGACAACTGGGAAATCGGGACGAAGGCGGCGGCGGCTGGCGGCGTGACGACTGTGATCGACTTTGCGACGCAGTTCCCCGGCCAGACGGTCGACGAGGCGCTGGACAACCGCCTTAAAGAGACCGCACCGGCGATCATCGACTACGGGTTGCATTGTATGATCACCGATCTGCCATACGGCAGGGAAGAGGCCATGCTGGGCCGCCTCGTTGAACGGGGCGTGCCCAGTTTTAAGATCTACACCACGTACCGGCCCAACTACTACATGGGCGACGCGACGATCCTGCGGCTGGCAAAGGCGACGCGCGACGTGGGTGGGATCGTGGTCGTGCACGCCGAGAACGACGACATCGTGACCGCCGCGACCGAACGGCTGGTGGCAAAGGGCAACACAGGCTGGCAGTATCACGCACAGGGCCGTCCCATCGAGGCGGAATACGAAGCGGTGCACCGCGTCCTGTTCCTGATGGCGTTGGCCGACTGCCCGGTTTACATTGTCCACTGCACCACCGGACGCAGCGTCGGGATGGTCGCCGAAGCCCGCGCGGCGGGGCAGCCCGCATGGTGCGAAACCTGCGCGCAGTATCTCCTTCTTGACGATGGCGTTTACCAGGGCGAGCACCCGCAGCATTACATCCTCCAGCCGCCGCTCCGGCCCCCGGGTGAGCCGCAGAAAGTCTGGGAGCAAGTGACCGGGCGGGCGGCCAGCGTGATCTCAACGGATAGCTGTGACTACACCATCGCCCAGAAGGTCGAGTTCAAGGAGTTCACCAGGACGCCGGGGGGACTGCCGGGCGTGGAGACGCTGCTGCCGCTGGTTTATACCTACGGTGTGTGCGACGAAAGCCGCGACTTTCACCTGCCTGACCTGGCCCGGATGCTGTGCTACAACCCGGCCCGGTTGTTCGGGTGCTACCCGCGCAAGGGGGTGCTCAACGTTGGCAGCGACGCGGACGTGGTGCTTTACGACCCGCAACCGGAAGGCACCATCACGCATGAGAATCTGCACTACCTGGCCGGTTACAGCCCCTACGAGGGGATGCCGGTCAGGGGCCGGGTGGTGATGACGATCTCAAGGGGAGAGGTGATCTACCGCTACGGCGAGAATGACCCGTTTGCAGGGGCCAAACCGGGGCGCGGGCAGTTCGTGCCGGGTGCGCCTTTTGACGCGTCGCTTGTTCTTCAGGAGAGAATCTAAAGCATGGAACGAGAAAAGATCATTGAAGTTGCACGCGGCGACAAACCGGCCGCAGTCTTGCTTCAAAACGCGAATCTGGTCAACGTGTTCACTGGCGAGATCTACCTGACCGACATCGCCATCCGGCGCTCACGCATCGTCGGCCTTGGCGAAGGGTACGAAGCCGAAGAGGTGATCGACCTGGACGGGAAGTACGTCGCGCCGGGCTACATCGACGCACACGTGCACATTGAAAGCTCGATGTGCACGCCGAGCGAGTTCGCCAAAGCGGTGCTCCCGCGCGGTGTCACCTCGGTGGTGACCGATCCTCACGAGATCGCCAATGTGCTCGGCCTTGAGGGGATCAGCTTCATGCTCGACCGGGCCAAGTACGGCGACCTGAGCGTGTACGTGATGGCGTCCTCGTGCGTGCCTGCCACACACATGGAGACGGCCGGGGCGAGCCTGGAAGCGTATCACATCGAACACCTGCGTAACAACCCGTGGGTGCTGGGGTTGGCCGAGATGATGAACTACCCCGGCGTCGTCGCGGGTGACCCCGATGTGCTCGAGAAGCTGGAAGCCTTCGAGGGCACGGTCATCGACGGGCACTGCCCGGGCCTGACGGGTAAACCGCTGAATGCCTACGTGGCAGCCGGGATCAGCTCAGACCATGAATGCGTGACCGTCGAAGAAGCGCGGGAGAAGCTGCGGCTGGGAATGACGATCTTCATCCGCGAGGCGACCAACGCTCACAACCTGCGCGACCTGCTGCCGCTGGTCACACAGGAGAACAGCCGCCACATTTGCTGGTGCACCGACGACCGCCAACCCGCCGACCTGATCGACGAGGGATCGATTGACTACATGGTGCGGGTCGCGATCAGAGAGGGCATCGACCCGATCACGGCGATCCGGATGGGGACGCTCAACACAGCGGAATACTTTGGCCTGACCGACCGGGGCATGATCGCGCCGGGGCGGCGGGCCGACCTGTTCGTGTTCTCCGACCTGAACGAGCCGGTCGCCGAGCAGGTTTACCGGGGCGGGTACCTGGTTGCCGAGAACGGGGTCATGATCCCCCACGCCAAGGAACAGCCGCGCCGCCCGATTGAACTGCGCAACTCGATGAACATCCGCTGGGAGAACGTCGACTTCTCAATCCCGGCCAGGGGCGAGAGGATCCGCGTGATCGGCAGCATTCCCGGCCAGCTTGTGACCGAGCACCGGGTCGAGGATGCCAAGGTGGTCGACGGGTACGCGGTCGCAGACCCGGAGCGAGATATCCTGAAGATGGCCGTGATCGAGCGGCACCGTGCAACGGGTAATATCGGCAAGGGCTTCGTTCACGGCATCGGTCTGCGGCAGGGTGCCATCGCGGGCACGGTTGCCCACGACCACCACAATCTGGTAGTGATCGGCGCGGACGACGCGAGTATGATGGCGGCGGCCAGAGCCGTCGAGCAGATCGGCGGCGGGCTGGTCGCGGTCAACGGCGGCACCGTCCTGGCCCAGTTGCCACTGCCGGTGGCAGGTCTGATGTCTGACCAACCGGTCGGCGAGGTGCGCGAGGCGATGGACGACCTGCTTGATGCTACGCGGCAACTTGGCTCGGAGCTGCACGACCCCTTCATGGCGATGAGCTTCATGGCGTTGGAGGTCATCCCCAGCCTGAAGCTGACCGATGTCGGGCTGGTGGACGTTGACAGGTTTGAAGTGGTTGATCTGTTTGTTGGGCGTTAAAATTCAGGCCGTTCAATGGGTACGGCCACGCTTCTGATATTCAACCCAAGCAAAAAACACTTTTCAGAGGAGATATGGAACAATGCGCAGCTTCGCAGGACGTGACATCCTTTCGCTGAAAGACTTCGAGCGTCACGAGTATTTCCGCTGCTTCGAGATTGCCGAGCGGCTGGAGCCTCACGCGCGGGATCGCAAGAACGGCGACCTGCTGAAAGAAAAGACGCTGGTGGTTGCCTTCTACCAGCCCAGCACCCGCACCCGTCTGGCAACCGAAGCCGCGATGCACCGGCTGGGTGGACACGTCACCGGCTTCTCTGACGTGAAGATGACGCGCGCGGGCGACTTCTACCAGGAGAGCATCCAGGACACGGTCAAGATGCTCGAATACTACGGCGACGTGCTCGCGATGCGCCACTTCCGGCAGGGCGCGCCGCACGAGGCGGCCCTGCACGCCAGCATCCCGGTGATCAACTGCGGCGATGGCTGGGGCGAGCATCCGACGCAGGTGCTGACCGATATGTTCACCATCTGGCGAGAACGGGGCAAGCACCTGGACGGGCTGACCTGGGTCCTGATCGGTGATATGCGTATGCGGACGATGCACAGCATCAGCTATGCATTGAGCAAGTTTGAGCACCAAGCCTACGTCATCTCGCCCGACGAGATGTACTTCCTGCCGGAGTTCGAGGAGGAAGTGGTAGATATGGGCTTCTGCTTCGAGCGCACGGAGCACATCGAGCAGGTGATCGGCGAGGCGGACGTGATCTACATGGAACCGGTTGTGCAGCCGGACTACACCAAGTCACGCGACGAGCGCACCGGCGACGAGGGGCTGACGCCGTCCAACTACCAGGTCACCAAGAAGCTGCTCTTTGAAAAGGCGAAGCCTGATGCCATCGTGCTGCACTCGCTGCCGCGCATGGACGAGCTTTTGCCCGATGTCGACGCGACTCGCCACCAGCGCTACTGGGTCGAGGCCTACAACGGCGTGCTGATGCGCATGGCGCTGCTGGCGCTGATCCTGGGGGCGGTTGAGTAACGACTTTGCGGCTGGGTGTGTTCCATGTTGGTGTGCCGCGGGGACAGGCGAGGACTCGGCTGTAATCCGGCGATCCCCGGCCCCAACCAGAAAACGCACCTAACCTGATCCTGTCAACGGAGAGACTATATGCAGACCGATCTGCGCGGGCGTGACATGATCACGACCCAGGAGTGGACCAGAGAAGAAATCGAGACCGTGATGGACGTGGGCTTCGACCTGAAGCGCAAACGGGCGCTGGGCGAGCCGCACGCACTGCTGCGCGACAGGGTCCTGACGATGCTGTTTTTCTTCACCAGCACGCGGACGCGGGCCAGCTTTGAGGCAGGCATGGCTCAGCTTGGCGGCCATGCGATGTTCATGGACAGCCGCACCACTCAGGCCGCGCACGGTGACACCGCCAAGGAGATGGGCGAGATCCTGGGGCGCTACAGCGATGGGTTGGCGATCCGGCACTGCGACTGGGACTTCGGTAACCAGTACATCCGCGAAGTGGCCGCGGCCTGCCGGGTACCGGTGCTCAACATGCAGTGCGAGCTTTACCATCCCTTCCAGGTTCTGGCCGACCTGATGACCATCATCGAGAAGAAGGGGCGTGACCTGCGCGGCCTGAAGATGGGCGTCAGTTGGGCCTACGCCCAGAGCTACCAGAAGCCGATGTCGGTGCCCATATCGCTGTTACTGCTGATGTCGCGCTTTGGAATGAACCTCACGCTGGCGCGCCCGCCGGAGTTCAAACTGGTGCCCGATCTCGTCGAGCAGGCGCGTGAGAACGCCCGCCGCTCCGGGGGGAGTATCGAGGTTGTCGAGGACATGGACGAGGCCTTCCGCGACGCGGACATCGTCTATCCCAAGAGCTGGGGATGCATGCTGACCACCACCGACCTGGACGAGTCGGCGGAAATCGGCGAGCAGTACTCCGACTGGATCGCGGATGATCGCCACATGGCGCTGGGCAAGGAAGACATCATCTACATGCACTGTCTGCCCGCCGACCGGGGGATCGAGGTCGCCAACAGCGTGATTGACGGGCCGCACAGCGTCACGTGGGACGAGGCCGAAAACCGCATGCACGCGCAGAAGGCGGTCATGGCGCTGACCATGCGGTGAGAAGAAGCTCTCAGAGATCAGCCGTCAGCACAACGACGGCGGGTAGATTGATAGGATCTCCTGGCTTGTTGGAACAGCCGGAGGCTAAAGACGAGAGGTTAAATCATGGGCGGTAATCTGGCAGCGGTCGCCATTGGCGGCAACTCGCTGATCCGTGACAGGGGCCACCCTGAGCTGCCCCACCAGTGGGACGCGGTGCGCGAGACCTGTACGCACCTGGCAGAGATGGTTGAGCAGGGATGGAACGTCGTCGTCACTCATGGCAACGGGCCGCAGGTCGGCTTCATTCTGCGCCGCTCAGAAATAGCGGCGGTCGAAGTTCACACTGTGCCCCTCGACATCATCGGCGCAGACACGCAGGGATCAATCGGCTACATGCTCCAGCAGGCGCTGGAAAATGAGTTCCGGCGGCGCAGGCTTGACAAGCGGGTGGCATCCCTGGTGACCCAGGTGCTGGTCGATGCCGACGACCCCGGCTTCCAGAATCCCACCAAACCGATTGGCGGGTATCTGACAGAGGAAAAGGCCCAGCAGTTCCGGAGGGAGGGTTGGAACGTGATCGAGGATGCCGGGCGCGGGCTGCGGCGGGTCGTTGCCTCGCCCATTCCCCGCAAGATCATCGAGCTAGACGCCATCAACGCTTTAATCGCACAGGGCTTCATCGTGGTTGCGGTCGGGGGCGGTGGCATCCCCGTGATCGAGAACCCTAAGGGCGAATTGCGCGGCACGTACGCCGTGATCGACAAAGACCGGGCAACATCGCTGCTGGCAACAGGCATCAAGGCCGACCTGTTCCTGATCTCAACGAGCGTGGAGAAGGTTGCCATCAACTTCAACAAGCCAAACCAGCAGTGGCTCGACAGAATGACCATCGACGAGGCACGCCGGTATCTGAAAGAAAATCACTTTGCAGAGGGCAGTATGAAGCCTAAAATAGAAGCAGTGATCTCGTTCCTGGAGCAAGGTGGCAAAGAGGCCCTGGTCACGAACCCGGAGAACATTGCACGGGCGCTGGCCGGAGAAACAGGGACGTGGATCACGCCCGACTGAGTAGAGGAAAGGAGGCAACATAGCGAAAAAACACTCCATCAACCTGAAGTAACCGTCTAACGATTGACAGTAACGAGGAGAAGAGTTAAGGAGAGTCATGACCATGTTGCAGAGACGTTTTTTACGCTTAGGTGCGCTTGCACTGGTGGCAGTGATGCTGCTGGCTGGCTGCGGGGGTGCCGCCACCCCGGCACCGGTTGAAGAAGAGGCCATGCCCGAAGAGCCGGCCGAAGAAGAGGCTATGCCCGAAGAAGAGGCCATGCCTGAAGAAGAAGCCATGCCTGAAGAAGAGGCCATGCCCGAAGAAGAGGCCGCGCCTGAGGAGTTTGTGTTCGGTGTCGTCCTGGTTGGCCCGAAGAACGACCATGGCTGGAGCCAGGCACACTACGAGGCCGGTTTATACGTCGAGGAGAACATCGAAAACGCACGCATGATCGTCTTCGAGAGCCTGAACCCGGCCGATAAGCCCGAGGCAACGCTAGAGGGTGTGGTCGACGATATGGTAGACCAGGGCGCGACGCTGGTCTTCACCACCTCGGACGAGTTCGAGGAAGACACGGTTGGCGTTGCCGAGAAGTATCCGGATGTGACCTTCATCAGCGTCTCAGGTGACGATGCCTGGGCCGAGGGCCAGAACGCCGGTGAAGCGCCCGCCAACGAGGGCAACATCATGGGCCGCATGGAAGACATGAAAGCCATTGCCGGCTGTGCGGCTGCACTGGCGACCGAAACGGGCAACATTGCTTATCTCGGCCCGCTGATCAACTTCGAAACCCGCCGTCTGGTCGCTTCGGTCTACCTGGGCGCACGTTACTGCTACGAGAACTACCGCGGCCAGAACCCCGATGACCTGACCTTCACGGTCACCTGGATCGGCTTCTGGTTCAACATCCCCGGCGTGACGCTCGACCCCACCGAGGTCGCCAACCAATTCTTCGACGGCGGCGCGGACGTGGTGATCAGCGGTATCGACACCACCGAGGCCATCGTGGTGGCCGGGCAACGGGCCGATACCGGTGAGCGCGTCTTCGCCATCCCGTACGACTACGAAGGCGCGTGCGAGGAAGCGCCCGACATCTGCCTGGGTGTGCCGTACTTCAACTGGGGGCCTGCCTACCTGGCGACCGCAAAGGCTGTACAGGACGGCACCTGGGAGCAATCCTGGGACTGGAATGGCCCGAACTGGGATAACCTGAACGACAAGGACACCTCCAATGTTGGCTGGGTCGATGGCCCCGGGCTGGACGCCGAGTGGAAGGCCAACCTGGACGACTTCATCGCCAAGCTGGCCAGCGGTGAGATCAACGTCTGGACCGGCCCGATCAACCTCCAGGACGGCACAGAGTACATAGCCGAGGGCGAAGTCGCAACCGGCTACGAGATCTGGTACCTGCCGCAGCTTCTGGAAGGCATGATCGGCCCCAGCGAATAACGGGCAGCATGCGACGTGCAAGCTAGCAGAGAGCGGCTGTAACAGCCGCTCTCTGTCCCCATCAAGACAGGTGGTGAGGCACTGTTCCTGATTTAGACGACAGTGCCTCACCAATGTTACAATCCCGGATATTCCACACTAAGTAGAGAGTGGTTGCCCATATGCGCGTAGAGCTACTGGACATCAAAAAATATTTCGGGGAAGTGCGTGCCAACGACGGTATCAGCCTGACGTTTGCGCCAGGGCGCATCTACGGCCTGCTGGGGGAGAACGGTGCAGGCAAGAGCACCCTGATGAAGATCCTGTCGGGCTACCAGGCGCCCGACAGCGGCCAGATCTCGCTGGATGGCACACCTGTAGCGTTTGCCTCACCGTCGGATGCGCTGCGACAGGGCATCGGAATGCTTTACCAGGATCCGCTTGATTTCCCTCCCCTGCGTGTGGTCGAGAACCACCTGCTGGCCTATAACGACCGGCTGCCGCTGGATCTGAGCAAGGCCGAAAGCGATGTCAGGACTTATGGCAGCCAGTTTGGGTTTGAGATCGACGACCCGCGCGGATACGTGGAAACGCTGACGCTGGGCGAGCGCCAGCAGTTGGAACTGTTGCGCCTGCTGGCTCTGGGCGCGGGCCTATTGATCCTGGACGAGCCGACGACCGGCATCAGCGCCGAACAGAAGGAAGTGCTGTTCGACACGATGCGCCGGTTGGCGCACGAGGAACAGAAGACGATCGTCTTTGTCTCGCACAAGCTGGAAGAGGTGCAGGAACTGTGCGACGAGGTTGCCGTTCTGCGGCGGGGGAAGCTGATCGGGACGAAGGCCATCCCCTGCCCGACCGGCGACCTGGTGCGCATGATGTTCGGCGAAGAGATACCGCGCAGCGAGCGGGTGGCACTCACGCAGGATAACGTCACGCTGCGGGTGGAAAACGCCTCGATCAGAACCTACCGGCTGAACGTCGAGGACATCAACCTGGAACTGCGTGAGGGTGAGGTGCTGGGACTGGCCGGTCTAGAGGGCAGCGGGCAGCGCCTGCTGCTGCAAGCTTGCGCCGGTCTGCTGCCGGTCCGCGAGGGACGGGTTCTGCTCGACGGGAAGCCGCTTGAAGGGAGGCGCTCACCGTTCTTCTGGGTTCCCTGGCTGGGCCTTGCGTTTCTGGTCGTGCGCATCGTGTGGCTGCTGACCCGGCTGTGGAGCGGCCAGATCACAGGGTTGGGGCTGGCGGGTGGCATCACGGTTGCGCTGCTGATCGCGGGCGCAGTCTGGCTGCTCGGCGCGATCCTGATCGGGTGGACAGGTCGCTTACCCTACCACGAATTCCAGGAACGAGATGGTGCGTACGTTCCAGCGGGAAGGCTCGAAGAGGGGCTGATCGCGGGTCTCTCGCTGACCGAGCACATGGCACTGGCCTCGCCGGTGCACGCGCTCACAGTGGACTGGGATCGGTCGCAGGCCGAGATCGCGCAACGCATCGAGCGCTACAATGTGATCGGGCAGCCCGGAACGCTGGTCGATCAACTGTCGGGGGGCAACCAGCAACGGGCGATGTTCGCGCTGCTGAGCAGCCCACTGCGCCTGCTGCTGTTGGAGCACCCCACGCGCGGCCTGGATGTGACCTCGGTGAACTGGATATGGGAGCTGCTCCAGCGGCGGCGTGAGGAAGGCACGGCGATCATTTTCATATCGGCGGACCTCGACGAGCTGCTTGAGCGCAGTGACCGGATCGCGGTGTTCTCCGGCGGTGAGATGCTAAAAGTTGTGGAGACGAGCGAAACAAGCGTTGAAGAACTGGGATACCTGATCGGAGGGCAGGAAACATGAGAGAACGCATCACGCGCACGGTGTGGCCGGTTGTGCCGCTTTTGGCAGCCGCGCTGGTGACGACACTCCTGCTGCTCATCGTGGGAGCCTCCCCCCGCGTCACGTATTCGGCATTGTACGACGGCTCCTTTGGCACAACCGACCGGACGCTCAGCACGCTGGCTTTCTGGGTGCCGCTGCTGCTCTGCTCAATCGGGCTGCTGGTGACCTTCACGGCGGGTCTGTGGAACATCGGCGTCGAGGGGCAGATGGTCATGGGCGCGATCGGGGCAAGCTGGGTGGCGCTTAAGATCGCGGCGTTAAACCCCGGCATTCCCGGCTGGGTAATCATCGCGGTCGAGGTCGTCGCGGCAATGGCGGCCGGCGCGCTGTGGGCGGCGCTGGCGGCGGTGCTCAAGGTGCACGGCGGTGTGCACGAGATCTTCGGCGGGGTGGCGCTCAACAGCCTGGCGGTCATCGCGACCAACTACCTGATCTCCGGCCCCTGGCAGCCGCCGGAGGGTGGCACGTTCCGGGGGACGGAGCCGTTCCCGGCCCAGGCAATGCTGCCCCTGTTGGGTAAATCACGCTTCAGCCCGCTGTCGCTGATCCTGGCGCTGATCGCGTTTGGGGTGGTGGCCTTCATGCTGAGGGACACGTTCTGGGGCCTCAAGCTCAAGGCGCTGGGCAAGAACCTGCGGTCGGCGTTCCTGTTGGGCGTCTCCAGCGAGCGCGAGTTGATCAGCGCGATGATGTTCAGCGGTGCGCTGGCCGGGTTGGCCGGGGCGGTGCGCGTCCTGAGCTGGTTCGACAGCCTGCGGCAGAGCATCTCCGGCGGGATCGGCTTCCTGGCAATCCTGATCGTGCTGCTGGCGAGTATGCGCCCGCTGTGGACGCTGCTGATCGCCCTGTTATTCTCGGCACTGCTCACCGGGGGGACAATCGTACAGTCGCGGACGCAGCTTCACTCGGCACTGAGTGGGATCATCCAGGGGACGCTGGTTCTGTTCGCCCTGCTGTTCAGCGACTTTGAGCAGATATTCCGCACACAACAACCTGCACCGGAAGCGGAGGCGGAGCATGAATGAAACGGCATTCGTCCAGATCCTGGCCACAATTGTGGCGCAGAGCGCACCCCTGATGCTGGCCGTGTGCGGCGAGACGCTGAACGAGCGGGTTGGGGTCATTAACCTGTCGCTTGACGGCACCATGCTGGTGGCGGCGATGGCCGGGTTTGTGGTCGCGCTGCAATCCAGCGAAGTGCTCCAGGAAATCGGCGTGACGGGCGACCTCGTCCCGGTGCTGCTGGGATTCGGGATGGCGGCGCTGCTGGGGGCAGCATTTGCGCTGCTGATCGCGTGGGGGAGCATCCGCCTGAAGCAGGATCAGGTGGCGATTGGCTTCGTGCTGACGTTGCTGCTGGCCGACCTGGCAAACTTCCTGGGCCAGAATTTCACCCGGACTCCGGGCCCGTCGGTGAAGCACATCGGCATCCCTGTGTTGAAAGACCTTCCCATCCTGGGGCCGGCCCTCTTTGACCACGACCTGCTGATCTACGGTATCTTCCTGACGGTCGGGCTGATGTGGTGGTGGATGTACAGGACTCAACCGGGGTTGCGTATGCGCGG
The DNA here is from genome assembly GCA_964603985.1 of uncultured Anaerolineae bacterium. Classification (GTDB taxonomy): domain Bacteria; phylum Chloroflexota; class Anaerolineae; order Aggregatilineales; family UBA3940; genus CAZRXG01. The sequence continues at coordinate 276,226 of CAZRXG010000001.1, read as the reverse complement.
TGTGGGCGAGCGGCCCGAATCGGCCTTTGTGCGTGGCGTGAAGGTTAACCGGCACCGCTACCTCTACACGGCCATCGGAGGCGCGATGGTTGGGCTGTCGGGGGCGGCCTACTCGCTGGATATCAAGCTTGGCTGGAGCGACAATCATATCCTGGGAATCGGGTGGATCGCGCTGGCAATCGTGATCTTCGGCGGGTGGCACCCGGTGCGCGGCGCGCTGGGGGCGATCCTCTATGGAACGACAAAGGCCATCGCCACCAAGCTGCAACAGTCGTTCTACGAAGTACCGGTAGTGCTGTTCAACTCGTTGCAGTGGCTGTTGATGCTGGGCGTGCTGCTGCTGGTGGGCAGTGACAGCATCCGCCGGTTGATCGACATCGCGCCCAGACAGTTGCAGCGCCCGCTGGCACGCGCGCTGCGCGTCGCGCCGCCGGAAGCGCTGGGACAGGCCTTCCTGGAGGACTGAGGCAAGGAGCAAGATGGATCACGTCACCGGGTTGAAGTGCACGCTCTGCGGTGAGATCTATGCGCCGGATGAGGTCGAGTACGTGTGCCCCAGGCACGGCGACGACGGCAACCTCGACGTGCTGTACGACTACGACCGGATCGCCCGGCGTGTCCGGGACGGGGGCCTGGGGGCCGAACCCGGCATCTGGCGGTACAAGGCACTGATGCCAATTGACTTCGACGCGCCGGTCCCGCCGCTGGTGGTCGGTAATACGCCGCTGTATCGTTCGGACGAGATCGCGAAGCGGATCGGCGTGCGGGAGGTGTGGCTCAAAGACGACGGGCGCAATCCGACCGCATCGCTCAAAGACCGGGCCAGCGCGCTGATCGTGTCCAAGGCCCGCGCTGAAGGGCGCGAGATCGTCACGACGGCCAGCACCGGCAACGCGGCGGCAGCGTTGGCCGGACTGGCCGCCAGCGTCCACGTGCCCACGGTGATTTTTGTACCGGCCAGCGCGCCGGAGGCCAAGGTCACTCAGTTGCTGGTTTACGGGGCGCACGTCCTGCTGGTGGATGGGACATACGACGACGCGTTTGAACTGTGCCTTGAGGCAACACGCGCATACGGCTGGTACTGCCGCAACACGGGGTACAATCCCTATACGGCTGAGGGCAAGAAGACCGCCGCGTTTGAGATCTGCGAGCAGCTTGTCGGAGAGGCGGGGCAGTTCGCGGCCCCGGACCGTATCTTCGTCAGTGTGGGGGACGGGAACATTATCAGCGGGGTACATAAGGGCCTGAAAGACCTGCTGGCGCTGGGCTGGATCGACCGTATGCCGAAGTTGGTGGGCGTGCAGGCGGAAGGCTCGGCGGCAATGTACCAGGCGTGGAAAACCAACGCCGACCCGGCTGAAATGCAGCCCATCGACGCGCACACGGTGGCCGACAGCATTTCGGCGGGGCTACCGCGCGACCGCGTCAAGGCCATGAACGCCGTCCGCGAGACGGGCGGGGCTTACCTGACAGTCAGTGACGAAGAGATCCTGGCCGCGATCCCCAGGCTGGCGCGGGCGAGCGGCATTTTCGCCGAACCGGCAGCCTCGGCAGCGTATGCGGGCCTGCTCAAGGCGAGCGAAGCTGGCATGCTGGATAAGAATGAGCGGGTGATCGTCCTCGTCACTGGCAACGGCCTGAAGGATGTCGCCTCTGCCCGGAAGTCGGTCACGCAGGCGCACCGAGTCGCGCCCCGGCTGGAGGACGTAGAGCGCGTCGTGGCATCACTGGGCGGGGAGATTTTTGGGGCGTGAGCGTGTACAATAGGGTGGCAGGAAGTTTCTGACCTAACGTCAGGCAAAATCAGCCAAGTCATGAGCACAACCCCGACCATTTCTATTATTGCACCGATTTACAACGAGGTTGGCAATATTCCCCAACTGCACCAGCGCATCCACGTTGTGATGGAGGGTATCGGTGAGCCATGGGAGCTGGTCCTGGTCAACGACGGCAGCACCGACGGCTCGACCGAGGCGCTGGATGACCTGTACGGCCAGGACCCGCAGCACGTCCGTGTGATCCACTTCGCACGTAACTTCGGGCACCAGATCGCGGTGACGGCGGGGATGGACTACGCACGTGGGCAGGCAATCGTGCTGATCGACGCCGATCTGCAGGATCCACCTGAAGTGATCCCCGATCTGATCGCGAAGTGGCGCGCGGGCTACGAGGTCATCTACGCCGTGCGTGCCCGCCGGGAAGGCGAGAGCTGGTTCAAGCGGACAACGGCTTCGCTGTTTTACCGGGTGCTCTACCGCATCACCGACGTGGACATCCCGCTGGATACGGGTGACTTCCGGTTAATGGACCGCAGCGTGGTCGATGCGGTGCGGGCGATGCGGGAGCAGCGCCGCTTCATCCGGGGGATGGTAAGCTGGGTGGGCTTCCGCCAGACGGGGGTCGAATACGCGCGCAGTCCACGCTATTCCGGGGAGACCAAGTACCCGCTCCGCAAGATGCTGCGCTTCGCCTGGGATGGCATCACCGGCTTCTCCTACGTCCCCCTGCAACTGGCGACCTACCTCGGCTTTGCGATAGCCATCCTGAGCACCTTGAGCATCCTGCTGGTGATCTACCTGCGCGCCTTCACAGACGCCGAGCCTCTCAAGGGGCAGGCCACCACGTTGGTCATGGTGCTGTTCCTGGGCAGCGTGCAGTTGATCAGCCTGGGGATCATCGGCGAGTACCTGGGACGCATCTACGACGAGGTAAAAGAGCGACCGCTCTACATTGTGCGGTCTGTGTTGGGAGACGAAGGTGCCCCCAAGGCATCTTCACAGGCTGTTGGAGAACGGAGTCGTTGACCTGAGGAGTATCGGATAAACGAGGATGACCATGCCGGAGAAGAAGAAAATCGAGGAACTGCTGACCGAGCACAAAGCTGCACTCAACTCCTACCGTGAGTGGGATCAGAAGGTGAAGGAACTGCTCAAAGGGCGACGCGCCAAAGATCTGACCGAGGAGGACATGGACGCGTATCGCATCGCGTCGTCCCGGCGCGACGCCGCTTACGACAAGATGCGTCACCTGGAACGCGTCCTTCTGGACAGCATCCCCGGCGCGTCAACCGGGCCGCTGGAGGCCGTCCGCCCGGACGACGATGGTTAGGCCGGGATTGACACACTCTCTCTTCACAGAAACAATCGCACCGGACGGTCTGCGAACCGTCCCGCAAAACTATCTGCTTTCAAGGGGGTAATACCGACACATGGCTTCAGCAAAGATAATCACCGGGCCGACCTTTGACGAAATGCTGCACCCGGAGAAGATCGCCCCGGAGATCCGGGCGCAAGCCCTGAAGATGATGGAGGAAGACCCGCTCGACCCGATCAACCTGTTCAATATCACATGGAAAGATGAGCACAACGAGATCTTATACCACGTGGTGCCCAGGGAACTGACGGGTGTCGATACCAACATCGTGGTGCTGCACAGCGTGCACTTCCCGACGCGTAGCCATAAGGTTGGCGCGACCTACTCGGTGCTGATCGAGAAGGAGTTATTCGGCGAAGTTGACCCGGCGGTGCACACGCTGGTCTGGCCTTCAACCGGGAATTACGGCATCGGCGGGGCGTTTGTGGGCTGCCGCATGAACTTCGACAGCATCGTGATCCTGCCGGAGGAGATGAGCCGCGAGCGCTTCGAGTACATCGAGCGGCTGGGCGCGCGGGTGATCGCCACGCCGGGGTCAGAGAGCAACGTCAAGGAGATCTACGACAAGTCCTGGGAGCTGGTGCGCGCCGACCCAAACGTGCGGGTGCTCAACCAGTTCGAGGTGATGGGCAATTACCGCTTCCACTACTACGTCACGGGCAACACCATCGCCGAACTGGTCAAACAGCTCCACGAGCAGGGCATCGGTAACGGACGGGCAGCAGCTTACGTCTCGGCGATGGGATCGGGGGGCACCATCGCGGCGGGTGACCGCCTCAAGCAGATCTGGCCGGAGCACAAGATTGTCGGCCTGGAGCCAATCCAGTGCCGCACGCTGTACGAAAACGGCTACGGTGCGCACCGCATCGAGGGCATCGGCGACAAGCACGCGACGTGGATTCACAACGTATTGAACATGGATGCGCTGATGTGCATCGACGACATGGAGTCGCTCTACGGCCTGGCGCTGTTGACCGACCCGGTCGGCATGGAGACACTGGTGAAGCGCTTCAGCGTGCCCCAGGAGGATGTCGAGGCGATGAGCAAGTTCTTCGGCATCTCCAGTGTGTGCAATGTGCTGGGCGCGATCAAGACGGCCAAGTTCTACAACTTCGGCCCGGATGACGTGATCGTGACGATCTGCACCGACGCCATCGACCGTTACTACTCGGTCATGGACTGGTTGGAGAAGACCGAGGGCAAGATGGACGAGGCGATGGCTACCGGGCGGATGATGGGCACGTTCCTTGGGCAGAAGCTCGATTACATTCTGGAAGGCAGCCTGGATGCTCGTACGCGCTGGCACAACCTGAAGTACTACACCTGGGTTGAGCAGCAGGGCAAGACAGTTGAAGAATTAGACGCCCAGCGCGATCCCGGCTGGTGGCACGAGCACCAGAAGCTGGTACAGGAGATCGACAGGCGCATCATCGCGTTCCGCAAGGAACACCATATCCACGGCGAAGCGTGAATGTACCCGGAAGACCGCGTTCTCGTCGGCGTGATGCCCCATCCACACGACCTGGAGATAGCGCGCACGCAAAACTGGTATCGTGTGCCGGTCAGGAGTGCGCCGCAGGGCATTCACGCGGAGTACGTGGCCTTCTACTTTACCAAGAAGTTTGACCCGCAACTGCGTTGGGCGATTCACTTCTACGCACGGCGCACCGGTCACGAGCTGGTGCGCCGCATCGACCTGCTGCCCGATCAACCCGACCACCCGCGCGCCGATGATACGTACTACAAACTCCAGCTTGGGCCGCTCAAGCAGAAGCTGCCGCCCATCGTCAGCCTGCGCTGGCGGCGGATCACGTTCATCCAGACGACGTGGGACCGTTTTCAGGCTGCGCGGGAGGTCAACGACCTGTTTCGCAGTGATAACATTTTCGTTGACCGGGTCTACCACGCACTGAAGCGACGGGGCATCCAGCCGGAGCGCAACGTCGAAATTCGCGAGGCGGGAGCGCGCTACACGGTGGACATGCTGATCCCGTGCAAGGATGGCGCGGTGATGTTGTCCGCCCAAGAGGAGCGCCCCTCGCGGGCGCTGACGCTGGCGGGTGATGAAGAACAGGACATCGAGGCCATCCAGACGGCGCTCCAGAAGCGGGGCGGCCCGTTGATGGTCGATTTACCCTTCTAGCCACCGCCACGATGCGGCGGTAAGGTGTAAACCATGACTCAATCACTCTTGATTACCAACGGAACGGTCGTAACCTGGGAGCCCGACGCGGACCTGATCGAAAACGGGGCCATCTACGTCGAAGATGGCAGAGTCGTCGAGGTGGGGGCGGCGGGCGACCTCGCAACTCGCTTCCCGGAAGCCGAGCGCCTCGACGCAGGCGGGCAGTTGATCATGCCGGGCAACATCTGCGCGCACACGCACTTCTACGGCGCGTTCGCGCGCGGGCTGGCGATCCCCGGCCCGGCCCCCAAGGACTTCCCTGAAATTCTGGAGCGGCTGTGGTGGCCGCTCGACCAGGCGCTCGACGAGGAGGCGGTGCGCTACAGCGCGCTGGTCTTTCTGGTGGACGCCATCAAGCACGGCACGACGACGCTGATCGATCACCACGCCAGCCCCAACGCGCTGGCCGGGTCGCTGGACGTGATCGCCGACGCGGTAGACGAGGCCGGGCTGCGTGCGGTGCTGTGCTACGAGGTCACCGACCGCTACGGTCCGGAGAGCGCACAGGCCAGCATCGAGGAAAACATCCGGTTCCTGAAGGCGGCCAGGAGTCGCCCCAACATCGCCGCGACGTTCGGCCTGCACGCCTCGCTGACGGTCTCCGACGAGACGCTGGCAGCCTGTGTTGAGGCTGCCGGAGGGTTGCAGACGGGGTTCCACATCCACGTCGCCGAGCACGAAGCCGACGAATACGACAGCCTCAACAAGTCGGGGAAGCGCGTGGGGGACCGGCTGTGCGATGCGGGCCTCCTCGGCGAGAGGACCATCGTCGCTCACTGCGTCCACACGGACATCCACGAGGTCGAACTGCTGCGCGATTCGGGCACCTGGGTGACACACCAGCCCCGCTCCAACATGAACAACGCAGTTGGGGCGGCGGACATTGAGGGGATGCTGCGTGCCGGGGTGTGTGTCTGCCTGGGCAATGACGGCTTTAGCAACAACATGTGGGCCGAGTGGAAGACGGCCTACCTGCTGCACAAGGTCTGGCACCGCGACCCGCGCCGCGCCAACGGCATGGACATCGTCCAGATGGCGATCCATCACAACGCGGCGCTGGCGAGCACTTTCTTCCCTGCTTCGTCTCCGGGTCTGCTGATACCGGGGGCGGCGGCAGACATCATCTTGGTCGATTACCATCCCACCACCCCGCTGACAGTGGGCAACCTGCCCTGGCACATCCTCTTCGGCTTCGAGGCATCGATGGTGACGACCACCCTCTGCGCCGGACGGGTGCTGATGCGCGACCGCGAGCTATTGACGCTGGACGAGGCGGCCATCACCGCCCGCTCGCGTGAGTTGGTTCCGGGCGTGTGGGAGCGCTACAACACCATCGCCAGACAGGCTTTGTAAGCCGCCTGTAACGCCTTCCGCCCGTCCGTTCGTGATACGCTTTTTGTGGGGGGTGGATGAGCGCCGCTATAATCAGATCAAGGGAGCGGAGAGGCGCTGCCAAGAAGGAGAAACGTATTGTCCCAGGGGAAAAAACAGCCGACACGGATCGCGGTGCTGGGTGGAACCGGCAAGGAGGGCGGCGGCCTGTCCTACCGGTGGGCGCTGACCGGGCACGACGTGATCATCGGTTCGCGCGAGATGGAAAAGGCCCAACGCGTGGCGGCGGAGCTTAACGACCTGCTCGGTGATGACCTCGTGCGCGGGATGGCAAACGCCGACGCTGCCCGCGAAGCCGATATCGTGGTGCTGACCGTCCCATACGCGGCCCACAGGGTGACACTCGAAGGGGTGCACGAACACGTGCAGGGCAAGATACTCGTCGATGTAACGGTGCCTTCCGGCTACAGCACCACGGTGACGCTGCCGGAGGGCCGCACTGCGGCGGAAGAGGCACAGGCCATCCTGGGTGAGAACGTGCGGGTGGTCTCGGCCTTTCAGGATATCTCTCATACCCACTTGAAGAAGACCGGGCACGAGATAGACTCAGACGTGCTGGTGTGCGGGGATGACGAGCAGGCCAAGCAGGCTGTGATCGCGCTCGTCGAGGCCACAGGCATGCGCGGCCTCGACGCAGGGGCGCTGTCCAACGCCATCGTCGCCGAAAGCCTGGCACCTTTACTGATAGCGATTAACAGGCGGTACGGAATCAAAAACGCCGGGATCCGCATCACAGGGATCGAGTAGTTGGATTCGACGCAGACGCGACGCGTACAGTTGATCGGCGTACCGGGTATCCCTCTGATCGAGACGGGGGACGAACTGGCGGAGATCATTGGCCAGGCGATCCGTCAAAGCGGCCTGGCATTACAAGATGGCGACATCCTCGTGGTAACCTCGAAGATCGTCTCCAAGTCGGAGGGTCGGTGGGTGAACCTGAGGGCCGTTACACCAGATGGGCAAGCCCGACAGGTCGCGGAGCAGTGTGGCAAAGACCCTCGTGAGGTGGCCGTCATCCTGGGTGAGTCGAAGCGCATATCACGGATGGGCCGGGGCGTGCTGGTCACCGAGCACCGGCTGGGCTTCACCTGCGCCAACGCGGGGATGGATCACTCGAACACGCGCCCTGGAGACAAATGGCGGCTGCTCCTGCCCCTGGACCCCGACGAGTCGGCGCGTCGACTGCGCCAGCGACTTGGCGAACAGTTCGGCGCTCAAATCGCCGTGGTGGTAAGTGACAGTCACGGGCGGCCCTTCCGGATGGGCACGGTGGGCGTGGCAATCGGCGCGGCGGGCCTGCCCGCTTTGTGGGACTTGCGCGGCACGCCGGATTTGTTCGGGACGCCGCTGCGGGTGACAGAGGTCGGCTTTGCCGACGAACTGGCGGCTGCGGCGGGGCTGGTGCTTGGGCAGTCCGACGAAGGTATCCCGGTGGCAATCATCCGGGGGGTAACCTACCCGGTCGATGAGAAGGCCAGGGCCACCGACCTGGTTCGCCCGCCTGAGATCGACCTGTATCGCTGAGGTGAAGCGGACAACTGTGAACGCACCGGAATCACACTCAGCCAAAGATCTGCTGGCGCTCATGCGCGGGCGGCGCTCGATCCGCCGCTACCAGCCGCAGCCGGTTCCCCGCGCGAAGCTGGTGCGGATGCTTGAAGCGGCCCGCTGGGGGCCATCGGCACACAATCGCCAACCCTGGCGCTTCGTGGTTTTGACCGGCGACGAAGACAGACGGCGGCTGGCCGACGTGATGGCGGTCAGGCTGGCCGACGATCTGCGGGCGGATGGGGCGGATGAGGAAACTATTGCGCAGGACACGGAGCGATCAAGGCGGCGGCTGGCCGGAGCGCCGATCCTGGTGCTGGTTTGCCTGACGATGGCCGACATGGATACCTACCCGGACGGGCGGCGGCAGCGTTTCGAGCACACGATGGCCGTTCAGAGCGTCGCAATGGCCGCACAAAACCTGCTGCTGATGGCGCACGCGCAGGGACTGGGCGCATGTTGGATGTGCGCCCCACTGTTCTGCCAGGAGACCGTCAGAGAGGTTCTTGGCCTCCCCGCCGACTACGAGCCGCAGGGGGTGATCACGCTCGGCTACCCGGCGGAGGCCCGTCAAAAAACCCGTGAGCCACTGGAGACACGCGTTACGTTTCGATGAGGACAAACAGGCGCCTGCGTGATCATGTTGTGCTGCTGGTTGGCGGCGTGGGTGGTGCCAAGCTCGCGCTGGGCCTGTCGAAGATTCTGCCGCCGGAAGCGTTGACCATCATCGTGAACACAGCCGATGACTTCGAGCTTCTTGGCCTGCACATCTCGCCCGACCTGGATACCGTCATGTACACGCTGGCCGGTCTGGCAAGCCCCGGAACGGGCTGGGGCATCGCCGACGACACCTTCCAGGCATTGGAGATGGTGAGGCGCTACGGCGGGGCGGACTGGTTCCTGCTGGGCGATGGGGATCTGGGGACCCACGTCGTCCGGACGGCGATGCTGCGCGACGGGGCGACGCTGACGGGCGTGACGCGACACCTGTGCACCGCGCTGGAAATCGAGTGCGCCATCCTGCCCATGTCCGACCAGCCGGTCAGGACGTGGCTGGACACCGATAGGGGACCACTTGCCTTTCAGGAGTACTTTGTGCGCGAGCGGTGGCAGCCGGTCGTCGGGAGCATCCGCTTTGAAGGGGCAAGCGAGGCCCGCCCAACCGATGCGGTGGTCGAGGCGTTGGAAGCGGCAACCCTGATCGCGTTTGGCCCATCGAACCCCTTCCTGAGCATCGACCCGATCCTCGCCGTGCCGGGTATTCGAGAGAGGATCGCAAAGACCGCCGTGCCCTGCGTTGCCGTCAGCCCTATCATCGGCGGGAAGGCTGTGAAAGGGCCGGCAGCCAAGCTGTTGGCAGAACTTGGTTTTGCCGTCTCGCCGGTGGGGATTGTCAGACACTACGAGGATTTACTGAACGGCATCATACTCGACGAGGTGGACAGGCCGCTGTGTGCGGAGATAGAAGCTTCAGGTGTGCGTACCTCCGTACAGCAGACCTTAATGGAAACCCTGTCCGATAAAATCGACCTGGCTGAAACGTTGCTGCATTGGTCAGAGGAAAACTTATTGTGAATATCTGGGCGATTGTTCCAGTTAAACCGCTTAACCGGTCTAAGAGCCGTTTAGCGCCCGTGCTGAACCTTGAGCAGCGCGAGATACTCAGCCGGGCGATGCTGGAGAGAACGTTGGGAACACTCAAAGCAACGAGAGGGATCGGCGGCATCCTGGTTGTGAGCCGCGACACCGCTGCACTCTCGCTGGTGCGCAAGTTCGACGTGCACACCGTGGCCGAAAGCGGCGCGCCGGAGTTAAACGACGCGCTGACACGCGCCACCAACGCGGTCACTGCGTGGGGGGCACGGGGCGTGCTGATCGTCGCCTCCGACATTCCCTTGATGTGCGTGGAGGACATCGAAGGGATGCTGGCACTGGCGACCCGTCCTCCGGTGGTGGTGATCGCGCCTGACAGACACCGGGACGGCTCCAACATCCTGCTGGTGCGCCCGCCGGGGCTGATTCCCTATCGCTACGGAAGGGGCAGCTTTGAAAGGCACGCCGCCGAGGCCGAGGCCATCGGGGTTGATGTACACATCTATGAGTCGCCGACGCTGGCGCTGGACGTGGACGTCCCGGAAGACCTTGATTTGTATCGTGATGCACTGCTTGAGCACAATCTGATAGAACCGGCCTGTTAACAACGTCCGGGTGCAGGAGCGCCCGCGTGGTGGTTCCGGCAGAGGAGGAGCGAATCATGCCAGACCGAGTTGCTTTGTACCTGCAGGACGCTCATCCCATCCCCGATGGGATCAAGTACGTACAGTACGCCGAGGAGAGAGGCTTCGAAGCCGTGTGGCAGGCCGAATCGCGGCTGGTGCGCGATGCCGTTGTCCCGATGGCGGCTTTTGCTGCGACGACCGGGCGGATCAAGGTCGGCTCCGGCGTGATCAACAACTGGACGCGCAACGCGGCCCTGATCGCGACCACCTTCCTCACGCTGGATGACCTGGCCCCCGACCGCATTCTGATGGGCATCGGGGCGTGGTGGGACCCGCTGGCGAAAAATGTGGGCATCGAGCGCCGCAAGCCGCTCACGGCCATGCGCGAAGTCGTCACGGTGGTGCGCCGGTTGCTTAACGCGGAGACCGTCACCTTCAGCGGCGAGTTCGTCAACGTGACCGGCATTGAGCTAGACGTGGTGCATGGGCGCAAAGGCCCGCGCAACGTCCCGATCTACATCGGCGCAACCGGCCCCAAGATGCTGGAGCTGACCGGCGAGATCGCCGACGGCGTCGTGCTGAACTATCTGGTCAAGCCTGAATACAACGTCACGGCGATGGAGCAATTGGAAGCAGGCGCGAAGAAGGCCGGTAAAACACTTGACGACCTCGACCGCCCGCAGCTTATCGTCTGCTCGATGGACGAGGATCGCAGGCGCGGGCTTGACGGCGCACGCAAGCTGATCACCCAGTACCTCGCCCAGCAGCCCCACTTTCAAAAGGCGCTGGGCGCAGACGAGGGCATGGTCAACGAGATCAAGGCCCGCCTGGGCTGGCCTGCCACCGAGGAGCAGATCGAGGACGCGATGCAGTTTGTGCCGGACGAGATGGTGCAGATGGTCGCAGCGGCGGGCACACCGGACGAGTGCCGCGCCAAGGTGCAGGAGTACATCGACACCGGCTGCACCTGCCCGATTCTCTATCCGCTGGGGCCTGACGTGAAGGCCATGATCGACGCCTTTGCGGTTACCTAGAACCCGCTACGACAACACAACAGAGGATCTGTGGATACGACGACCGAAGACCGTACAGACGAGACGTTCACACAGCAGCCTAACTCGAAGCACTGTTTTGTATGCGGGCTGGAAAGCCCGGTCGGATTGCAGATGCGCTTCGAGGACAACGGCGTTGACGAAGTGCGCGCGAAGTACACGGTTGGCGATAAGTACCAGGGCTATCCGGGCGTGGTGCACGGCGGCGTCGTCGCCGCGATGCTGGACGAAGTCGCCGGGCGGACGGTCATGATCACCGACCCGGATCGCTTCATGATGACGGCCAAGATGGAGATCCGGTACCGCAAGCCGGTGCCCACCGAGACTGAGCTGACGATGGTCGGTCACCTGATCAGGGATCGGGGGCGTCTGGCGCAGGCACGCAGTGAGATCCAGCTACCGGATGGCAGCGTGGCAGCCGAGGCCGTTCTGACGTTGATCGCCATCCCGCCGGAGTACGTGCCCGATGCCGACCTGGAGGCATTGGGCTGGCGGGTCTACCCCAACGACGCCTGATAGAACGGCGGGCCTGACCGGCGTATCAGAAGCCGCCAGTACCGCGCTCAGGCAAGCACATGCACGCGATCCCTGCCCGGCAGAAGCATAACAACGACGCAGGCGGTGCGTCTCTCACAAGGAAAGAGGTGCACCGTCTGTTGCCGTATGCACTGGCGGTGCTTGTTTTGCTGCTGGCATACGCTCTACGCATACACCGGCTGGGCGTCAAGGACTTCTGGTGGGACGAGGCACATAGCTGGAAGCTGGCAACCTATCCCCTGCTGGAGGCCATCCGCCGGGGGCTGTCGCTGCTGCACGATCCGTTTTACCTCGTGCCGCTCCACTGCTGGATCCAGCTGGCGGGCAGCACCGAATTCGGGCTGCGCTATCTCAGCCTGCTGATCATGCTGCTCAGCGTGGCCTACCTGGGGCGCATTGCGACCAAGGCGTTTGGCCGCCGGGCCGGGATGGCTGCTCTGCTGATCGGAGCGATCTCGCCGCTGTGGATCTTCTACGCACAGGAAGTGCGTCATTATGCGCTGATGCCGATCCTGATGCTGGGCATGGTCGAGAGCGTGGTTGACATCCGGCGGGGGCGGGGCAAGGCGTGGTGGACGTGGGGCAGGCTGGTCATCGCCGAGGCGCTGGGCCTGTACACACACAACTTCATGCTCTTCGGGGTGGTGGGCGTTCACACTGCCATCGGGTGGATGTGGCTGCGCGAGATACCGTCTGCCGGGCATAGGGCTGCACGCATCCGTGAAAGCTGGCTGTGGCGCTGGCTGGCTTCGCAGGGCGCAGTGCTGGCTCTCACCGCACCAATGATCCCGGTTTACGTCAATCGAGGGTTGAGCAGCGACCTGCTGGTTGGCAGCACGCTGAACGTCGCCGACCTGTGGAACGCCGTATGGCACAACTGGATGGGCATCCCCTGGGAGGATGTCGGACCGGTCACGCCTTTACAGGCCGCGTCATGGGGGGTGCTGGTGCTGTTCTGCCTGGGGCTGGCGATTCTGCTGCATCCCCGCGCCGATGTCAATCACGCGCACCGGAGGCTGGCCGCCGACCTGTTCTGGCTGGTCGCAGCCGGGACGGGCGCCACACTGGCCTTCTGGCTGGTTAACAGCAAGATTCACCCGCGCTACCTGATCATGATGAGCGGGCCGCTGTTCGCTCTGCTGGCATGGGTGCTGGCTGCGCTGTGGGGCAGCGCGGGGGGACGCACCTTCCGGATGGCGTCAAGGCGGGGAGCGGTGCTCGCGCTGGCGGGGGCACTCGCGTTTGTGGCCGTGCAGGGCAGCAGCAATATCTACAGTGGGGCAACCTTCGGCTACCGCCACGACGCAACGCGGGCGATGACCACCTACCTGCGAGAGAACTTCGGCGCAGGCGATGGCATCGTCGCGCTCGATCCCTACGACTCCACGTTGGACTTCTACGACACCGGCCCGGCTCCGCTGTTCCGGGCGGGGTTTGACGATGGAGTCAGCACACCCGCCGACCTGGTAGCGTTTATGCGGGGCAAAGACCGGGTTGCCGTGCTGCGCTTCCACGCCGAACGGAGTGACACACGGCACATCGCGGCCTTCTACCTGGAGCGCTTCGGGCGGCTGGAGGGGCGGGAAGACTTCGAGGCGTATACCGTCTACACCTACCGGCTCGACACCGACACAAGGCCGGAAGTTGCCGACTTCGAGCCGGTGAACCTCCATTGGGAGGAGCTTTCGCTGGCGGGGCAGTCACTTGCGGCGTGGGACACGGTGACGGTGGCGCTGCGGTGGCAGGCAGCACCGGAGCTTGCTCCCGGCAGGCGCTACGCTGCGCTGGTGCGGCTCATCGACCCGCAGACCGGCTGGCAACTGAGCTCGGCGAGTGGGCTGCTGCTGGCAGAAGGCGGTATTCCGACCGGCGAGTGGTCGCCCGGCCAGACGGCGACGCAGTATCTTATCCTGCCGCTGCTGCCCGGTACGCCGCCCATCGGGGCAGAAGTCCGGATCACGCTCCTCGACGCCCAGACCGGGCAGGCGCTCGACGCGCGGGATGCCAACGGCGCGCCCATCGGGCAGCAGGCTGTGCTGGGGCAGGTGCGCATCGGCTCGTCGCCGCGACGGTGGGTATACGATGACCCACCCCCGTTCGCCCTGACCCGCGTGGAGTCCGGGTATCTGTCGGCCTACGCCACCGACTGGCCCACAACCACACCGGGAGGGAGGCTCGGCGTTGCGCTGAGCTGGCTGGCGGAGCCGTACCGGGTGGTGAAGGCGGGAACCCGGCTGCAACTGGTGCAGGATGGCGCTATCCTGGCAGAGGACGACGGCCCACCCTTGCAGGGGCGTCAGCCTGCCGACGTGCCGACAGGCACACCCTGGCTTGACCTGCGCGCGCTCCAGGTAAGCGGGGAGGCGGAATCGGGGCCGGCTGACCTGGTGCTGTGGGTCGGTGACGAGCGGGTCACGCTGGGGCAGGTTGAGATCCTGGGCTTCGAGCGGATCACAGAGCGACCGGTCGTCGAAACGCCGCACGAGACAACCTTCGGCGACGCGATCCGGCTGCTGGGCTACCGGCTGGACGTACCCGACCCACTCACCGGCGAGAGCGTGCTCGTGCTGACGCTGTACTGGCAGGCGTTGGTCGACGGTGAGCCGGGCAAGAATTACGTCGTGTTCACGCACATCCTGAGTGCGGATGGCCGCCTGGTCGGGCAGCACGACGGCGTGCCGGTTTACGGAGCCCGGCCCACCGGCGGCTGGCTGCAAGGTGAGTATCTGATCGACGAGCACCCGATGACGTTTGGGGAGCCGTATGCCGGGCCGATCAGGATTCAAGTGGGGCTGTATGACCCCGTCACCTTTGAGCGCCTGCTGACAGGCGACAGCCTCGACGCGGTAGTACTGCCCGTCGAGGGCCTGGAGGTTGAATCCGGGCCGTAGACGGCGTAGACTCAGGACGAAAACAGCGGCTGATTCTGATGCTATAATTAATCTGGCGGCGGCTGATCGGAGGGGGTGGGCGGCGAGACAATGGGGCGAATTCGTGAGCCGGAGTTGAGGGCATTGGCCGAAAGGTGGTCGCCTGTTGTCAGATCCCTGCTTGACGAGCTTGGGGAAAGGATGTGGCCACCCGCGAAGATCCGGTACAGCCTGCTCCGCAAGCCGTGCGTCATCAAGCGCCATCTGATTGAGGGGCCTGTCCGGCAGGGCAGGAGGCTGACGTGGGCGCTCTCGCATACCAGTAAGCCATCGGTTTTTGACGACCGTGGCAGGCTCTCCCAGGGAGAGCGTAAATACTGGATTTTGACGCTGGATTCGACAAACCCGGCTTCCTTCCACATGGAGGGAACAGGTGTGGTCGAGGGCGTCCCTGCCGAGGAGAGCGCACTCCGTGAGGCGATAGAGGCAGCAGGCCAGCAGGGGCCAAAGGTTGATAACTTTTACGGCAATAAGGGGCCGCTCACCCAGAGGTGATCGTTGGCCCGGATAGTCACCAGTCAATCACCGGCACGAAAGGATACGATCAACTTCATGTGGCAGACATACTTCACCCCGGCGACACTTGACGAAGCGCTCGCGCTGGTGGCGGAACACCAAGAGCAGGCGCGGGTGATCGCCGGTGGCACAGACATTATCATCGAGCTTGAACGGGGCCTGCGCCCCGACGTGAGTGTCCTGATCGACATCACCCGCATCCCCGGCCTGGATACGATCGCGCCGGGGAGTGATGGGTTGATCCACATCGGCCCGCTGGTGACGCATAACCACATTGCTGGCTCATCTCTGATCATCGAGCAAGCTTTCCCACTGGCGCAGGCGTCGTGGAAGGTCGGCTCGCCGCAGATCCGCAACCGGGGGACGGTAGCCGGCAACCTGATCACGGCCTCACCCGCCAACGACACCATCACCCCCCTGTGGGCGCTGGGTGCGCGGGTCACGCTGCGGTCGGCGTCGGGGGAGCGGGTCGTGCCGCTTGAGGACTTCTACACCGGCGTGCGGAAAACCGTCATGCAGCCGGACGAACTGCTGACCGACATCAGCTTCCCGCCCCTCGACGCGGAGAGCTGGCGGGGCACCTTCCTCAAGCTGGGCCTGCGGCGCGCCCAGGCGATCTCGGTGGTGAACGTGGCCGCCGTCCTGCGCTTCGACGGGGACACGGTTGCCGAGGCGCGCATCACGCAGGGCAGCGTTGCCCCGACGATCATCCGGTCGCCGGAGGCGGAGGAAGCGCTGACCGGGAAGCCGCTCACGCCAGAGGTGATCCGGAAGGCGGCAGAGCGGGCATCGCAGGAGGCCCGACCCATTGACGACGTGCGCGGCTCGGCGGGCTACCGTCGAGAGATGGTCAAAGTACTGGTTCGCCGCGCACTGACGGCCCTGACAGATGGCACAGAGCGCGTCGGGCACCCGGATAACCCTGTCATGCTGTGGGGGCCGGGGAAGGGACTCGTCAAGGAGGGGCTGGCGGAGGGCCTCCGGCACGGCGACGAAGAGCCAATCGAGACGACGATCAACGGCCAGGACGTGACCATCCGGGGAGCCAATCACAAGACGCTGCTGCGCATGCTGCGCGAGGATGCTTGGCTGACGGGCACTAAAGAGGGTTGCGCCGAGGGCGAATGCGGGGCCTGCACCGTCTTCCTGGACGGCGTGGCGGTGATGTCCTGCATGGTCGCAGCACCGCGCGCCCACCAGGCCAGGATCGTGACGGTTGAGGGCCTGGCCGAGAACGGGCGGCTGCACCCGATCCAGCAGGCGTTTGTTGAGGAGGGGGCTGTACAGTGCGGGTACTGCACGCCGGGCTTCTTGATGGCGGGTGCCAAGCTGCTTGAGGAACGCCGCGCGCCCACCCGCCGGGAGATTCAGCAGAGCATCACCGGCAACCTGTGCCGCTGTACCGGCTACTACAAGATCGTGAGCGCTTTTGAGCGGGCCGCAGAACTGGCCCAGGAAAGGTAGACAATCGCATGAGCCACCTGGAACCTGAGTACAAGGAAGAGGCACGTAACCCGATGCTGCCCTTTATCGGGTTTGTGGTGATAGTCGTCCTGGGGGTGCTGGCGTACCTGGCATCACCCTCTATCATCGAGTGGATGGCGACGACCGATCTAAAGCTCGGCGGGGTGGGGCTGACCGTCTTCCCCATCGCATTCCCCAAGAACTGGTCGCTGATCACGCAACGGCTGGTGGTGACGGCGGCCTTTTTCCTGATCTTCTTTGTGATCCTGATGATCCCTTTGTCCCTTATTATGAAGCCGTCCGGCGAGAATGAGTTGGACGTGCGCCTGGCAGATTTGCGAACCGAGAAGCAGAAGAAAAAGAAGAAGAGCCGGCGCTGATAGCGTCACCGGGTTGATCATATGGAACGCACAGTCCCGCGCACCGACAGCGACGCAATCGAGTTATACATCCGCACCTATTATTCGCTACTGCGAAGCACAGGTGAGATCGCGATAGAGACTCTCACCGAGTCTCACATCGGGATGGACTCGCTGCTGCACACCGATGCCGACGAGCCTGCTCCCGACGTCTCGGCGCTGATCTACTCGTCGCTGCGGCTCCCACCGTGTATTACAGTGACCAGACTGGTGCTCCTGGGGCAGCGCAGCGCAGTCTTCGAGCGCTGGGGATACCCTGTTGAGACCTGGCAGGAAGTGTCGGCACAGGCGCGGCGGCGTCGCTCGTACTTCGACGGTGAAGAGACACTGGCGCTCTACATCGCCAGCCGCTCCGATATCGACGACATCATCCCGATGCTGACAGCCTACCAGATCGAGTGGAACAAGCTGCACCGCATCCTTTCGAGTGCGCAGGCACGCACCTTTCTGGACCAGTTAGGGGATCACCGCACGCTGACGGAGGACGAGCAGGCCACGCTGGCGGCGGCGCTGGGGATCAGCCTGGATGATTTCGAGCGGCTGCACGCCGCCTGGGGAGAGGAAACCGTGCTCACCCTGCGTGCTATGTCAGAAGAACCCAAGCGCTTCGCGCTGCGCCTGCTGGCCGGTTCGCTGACGGATTACCGCAAGGCAACCCGGCACTGGTGGCTGCACGTGCGGGCCAATACACCCGACATCGACTACGAAAACCGGCGGGTCTACTTCGTCAGCAGCAACACACACAGCCTGGTTAATCTGTGGTCGGGTTATGCCCTGCGCCAGCGCGGCACGCTGCTGGCGTACATCGAGGAGGCCGGGCACGATGAGTTGCTGACCGAATACAGGTACATCGAGACAGATTCCGTCCCCAGCAGCCGCGAAAACTTCTTCTACTACACGCTCAAAAAGTACATGCAGGACAGGGAAACGGAAATCCGCACGGAACGGGCGGAGGCGGAGCGCACACTCGGCATTCACCGCGTCTCCAGCGAGCACGGCTTCGACCTGGACGCGCAGGTGATCGAGGTCGGCAGGGTCAGGCCGGACTGGCTCGACCCGCGTCTGTGCCGGGATGGGGTCGACCTGCTGGAGCAGAGCAGCGCGCTGATCTTCAATATCGATTACCCGCTGGGCACGGCAGCCTACGAGATCCTAACCAGGGTCTCCGAGAACGTCGGGCAGTTGGCCGGGCTGTATCTCATGGGAAAGGCAGCCACGCTCAATGGGCGTGTCGGCGACGTGATGATCCCGACCGTCGTGCACGACGAGCATTCGACGAGTACCTACCTGCTTCACAACTGCTTTTCGGCTGCCGACGTAGCCCCCTACCTCGCCTATGGGACCGTGCTGGACAACCAGAAGTCTGTTTCTGTACGCGGAACCTATCTTCAAAACGCGCGCTACATGAGCGTCTTCTACCGTGAGGGATACACCGATATCGAGATGGAGGCCGGGCCTTTCCTATCGGCTGTGTACGAGTTGATACGGCCCAAGCGGCACCCCTACAACGAGATCGTGTCGCTCTACCCGGCACAGACCTTCGATGTGGGCATCATTCACTACGCCTCGGATAAGCCACTCGGCAAGGGGCGAAACCTGGGCGCGGGCAGCCTCTCCTACCGGGGGATGGACCCGACTTACGCGGCAGCAGTCGCGATCTTGCGGCGCATCATCGCCCAGGAGACTGAATGGATTCGCTACCAGGGAGAATCATCATAGCCAGGAGCAGTAACGTATGACGACCAGAATCGTCGGCAAGAACGTACAGCGAGTGGATGCCGTTGGGAAGGTCACCGGCGAAACATTGTTCCCCGGCGACCTGAGCATGGAAGGCATGCTGCACATGAAAGTGCTCTTCTCCGAGCGGGTGCATGCGCGCATCCTCTCGATAGACACCGGCCAGGCAGCAGCCTATCCCGGCGTGGTGGCAGTGTTCACCGCCCAGGACGTGCCGGTCAACGAGTATGGCCTGATCATGCCCGACCAGCCGGTCCTGTGCGGGCCGGGCAGCGATAAGCCTGGCGCGGACATCGTGCGCACCACGATGGACCAGGTAGCGCTGGTCGTCGCGGAGACGGAAGAGGCTGCTGCCGCCGCCTGCGACCTGATCCAGGTTGAGTACGAGGATTTGCCGGCGGTCTTCGACCCCTTCGAGGCGATGGAAGAAGGCGCGCCCCAGTTGCATCCCGACGCACACAACAACGTCGTCACTCACTACCGCATCCGCAAAGGTGACATGGACGCCGGTTGGAAAGCAGCCGATGTCGTCGTCGAGGGAACGTACACCACCTCCTGGCAGGAGCATGCATATCTCCAGCCGGAGGCCGGGCTGGCCTACATTGACGAAGAGGGACGTGTTACGGTCGAGGTGGCGGGGCAATGGACGCACGAGGATCAGGAGCAGATCTACCACGCGCTCGGCCTGCCGCCGGAGCAGGTGCGGGTGGTCTACCCGGCCATCGGCGGGGCATTTGGCGGGCGCGAGGACATGTCGGTCCAGATCGTGCTGGCATTGGCTACCTGGAAGCTGCAACGCCCGGTCCGCATCCTCTGGAGCCGCGAGGAGTCGATCAAGGGCCACCATAAGCGCCACCCGGTCACGATCAAGGCGAAGTGGGGAGCCACGCGTGAGGGTAAGGTCGTCGCCGTCGAGATAACGGTCGTTGGCGACGCGGGAGCCTACGCTTACACCTCGACCAAGGTGCTGGGCAACGCCCACCTGATGTGCACCGGCCCCTACGTGATCCCCAACGCCCACGTTGATACCTACGCCATCTACACCAACAACCTGCCAGCCGGGGCCTTCCGGGGGTTCGGCGGGCCGCAGGGTGCCCTCGCGGCGGAAGGCCAGATGAACAAACTGGCCGAGGCGCTGGACATCGACCCGGTCGAGATACGCATGAGGAACCTACTGCGCGAAGGCGATCTGATGACCGTCGGCACGCCGCTGCCGGAGGGGGTCACGATTGTGGAGGTCGTCGAAGAATGCGCCCGCCAAAGCGGTTGGTGGGAGCACGACGGTCAGGCGTGGAAACGCACTGCCGCGCCGGAGCCGCCCGAGCCGACCAGTCGGCGCGGGATCGGTATCGCGGCGGCCTTCAAGAACGTGGGTTTCAGCTACGGCGCGCCGGAGCAGTGCGACGCGATCATCGAGCTGCACGGCGAGAGCGAGATCGAGCAGGTTGTGCTGCGCCACGCTGCAGCCGATGTCGGGCAGGGAACCCACACTGCCATGACCCAGATGGCCGCCGAGGCGGTTGGTGTGCCGCTGGAGAAGGTCAACCTGGTCGTTTCCGACACCGCCTACACGGGCAACTCAGGTAGCGTGTCGGCTTCGCGCATGACGTTTATGTCCGGGAACGCGATCCGGGGGGCGGCAGAGGCGGCGCTCCAGGCGTGGCAGAACGAGGAGCGCCCTGCCGTTGGAGCGTACACCTATCACGCCCCAAAAACATCCATGTACGACCCGGAGACGGGTCAGTGCAAGCCGAACTTCGCCTACGGTTACGTCGCCGAGGCGGTCGAGTTGGAAGTGGATCTGGAGACCGGTTTCATTCACATCCTGAACGTGGTATGTGCCAACGATGTCGGGCGGGCCATTAACCCCAGGCTGGTCGAGGGGCAGATCGAAGGGGCGATTGTGCAGGCGCAGGGCTACGCCATCATGGAGGACTTCCGGATGCACGAGGGACACGTGCAGACACAGCATCTGAGCACCTACCTGATCCCAACCGTGCTCGACGTGCCCGACAGCGTCAGGCCGGTGATCCTCGAATACGCCGATCCCACCGGCCCCTGGGGTGCGCGAGGCATGGGCGAGATGCCGTTCCTGCCGCTTGCGCCTGCGCTTGTGGCGGCGCTCCACGATGCGACCGGCATCTGGTTCGACGACCTGCCGGTCACCCCGGAGCGGCTCGCTTTGCGGCTGCGCGCCGCCGGACTGGGTGATTAGGTATTCCCCCCTGGACAAAACCCATGAATTTGGCACAGGCGTTGGTAGTCAGGCAGGGAGATGTCGTCGCCTTTGTGGGCGCGGGTGGTAAGACGCGCGCCATGTTCCGGCTGGCCGGTGAACTCATGCGCGAGGGCTGGCGCGTGGTCACTACCACAACCACGCGCGTCCCGCAGGGTGATCTGCACCACGCACCGCAGCGGGTTGGCTTCGGGCATGGGATGCGTCTGCCTGCGTCACTGCCTGAGCAGATCGAGCAGCATCGCCACGTTTTTGTCTTCGCCAAGTTGGAACCGGACAATAGGGTTCGCGGGGTGCGTCCCTCGTGGCTGGATGAGAATCTCGCCCCGGCGTCGTATTTGGACGTTCTGCTGGTCGAGGCCGACGGTTCCCGCCGCCTGCCGATGAAGGCCCCTCTCCCCCACGAACCGGCCATGCCTGCTTCGGCGACCATTGTGGTGCTGGTGGCGGGCATCGACGCGCTGGGGCAGCCGCTCGGCGAGGATACGATCTACGGGGCGGAGGTGATCCACAGCCTGATTGGGCATCCGCTCGGCAGCCCGGTCACGACGCAGTTGATGGCCGCCGTGTTGATGCACCCCCAGTTTGGCTTGAAGCGCGTTCCACCGGGGGCGCGGATCATCCCCCTGCTGAACAAGGTCACGCCGGAGACGCTGCCGTTGGCGCGCGAGGTGGCAGGATACCTTCTCACCGACGCCAACATCGAGCGTGTGCTGATCGGCGCGGTGGAGGAAGACAATCCCATCTGGGAAGCGCGGCGGCGGGTGGGCGCGGTGATCCTCGCCGCCGGGGAGTCGCGGCGAATGGGAGAGTCGAAGCTGCTGATGGATTGGGGCGGCAGGACGATCATCCGGCAGGTCTGTGAGCAGGTTTCAGCCTGTGACCTGTACGAAGTGACCCTCGTCGCCGGGCAGTGGATGGAGGCGATACAGGAGCAGGTCGCCGATCTGCCGGTGCGGGTGATCCACAACCCGAACTACGCCCCGGAGGAAATGGTCTCGTCGCTCCAGGTCGGGCTGAGGGCGATCTGGCACACGAGCGACGCCTGTCTGGTCGTCCTGGGCGACCAGCCGATGACCAAGCAGGACGTGATCGGGGGCGTGCTGCAAGCCTACCACCAGGGGCGGGGACGCATCATCGCACCCAGCTATCAGGGCCAACGAGGGCATCCGGTGCTGATCGATCGGGCTTTCTGGCAGGCGATCATCGATTTGCCGCCGGACGCAGCCCCGCGTAACGTCCTCCAGGCGAATCAGCACGAGATCTATCACATGGTCGTGGATACGAACACCGTCATCCGGGACATAGACACCCCTGGCGACTACCGGCAGGCGCGCGGGGGTGATGGATAACCTCGCCGCTACGGAATGCGAATAGCCTCTTCCAGGGGAACGTGATCGTCGCCCGCCACCAGGGGCAACCGTGCGCCGCCCTGGGCGTCGTAAAGCCCGACCAGCAGGTGATAGGTGCCCGGCGGGGCATCGGGAGGAAGGTAGATCACGTGGGCATCTGCCAGATGCTCTCCCGCCGCCCAGGCGGTAGTCGGGTAGCGCCCGCCGCAGGGCGGCCCGTCACCCTGGGCGACAATGCTTCCCGCGTCATTGACCAGATGGGCAAATACAGTGTAGTCCGCTGCCAGCGGGCCGGACGGCGCCCAGTAAAGCGTCACAGTGAGCGGCTCGCCCGGTTGGGGCGTCGTCGTGGATAGATCGTAGCCGCTCAGTGTCAACCCATCTTTGAAGGTGATGTCGAGCGGGTGGGTGGGCACAACCCCGGCCTGCCCCTCCCCCTCCAACTTGATGTGCCCGATAACCGGATACCCGACGACGTTGCCCGCCGGGTCATGCACGGGCAGCCGCTCACCCGTCTCCAGATCGTAAAGCCCTACCTCAATGTCGAGCAAAACAGGCCCCTCGGCGTCCGGCGCGACCCGGACGGGGATCGCGTCCTCGATGATCTCGCCGGGCCGCCAGTAGAGGGTCGGGTCGTTGCCCAAACCGGGGTACGTGTCCCGGCCCCCGACCAGGGCGTTATTCACCCCAAAGAGGTGAAGGAAGACGGTGTAATTCCGATCCGGCGTGCCAGACGGCTGCCAGTAGAGGGTGATGGTGACCTCCCCGCCGGGGGTGACGATCTCCTGGGAGGGAGTGTATCCCAGCAGCGTGGCAGTTTCGCCCAGTTGCCAGTCCAGGCGATTGGCGATGGCCTGATCGGCCTGCTCGGCTTGCAAACGCGGTGAGGGGCGGTAAGCGGGGACAAGGGCAATCAGCCACGCGCCGACGGCGAAGGCGAGCATCAGGGCAGCAATGGCAGCCGCCAGATGGTTGTGCCACCTGCCGGGTACAAAGGTGCTCCATCCCACGACCAGCCCCAGTGCGATGATAGGCAGGACCGGGTAGAGCTGACGCCCGGTCACGGCTTGCGTGCGTTGCAGGTACCAGACCAACGCACCAAATGTCAGTGCCGCCCAGACTGCCAGGACGATGATCTGATTGCGAAGGCCGGGATTTCGTCGGGCATCTTCCCGGCGGGTGATAAGCGCCACCAGCAGCCCGACAGCCCCACCGACGACGGCCATGTCCAGCAGCGTGTATACCCACCCGGCCACCGGCACGTTGCCGTACCCGAAGTTGGCCCAGAAGGTGGTGCGGAAGTAGCGCAGCTCAACCAAGTAAGTGGACAGGGTCAACGGCTCGCGGACGCCCCACACGGCCCACATGCTTGACAGGCCGGTCAGGTCGCCGTACAGTCGCAGATTGCGCAGCGCCCACCACCCACCGAGCAGCCCCACCCCGGCCAGCAGGATCGCCCCGGACACGAAAAAGACTCGCCAGGACTTCAGCCGCAGGGCAAGCAGCGTGACCGCCAGCGCGGACAGGGGAAGCAGCGGCCACGCACTGAGCTTGGTCAGCATGCCCAGCCCGAGCAACGCGGCCAGGCTTACGAGGTAGGCCAACGACGGCGGCTCCCGCTTCGCCGCCAGATCGACGATCAGCAGGCCGCTCGCCGTGCTCAGCAGGATGACCAGTGAGTCGTTGGTGATAGAGCCGCTCGTCAGCAAAAAGTTGGGCGTGAAAGCGACAATCGCCGTACTGGCGGTAGCGAGGGGTTGGGGGACGAATCGCAGCGCGAGCAGGTAGACCAGCACCAGAACTCCGCAGCCAAAAACGGTTGAGAGGGCGCGCGTCAGGTGGACGGCCCACGTCGTGGCGTCGAAGGGGAAGCGCTGCTCAGGGCCGTGAAGGTACTGGTTCTTGTTGTCGTCGCCCACCGCGCCGATCTCGTAGCCCCAGAAGGGGTTGATCAGTGTGTGGGTCTCCAACTCGCCGTCGGGCAGCGGGGCGGTCACCAGCGCGGTGAGAACGTAATAGAGCGGGGGCTGGTGGTATTCGGTCAGCGGGCCGTCCAGATCGACGACGGGCAGGCGGCGTTCCTGGTGCAGGTAGCGGATGAAACCGTAGTGCAGCAGTTCGTCAGGGGATTCGAAGAGAGGGTTGGTCAGGTTGTAGACGGTCGCCAGGAGCAGGTATAGCAGCAGGATGGCTGCCGCAGCACGGTGGCCGGTTGCGTTCTTAAGGAAACGGCGCATCTATCCACTCTTCGCTGATCAGGGGGATGTCTCCGACCCACCCGCGCCGCCAGCAACGATGTTGATGGACACCTCGCAAGGGGTCGGATAGGATCCGTCCTGGCGGCTGACCACCAGGCGCAGGACGTAGCTGCCCGGCTGGAGTGAGGTGCTATCCCACGTCCCCAGGAAGCCGTCAGGCACCGGGCTGGTGAAAGTCCCGACCACAACCCACTGATCGCCCGTCCCAGGCCCCTTGATCTCAAATTTGTACTGCGCGAAGTCCAGAATATTGGCTTGGCCCTGGACGATCACCTGTCCGGAGACGGTCTGGTCAGGTGTTGGCTCCTGGATGTTCGAGCCGATGATCTCACACGCGTTGATCTCCTCCTCTTCAGATGGCATCTCGGCTTCGGGGGCCTCGGCGGGGCCTAGCCCTGGGGTCGGCGTGATGGTGGGGTAAAGCAGCAGGGGCTGCGTTGCCGTAGGTTCCTGGGTGACAAAGACAATCGGCGTGGCGGTCGGCGCAACCACTGCAACCTCCTCTTCCAGGTTAGGGGCCACGATGTTAGTAATAATGTAGACCGCGCTGGCAAGCAGCAGCATAAGAAGGATGGTGTTCAGAGAGTGACGGCGGGTTTGCTGTGCAGCCTCTCGTTCCAGACCGAAAACGGCCACGCGCCGCGCCCGGCGTGATTGAACCAGCCCCCGGACCGAGAAGAAAATGCCGGTGGCGGCAAGTGCGTACAGGATAATCGCGATACGTGCGATAAACTTTACCAGGATCTTCATGAACGCCGGGAGGGCAAACGTGAGACCGACTATCAGCCAGCGGGCGGTAGCCTGCGAAGCACACCGCGTAGTATCGCCTCCATGCGGGGCGCAATGAGCTTTCCCGCTTCGAGAACTTCTTCGTGTGAGGCCTGGTGCTCACTGTCTTGTTCGTCGATGGCGATGTTAGTGATGCCCGACAGTCCCAAGACTCGCAATCCCCCGTGCCGCGCGACGACTGCCTCCGGCGCAGTTGACATGCCGATGGCGTCCGCGCCAATCGTTCTGAGAAACCGGATCTCGGCGGGCGTTTCAAAGGACGGCCCCGACACACAGGCGTAGACCCCTTGGCGCAAAGCAATGCCTGCCTCTTTAGCTGCCTCCCGCGCGAGGCGGCGCAACTCAGGGTCATAGGCCTGACCCATGTCCGGGAAGCGTGTGCCGAGCGACTCGTCGTTGGGGCCACGCAGGGGATTGGCTCCGGTCATGCCGGGGAAGTTGATGTGGTCGCTCAGCAACATGACATCGCCCGGCTCAAAATCGGTGTTCAGCCCACCGGCAGCGTTGGTCAGGAAGATCATCTCCAGGCCCATCACCTGCATGACGCGGATGGGGAGCGTCACCTGCGAGATCGGATACCCTTCATAATAGTGCGCCCGTCCGCGCATCACGAACACGGGCTGTCCCTCCAGATTCCCAATGTGCAGCCGCCCCTCGTGTCCAGCCACGGTCGAGCGGGGCCACTCCGGGATCTGCTCGTACGGGATCACGTCAGCATCTTCAACTGCGTCGGCCAGACCACCCAGACCTGAGCCTAACACAATGCCGACCCGCGACTGGCGCCGGGTCCGGTCACGGATGGCAGCCGCCGCCACCTCAAATTCGGTACGGGTAAAAATTTCCATCAGGTTATGCAACCTCCCGACGAGGCAAACACGGACTGGTTGTTATAGCGTATGTAGTCAGGGCACTGGCGTGCCGGACTACACATTGCACGAGATGGGGGTACAGGCCCACGAAACAGACAGCCAGAAGCCCCTCATTGCGCGGCTTAGGGCTGACGCTCTCGAATATCTACAGTCAATTATTATACCTTGCGCAACAAAAGCACCACAAACCACTGGTTTCCGCAAAACAGAGCGCCCGCCGGTGGCGCGCGCTGAGGGGGCATATGGCCGGAGCCGTCAGGCCCCGCAGAGTTAAGTCCTGATCGAGTAACGGGGGGCACCCGCGTCCGAGGGTGTTCTATCGTTTACTTTGTGTCTTTAGGTCGTGCGAATATCATCCGCCCGGCGGATGTCTGCAACACCTTGGTGACGATGGTCGGGATCGTCTGCCTGATGTAGCGGCGACCGCCTTCAACGACCACCATCGTACCGTCCTCAAGATACCCGACGCCCTGACCCAACTCCTTGCCTTCCTGGATGATCCGGATCTCCACCTCTTCGCCGGGTAGGTACACGGTCTTGACTGCATTAGCCAAGTCGTTGATGTTCAGCACCAGCACGCCCTGGAGTTCGGCGACGCGGTTCAGGTTGAAATCGTTAGTCACGATGGCACAGGGCAACCGCTTGGCAAGTAAGATCAGTTTCTCGTCGACCTCATTAACCTCTTCGACATCCATGTCGGTGATATGCACCGGAGTGAGTGATTCCTTCTGCAGGCGATTAAGGATCTCCAGCCCTCGGCGGCCCCGATTGCGGCGCACCGGGTCGGGCGAGTCGGCGATGTGCTGAAGCTCGTTGAGCACAAAGCGCGGCACAAGCATTGTCCCCATGATGAAACCTGTCTGACCCACATCGGCGATACGCCCGTCAATGATCACACTGGTGTCGAGTAAAATTTGACGGGTGGGGGGGAGGCCATCGTCATCCAAGCCGCCCAGGCTCAGGCTGGGGATCTTGCCGCGGAACAACTCAAACACATCCCGCCGACGCATCGACAGAACGGCGGTCCCAAAGTAGCCAAAGACGATTGCTGCCAGAACGGGAAGAAGCGAACTGTACGGCTTGGGCAGCACCGACAGGGGGAACGAGACCAGTGCGGCAACGATCAAACCGACAGTCAGGCCCACCACCCCGGCCACCAGTTGTTGCGCGGGTAGTTGACTGAGATGATTGCGTAGCGCCCGCACCGGACGTGTCGTGAAGTGCGGTGCCAGAATTAAGCCAAATAGCGCACCGATCAACGAGACGACCAGCGCCCAGATTTCCGGTGGGTCACCGGCCCAAACAGACAGGCGTACGCCCAGCTTCAGGCCGACGAAAGATAAGACCAGCATCCCAATCAGGCGTACGAAAAGCTCAAAGCTCATCGAGATTCCAGACGTCTAAACCGATTATCCCTCCGAATAAAGAAAGCGAACACATCTCCTGCTCTACTCGCCCGGTACTGGCACCCGGCAATGCTCACCGGTACGCAAGGCTCCATGCCGGTTTACTTGGGAGTGACGCAGAGGGATAGCCTCAGCCATGAGGGTTGGGTGATTAATCGCCGGTTACACACGACGAAAAACACACCCGCCCTGCCTCCATATTGCAGTGATTCTAACACAAAGCCGACCGGCCAGCAATTTTGCGCGTTCATATTTGCCGGATTTGGCCGACATCTTACGCCCAGCCAGCCAGCTCATAAATGCGATAGCGCTTATACTCAACTGCGCCTGCGCGCGTTGCCAGACGTGGGGTCATCGGGTTGTCCTCCCCAGTCAGCGATAGGTCGGCCCACTGATACCCCCGTTCAGCGGCGTTAGTGACAAACTGATGGGCCAGGAGGGCATCGACGCCCAGGTTCCAGTACCGGGGATCCACCGCGATGCTCTTCATGCTGACGCAGGTAGGGCGGCGGCGTAAGGCAAGCCAGAACTGTGGCACGTTCCAGGGGTAGCGCAGGCCGTTTGTGGCAGCGATGGCCTCGTTCAGGTCGGGAAGCCCGAATATCCAGCCCACCGCCCGCCCCGCGACCTCGGCGATCAGGGCCATCGCCGGGTCAAGTATCGGGCGTAGGGCCTGGGCGTGTGTTCTCATGCGCTCGGCCGACCAGAATCCGCGCTCGTCCAACACGGCTAGGCCCCGGTTCAACACGTCGGCAGCCAGCTCGATCTCCTCGTCCCAGCGGCCAGGGTCGGCCTGACGCACGGTCACGCGGGTGCGCTCCCGCAGTTTCTCGACAACACGGCCGATCTTTTCCGGCACAGCCCGTGAGCGATCGCCCAGCATATCGTAGGCGAACGCTAGGCTGTCGCGGCGGGCCTTTCGCATGCCGTAACGCTCGACGAACTCAGGATAGTAAGGAGGATTGTGGCCGCACATCACCACCGGCCTGCGCTCCCAGCCCTTGATCAGGAAGCCGTGACTGTCTTCGTAGTCAAGTTGCCAGGGGCCCCACAGGCGGGATTTCCCCTGTTTGCGTGTCCAGGCAACCGCCGCGTCGAGGAGCGCTTCGGCCACGGAGTAATCCTGCACGCACTCGAAGAACCCGAAGATCGCGTTGCTCTCATTCCAGCTTGTGTTACGCTCCTCATCGACCGCCAGCGCAACCGTGCCGACCGGCTCACCTCCCCGCCAGGCGATGAAGGGCTGCACGACGCCGCTCGATATGAGCGGGTTTCGGGCCGGGTCGAAGCGGCTGGCTCGCTGGGGCAGCAGCGGTGGAACCCACAGCGGGTCTTCTTTGTAGATCCGCCAGGGGAAGGTCAGGAGCAGGCGTTGCTCGCGGCGGGATGCAACCGGACGGACTTCTATGCGCATCAGATCTTTCCTCGGTAGAGCAGCCAGGCGGGGGATTCCTTAAAGTTTTCCAAAGAACTTCGTGATATCGAAGTAGATCTCTTTCTCGGTGCCGTCGGCGAGCCGTATACGCAGCATATCGTAGTAGCGATCTGCGTCGTGGAGCAGCATCTGCACGACCAACTGCCAGTCCACACCGCGTGCCCCGAAGGTTCGCTCCAGCCATTGGTATTCCCGGCGGATACCGTCTGCAGTGTTGTCCGCGCGGATGACAATCGCCTCCTCGGTGCTCTCTCCGCTCCGGCTCGCTTCATCTGCCTTGTGGCCGTCAGATCCCGCCATCTATCGCCTCCCTGGTATGTGCCATTTGGGATACTGTGCTCATTGTAGTCACCTGGGGCTGGTGGACAACTCGTCTGGCACGCCGCTTTGCTTCGGCGAGAGCGCAGATGGGGAATGCTTCCCCGTCCCAATGTTTCCTAGAAACCCTACAGGCGTATCTTGTTTAGGTTTTGCAAAGCTTACTGTTGTTTTCTGTCCAGATTCATGATAAGCTGACGTTGAGATTTGTTCTCCGGGCGAGTTAGTAGTTACAAGAACCATGTATATTGACGATCAAGCACCCACTTTTAACCTTAAAGCAGTTGTTAAGGAAACCGGCCTCAAGCCCGACACCCTGCGAGCCTGGGAACGCCGGTACGGTCTACCCAGGCCGCAGCGCAGCTCCGGCGGGCACCGCCTCTACTCCCAGCACGATATCGAGATCCTCAAGTGGCTGGTGGCACGCCAGGAGGAAGGTCTCAGCATCAGTAAGGCCGTCGACCTGTGGAACAGGCTCGAAGCCGAGGGACAGGACCCACTGGCCGCCGTGGCAGTGCCCGAAGCCGCGCCCGGCTTCGTCCCCGCCCCTGTGGGTGGGACTGTCACCGAGATGCGCGAGGCGTGGCTGTCCGCCTGCCTGGACTTCGACGAGCAGCGCGCGGAGCAGGTCCTTACTCAGGCGTTTGCTCTGTATCCCCCTGAAGTGGTCTGCCTTGAGGTGCTCCGCGAGGGGCTGGCCCAAATCGGGGATGGATGGTACCAGGGCGAAGTCTCCGTACAGCAGGAGCACTTCGCTTCGGTGCTGGCCATTCGTCGGCTGGAGGCGTTGATCGCCGCTGCGCCTGCGCCCACGCGTTCGGGCCGCATCCTGACTGCCTGCCCACCTCAGGAAGAACACACCTTCAGCCTGCTTTTGATTACGTTTCTGCTGCGGCGGCAGGGGTGGGATGTGCTGCACCTGGGGGCCAACGTGCCGCTGGCACGCCTCGAGGAGGCACTGGCGAAGGCGAAGCCACGGCTGGTGATCCTGTCAGCACAATTGTTACACACAGCCGCCACCCTTCTGGAAATGGCCTACCTGTTGCAGCAGCGGCACGTCCCGCTGGCCTTTGGTGGGGCAGCGTTCAACTCACGCCCTGAACTGCGTGCCCGCATTCCGGGGCACTTTCTGGGTGAGCGTCTGGAGACAGTGCCTCAGACCGTTGAGAAGATCATGGCCGCACTGCACCTGACGCCGCCCGTTGAGGCGATCCCGGAGTCAGACCTGGGAGCGCTGAGTCATTACCGCGAGCTTCTGCCCCTGATCGAGGCTCACGTTTCTGAGGCCATGCGGCAGGCTGGCATATCCTACCAGCACCTGTCAACTGCCAACGAGCACATCGCCCGCGACGTGATGGCTGCCCTGAGTCTTGGCGATATCAGCCTGTTGGGAGACGAGATCGCCTGGGTTGAGGGACTGCTTATTAACTATCAGATCCCGGCTGACCTGCTGCATCGCTACCTGAACGCCTACTACCAGGCAGCCAGCACTTACCTGGACGAGCGCGGCGAGCCTGTCCTGAGCTGGTTGGCTCAATTGAACAGCGTGGCCTCATGACACGAGCGGCCCACGAAAATGGACATTCAGGGAACAACCCGCCCGGTGCCAGCGTCCTCTATATAAACGGATATGTACCCGTGCGGAGGGGAGCGGGAAGGGACGTGTACAAAGTGGACCTTGCCGTTCTGGCAACAGTTTTACTCGTCCTTGTCGGCTGTGCACCGGGCGCAGGAGAGACCATGGCCCCCGGCGAGGCTTCCGCTGACCGAAACGCCCCCACCACGAAGTCCACCACGCCAACCGATACGGCGACGACCACGGATATCCCCACTGCGATAGGCGGTCTTATTGCCTTCGTTTCCGACCGTGACGAGCCAGACCCCGAACATTGCCGGGATAGCTGCAACCACGAGATCTATATCATGAATGTCGATGGGGCGGGGCAGACCCGACTGACGAACAACGAGGTTAGCGACTACCAACCGGCCTGGTCACCGGACGGGACGCGAATTGCCTTTGCTTCCCTTCGTGACAACCCACCCCCTGAAAATGGCCTTTGTATGCTATTCTGTGTCTATCAAATCTACGTCATGGATGCCGACGGCGCGAACCAGACCCGGCTGACGGACTTACCGGGACAGCGGCCTGCCTGGTCGCCGGATGGGACACGGATTGCATTCATGGCCCCCGTGGGTGGCGACGAGGGCAACTGGGACATCTACATTGTAGACACCGATGGTGCGAACCAAACCCGGCTGACGGACAGCCCGGCGTACGATGGCGAACCGGCCTGGTCGCCCGATGGGACACAAATCGCTTTCGTCTCTGAGCGTGACGGCAGCAGGGATATCTATGTGATGGACGCCGACGGCGCGAACCAGACCCGGCTGACGAGCCATCCCAAGTACGACGGTGCCCCGGCCTGGTCACCCGACGGAGCGTGGATCGCTTTCCAGTCCTACCGCGACGGTAACCCTGAAATTTATGTCATGAATGCCGATGGTACAGAGCAGACTAATTTGACCGAGGACCCGGATTGGGACGGCACCCCGGCCTGGTCGCCCGACGGGGCGCGGATTGCTTTTACCTCCGACCGCGATGGCACGGACGAAATATACGTCATGAATGCTGATGGCGCAGGAGTAGTCAGGCTGACGAACAATTCTGTGGGTGACGGTTATCCGGCCTGGCAGCCGTAGAAACAACGGTTAAAATATTGCTGACCACGACGCTCCGATTCTGACAGGAGGAAAAGTTACTTTGAAGCTTGTTACCTATACCTACTCAGGAAAAACCCGCCTGGGGGTCGTCTCAGGCGACGCGGTGGTCGACCTGGCCCAGGCTCACGTGGCTTTTTGGCACACTCAGGAAGGCGCGGGGCCGTTGGCGGGCGACTTTCCTACAGACATGCTGGCGTTTCTTCAGGCCGGGGACGCGACCATGCAGGCAGCACGCGAGACGCTCACTTGGCTCGAATCCGCCGCGGCGGACATCCAGGCCGATACGTTCACGCGTCCACTTTCCGAAGTGCAGATCAACCCGCCGGTGCCAAACCCCAGCAAGATCGTCTGTGTTGGCCTGAATTACGCCGATCACTGCCGCGAGCAGAACGTGGAGGCACCCCAAAGCCCTGTGCTGTTCGCCAAGTTCCCCTCGGCGCTGATCGGGCCGGATGAGACCATCACCTGGCCGCCGGAGGCCAGCCAGAAGGTCGACTACGAGGCCGAGCTGGCCGTCGTGATTGGGCGTGTGGCGCAAAGTGTCTCTGCCGCCAAGGCGCTTGACTGTGTCGCAGGGTACACCATCGTGAACGACATCAGCGCGCGCGACGTGCAGTTCGGGGATCAGCAATGGGTGCGCGGCAAGTCCTTTGACACGTTCTGCCCTACGGGGCCGTATCTGGTGACGCCCGACGAGGTCGGCGACCCGCACGAACTGGGCGTTCGCTGCCGGGTAAACGGCGAGCTACGCCAGGACTCCAGCACCCGCGAGATGATCTTTACGATCCCCTACCTGATCGAGTTCATCTCCGCGACCTGCACACTTCTGCCGGGCGACATCATCAGCACGGGCACCCCGCACGGGGTCGGCGTCTTCCGCGAGCCGCCGGTCTTTCTCAAACCGGGGGATGTCGTTGAGGTGGAGATCGACCGCCTCGGACGCCTGCGCAACCCCGTCGGGTGAGGGGGAATGTAAACCCATGAAGGACGTGATAGACAGCCTGGAAACGTGGCGGCGGCGTGGCGAGCAGATCGCCGTCGCCACGGTTGTCAACACCTGGGGATCGGCTCCCCGACCGGTCGGCTCGAAACTGATCACGACACTCGACGGCGGCATCGCCGGGTCGGTGAGCGCTGGCTGCGTGGAAGGCGCAGTGATCGAGGAGAGCAAAACCGTGATGCAGTCGGGCGAGCCTTGCCTGCTGACCTTCGGCGTCGCCGACGAAGATGCCTGGGAGGTAGGGCTGGCCTGCGGCGGCACAATTCAGGTGTTCGTCGAGCCGTTCTCTGCGTGGGCGGGCATCTACGACTCGCTGAGGCAGCACCTTGAGGCGCACGACCCCCTGGCCGTGGTCAGCGTGCTGGACGGCCCGCCTGAGCAGATGCACCGCAAGTTGATCGTGCTGTTCGACGGAAGCACCGAGGGCGATCTTGAGCTTGCGGGCCAGGCGGAGCACGTCGTCGGCACCGCGCTCGAACTGCTGGCTCAGGGGACAGGTGGCACGCTCGATCTGGCAGAAGGCCTCTCTCTATTCATCGAGGTGTACCCGCCCATACCACGTCTGATCATCGTCGGGGCGGTGCACATCGCCGAAGTGCTGGTCTCACTGGCGAACACGGTTGGCTTTGAGACCATCGTGGTCGATCCGCGCAGCGCGTTCGCCACGCGCGAGCGGTTCCCGCACGCAGATGAGTTGGTCCGCGAGTGGCCGCAGGAAGCGCTGCCCAAAATGGCGCTCGACGCATCGGCTTATGTCGTGATGCTGACGCACGACCCCAAACTCGACGATCCTGCCCTCCAGATCGCCTTGCGGAGCGACGCACGCTACGTGGGCGCACTGGGCAGCCGCCGCACCAACCGCGAACGCCTCCGGCGGCTGCGCGAGGCGGGTCTGGCCGACGATCAACTGGCACGGCTGCACGGGCCAATCGGCCTGCCCCTCGGTGGGTGCTCCCCTGCCGAGATTGCGGTCAGCGTCATGGCCGAGATCGTCCAGGCCAAGAACAACGCCCCCGTCCTGGCACCCGCAGTCGGGTGAAGCCCTCTGGACATCAGAACGGACACAGCACCGGCAGCGTGATCACCGTGACAATCATCGCCGATGACGATCATCGGCAAGCCCACTTTGATATAGTCGCCGAACCGGTAGTTGCCCACGCCCATTACCAGCGTGTTAACCGGCGACGCGAACGCCATGGACGCGGCGATGGTTACCGTCATCAGGAATGCGTAGGGTTCGACCCCCAGCCTCTGGGCCATTGCCAGCGCAACCGGCGCGATCAGCACGGCTGTGGCCGTGTTGGAGAGCACCTGCGTGAACAGCGCAGCGATGGTCGCCACTGCCGAACCCTGCCAGTGCCTCGGATGCCGACGGGAGTCTGGTCAGCATCAGCGCCACAACCACGCCTATCGCGACCACGTCAACGCGCAGCCACTCGGTGATAAACAGGGCAATGGCTGCCGTCAGGATGCCGAGCGCAATCCACATACTAAGGATCATAGGCGGCCTTCATTCTCAGACGATCCTGGAATCCGTCCATATCATACCTCGCGGCCTAATCTCGAACAGAGGCATTTCCCTGTACCCTTATGGGTAATCTTGGCTGCGAAATCGCATGAAATCTTTGCCAGACTCTTGTTTTAATTGTAAATTCTTGTATCCTTATAAGCTTAATAGCGCTCACGTCGTGACTCTGGCAAGGAGGCCAATTTATATATGAGTATCAGCCAGTTAGCCAGATCTATCAGCGAGTCGCCTACGCTCAAGCTCAACGAGGAAGCTAACTTACTGAGAGCAAGGGGCGAGCCGGTGATCCACCTGGGGGGTGGGGAACCTAAGAACCCGGCCCCTATCACGGCTATCCTGGGCTCCGCTGCCAAATTAAGCAACGGCAACGTCAAGTACGCGCCCGTCGACGGACTGCTCTCGGTCAAAAAAGCCATCATTCGGTACACTGAGGAGTATTACGGGCGGCTTGTTGCGCCGGAAAACGTGATCGTCTCGACGGGTGCCAAGCAGGCCCTGTACAATCTGCTCGTCTCGATTGTCGATCCCCAGGACGAGGTCATCCTGCTGGCTCCCTATTGGGTGAGCTACCCTGAGATGGTCAAGATGGTCTACGGGATCCCGGTAGTGGTTACCCCGGAGGATGGCACCTTCCATCCGCGCATGGAGGACATCGAGCAGGCCGCCAGTTCTTACACTAAGGCCATCATCGTCAACAGCCCCAATAATCCCTCCGGCATAATCTACTCTAACGACTTTATCGCCCAGATCGTGGATTTTTGTGAGCGCAGGGATATCTACCTCATCATGGACGATATCTACCACCGGTTGGTGTTCGACGGTGTCCGCCCCACACCGGGTTACAACTTCACCAACCAGGATGTTGAGAACACGCGCGTTATTGTGATCAATGGTATCTCCAAACTGTACGGAATGACGGGCTTCCGCATCGGGTGGGCAATCGCCAACCGCAGGCTGACCGAGGTGATGGCCAACGTGCAGTCTCAAACCACTTCCTGCCCCTCGGTCATTTCTCAGGCTGCGACCGAAGGCGCGCTGACCGGCGTTCAGAGCGTCGTCGAGGACCTGCGCCTGACCATTCAGAATTCCCGCGATGTGATGATGCACGAACTGAGGTCTTTCAGCGACATCAAGGTCACCAAGCCGAACGGCACCTTTTACTGCCTGCCTGATTTTCGCGCCTACAGCAGCGACTCGGTTGAGTTGGCAGACTTTCTCTTGAAGACAGCGCTGGTTGTGACCGTGCCGGGCAAGCCGTTTGGGATGGAGGGGCACCTGCGCTTGAGCTACACCGGTTCGGTCAAAGATACCATCGAGGGAGTTGAGCGCATCAAGTGGGCACTCGACCCCAACGCCCCCAACGAGATCTACATCGGAGATCGCAAGCTGATAAGGGATTGGCTATGAACAACCTGCTCCACATCAAAACCCCTGCACAAGAACAAGCGAGTCATCTCAAAAGTGATTACGGGTTGAAGAATCACGGGCTGACCAACCTGAACACGGCCTACTGGAATCTACTCCCTGAGGCACTCTATGAAGAGATCCTCTTCCGCCGTGAGGGTTGGCTCACCCATCAGGGCCCGGTGGCCGTGACCTCCGGTAAGCACACCGCCAGGGCAGCTCAGGACAAGTTTATCGTCCGCGAGGCTAGCACCGAGGACCACATCTGGTGGGGCGAATACAACCGGCCTATCAGTCCTGAGAAGTTCAACGAGGTATACAGCCGACTGCAGGGGTTCCTGCAGGGGCGCGATGTGTTCGTACACGATTGCTCTGCAGGGGCCGATCCGGAGCACCGGTTGCCGATCCGCATCATTGCAGAATATGCCTGGCACGGTCTCTTTGCCCGCAATATGTTCATCCCCCCTGCCAACCGCGAGGAGTATCGCCAGCACGTCCCCGACTTTACCGTGCTGTGCGTGCCGTCATTCAAAGCATTCGGCCCTATCGATACGACGCGCTCCAGCACCTTCATCCTTCTCAACTTTGACCAGCACCTGTGCATCATCGGCGATACGGCCTACGGCGGCGAGATCAAGAAGGCAGTCTTCACCGTGATGAACTATCTGCTGCCGCTGGAAGGCGTGATGACCATGCACTGCTCGGCCAACCAGGGCGACGACGGCGACGTGGCGCTCTTCTTCGGGCTTTCGGGCACCGGCAAGACCACCCTGTCAGCCGACCCCACGCGTGGCCTGATCGGGGACGACGAGCACGGCTGGAACGACGACGGCGTGTTTAACTTCGAGAACGGCTGCTATGCCAAGGTGATCCAGTTATCGCCCTCAGCAGAGCCCCAGATCTATGCCTGCACCCGCCGGTTTGGCACCATCCTGGAGAACGTGATCTACGACCCGGTGACACGCCTGATCGACCTGGATGATGACGCCATCACAGAAAACACCCGTGCCTCCTATCCCTTGAAGTACATCGAGAACGCCATCCCGGGGAAAATGGGTGGGCATCCCAGGAACATTGTCTTGCTCACCTGCGACGCTCAGGGAGTGATGCCGCCCATCGCCAGGCTGACGCCTGACCAGGCAATCTATCACTTCATCTCCGGCTACACCTCGAAGGTGGGAGGGACGGAGGTCGGCGTCGGCGATGAGCCGGAGATAACCTTCAGCACCTGCTTTGGTGCCCCCTTCATGGTGCATCCCCCCAGCTTCTACGCAGACCTGCTCAAGCGCAAGATCCTGCGCTATGAGGTGAACTGCTGGTTGCTGAACACCGGTTGGGTGGGTGGCCCATACGGCGTGGGGAAGCGCATCAGCATCCAGTACACGCGCGCGCTGCTCAATGCGGCGCTGACCGGCGAACTTCTGGACGTGGAGTACTACCAGGATCCCATCTTCGGCTTCGAAGTGCCCAAACACTGCCCCGGTGTTCCGGAGAGTGTGCTGCACCCCGCCGAATCGTGGCCCAGCGAGGCGGAATACTGGGATAAGTACCGGCAACTGGCTACCCGGTACGTCGACAATTTCAAGAAATTCGCTCCCGACTTCGAGCCGGAAATTCTGGAGGCCGGGCCGCAGTTGCAGCGGGTAGCCTCAAAGTAAAGGGACCCCGCAACGAGCTGGGGAGCATCTCAGCAGAACAATTTTCACGGGGGTGGCCACCTCAGAATCCCCGGCTTTGATGCTCATTCATCCCCGTTGGGGAACAAGCAAGGGCCGATCTGGATCAGAAACAACCAGAATCGGGTGTCGATGGCCGCACTTCAGACCAAAACGCCCATTGATGCACCAGCGGAGAGACACGAGAAACTCAAGTTGACTCTGCCCGGCGAATGTGGTATTTTAGTGCGGACTTGTTACAGGGAATGTAGAGACAATGACCGTTCTTTCTGCTTCTGTTCGCATCCGCCGTCCGCGTACCGGCTTCCATAGGAGGTCCGGCTTGGCGGCATTGTAGTAAGACAAGCAGAAGCAAGCAGCAGGTAAACACAGACCCGCTTCCGGACCAGGAGGCGGGTTTTTTGTGTGCCTGCCGGGACGCACAGGATAGGGAGAGCATGACAATAGAGGTCGGCATATTCGGCGCAACGGGCTACACGGGTTTGGAATTGACCGCGCTGCTCCAGCAGCACCCACAGGCCAACCTTCGCTTCCTGACCTCAGAAAGCTCCGCTGGGAAGAGCCTGCGCCAGAGTTGGCCGCTGGCCCCTGATATCCCCCTTATTCACGCCGCCGCCGCAGCGTTCGGCCAGATCCAGTGCGCGTTGTTGTGCCTGCCGCACACCCGCTCCGCACCGATTGCCGCGCAGGCGCTCGCGCAGGGGGTGCGGGTGATCGACCTCTCAGCCGACCTCAGGATCGACGACCCGGCGGAGTACGAGCGCTGGTACAGTGTCCCTCACCCCGACCCCGACCTGCTCCCTACCCCCTACGGACTGCCCGAGTTGGGCCGTGATGCCCTGGCTGGTGCAACGTGCATCGCCAACCCCGGCTGCTACCCAACGGCAACGCTGCTGGGATTGGTCCCGCTGGCCCGCCACAACCTGCTGATCCCGGACACGCCGATCATCGTGGATGCCAAGTCCGGCGCATCGGGCGCGGGGCGCACGCCCAAGCCGCACACGCTGTTCTGCGAGGTGCACGGCAACTTCTCACCGTACAGCATTGGTCACGCACACCGGCACATCTCCGAGATGGAGCAGGTGTTGGCGCGGGAAGGCGTCGAGCCGGGCGGGTTGATCTTCGCTCCCCACCTGCTGCCCACCGACCGGGGTATCCTGGAGACGATCTACGTCCAGGTGCGGGACATGCAGGCCGCACGCGAGGCGTTTGAAGAGATATACGCCAACGAGCCGCTGGTGAACGTGCTGCCGCCCGGCGAACTGGCCACGCTGGCACACGTGGTCAGGACGCCGCACACAGCGCTTTCCCTGACGCCGGCCACCGACACGACGCTGATCGTCGTCGTCGCGCTGGACAATCTGCTGAAAGGGGCCGCCTCGCAGGCGGTGCAGAATTTCAACCTGATGTGGGGCTTTCCCGAAACTCTGGGCCTGATAAACACAGGAGGGAAGAAGACATGACCACCACTCCCATTGTCATCAAAATCGGGGGCAACGACCTAGTTAAAGCAGGGTTCACGCCTTCGCTGGTTAAGGTCGTCGCGGAGCTAAACGCGGATCAGCCGTGCATCCTGGTGCATGGCGGAGGGCGGGCCATCGACCGGCTGATGGACCAACTGGGCATCAAGCCGCGCTACGTCAACGGCCAGCGCGTCACCGACGAGGCCACCCTGGCCGCCGCCGAGATGGTCCTCTCCGGGCACGTCAACAAAGACCTCACGCTGGCACTGCTGGAGGCCGGGGTCGACGCGCTGGGGATGAGCGGCGTTGACCGGGGCCTGATCCGCGTTGAGCCCTGGGGAGCGGACCTGGGCCGTGTCGGGCGCGTCGTCCAGGTGCGGGCGGATGTCCTGCTCGACCTCTGCGAGCAGGGTGTGGTGCCCGTCATCTCGCCCATCTCGGTGGGGCCGGAGGGGCGCTACAACGTCAACGCCGACCACGCCGCCGGGGCCATCGCGGGCGCGGTGGGTGCGTCGCAGGCAGCATTCCTGACCGACGTGCCGGGCGTGCAGATCGAGGCGGACATCGTGCCGCGTCTTTCAGCCAGCGAGGCAGAGCTGTTGATCGAGCAGGGGGTCATCCACGGGGGGATGATCCCCAAGGTTCAGGCGGCGCTGGCGGCGCTCTCCGGCGGTGTACAGGAGGCCACCATCACCGACCTGTTCGGGCTGCGCACCGGGGCCGGGACGGTCCTGGTGGTATAAACACAACTCTTTGATACAGGAGTGACCCATGTCTGTTGGCATTCAGCAAACAACCGCTATCGTGGAGAAAGAAGCGCGCTACATACTGGGAACCTACAAACGCGCCCCCTTCGTGCTGGTGCGCGGGGAGGGCATGACCATCTACGACAGCGAGGGCAGGAGCTACCTGGACTTCACGTCCGGGATCGCGGTCACGGCGCTGGGCCATTCGGACCCGGAGGTGGTAGCGGCGATCCAGGAGCAGGCCGGGCAGTTGAGCCACGTGTGCAACCTGTACCACACAGCGCCCCACGTCGAGCTGGCCGAGATGCTGTGCACCCTCAGCTTTGCCGACAAAGTCTTCTTCTGCAACTCAGGTGCCGAAGCATTGGAGGCCGCGATCAAGTTCGCACGCAAATACGCACGCACAGCGCACGGTCCCGGAAAAACCGGGATCGTTGCCTTTACGGGCGGGTTTCATGGGCGCACCGTCGGGGCGCTGTCCATCACCGCGCGGGAGAAGTACCAGGCTCCCTTCCGCCCGCTGATGCCCAGTGTCACCTTCGCACCCTTCAACGACATCGAGGCAGCAGAGAAGGCTATCGGCCCGGACACCTGTGCGGTCTTCGTCGAGCCGGTGCAGGGCGAGGGAGGCATCCACATCGCCGAGCCGGAATTCCTGGCCGCTCTACGCGCGCTGTGCGACCGCTACGGGGCGTTGC
This sequence comes from uncultured Anaerolineae bacterium, assembly GCA_964603985.1. Taxonomy (GTDB): domain Bacteria; phylum Chloroflexota; class Anaerolineae; order Aggregatilineales; family UBA3940; genus CAZRXG01. Next base: position 235,175 of record CAZRXG010000001.1, on the reverse strand, counting down.
TGGTGTTCGACGAGATTCAGTGCGGATTGGGGCGCACGGGCAGGCTGTGGGCTTACGAGCACGCCGGGGTCGAGCCGGATATGATGGCCCTCGCCAAGTCGCTGGGCGGCGGGCTGCCGATGGGGGCAGCACTGACGACCGACCGGGTGGCCACCGTCATCGGGCCGGGCGACCACGGCAGCACGTTCGCCGCCGGGCCGGTGGTGGCGCGCGCCGCGCAGGTGGTGGTGAGGCGGGTCAGCGACCCGGCCACGCTCAAACACATCGCCGCGATGGGCGACCTGATCGTCAAGCGGCTGGGTGAGATCAACTCGCCGCACGTCAGGCAGATCCGGGGACTTGGCCTGATGATCGGCGTCGAGATGGACATAGACGTGACGCCGATCATCGAGGGCGGATACGAGAACGGCGTCATCCTCATCAACGCCGGGACGAATGTGCTGCGGCTGCTGCCGCCGTATATCGTCGCTGAGGAGCACGTCGAGCGGCTGATCGAGGTCCTGGCGAAGCTGCTTGGCTCGTGAAGGAGGTGCCTTTTGACCGCATACCGGCCATCAGAACATCAATCCACGACAGAACAGACAACCGGCGCTGCCACCTCACCCGACGGCAGAGAGAGATTTATCGCAGGCGACACCCTGGCCCTCCTCCGCGCGGCGCGCCCGGAGGAGGTGGACGACATCCTGATCCTGTTCGAGGAGGAGGTGCGAGCCGGGAAGATGCTCCCTCGCCCGCCGGACGAAGTCCGCGCGCACATCGACGACTGGATCGTGGCCGAGGCGGACGGACGGGTCGTGGGCTGTGTCTCGCTGGTCTTCTTCGACGGTGAACTATGCGAGGTGCGCTCGCTGGCCGTCCACCCCACCGTGCGCGGACACGGGTTGGGCAGCGCGCTCGTGCGGGCGGCAATCGACCTCGCCAGGGAGCGCGGCATGGGGCGTGTCCTGGCGCTGACGCGCTCAGTCAGCCTGTTTGAGCGGCTCGACTTCCGGCGCGATCTCGTCGCCAACTTCCCCGAAAAGGTCTGGCGCGACTGTGAACCCTGTCCCTTCAAAGATGCGTGTGACGAGGTGGCGCTGATCTACCGGCTCGCGCTGCCGGAGTCAGGCAACGGGCAGCGGACATGAACCCTCAACCGGTCGAAGGATTCAGGCTGGCGGGAGTGCACTGCGGCCTTAAGCCCGGCAGCCTGAAGGATCTGGCGCTGGTCACCAGCGATGTCCCCTGCGTGGCGGCGGGCGTGTTCACAACCAACTGCGTCAAGGCCGCACCGGTGCTTTACGACCAGGCTGTGCTGGCCACCGGTACGCAAGTGCGCGCCGTCGTCGCCAACGCGGGCAACGCCAACGCCTGCACGGGCGACCAGGGCATGGCAGACGCGCGCGCGATGGCCCGGCACACGGCTGCCGCGCTCGGCTGCCAGCCAGACGAGGTGCTGGTGCTCTCGACGGGTGTGATTGGCCTGCCAATGTCGATGGACGTGATCGTGCCCGGTATCGAGGCGGCGGCACGGCATCTGCACGCCGATGGCTGGGAGGACGCAGTCCGTGCCGTCATGACGACCGACACGCGCCCCAAGCTCGCCAGCGTCACCGTCGAGGCGGGATACACCATCACGGGCCTCGCCAAAGGCGCGGGCATGATCGCCCCCCACATGGCGACGATGCTGGCAGTGATCGCCACCGACGCAGCGCCCTCCTTCGGGGTGGATGGCCTGCAAAGGGCACTGAAGCGCGCCGCCGACCTCAGCTTCAACCGCATCGTGGTTGATGGAGACATGAGCACCAATGACACCGTGCTGCTGCTCGCCAACGGCGCGTCCGGCGTGGAGGTCGGCGAGGCCGACGAGGCGTTTGCCAGTGCGCTGGGCCGGGTGTGCACCGCGCTGGCCCAGGCCATCGTCCGTGATGGCGAGGGCGCGACCAAGTTCGTCACCGTGCAGGCGAGCGGCGCGCCCGACGTGGAGGCAGCCAATGCGGTCGCGCACAGCATCGCCGCTTCGCCGCTGTGCAAAACGGCCTTCTACGGTGGCGACCCAAACTGGGGGCGCGTCGTGTGCGCGGCGGGCTATTCAGGCGTCGATATTGACCCGGACAGGCTGGCCCTCTGGCTGCTCGACGTGGACGGCCGGGAGGCGATCCAGCTTGTCGCAGACGGCCAGCCGCTCGACTACGACGAGCCGGTCGCCATCGCGCTCATGCAGGGCGATGAGTGGGGCCTGCGGCTCGACCTGGGGCTGGGCGGCGCGTCGGCCATCGTCTGGACGTGTGACCTCAGCCACGAGTATGTGACCATCAACGGGCATTACCGGACGTGAGTGCCGCCGAGGGGTACAGCACCCTGCGCTATCTCACAAGGGTCTATTTACCAACCATAAGGAGCAGTTGACATGGCAAAAGATAAAAAGGTGGAGAAAGTCGTCCTGGCCTACTCAGGTGGCCTGGACACGTCGATCATCGTCCCCTGGCTCAGAGAGAACTACGACTGCGAGGTGATTTGCTTCACAGCCAACATCGGCCAGGGTGAGGAACTGGAGGAGCTGGAGGAGAAAGCCATTGCCAGCGGGGCCAGCAAGATCTACATCGAGGATCTGCGGGAGGAATTTCTGACCGACTACGTCTTCCCGACGATGCAGGCCGGGGCGATCTACGAGCGCAAATACCTGCTCGGCACGTCGTTCGCCCGCCCACTGATCGCCAAGCGGCAGGTGGAGATCGCCGAGGAGGAAGGGGCCGACGCCCTGGCTCACGGCTGCACCGGCAAGGGCAACGACCAGGTGCGCTTTGAGGTGACGGCCATGGCGCTCAACCCCAGGTTGAAGATCATCGCCCCCTGGCGCGAGTGGGACATCCGTAGCCGTGAAGACGCGCTCGCCTACGCGCGTGAGCGCAACATCCCGGTGGTGCAAAGCGAGAAGTCGATCTACAGTCGCGATGCCAACATCTGGCACACCAGCCACGAGGGCGGCCCGCTTGAAGACCCCTGGCTGGAACCGGCAGAAGAGATGTACCTGCTGAGCGCCAGCCCGGAGGAGGCACCGGACACGCCGGAGATCGTAGAGCTTGAATTCGAGAGCGGCATGCCAGTCGGGTTGAACGGCGAGAAGCTGGGCGCAGTGACGCTGGTGGACAGGCTGAACGAATTGGGCGGCAAACACGGGATTGGCCGGATCGACCTGGTGGAGAACCGGCTGGTGGGGATGAAGTCGCACGGCATCTACGAGACGCCAGGTGGCACGATCCTGTACAAGGCCCACCAGGAGCTGGAAAGCATCTGCCTGGACAAGGACACGCTCCACTTCAAGCAGATGGTCGGGCTGCGGTACGCCGAGCTGGTCTACGACGGCAAGTGGTTCTCGACGCTGCGTGAGGCGCTGGACGGCTTCGTGATGGTCACGCAGCGCCACATCACCGGGCACGTGCATCTCAAGCTGTACAAGGGCAACATCGTCGTGCTGGGCCGCAAATCCCCCTACAGTCTGTATCGCGAAGATTACGCCTCGTTCGGACAAATGGACGTTTACGACCAGCGCGACGCGGAGGGCTTCATCAACCTGTGGGGGCTGCCGCTGAAGGTTGATGCCATGCTGAGCATCGCCGGGACCGGACAGAGCCGCTTCCGTGCCCCCGACTACTCGATCTTCAAGCGCGACTGAGGAGGAAGAACGCTCAATGAAGTTATGGGGTGGCCGCTTCGAGGGTGACGTAGATGAGTTGATGCAGCGCTTCAACGACAGTTTCGCCTTCGACCAGCGCCTGTATGCAGCCGACATCCAGGGCAGCGTTGCCTACGCGGGCGCACTGCGGCAGATTGACCTGCTGAGCGAAGATGAGCACGCTGCCATCGTCGCCGGGCTGGAGCAGGTCAGGGGCGAGTTCGAGACGGGAGATTTCGCGCCGCAGCCGACCGACGAAGACATCCACACCGCCGTCGAGCGCCGATTGACGGAATTGATCGGCCCGGCGGCAGGCAAACTCCACACCGGGCGCAGCCGCAACGACCAAGTGGCCGTCGACCTGCGCCTGTGGCTGGTGGAGGCCATTGCACAGGTTCAGCACGACCTGAACCGGCTGCAAACGGCCATCGTCGAGAAGGCCGAGGCGCACCTCGACCTAATCATGCCGGGCTACACCCACCTGCAACCGGCCCAGCCGGTGCTTTTCGGCCACTGGCTGATGAGCTATTTCTGGATGTTTGAGCGTGACCGTGACCGGCTGGCAGACTGCCGACGACGAACGGCAGTCTGCCCGCTTGGCGCGGGCGCGTTGGCCGGGAATCCGTTTCCCATCGACCGTGAGGCGCTGGCCGCCGCGTTGGGGATGGAGGCCGTCACCCAGAACAGCCTCGACGCGGTCAGCGACCGGGACTTTGTGGCCGAGTTTCTCTTCGCCGGTGCGCTGATCGGGCTGCACGCCAGCCGGTTGGCAGAAGACCTGATCGTGTTCAGCGGCCCTGGCTATCGCTTCGTGTCAGTCGGGGAAGCCTACGCGACCGGCTCCAGCCTGATGCCCCAGAAGCGGAACCCCGACTCGCTTGAGCTGGCGCGTGGCAAGAGCGGGCGGTTGATCGGCACATTGATCGGCATGATGGTCGTGCTGAAGGGGCTGCCGTTAACCTACAACAAGGATCTGCAGGAGGACAAAGAGCCGCTCTTCGACGCCGTCGATACGCTGAGTCTGACTCTGCCGGTGCTGAGCGGCGTCGTCGATACGCTGATCCCCGACGGCGAGGCAATGCTTGCCGCACTGGATGAGGGGATGTTGGCCACCGACCTTGCGGACTACCTGGTCGAGCGCGGCGTGCCCTTCAGGGAGGCCCATCAGGTGGTGGGCCGTCTGGTGAAGCAAGCCGAGGAGCGAGAGATATCACTGTCCCAGCTTGCGCCGAAAGATCTGCGCGCCGAGCATCATGCCTTCGGGGCGGACGTTGAGGCGATATTTGACTTCGAGCGGGCCGTATCCCGCCGGGCCCTCACCGGGGGCACGGCTCCCGACGCCGTTGCCCGGCAGATTGCCTTGGCCAGGGAACGGCTTTCAGACCGTAATCCGGGCAGCCGCTTCTAAGTTCCCCGACCGGCTTTCCGCTTTACCTTTGCTCTCGTGATTTGATTCCAGGCCCGCTAGGGGTGGAATGACCCATTCGGGTAATGGTTCCGGCTGTCCTCTCCCCCTAAAATAGTAGCCGTCCGAAGGCCATAGGGGAGGCGGCTTACACCGCACCCATTCACGCGTCACGAGAGCAACATGCAACAAGACATTGCCATTAGAAGGCGGGTGGGTAATAATCGGGCCTCAGCGAATCAGGTAGAGTTAGCGGACCGACTGCAAATGAGCGGTGTATACAAAGCCCACCCGCAACTGTTAAACGCGCTGGCTAGTCTCAACGAGATCGGCTCAGCCATCAACGATATCGAGCCAGGCGACTCGGCCAGCATTGAAGCTGCGCTGCCCCTGATCGTACAGAGCGCCATCAAAGTCGTGCCCGGCACTTCGGCTGTGATTTATACCTACGACCATACTCACCGGGCCTTCGCCCCCTCCTCTCGCGTTTCCGCAGGCGAACAGACGCCCCCGGTTCCCGGTGACGAACCCCGGCCCAACGGGATGGGAAACCGCGCCATCAACCAGCGCCGTCGCATCCTTTCCTATGAGGAGGAGGGGCTGGACATCCATCCCGTTAAGATCGATGCGGGGGCCAAGGCCGTGGCGTGCTTCCCGCTGGTCGTCGCCGAGCAGGCCGTAGGGGCGCTGTACGTCTATCTGCACGACGACCGTGAATTCAGTGATCTGGAACTGCTGCTGCTGGAGAACTTCGTTAATCAGGCTGCCATGGCGATCTACCACGCGCGCCAGATGACCAGCATACAGCGCGACCTCGCGCGTCGAGAGGACGAAGTGGCCCGCCTGCACCGGGCAGGGCTGCTGATCTCCTCCCGTCTGCGCCTGGAGGAGACGCTGGAGGCCATCCTCCAGATGGCGCTGGACGTAACCGGTGCCCAATACGGAAACTTCTGGCTTGTGGATGAGAAAGGCAAGTGCCTGACCATCGCGGTCATGGCGGGCGAGCGGCTCAGCCGCCCGTTTACGGATAACATCCCCCTCAACTCACCGAGCATAACGACCTGGGTGGCCGGACACCGCCAGGCCGTGTGCATTCCCGACCTGCGGGTTGAACCCTGGGCCAGCATCTATTGTCCCTTCGACCACGACCTGGAGATGCGCTCTGAGCTGGCGGTGCCCCTGATCAACGCCTCGGGCCGCCTGCAGGGGGTGCTGAACCTGGAAAGTCCCACACCAAACGCCTTCAGCAAACAGGATAAGCTCCTGCTCCAGGCGCTGGCAACCCAGGCGGTGATCGCCATCCAGGAAGTGCTCCTCCTGGACGCCCTGAAGGAGATCGCCGAACGTCTGCTGACCGAGCCACAGAAGCAGGTGCTGGAGCGTCTGGCAGAGTTGGCCGCCGAACTGCTCAACGCGGCGGACGTCGCGATCTGGGTCCTTGAGGACGACCGGCTGGTCTTGCAGGCAGCCAATGCTGGACATGAGCACAGGGACCACGTACCGCTTCGGCGCAGCCTTGTGGGGCAGGCAGTTCTCAGGCGGCAGGCGGTTCTGTCCGACGACGTGCAAACCGATCCCCGGTTTTACCAGTCTGATCTGGCGCGTGCCCAGGGATGGACACGCGCTCTTGTTGTACCTCTGCAGGCCAATGAAGACCAGGAGCCGATCGGCGCCTTCAGCGTCTACTGCGTCGACGACGACCCCAGGCGCTTAGCCGAGTCGGAATGGATCAAGAAAGTGCTCACGATCCTGGCCGACTACGCCACCTTTGCCGTCCTCGACGCCGCCCGCCAGGAGGCCCTGCAGGCAGCCCAAGACCAGCGGACTGTAGCCGAGACCTTCGCCGCTTTAGGCGACATCGCGGCCAACCTGCTGCACCAGCTCAACAACAAGGTAGGCATCATCCCGGTGCGCGTGCAGGGCATCCAGGACAAATGCCAGGCCGCTCTGGTGGCCGATTCCTATCTAGCGACCAATCTGGCCGAGATTGAAGAGGGCGCGCGTGAGGCGATGAGAGTGGTTCAGGAAAACCTGGCTCTGTTACGCCCGATCACCCTGGTGCCGGTCGACTTGGCGGCGTGCGTGCAGGAGGCCATTTCGACGATCGATCTGCCGCCGGGCGTGCGTATCCGGATCGAGGACCTGGACGGTCTCCCCCCCGTCAAGGCAGGGAGGCAAAGCCTGAGGCTGGTCTTCACCAACCTGCTGGAGAATGCAACCCATGCCATGAACGACACTGGCATTGTGACGATCCGGGGGACGATCCGCCGGGATGACGTGAGAATTGAGGTCAGTGACACCGGTCCCGGCATCGCACCTGAGCTGCACGGCCATATCTTCGAGTTCAACTTCTCCGGGCATCCCTCGGCTCACGCGGGGAAACTGGGATTTGGCCTGTGGTGGGTTAAGATGCTCATGACGCGGCTTGGCGGTTCCATCACTGTCGAAAGTGATGGCCAGAGCGGAACCACGTTCCACCTCAGGTTGCCCTGCGTGTCGGACGACAGTTCCGGGAGTTCTGGGAAGGAATTGCCATGAGCCGGTCTGTCATCCGAGCGTTGATCGTCGAAGACGAGCAATCGTGGCAGCACATCCTGTCTGAGATATTGGCCGATGTCGGTCTGGTGGTGGACGTAGCCAGTGATCTGGACACGGCAATTGCCAGCATACGGGCCACCCCACACCGGCTGGCGGTGGTCGACCTGTGCCTGGGCGGCAGCGACCATCACAACCGGGATGGGATCCGGGTGCTGGAGGCCATAAGACTGTATGATCCGGGCTGCGTTTCTCTGCTGCTCACTGGTTACGCTACGGTAGAACTGGCCGTCAGCGCACTGACCGAACAGGGAGCGTTCACCTGCCTGCGCAAGGAGAATTTCACCCGGGCCGATTTCCGCTGGATCGTGCGGCAGGCACTGGCCAGCCCCCAGCCGTGGACGAGCGCCAAGCCGGGCCGGGACGGCGGCGAGTCAGCCGGGGGCCTACCGGAGAGGACACACACCGCAGCCGCGAAGTCGCCGTCCGGTGTGGCCCTGGTTGTGGAGGATGATGCCGGTTGGCGCAGCATCTTCTCCGAACTGCTGTCCGAGGTGGGATACGAGGTACACCTGTGTAATGGTCTGGGCGAAGCTCTGGGCTGCCTGGGACGCGAGCGGTACGATGTGGCGGTCGTGGATCTCTCGCTTGTGGGCCAGGTGCCCGCCTTTCCCTTGCGCACACCCGAAGCTGAACAGGGGGATCAGGGATTAAACCGCGACCTGGACGGCTACCGGCTGCTGGCCTGCACTCAGGCAACCGGCCTCCCCACCATTGTGGTCAGCGGCGTCACGACACCCCCGGAGATCGAGCGCATCTACGTCCAGTATGGAATCTTCGCCTGCCTGGAGAAGCAAACATTTGACCGACATGCCTTCCTGCGAACGGTCAGGAACCTCCAGGCTGCCGACCGGGCCGACAGCGAGTTAGACCGGTTGACCGAGCGCCAGCGCCAGGTCTTGGCGCTGCTGGCCAAAGGTATGGCAAATAAGGATATTGCCGAAACACTGATGATCTCCACCAACACCGTCAAGCGTCATCTCAAAGCCATTTACAAGATTCTGGGGGTTCACGCCCGCGCGGCTGCGGTGGCCAGAGCCGTCAGCGCAGGCCTCCCCGGCGGAGTCGGCCCCTGGCCCACCGGAAGAGAGGACAACGACACTCCATGACCTACCAGACGACCGCCACCCAGGTGTGACATGGCCGTTATCAAACCGTTCCGCGCTGTGCGCTACAATCCGGAATATATCGCAAACATGCAGGCTGTGGTCAGCCAGCCCTACGACCGGATCGATGACGCCCTCCAGAGGGAGTACTACGCATCAAGCCCATACAACATCGTGCGTATCGTCAAAGGCCGGGCTGACGACGGTGACCGTCCCGCAATGCAGGACTTGCCCGATGTCTATACCCGTGCAAAGGCATACTACCGGCGGTGGCTGGACGAGGGAGCCTTAATCCGCGAGAGCCAGCCGGCGCTATATGCCTACGAACAGCGCTTTCAAGTTGGCGACGAGCGCTATTCCAGGTGGGGGGTGATCGGTGCGGTTAGACTGGCCGACTTTCAGGAGGGAGTCATCCTTCCCCACGAGCGGACATACCCCGGCCCCCGGGCGGATCGGCTGCGGCTGTTAAATGCGCTTGCAGTCCACACAGAGCCGGTCTTCTTGCTATATCCCGGCGCAGAACACGGGATCAACAGCCTGCTTAGCCAAACGATTGGCGGCCAAACGCCGGTGGTCGACATCGCGGACAACGGCACGGCCCAACACCGGATGTGGGTGATCACCGATCAAACGACCATCCAGGCCGTTCAGGCCGAGATGGCGCCCAAGCAAAACCTGATTATTGCCGACGGGCACCACCGTTACATCACCGGCCTGAGCTACCGCGATGCCCGGCGCCAGGCACAGCCGGACGCCCCTGACGGGGCCATGTTCAACTACGTCCTGGCAGTGCTGGTCAGTATGGACGACCCCAGCCTGGTCATCCTGCCCACCCACCGCGAAATCCGAGACACCGTTACCGCCAGCCCGGCAGCGATCCTGGAACGTGCCCGTGCACACTTCACCACCGCAGCAGCAACGGACTTGGACGCGTGCCTGTCCGCCGTCAACGCTGACCCAGCCGGGTATTCGTTCGGTTTCTACGGTGGTGAGGAGGTGGGGTTCCACGTCCTGACACTCAACAACAAATCATCCCCCCCCGACCTGATCGGCGGCGCATACTCGAATGAGTGGAAGGCGCTGCCGGTTAACGTCCTGCACGAAGTCCTGCTGGCGCAAATCGCCGGGATGTCTCGCGAAGATATGAGTGACGGAACGGCCATCCACTACCATCGTGATGCCCGGCGACCGGTTGAAAACGTGCGCCGGGGCGAGGCTAGCCTCGCGTTCTTCCTTGGCCCTACGCGCATGGAGCAGATCAGGGCCTGCGTGGCACGGGGCGAGGTGATGCCTCAGAAAAGCACCGACTTTTACCCCAAGGTGATTACGGGACTGGTTATGCTGCCAACCGAAGCGTCGGGCTTTGGCGAAGGCAGGCGAGAGGCCGTGGAGGTTGATAGCGGAACCGTTTAAGGGTACAATGCCGATAGACGCGGGCATGGTGTAACGGTAACACATCAGCCTTCCAAGCTGTTGTTACGGGTTCGAGTCCCGTTGCCCGCTCTTGAGGGCCCGTAGCTCAGCGGTTAGAGCGGCCGGCTCATAACCGGTTGGTCGTAGGTTCGAATCCTACCGGGCCCACACTTGGCCCCATTATGGGGCTTTTTCATACCAGGTCGTAAGAACCGGCATCGACACGTCGCACCTACGGTAGGACCGACGCGCCGGATGCCGCCTCGCAGATGTACAGCCTGGGTTCGAGACCGGTCTGCCGCCGGTAGCGCGGGGCAACCTGCGCGGCGAAATCGTCGACGGCGTCGTCCCTGACCAACGCAACGGCACAGCCGCCAAAGCCGCCCCCCGTCATGCGTGCACCATAGCACCCCGAGTGCTCAAGCGCCAGGTCAACCATCGCGTTAAGCTCGTTGCATGATACTTCCAGATCGTCGCGCAGGCTGACGTGGCTTGCACACATCAACTCGCCGAGCGTTTGCGCGTCATCGGCCAGCATTGCGTCGCGGGCCTGCAACGTGCGGCGGTTCTCCGTAATCACGTGGCGCGCGCGCCTACGTATCGGCTCACCCAGTTCCGACGCGCGCTCCTCAAACGTCTCAAGTGTCACGTCGCGGAGGGCGGGCACGCCGAAGAATGCTGCCGCCGTCTCACACTGCGCGCGGCGCTCGTTGTAAGCAGAGTCGACCAGTCCGCGCCGCACGCCAGTGTCCATCACAACCACCGCCGTACCCCTGGGCAGGGGGGCGGCCTCCGTGTCGAGCGAGCGGCAGTCGATCAGCAGCGCGTGACCTGCCTCTCCCGCTGCCGAGATCATCTGATCCATGATGCCGCAGTTCATGCCGACCCACTGGTTCTCGGCACGCTGCGCCAGCCGCGCCATACGCGGCGCATTCCACTCGAAGCCTGAGAGTGCCGCAAAAACGCGGGCCGTGACCACCTCCAACGCCGCCGACGAAGACAACCCGGCACCGATTGGTACGTCACCCCGCATCACGCCCTCGAACCCATGCAGCGCGTAGCCCGCCTCCTGCAACGACCACGCAACCCCCTTGACGTACTCCGCGGGGCTGGTCTCACCCTTCTGGAAGTTATTGAGGGAGAAGTCGATCACCTGGCCGAAGTCAAGCGAGTGGAGCACGACACGGCGGTCACCGCGCGAGCGGATCGCCATCCAGATCGCCCGATCAATCGCCATCGGGAAGACAAACCCATCATTGTAGTCGGTGTGCTCGCCGATCAGGTTTACGCGCCCCGGCGCGCGGGCGATCACCTCCGGCCCGGCGCTGAAGCGCGTGCTGTATTCCGCCTTTATGGATTCAAGCAGCGATGGCGTGCTACCGGTCATTTAGGTACCCTCTGGGGTGACTCTGGTGCCACCGCCAGGCACTACCGATGATGTTTTCAAGCTGCGGCGACTGCGGCTGCCAGCCGAGGTCGCGCCGGATGCGTGACGCGTCGGCCACTAGACGGGATGCGTCACCGGGCCTGCGAGGCGTTGTGACCGCCGGGATAGGGTGCCCGGTGACGATGCGCGCCGTCTCTATCACCTCTCTGACCGAGTAGCCCGCACCGTTGCCCAGATTGTAAATCATGACCGCACGCTCGGCGAGTGCTCCCAGCGCCAGCAGATGCGCCGACGCCAGATCGCTGATGTGGATGTAATCGCGGATGCACGTGCCGTCCGGGGTGGGATAGTCGTCACCGAAGATGGCAATGTGCTCCCGCTGTCCGAGGGCGACCTGCAGCACAAGTGGGATCAGGTGACTCTCCGGCTGGTGTGCTTCGCCGTGATCGGGCAGCGCGCCAGCGGCATTGAAGTACCGCAGGGCAGCGTAGCGCAGGCCATGTACCTCGTGATACCAGTGCAAGACGCGCTCTACCATGAGTTTGGTCTCGCCGTAGACGCTAGCCGGGCCCAGGGGGTCATCCTCGTTCAGCGGCGTGTCCTTGCTGGCATAAACACCCGCCGTCGAGGAGAAGACGAAGCGCCCCACACCGTGTCTCACGGCTGCCTCGATCAGCGTGGCACTGCCGGTGACGTTGTTGTGGAAAAACCGCCACGGTTCGCGCATCGACTCGCCGGCCTCGATCAGCGCGGCAAAGTGCAGAATGGCATCGAAAGGCTCACCACCCAGCAGTTCGTCAAGTGCGCATGGGTCGAGGATGTCCCCTTGCACAAACGTCGTCCCCTCCGGCACCGCCGCGCGGTACCCCTTCGATAGGTTGTCAAAGACGGTCACGTCATGCCCGGCTTCAAGCAGTTGGCGGGCGACTGTGCCGCCGATGTAGCCAGCACCTCCGGTCACCAATATGTTCATGCTTCCTGCGACTTCCTGTGTTTGTAGTGTAGTTCCGGCAGCTCGCGCAGTCGCTCGGCTGCCTGCTCGGCGGTCAAGTCACGCTGGGCTTCGGCCAGCATCTCATAACCGACCAGGAACTTGCGCACAGTCGCCGAGCGCAGCAGCGGCGGATAGAAGTGCGCGTGGAGCTGCCAGTGCTGGTTGTCGGCCCCGTTGAACGGTGCACCGTGCCAGCCCATCGAGTAAGGAAACGAGATCTCGAACAGGTTGTCGTACCTGGTAAGCAGACGCTTTAAGATATCCGCCAGCCCATCACGCTCGTCGGGTCTCAGGTCGGGCAGCCGCAGCACGTGGCGACGGGGCAAAAGCAGCGTCTCAAAGGGCCAGATCGCCCAGAACGGCACGACGACCAGCCAGTGGTCGTTGGTGACGACGATGCGGCAACCCTGCTCCAACTCAAGCGCAACGTAATCCACGAGCAGCGGTCTGCCATGAGCCTCGTGGTACGTCTGCTGCTGCCGGTCTTCTTTGTCCGGTTCGTTGGGCAGCACGCTCTCTGCCCAGACCTGGCCATGTGGATGCGGATTCGAGGCCCCCATCATGGCCCCCTTATTCTGGAAAACCTGCACCCACCGGTACGTCCGGCCAAGCTCGGTAGTTTGCTCTGCCCAGATATCGATCACCCGCCGGATGTCCTCAACGTCCATCTCCGGCAGGGTGAGATCGTGGCGTGGCGAGAAGCAGATGACGCGACAGGTCCCGCGCACGGCCTCGGCCCGCAGCAGGGGATGCTCAGGTTCAGTGATGTCCGGCACGTCCGGCAGCAACGCCTGGAAGTCGTTGGTGAAGACGTGGGTTGTTTCGTAGTAGGGGTTACGGCTGCCACCGGCGCGCTCGCTGCCCGGACATAGATAGCAACCGGCATCATGGGCCGGGCGAGCATCCGGCGGTGGTTTTTCAATCTGGCCTTGCCAGGGACGGCGCGCTCGATGGGGTGAGACAAGCACATATTCCCCGATAAGGGGGTTGTAACGGCGGTGAGGGTGTACAGCCGGATCGAACGGCACGATGAGCCCCTTCTTCCTCCTCTGCTCAACACCCCGGTCGCGCCCTCAGCCTTTGAGGGCGCCAGCCAGAATACCCTTGATAAAGTACTGCCCCAGCGCCAAGAAGAAGATCAGGGGCACGAGCAAAGTGATCAGCGCAGCGGCCATCTGCAGGTGATAGAGCGCGACGAAGCTGCCCTTGATCTCAGCCAGCTTGACCTGGATCGTCGTCGTGTGCGGCGTGGCCAGCGTCAGCGCCAACAGAAACTCATTCCACACCTGCGTGAAGATGATGATGGCGGTCGAGGCGTAGGCGGGTAGCGCGATCGGCGAGATCACCCGAAAAAAGACCTGCACTCTGGATGCCCCGTCGACCTCAGCGGCTTCCTCCAACTCCCTCGGAATCGAGATGAAAAAGGTGCCCATCAGCACCGAGGCCAGGGGCACATTGAGGATCAGGTAGCTGGCGATCAACCCAAAGTGCGTTAACGCCAGACCTGTACGCGCCATGATCTGCACCAGTGGAATAAGGATCACCTGATAGGGCAAATAGATGGCTATACCCACCAGGATGAAGAGAATCTGTGCAAATCTCGTTCGCCACCGGCTGAGGAAGTAACCACCCAGACCCCCTAAGAGAGCACACAGGGCCGTGACGGAGAAGGTGATAATCGTCGAGTTGAGCAGCGACGGAAAGATGAGCTTGAATGACTGGACGAAGTTCACAAACTGCAGGCTTGTACTTGGCAGCAGGTACTGCCGCGCCTGAAGCTCTGCCGAGGTCTTGAGCGATGTCACCACCACCACGTATACAGGCAGAATATACACGACGGACAGGGCCGCCATGGTGATGAGGACCAGGACCGTAATTGTGCGCTGTTGAGCCTTCATTCGAACCACTTCCTAAATGCGTAGATTGTATAGGGGATGACGATGATAAAAGCCAGGCCGAAGATGATTACTCCCAGACCAGCGCCCAACGAGACAAGGTGCTGTTGGAAGGTCGCGACAAGCATGTAAAACGCCAGCACGTCGGTGGCAAAACCCGGGCCGCCGAAGGTGACCACGTACACGATGTCGAAAACCTTGAGCGCCGAGATCAACAGCAGGGACACCAGGATGAGGATTCCGCCCCGGATGTTGGGAACGATGATCCGGATCAGGATCCCGAACCGTGACGCGCCATCCACAATCGCTGCCTCGATCATCTCCTGCAGCTCGTTTGTCCGGAAAGACGACTGCAGGATGATGACGGCAAAACCCAGATACTGCCACACAAAGATGATAACCAGCCAATAGGTGGCCATCTTGGGATCGGTGATGTAGCGTCCGGTGAGGCTATCCAGTCCGACTCCTCTCAGGATGGTGTTAAACACCCCCCGGTCAGGCTGGTACATCCATGACCAGATCGTGCCCGTGACGATAAAGGACATAGCAACCGGGTACAGGATCAGCGTCCGGATGTAGTTCTCGGTTCCTTTGATGTTCCCCAGTTCCAGCAGGTAAGCGATGCCAATGGCGAGAATGACCGTCGGAATCACCCCAAAGACCAGCCATTTGAGGTTATTGGCCACATCAGCCCGGAAGCGGGCCAGGCTGAACATCATCCGGTACCACTTGGTGCCAACCAAATCAAAATTGGGTCTAACACCCTGCCAGTCTGCAAAGGAAACGTAGATCGTCCAGATCAACATTCCATACAGGATAATCACAAAAACCAGAAGGGGTAAGAGGAAGACCAGGAACTCGCCCAGGGACATCCGTGACCGGACATCTCTGACGCGCCTGGGGCGGCTCTGCCGGGTTTGGTTTAATATGCTCACCGCATTACCCTTTGCCAAATGTTGGATTAGGACCCTATCCACAAATAAACGGAACAGATTATAACTCTGGGGATGACGGATGCCATCACGTCTGGTTGAAGCTCGGTAGGGACGCAGGTACCTGCGTCCCTACCCTGTTTTAAGACACTTTGATGCCTCAATGTCTCAGCTCGGCAGGTAGGGCGAACCCCACCCGCCTACACCGGGCAGTCTCCGGCCTACGGCCAGGTGTACCAGGCGGCTTGGTTTTTGACGTCGTAGGTCTCGAACAGCGTCGCGACCTGATCGATCGTGGCATCAATATCCGGGTCGTCCTCGGCCATGAAGGCCGCAATGACGATCCAGTACTCGTTCGAGAAGCTGGCAGGCGCGATGCTGCCGTGCTGGTCGAGAATCAGCTGGCCGGGGTTGTCGCGCAGGAACTGCTGCATCTCCTGGCGGATCGGGTCGGGGAACTCGGTCGGATCGATGTCGATACGAGCGAACATACCGCCCTGGATCACGTCGGTCGGGATCTGCAGCTCAGGCGAGGCAACGACCTCCAGCCACTTCTTGGTGGCCTCGGGGTGCGGTGCGTTCTTGGCCAACCCGTAGGTGTCCGGGTGGAAGAGCAGGATGCGCTCAGGCTCCTGCGGGAAGGTGACAGCGCCGAAGTCCACACCGGCCTTCCAGCCGCCGCCCTTCTCAAACGCGCCAATTGCCCAGGTGCCCATGATGACCATGGCCGAGTTGCCATTGACCACCTCACTGACCGACTGGTCCCACGTCAGACTGGAGTGGCCGGGGTTGATGTACTGCATCAACTGGGCCAGCTTTTCCAGCGACTCGCGGTAGACCGGGTCGGTGGTCACGTCGACCTCACCCTTGAAGAGCTGGACGTAGTACTCGGGCCCACCCACTTCGAGGATGATGCTGTCGAGCACGAAGGCCGCGCCCCAGTTCTCCGTTGAGCCGAGGGCCATGGGGGACATATCAGGATATGCGGCCTTGATCGCCTCGCACGCAGCGATCAACTCTTCGAAGTTCATCGGGGCTTCCAGCCCCAGCTCCTCGAAGAGCGCCATGTCGTAGTAGAGGATGTTCTGGATGTGCATGTTGAGCGGCACCACGTAGGGGTGGCCGTCAATCGAAACGGCGTTCAACAGGGGGCCAGGGATGACATCGGCGTAGCCCAGCTCCGCGTACAGATCATCCAGCGGCTCCAGGGCATCACCATCGACGTATGCCTTCAGCTCAGCACCACCCAGCGTCTGGAACGTGTCCGGGGGGATACCGGCAGCCATACGACCCTGCAGCACGACGCGATGGCTGACGCCACCACCACCGGCCACGGGATTCTCGACGACCTCAATCTCCGGGTATTTGGCAGCCAGCGCTTCAAACATAGCATCCGCTGCCTCACGCTCACCCGGTGCCGTCCACCAGTGGAAGATCTCAATCTGAGGCTCTTCCGGCTCGGGGGTGGCCGTCACGACGACTTCCTGGATAACCTCCTCACCAGCGACTTCAATCACTTCGGTTACGACGACTGTCTTCTCGACGATCGTCTCGGCTGGCGTGCAGGCACTGAGGACCAGGCTGGTCGCCAGAGCAAGCATCAGGACGAGCAAAAACTTCTTCATTTCTTCCTTTCTCCTTCTCCCTTAGGATTGCCGGGGTGCCTAGCCGCAATCACAGCTTGTTGCAGCGGGCACCTGATATCGTGGGCACAATGTCTATGGCCTCTTCTCGCTCCCTATAGACACCTCCTTTTGCACCAAGACCTGAGCATCCGTGACTGGTAAAGATGGCTTCAATACCTGTTGTGGCGAGATCCCCCGCCGAATGCACGCCCGTTCAAGACGTTTTCCGGGTAGGATCGGGTAAATTGACCGCCGACGCCACCAGACTGCGCAGCAGGTCGCGCCGCATTTCGGCGGTCAGCTCGCGGGTGCCACAGGAGTTGCGAACGACAAGCTCTACCGGGTACTCCACCCTTCGCTCTTCGAGGTCGGGGGTCCGGACACGCTCCATCAGGAGCTCCACAGCGTATTGACCAAGCTCGTATTGGGGGATGCGGATCGTTGTCAGCATCGGGGTGACCAGCACCGCCGAGACTATATCGTCAAAGCCAGCAATCGCGAGATCTTGTGGCACGTCGATGTTCAGTTCTTCGGCAGCAGCGAGCGCGCCAATCGCCATCAAGTCGTTATAGCAGAAAACGGCGTCAGGGTCCTCACGGGTGAGCAACTGCATGGCGGCGCTGTAGCCCCCACCTATCGACGGCGCGCCATCGGCCATCAACGACTCATCTATAGGAAGATCTGCTGCTTTGAGCGCGTGCTTATAGCCTGCCACGCGCTCCTGTGCGGGCAGGCGGTGCGAGGCACCCGACAGGTGGGCGATTCGCTTTCGACCGCTCTCGATCAGGTGACGCATAATCCGCTCGGCCCCGCCTTCGTTATCCACATGAACGAAGGTGAAATGATCCAGTCCCTGCTGGGCCAGACCGTCCACTGAAACCGCCGGGATATCGTCGCGGACGTAGTCGGCCAGGATATCAGCCTCAGCGCACGATCCCCACAACAGCAGCCCATCGACCTCCTGGCCGCTGAGCATGTCCAGGTAATACTTCTCCTTGCCGAGATCCTCGTCCGTGTTACACAGGAACGCGCTGTAGCCGTTGAGGGTGAGTTCGTCCTCGCAACCGCGAAAGGCCGTGCTGAAGAAGGGGTTAGAGATATCGGGCACGACAACGCCGATCGTCTCAGAGCATCCGGTCTTGAGACTTTGCGCTACCTTAGATGGCCGGTAACCAAGCTCCTTCATTGCTCGCTTGACTTTCGCGCGCGTTTCCTCACTGACATAAGGCCAGTCGTTCTTCACATTCGAAGCGGTCTTCACAGAGACGCCTGCGCGCTCGGCAACATCTTTCAGCGTTACACGTTTCGTCCGTTTGGCAGCCAATAGTAGACCTGCAGAGAAAAGGGATACGGTGAATGTACAACGTTGTATACAACGTTGTACACAGCCTATCATGTTTTTTTGACCGTGTCAATAGCGAACTGCTGGTGCAATGTGGACAAATATCCCGGTCTCTATCAGTTCCCAACTCCGAGAAGCTGAACTACGAGGGCCAAATGTCTCGTGCAGGCAAGCGGGCAAGCAGCGAAACCCCTCGAATTTACTCCCATCGTGTGCTATACTCCCCGGCGTTTTGGCAGGTGACTGCCAGTTGAGCAACCGTAAGAGAGGAATCTACTATGAAATGCTGGACCTCTTATAGGCCCTTGCTCGCTTTGATCGGCATTGCGCTTCTCCTGACCGCGTGCGGTGGGAAAGCCCAACCCACGCCAGAAGGCATACCGCTTGGGCCTCAGGAGCCGTTCCCTCTGCTCCAGGTGGAGGTCATCCCCTATCACGCCGAGCTGTACGTGGCGGGGATCAACTTCCCAACGCGGATGGCCTGGGCACCAGATGGCCGTCTGTTCGTCACGGAGAAGGGCGGTGCGCTGCGAGTTGTCTCACCGGAAGGGGATCTACAGCCGGAACCGGTGATCGAGCTTCCCACAGATGAGGAAGGCGAACAGGGACTATTGGGCATCGCGCTGGACCCCGACTATGAAACAAACCACCACATCTGGCTCTACCATACCTGGTCTGACCCGGACAACGAGCGCCCAGGTGAGGTATGGCACCGCCTGGTGCGCATCACAGAGAACAACGGCAAGGGAAGCGACGTTCAGGTCGCCTGGGAGATCAAAGATGGATTCACCGAGTCGACGATCCTGAACGGCGGCGAGATCGGCTTTGGGCCGGATGGCATGCTGTACGTCTCGCCGGGATCGACCAACAACATCCTGCTGGTCGTCGACCGGGACGCGCCGCACGGCAAGATCCACCGCATGACGCCGACCATCCCCACAGGGATCCCGGAGGACAGCCTCCGGCCCGGCTCGACGATCTGGGCATACGGGTTCCGCAACGTCTACGGCTTCACGTTCCACCCCCTTACGGGCCAGATGTACGCAACGGACAACGGGCCGGATTGTGACGACGAGATCGACCTGGTGGTTCCCGGCGGCGACCACGGCTGGCGCGTCGACGGGCTGTGCGAGGACAACAACTTACCCGATGACTACCCGGAGCGCTTCATCCCACCGGTCCTGTA
Source organism: uncultured Anaerolineae bacterium (assembly GCA_964603985.1). Taxonomy (GTDB): domain Bacteria; phylum Chloroflexota; class Anaerolineae; order Aggregatilineales; family UBA3940; genus CAZRXG01. The sequence continues at coordinate 215,640 of CAZRXG010000001.1, read as the reverse complement.
CTACACGCCGCCCATCTCACCGACCAGTATCATGTTCTACACGGGCGATGTCTTCCCGGAGTGGAAATACGATATGTTCTTCTGTGCCTACAACTTCGGGAAGGTGTACCGGGTGAAGCTGGCCGAGGACGGCGTGTCGGTGCTCGGCGCGCGTGCGCTTGACACCGGTTATGCCCGCTGCGCGGCGTCCATCACGACCGGGCCAGACGGCTTCATCTACTTCAGCGACCTTGCCGCGATCTACCGGATGATCCGGCTGGAGGAGTAGCAGCAAGACACTGCTCAAAGCGACCAGATGAGCCACAAAGGACGCTCTGCGTAATGGCAGGGCGTCCTTTGCTCTGTGGGCAGGCCGGGCCTGTTGGTGTAGAATGTCCGCGCCCTGTTGAAGGTCATAGCTTGCAAACGGATCGATTTTTTATGCCGCTGCCGGATCAAGATAAACGCATCGCTTTAGCCTTATTCGCCGTCATCTCGTCGATCTACTTCGCAACCATCACGGGCGTGACATCGAGCAACGACGGCAGTCACTACGCATTGGTTCGGGCGCTGGTGGAGCGCCGCAGCTTTGAGATCTCGCCCTACATGGCGTTCACCGAATACCAGGATTACGCCCTCAACGGCGACCTGAACTTCAGCGACCGCCCGCCGGGCACAGCTTTGCTGGCCGCCCCGCTGTACGCGCTGTCGGAGATCGGCCCGCAGCCACCGGTAGATTTGCCCTCCAGGCACGACGCCGGAAACCCGCGCATGCTCTACGCAGTCGCAACCGCCCCGCTGGCGGCCAGCACCGCAATCGTCCTGTTTTACCTGGCGCTGCGCCGGTACTTCTCGATCTCGCAGATGGGGGCGGTCACGGCCAGCCTGGCGCTGGCGTTGGGCACCACCACCTGGAAATACGGCAGCGTGCTGTACTCGCACGCGCAGGCGGCACTGGTCGTATGGCTGGCGCTGTACCTGGTATTGAAGGCTGACCATGAAGGCGGGCTGCGATGGCCGTCGGCTTTTGCGCTGGGATTCGCGCTGGGGTTCGCCCCGCTGGTCGAATACACACACATACCCTTCTCGGCCATCACCGGGCTTTACCTCGTCTTTGCGTTCTGGCGCGCGGCTAAAGCGGGGCTGGCCTCTCCTGAGACGCGCCCCAACTGGCTGCGCAGCCTGGCGGCCCTGGTGATCGGCGGGCTGATCCCGGTTGCCTTCCTGCTTATCTACAACGCGATCAACTTCGGCGGGCTGTTCGAGGTATCAACCTTCCACGCAGACACCGAACGTTGGCCCCAGAACGCGGGCCTGGCCGCCGACTTCGCCACGCCGCTGAGCGAGGGTCTGCCGGGGATGCTGTTCTACAGCAGCAACGATAACCAGGGGCTTTTCCTGCTGGCCCCGGTCACACTGTTGGCGCTGCTGGGGCTGGTGCCGTTCTTCCGGTACTCGCGCCGCCACTTTGCGCTGATCATGGGCCTGTTTGTCGTGTACCTGTTGATCTTCTCCAAGAGCACGACGTACAACCCGCTGACCAACGACGGGCGCTACCTGACGACGTTCGTTGGGCTGTGGTTTGTGCCGCTGGCCTTCTGGCTGGACCGGTATTACGCTGCCAGCAAGAATGATCTGGTGCACCTGGGCCGGTCGCTGCTGTTCTTTGGGCTGCTGTTCCTCTCGGTGCGTAACCAGTTCATGCACATCGCCTTTTCGTGGAACTACAACCTTGACTTGAGCCAGCTACGCCCCCTCGCGACACCACCGGACAATATCGCCACGTTGTTGGGAACGGTCTTCCGCAACGCCCCGAACCTTCCCCTGCTATGGGCCGGTGAAGCGCTATGCCTCATACTGGTGCTGCTGGTGGGGCGCTGGCGGCACGTCAGGAACATCACCCGCTCCGAGGCAGGGCTTGCGCCGGAGTGAACGGCCCGGCTCACAGACTCGCCAGGGCTTTTTCGATTGTCGCCGCGTCGGGAATACTGTCCACGCCGACCTGTGTCACCGAGGCACTGGCGATGGCAACCGCGAAGCGCGCTGCCGTGAAGGGATCGCCGGTCGCCTCCAGGTGGATGGAGAACGCAGCGGCGAAGATGTCCCCGGCCCCGGTCTCGTCGCGCACCTCGACTGCCGGGACAGGGATGGGGTGTGGCCGGCTGCCCACGTAAAGTGTGATGTCGTCCGGCCCGCGCGTTAATGCCAGAACCGCGACCTGCGCGGCGTACCGGCGGGCGAGTGCCTCGTCCCCTCCGATGTCGTCGACGCTCAACACGACGGCCCGCACGTTGGGAAGCACCTCCGAGGCGCTGGCCCAGGGCATCCGGGAAACACGTCCGGCATCGTCCCAACGGCGCATCCAGCCCTGGGGTGTGACGGTCACAAGCGCGCCGGAGAAGCGGCTTGCCAGCGACGGCGCGACCTCGTCCGCGATAGGAGAGAGCTGCACGACGGCGGGGGAGCGCCAGCCGGGAGGCAGGTGTTCGAAATCGAGCGGTGCAGCGCGGTGTACAAGCCGCAGGACACGGCCCTCCGGTGTGTAGGCCAACTCAAACGAGGTCGGATTGGCGGAGGGGACCCGGACGCACGGCACGGCCTCCAGGGGCTTGAGCAGCGGCAGCATGTCATCCGGGGCGCTGGTGAGGATGGCGGCGCGCCGTCCGAGCGCCCGCGCGGTGAGGGCGCTATAGGAGACGGTGCCGCCCAGCATCGGGCCGCTGCCGGTCAGATCTCTGCTGACGTGGCCGATGACCAGATAATCGACAGTCACAACTCGGTCCCCCCGGCAGCTATTTTAGCATAGACAAACAGAGCAGGGGCGCAATGTGCACCCCTGCTCGAGCGTTCGGTATTGCTGTCGGCGCGTTAACGATACTGGCCGCCGACCGGAATAATCGTCACCTTGCGCCGGTCTCCGACTCCCACGCTCTCGGTGGTTACGGTGTCATCATCGCGCAGGGCGATGTGGATAACCCGCCGCTCGTTGGGCGGCATCGGTTCGAGCGTCATGGTACGGCCGAGCTTGCGGGCCTGAGCGGCCATCCGCTCCGCCAGCCGACGCAGAGTAGTTTCGCGGCGGGCTTTGTAGCCTTCGACATCGAGAACGATGTTGGCGCGACGCTGCAACTCCCGGCTGATAATCAGGCGGGTGACGTACTGCAAGGCGTCGAGCGTCTCTCCACGACGGCCGATCAAGATGCCCAGGTCAGGCCCTTTGATATCCAGGATCCAGGGGGTATCCTCATCGGCTTCGGAAGGCTCAGCGCGGTAGGTGTCGATGGTGGCCTCGATCTGCATGTAGCTCAGGAGCTCTTCCAGGATCTCAAGGCCAATTCTTGCATCTTCTTCACCACCATCCTCGTCTGGAGCCAGGGGCAGGGGGGAGGGCTGGGGAGGACGCAGGGGCGTCAGCCTGACCAGTGCCTCGCGTGCCCCGCCCAGGCCGAGCATCCCCTTGCCACCTTCTTCGATGATCTCGATGATCACCTCGGTGCGTGTCAGCCCAAGCTGCGATAGCCCCTCTTCGATTGCTTCCTCAAGAGTCGGCCCGGTTACGTCAATGGGCTGTGTATGCTCGCTATCACTCATACAATGACCTCACATTCGTCTATCCGGCAATATACGCCGGGAAAACCGCTACTTATCGCCGCTTCCGGCTCCCGCTCTTGCTCCGGCTTCCGGCTCTGCTTCTCCCCTTCGGCGAGGCGCTCTCCGGGACCGGGAGGCCAAGCAGGCCCGGCAGGCTGAAGCGGCCATCCTCGGTGCCAAACAGGTTTTTCAGACTGGCCCGGCCCATCGCCGCGTATTGGACGAAGCCGATGATGTTGGAGACGACCCAGTAAATCGACAGCCCGGAAGGGAAGTTCAGCGATATCAGGCCAATGAAGAACGGCATGAAGAGCTGCATAGAGCGTGTCATGGCAGCCTGCTGATCGCCGCCGCTGGACGGTGGGGTCAGTAGCTTTTGCTGCACGAAGGTCGAAACGACGACCAGCACAGGCAGGATGTAGTATGGATCCGGCGCAGCCAGGTTGAGCCACAAGAAGCGGTTATTCAGCGGAATGAGCGATTGGGCGTTGGGTAACCACGCGGGGATGTTCTTGTAGAGATGCTGGGAAAGCTCAACCAGTTGGAGCGGCGAGGCCGCGAGGGACCGCATGATAGCCTGGTAGTAAGCGATCAGGATTGGGAACTGGATCAGCGTGGGCAGACAACCGCCCAGGGGGCTGACCCCCTTCTCGCGGTAAAGCTCCATCTGCTTACGCTGCTGGGTCTCCATGTCGTCTTTGTACTTCTCGCGGAGCTTCATCAGCTCCGGCTGCAACTCCTGCATAGCCAGAGACGACTTCTGCTGTTGCCACGTCAACGGGAAAACGATCAGACGAGTCAGCGCCGTCGCGATCAGGATGGCAAGAATGTAGCTGTTGCCCAGAAAGCCGTAAAACCAGATCAGGCCATTGATCATCGGGTCTAGGAGTAATAAATCCCACATAGTTGGGTCAGCCTCTTTCCAGTGTCAGCGTTCGGCGCGACGGCCCTGAAGGAGCGAGAGCACGAGGAACATAACCACGAACGGCAGAACCCAGATCATGAAGAATTGGAGCGGCGATTGGGTCTGCTGCTCTTCCTCTGATTGTGCTGCCTGCTGCTGCTGTTGCCCCGTGGGAGAGAACTCCCATCGCTCAACCAGAGTTTCGCGGTCCAGCGCATGGAGCGGGTTCTCGCTCTGATGTTCTCCAACCAGAAGCAAGTCCTCATAGAGCACCGGCGGGGCGTAAACCGGGACGGTACGCAGATCTGCGCCGGTTGTGATAAAGAGGAAGCGCGTCGTGAACTCCGCCTTGATCGAGGCGGGAGACCGGGTCTCGCTGCCGTCCTCAACATCCAGTATATACAGGTTGGAGTCGCCGGGGTTAAAGACACCGGAAGTCGCATAAACGGCCCGGGTTCCGTCGGCAAGCTCGCCGATCACCGGCGCACCGACAACTGGCCCATCGGCCTCAAAAGCCCACCGCTCCCTGCCGCTCTCCCTGTCCAGGGCGAAGATGTGGCCGTCCAGATCACCGCCGACCACCGAGTTGGACTCCTCGTCGACGACCGGACTGCTCCACACCCAGTTACTCGTTTCGTACTTCCAGAGTACGTCCTGTGCCTCGATGTCCAGCGCATAGATGTGGTTGTTCAGACTGCCGAAGTAGAGCACGCCTTCGTACAGGGTGGGCGTGCCGACGACACCGCCCATAGGTGGGTCGCCTTCGTCACCCGCCGCTGCAGGGAACTTCCACAGCAGGCCACCGCTGGCCGCGTCGATGGCGTAGATGTGGCGATCCAGCGATGTCATATAGAGCGTGCCGTCCGCCAACAAGGGCGTCGACCAGATGTCACGCTCGGCTGAGAACGTCCAGACCTCCTCGCCGCTGTCACGATCCAACGCGTGCAGGACTCCGTTCACCGTCCCGGCGTAGACGTAGCTCTCATCCATCGCGGCACCGCCGATGAAGCGGTGGTCGCTCTTGAAAGACCACTTCCCACGTCCGGTAGCGGGGTCGAGGGCATAGAGTGAATTGATATAGTCGGCCACGACGACAAGCTCATCGGCGGCGGCAGGGGGAGCGAAGAAAGTCTGCGCGGGGCCGGAGAAGAATCCCCGGCGTCCGGAAGAGGGTGAAAATACCCAGGCCGCCTCGCTCGTCTCAGGATCGATGGCGTATACCCCCGACTCGAAGGCCATATAGATCGTATCGTCGTGAACGGTAATGCCGGGCCAGCTTGCCCCTGTCATAATGGCGCGGCTCGACGAGCTACCACAGCCAGCCAACAGCACAGACAGCACAAGCAGCAAAAGGCTAATCTGCCACAGCCGTAACTTTTTTGCGATCAAAAATGAAACTCCTCAGGAACAGGGTCGTAACCACCGGGATTAAAGGGATGGCAGCGTGATACCCGCTTGGCGGCCAGCCAGCCTCCCTTAAAGAAGCCGAACCGTTTGATCGCCTCGTAGCCGTACTGCGAGCACGAAGGCGTGAAGCGGCAGGAGGACGGCAGGATCCGGGAGAATGTCAACTGGTAAAGGCGGATAAGCCCCATAGCAACGTACTTCATGCTAGTGTTCTTCTTCGTCCACCGCCAAACACGCGTTTCTGAGCAATTCCCCCAACCCGGCTTCCAACTCGTGATAGGTAGCCTCAGACGCCGCTGACCGGGCGACAATGACTGCATCATACCCTTTTTGCATCCGGGGTAGCCACCGGCGGACGACTTCACGCAGACGACGCCTGACCAGATTGCGGGCCGCGGCTTTGCCGACTCGTTTGCTGACGACAAGCCCAACCCGGCTATACGGGAGCCGGTTGGGTAAAACGCCCAGGATCAACAGGTCTTCTCGCCAGTGCCTGCCATGCCGCCGGATGGCTGCGAAGTCCTGCGAACGCCTCAAACGCAGGTGGCGGGGAAGCATCGCCCGGGCCAGCGTAGGCTAAGACTTCCAATTGACCTTCTTGACGTGGTTGGGGCTGACGGCCAGTTTATGGCGGCCCTTGGCCCGGCGCGACTTCAGCACGGCGCGCCCGCCACGCGATTTCATGCGCCGCCGGAAGCCGTGAACACGCGCCCGCCGCCGCTTCTTTGGCTGGTAAGTTCGTTTGGGCATTATTCAACACCACCTTGTTTGTCCACAAATCATCCGCCCCGGATCAGCGGGGCGGGGACGTACCATAACATAGAGAAAGCCAGAAGCATGTGGCTAAACCATCACGTGATTATAGCGCAGGCACGGGGGGCGGTCAAAAGCGCGCAAGGCCCGCGGCGCGAAGACGGTGACTAGGCCCGGAGTGAGCAGGAGAGGAGCGCTAATGGACACAAGGGAAATTCTATGCAAAAAGCGGGGCCGAATACCGACCCCGCTCCGTCATTCAACCAGGGGATGCCCTCAGGGCATCGGGGCAGGCACCTCAAGCTCGCCTTCGTACTGCGAGAAGACCAACTCGCCGTCCACGTAGTCGAGGAGAATCGTCTCGTTTTCCTTGAATTCACCGCTCAGGATGCCGTCAGACAATACGTCTTCCACCCGATTCTGGATCACGCGACGCAGGGGCCGCGCGCCGTTTTCAGGATCGTAGCCTTCCTGGGCCAGATATTCCTTGGCGTTGTCGGTCGCGACCAACTGGACGTTGTGCTCAATCAGGCGCTCGCGCACCTGATCCAGCATGAGATCGACGATCTGGGTGATGTCGGACTGGGTCAGCGCGCGGAAGACGATGGTCGCATCCACGCGGTTGAGGAACTCAGGACGGAAGGCGCGGCGAAGCTCGTCCATCAGCTTCTTACGCATCTCTTTGTACTCGGCGTCCTCGATCTCTTCATCGCCATACGGGATGCCAAAGCCCAACTGCGTGCCCCGCTTGATCACGTCCGCGCCGATGTTGCTGGTCATCACGATGATCGCGTTGCGAAAATCCACCGTGTGGCCGCGCGCATCGGAAAGGTGGCCTTCTTCCATGATCTGGAGCAGCATGTTAAAGGCCTCCGGGTGCGCCTTCTCGATTTCGTCAAACACGACAATCGAGTACGGGCGACGCCGGATGGCTTCGGTTAACTGGCCTGCGTCCTCGTAGCCAACGTAACCGGGAGGCGCACCGACCAGCCGCGCGACGGTATGCCGCTCCATGAACTCGCTCATATCAAGCTGGATCAGCGCGTCTTCGCTGCCGAAGAGGAACTCGGCCAGGGCTTTGGTCAGCTCGGTCTTGCCTACACCGGTCGGGCCGAGGAAGATGAAAGAGCCAACCGGGCGACGCGGGTCCTTCAGACCGGCCCGCGCGCGGCGCACTGCCTTGCTGATCGCCTCGATGGCCTCGTCCTGCCCGACGATGCGTCTGTGCAGCGCCTCTTCCATGTCGAGCAGGCGGGCGCTTTCCTCACCGGCGATGCGGGTGATGGGGATACCCGTCCACATCGAGATGACCTCGGCGATATCGTCTGCCGTGACCTGCGCCTCGCCGCTGTCGTTCCAATGCTCACGCGCGTTCTCCAGCAGATCTTGCAGCTCGTCCTGGCGACGCTGCAAGATGGCTTCGGCCTCGTCGCCCTCGAAGTCGCCGCCTGCCAGCTTGACGCTGATCTCCTCAAGCTCGTCCTGAGCCTTGCGCACGCGGATCGCCTCAGGTGACTTGTACATGCGCACACGGGCGGCGCTCTCGTCGATCAGGTCAATTGCCTTGTCCGGCAGGAACCGGTCGGTCACATAGCGGGCCGAGAGGTGCGAGGCGGACTCGATAGCCTCGTCGGTGATCTTGAGCGCGTGATGCTCTTCGTAGGCGCTGCGGATGCCCCTCAGGATGTCGATAGTCTCTTCGACGGTCGACTCTTCAACCGTGATCGGCTGGAAACGGCGCTCCAGAGCCGAGTCCGATTCGATGTGACGGCGGTACTCTTCAAACGTCGTCGCGCCGATGCATTGCAACTCACCGCGTGCCAGCGCGGGCTTGAGGATGTTGGCCGCGTCAACCGAGCTTCCGGCCGAGCCTGCGCCGACCAGCATGTGCACCTCGTCGATGAACAGGATGCTGTCCGACGACTTGAGCTCGTCGATGACGCGCTTCAGCCGCTCCTCGAACTGGCCGCGATACATCGTCCCGGCGACCAGGGAGCCGACGTCAAGCTGGAGCAGGCGCTTGCCCAGCAGCGGGGCAGGCGTTTCGCCCCGCAGGATGCGCTGCGCCAGTCCTTCGACGATGGCCGTCTTGCCGACGCCCGGTTCGCCGATCAGGGCGGGATTATTCTTGGTGCGGCGGCTCAAGACCTGGATGACGCGCTCGATCTCCGTCTCACGCCCGATGACCGGATCGAGCTTGCCGTCCTCGGCCAGCTTGGTCAGGTCAGTCGCCAGTTGGTCGACCAGAGGGGTTTTCTGGCTGCCAGGCCCGCTGCTCGTTTCGCGTCTACGGCTGGGCCGGGGGGTCGGCGGTCGAGAGGAGGAGGGACTTTCCTGTAACACCCGATGCGTGCGCTTGCGGATTTGCTCAGGTGAGATGTTGAGCGCCTTGAGGATGTCGATGGCGATGCCGTCCTCGTAGATCATCAGAGCCAGCAGCAGATGTTCGGTGCCGATGTAGTGGTGATCCAGGCGACGGGCCTCATCGACAGCCAGCTTGAGAACCTTCTGGGTTCCCGGTGAGAGATCCAGCTTGGAGAAAGGGGTTCGCTGCCCGGAGCGCGTCTTTCGCTCGACCAGGGCCTCGACCTTCTTGATGTCAAGACCAAGCTCCCTCAGAACACGCCCCGCAATGCCGCCCTCTTCTCGTATAAGACCCAGTAGCAGATGTTCGGTACCGATATAGCTGTGTTGTAGCCGTTCCGCCTCTTCCTGTGCCAGACTCAACACACGGCGGGCGCGTTGAGTGAAGCGTTGCATGCTATCGGGCATGAGATCAGCCCTCCGTCTTCTTCCGTTTTGGAAAATCTACCACCAAGATCAACAACCAAATTTGTCCGTTTTCACTTCTGAGGTGATCCTACCGTATTCACCATAAATGTGCTAGTCTGGGAGGGATCCCACTCCTCATTGTTGCATCTTTTTAACACTATTCTGTGTTGTCGATGGCCTTTCATGAGCGGATCGCACCCGATTGCAGGTGTCCCTGCTTCTCACGGGGCCTGATGGTTCTGTCCCCCGTCCCCTCACAGCCAGTTGGGAGCTATTCTGGCCGGTCGGGCAAACAAAAAAGCCCCGCCCGGCGGCGGGACATTGCGCTCTGCCTGGAGTGATCGGCTACTCCTCTTCCCGCATCTCCCGGCGTCCATCGAGCGCCCCCGCCAGGGTGACGCTGTCGGCGTATTCCAGATCCCCGCCGACCGGCAGCCCGCGCGCCAGGCGCGTCAGGCGCACCTTGTCGCGCAGTTGGCGGTGGATGTACATGGCAGTGGCGTCGCCTTCCAGCCCAACGTTGGTAGCCATGATCACCTCGCGCACCGCTCCGCCCTCCACCCGCGCGACCAGCTCCACGATGCGCAGTTGATCCGGCCCAATGCCTTCCATCGGGTTGATCGCTCCATGTAGAACGTGGTAGCGCCCGTGGTAGTTCTCCGTGCGCTCTATGGCGATCACGTCGAGCGGCTCTTCGACCACACAGATCAGCGCCGGGTCGCGCTCCTCGTCGGAGCAGATCGGGCAGGGATCCTGCTCGGTGATGTTGTAACAGATCGAGCACAGCCTGGTCGATGCCTTGAGATCGCGCAGCGCCTCGGCCAGGGCCAGGGCGTGCTCGTCGGGGGTGCGCAGCAGGTAGTAGGTCAACCGCGCGGCCGTCTTAGGGCCAATCCCCGGCAGGCGCGAGAACTCGTCGACCAAGCGTGTGACCGGCGCAGGAACCGCTTTGCTCATCAACCTAACCCAGGAAGCCCCGGCAGGTTCAGCCCACCGGTCAGCCCTTCGAGACGCTCGGCGGCCATCGCCTGCGATTGTTCAATGGCCTGGTTGACCGCCGCGACCAGCAAATCTTGCAGCATATCCATGTCGTCCGGGTCGACCACTTCCGGTTTAAGGGTGATCGACTCCACGCGCTGGTCGCCGGTGATCACGATGGTGACCATGCCGCCGCCAGCCGTGACCTCCAGCGTCTCGTTGGAGAGGACTTCCTGCTCCTTGATCATCTGCTCCTGCATCCTCTGGATCTGCTGGGCCAGGTTTGACATGCCGGACGGCTGCCGGGGAGGAACATACCCGCGACCCGATCGTTTTTTCTTTGCCACGTCAATCGCTCCTTCTGTCCTCGATGCGCTTTACTCTGCCGCCCAGCTCGTTGACCGCATGGGCTACCACGCTGTCCTGCGCCAGCAGATCCTCGACCTTATCGGAGAGTTTGCCGCCCTTCCCGGCCTGAGCCCGGCAGCGGACCTTCAGGGGCTGCTGGAACACCTGATGCAACGCCCGCTCGATCAACTCCCGATTCTGGTCTGTTTCGATTTTATTGCACAGCAGGTCGCTTGGCATTTGCAGGATGACGGTGTACCCCTCGATGCCGTACAGCCGACCCGAGTTGAGCAGCGCTTCGACCGCCAGATCAAGCCCGCGAGCGACCTTCTGTACCTCGCCCCAGTGGGCGTGCAGTTGTTCCAATGTGGGGGCATCCGGCGCAGGCGGCTCCAGGGCAGGCTCACTCTCGTCTTGTGGGGGCGGCTTCGGCGCGGGTTCCGGCTCCTCCTGTGCGGAAGGCTCCGGGGCAGGCTCCGGCCCGTCCGGCGTGGACGGTGGCCGCACCGGCTCCGGGGCAGGAGCAGGCTGCACAGGCGGGGCCGGTCGGGCTGCGGCAGGCGGCGCAGGCTCCTGCTGGGGCGCGTAAAGTGTCTCGACGCTCTCCAGAAAGGCCAGCTCAATTGGCAACTGAGGCTGCCACCCACCCTGCGAGTCCGAGGCTGCCTCGTTGAATGCCTCCAGCGCCTTGATCAACGCCCGGCGGGGGATCTGCGTGGCCTGCTCGCCTGCGACGGCCAGCGCCTCCGGCGAGCCTAATGTCCCAGCAACCTCCATCCCCCCGGCCTGGATCAGCATCGCCGCCCGCAGGTATTCAACCATCTGCCGGGCGAACTGGCGCGCGTCACCGCCTTCGTCCATCACCTGGTTGATCAGGTCAAACCCGGCGGCGGTGTCACCGGCGATCAGGGCATCGGTCAGGGCCTGCACGGCCTCGTTGGCGACCGCCCCCAGGATCGCCTGCGCCACCTCGACCGTCAGCGCCTCGCCCGGCTGCGCGCCAAGCTGGTCGAGCAGACTGATCGCGTCGCGCAGGGATCCTGTCGCCTGGCGGGCGATCAACTCCAGCGCGGCGTCCTCGGCCTGCAATCCCTCGGCGTCGACCATCTCTCGCAGCCGCTCGACGATCAGACTGAGCGGGATGCGCCGGAAGTCGAAGCGCTGGCAACGTGAGAGGATGGTCTGCGGCACCTTGTGGATCTCGGTCGTCGCCAGCACAAAAATGGCGTGCGCAGGCGGCTCCTCGATGGTCTTTAGCAGCGCATCGAAAGCTGCCCCGGAGAAGCGATGCACCTCGTCGATGATGTATACCTTGTAGCGGCCCTCGTTGGGGGCGAACGCGATCCGGTCACGCAACTCGCGCACGTCATCGACGCCGGTATGTGAAGCTGCGTCGATCTCGATCATGTCCAGGAAGCGGCCCTCGTTGACGGCTACACAATACGCGCATTCGTTGCAGGGACGCAGGGCAGGGTCTTTGTGCAGGCAGTTGACGGCTTTTGCCAGCAGGCGAGCAGTCGTCGTCTTGCCCGTGCCACGCGGCCCACTGAACAGGTAGGCATGGGCGATGCGCCCGCCTGTCAGCGCGTTGCGCAGTGTATAGGTGACATGTTCCTGCCCGACCACCTCTTCGAAGGTCATCGGGCGCCATTTCAGGTAGAGGGCCTGCGAGGCCATGTGCCGCTCCTGGAACAGAATCCCCAGCGTGGATGCAACGTGAGTGACGCGAGTCTATCACCCGGTGGATGTCTGCGCAACCGGGTGCGCGGAGAGGCTCAGGTGAACCATTTGTTGTTGGGCAGCAGGGAACTCAGCGGTGTCCGGGGATCACCAGCCGTGATCTAGGCGCGTGATCAGGCGTTCGGGCATGTCAGCCGCGCGCATCTTTTCCTGGACCACGCCAATATCGTAAGGAATGCGGCGGTGCTCCCACGTCAGGCGCTCGATGTCCAGAAGAGCATAGGCAGCGCGTGGGTCCGAGTCGCGTGGTTGGCCGACACTGCCGGGGTTGATGATCCGGCGCGTGCCGTTGAGCTTAAGCTGCTGGTTGTAGACCGGCGCGATGGGATTGCACTCACCTTTTTCGTTCACCAACTCGAAGATGACGGGGGTGTGCGTGTGCCCGACCAGGCAATAGGGCGTCTGGTAGTGTGGGAAATTGAGGGAGGCGATCAGCGGGTCAAGGATATACTCCCAGACGGGTTCACGCGGCGACCCGTGCGCCAGTGTGAAATCGCCCAGCACGAAGGTCGTGGGCAGTGCCTCAAGGTAGGCCAGGTTTTCCTCGATCAGGGTGTCCCGCGTCCAGGCCACGACCTTGCGGGCGTCGGCGTTGAAGGTACGGATGTCGAGCCGCCCCAGGGCCGCCCAGTCGTGGTTACCGGCCAGACACAGATGGGGCATGCTGCGCAGCAGATCAACACACTCGTTGGGGTCGGGGCCGTAACCGACAACGTCGCCCAGGCACCAGACGAAATCGTAGTCTTTGCCCAGCGTTCCGGCATCATCCAGGACGGCCTCAAACGCAGTCAGGTTGGCGTGAATATCAGAAATGACCAGGTAACGCATGGCAAATCCCTTTGCCGGTCCAGGCAGCGAAGGCAGCACCGTGCAGCAAATCGAGGGTAAGGGCTGCACTCAAGTTATTGTAGCCAGCCCCATCTTACCACAGGCATCGAATATGCAGCAACAAGCGTTACATGCGTGAGATACCCGCCAGACCGCCTGGACGAGGCAGCCACGCCTATGCTGGCGACAGCCTGCCGATCATTGTGACGCGTTGACGGCATGGCACTGGCGGCAGTAGTAGGCCTCCTGCTGCTCCGGGTCCTGCGGGCAGTCCGACCCCATCACCATCGGGATGATGAAGCGACGGCCCGTCACCTTGCCGATCTGCACAACCTGATCGCCGACAAGCTGGACGGCCCCCAGCGTATCACCATCCGGAGCCAGGAGCACTTGGGTGCCGACGATAACGTCATAATAGGGATTGAGGTCGGCGCGCCGCACCGTGGGGTTGTCGGTGTCGGTGACGGTGACGAAGGTAGGCAGCTCGTCTGGCGTGCCGTGACAGGTCCGGCACTGGACGCTTTGCGCGCTTGCCTGGTTGGGGTGAATATCACCATCGCCCATCACTTCTCTGGCCGTGTGGCAGTCGATGCAGTCAAGCTCCCATTCGCACAGCGCGTACAGCGTGGTGGGCTGGTAGTACTGGGCCAGCCGGTACTTGGTCGGGTCGGAGGGCAGGGCATGCGGCGAAGGAACGTCGTCGCGCGGGGTGAACGACATCTGCTCCACAGAGTAGTTACCCCGGTTGTGGCAGGTGTTGCACTGAGTGAACGGGATCTGGGTGGTGAGGCGGTGCTGCGCCATGTGGCCCGCTTCGTCATGGGGGATGGTTGGGTCGTCGCCGGTGTACAGCCCGGTGCTGTTATACAGCACGTGGCAGGTTGCACAGCCGACGCTGCGGTAGTGATAAGGCTCGTCGACCGGCTCGGCTCTCAGGTGGCAGGTCTGGCAATCTTCGCCAAACGTGGTGATGAGCGGGTTGTCGAAGTCTGCCGGGTCGAACGTTTGCAGCGCGGCAACTGCCTCCGGGTGGACGGGATCGCCGTCCTCCACCGCCTCGACGCCATAAAGCAAATCGCCCTCGTCGATCTGGTTGAGACTGAGAAGCACCTGGTTGATCGCGCCTGCGTAGGTCGTCCTCACGTTACGCTCGACGCGGGCGATGTGGTCACGGGCGTCTTCGGGGCTGCCGCCGTGGCAATCGCTGCTGCCGCAGCCCTGCTGGACGACGGCCAGATCGGAGGGATTGCGTCCCCCGATCAAGTCCTGGTGGGCGGTTTCCTCGTCGAGTGAGAGACGGTCGCCGCCGTGGCACACCACACAGCCAAAGGCGTCGACCTGGTGTGCCACGCTGATCTCCTGGATGCCGTAGTGGCAGGTCAGGCAAAGCTCCGGCTCGCCGGTCAGAGTGGGTGTCAGAATGCGCACCTGGGCACTGCCGGTGTAGCGGTGCCAGGACGGGCGCGCCTGTCTTATCCCCGCCACGATCAGTGCAACGATCAGCACAGCGGTGCCGATCAGGACGGCGTAATTAACGCGCGGTAGCGATTTCTTTGCGCGATCAAGTGAACGACTCATTACGCAGCCGAGACTCCTGGAACGACCTAGGGAAATGCAGTGTACTTATGCTCACGGCCCCCGCGTGAAAACGGTCAACCCGGTTCATTGGTGAAGTTGTGGGCTGTCCACGCTTACTGTAGCAGACAGAATGCGTGTACCGATAGTGCCTTGTGCCACGACCAAAAGGTGATAAATGTCAGGCAATATTCCTCGAAACGGGATTTTGTCCTACAAGAAATTCCCCCGACGCGGTAGAATAGTGCCCGCCAACCTGAAAAGGGCCTGTGACAACGTGTGACGACGTGAGGAGACAATTTGGCCAAACCAGTGCTTAGAACCAGGATCGTTCTGGGCATCCTGCTCGCGGGGAGCGCTTTCCTCCTGGCGGCCTGTGCAGCCCCCGCTACTGGGGACGAGGGACCGCTTACCCTGGGAGAAGCCCTGTACCGGCTGATCGTCGGTGGCCCGACCATCAGCGAGGTGACGCTGTTGCGCTTTTACGCCTGGCACGTGATGGGGCTGTCGGTCCCGATGCTGCTGCTGATCGCCTGGCACGGATTTCGCGTTCGCCGGGACGGGGGAGTCTCCAGCCCGGAGCGCGAATCGCCTGAGGAGGAAGTGGAGAAGGTCGACCGCGCCGTGATCGTCCGCCGCGAGACACTCACCTTCTTCATCACCATCGCGACCCTGGTAATTATTTCGGCTTTCGTTGACGTGCCGGTTGGCAAAGCCGCCGAGATAGGCTCGCTGACCGAGCACTCAAAAGCGCCCTGGATCTTTATCTGGGTGCAGGAACTGCTACGCATCTGGCCCCCGGCGATTGCGGGGGTGCTGGTGCCTATGGTGGTCGTCCTGCTGCTGACTTTGCTGCCCTACACGGACCGGTCGAATGAAGGCATCGCTGTGTGGTTCAACCGCCAAGGCCGGGTTGCCCAGATTATCCTGACCGTGCTGTTCCTGATCGTTCTTGGACTGACCGTCCGTGCTGCCTTGAGGTGACTGAATGTCTGTAAAATCGATCGCATCGAGTGTCAAATCAACCGCGAAATCGCTGACACGCCGCGAAGCGCTGAAAGGGATACTGAACTTTGCCTGGGCCGTTCCGCTTGCGGCGAGCGTGGCCGAACTGCTCAGATACATACGCTTCGAGCCGCCTGCGACACAGGTCACGCGTTTCACGCTGGGAGCGCCCGCGAACCTGCCCGAACTACCGGTCTACGTCGAGGAGGCACAGGTGTGGCTCCATAAGGATGGAGCGGGCTTCTACGCCGTTGACGGGATCTGCACGCACCTCGGCTGCACGGTCAACCTCCAGCCCGACGGCACCTACTACTGCCCCTGCCACAGCAGCCGGTTTGCCCAGGATGGCACTGTGATGCACGGTCCGGCCACCCTCCCACTGCGGTTTGTGCGGCTCTCCTGGGGCAGCGACGGGCAGCTCGTCGTAGATCGCGCCGACCAGGTCGAGCCCGACTTCCGGCTGTCCGCCTCTTAGGGCGCTGCCTTGATCCTTCCGCCAAGCAAGGTTGTGTATTATGGCTCGTCGTCCTAATTTCTACGAACACCTGCGCAGGCCCATCACGCCAACCCCTGCAGCCCGCTTCATGTATACCTTCCACCTGGGCGCGATCAGCGCGGCGCTGTTCGCCATCCTATTGGTGACCGGCATCCTGGAGATGTTCTTCTACGTGCCGACGCCGGAGGAGGCCAACGCCAGCGTCAAACTGATCGCCTACGTCGTGCCGTACGGCTGGCTGATCCGCAACATGCACTACTGGGCAGCCCAGGCAATGGTGATCGTGGTGACGCTGCACATGATGCGCGTCATCTTCAGCGGTGGCTACAAGAAGCGTCGCTCCAACTGGCTGATCGGCATAAGCCTGCTGTTGCTGACGCTCTTCATTGATTTCACCGGGTACGTGCTGCGCTGGGATGACCGTGCAAGCTGGGCCTTGCAGGTTGGAACGAACATCGTCCGGTCTATCAGCCCGGAGCCAACGCCCGATCCGATGGTCGTTCTGGGGGAGGAGTTGTTCTACAACGGCACCGAGTACGCTCCGGCCTGCTCGATGTGCCACTCGCTTGACGGATCGGTGCTCGTCGGCCCATCATTGCAGGACATTGGCAGGACGGCCGACAAGCGCGTCCGGCGGCAGTCCACGGAGACTTACCTCTTCACCTCAATTGTCACACCCGCAGCCTATAAACCGCCCGGCTTTGAAAACGCGTCGATGTTCCCCGAATATGGGCGGCTGCTGACCCAGGAGCAGGTCGACGCCATTATTGCGTTCCTGAAGACGCAGTGACCGGGGCAGGAGGATTGGCGCGGGCGGTTGCCGCCACGCCGGTCAAAACAGCGATATGAAAACACCTCGCCTGTTATGAATGGCGAGATGTTTTGCGAAAAATCACGAGAACCCGGCACAACCTCCAAAGCGTCGTTGTCACCGGCCAGACGCCCTTCCGGTGGCGCTGTCAGTCGCGGAGAAGGGCCTGAATGGTGTCGGTGGCACCGTCCAGCCGCTCGGCCAGCAGCCCTGCCATGAAGCGGTGAAAGGCCGAGGCGAGGGCAGGGTCGTCCACCTCCATCCGGGCGAGCGCGTCGGCGGACAGGATATAGAGTGTCGTGGGCTGCTCGGCCACGACCGAAGCAGAGGCCGGTGCGCTCAGGTAGACGCCCATCTCGCCGATCACCGTACCGGCGCTCATGGTTCGTAGGCGAAGCGTGCTGCCGTCGTCCTGCTCCAGGAGGGCGGTCACCTGGCCCGACTCGATGAAGTGAATCCCCCCGTGCGCGTCGCCCTGGCGCACCAGGTAATCCCCTGGATCGACGCTCTCCGTCCGTAGATACTCCATCAGGCGAGCCACATCGTCGGGGCCGGGGAGGGCCTCGGTGAGCTGATCGGTGAGGGTTTTGGGGCGGGTCGCCAGGCCGGTGCTTTCGACGGTGGCGATCATCTGGTCTTCGCACCACTCGACCCCGTGATCCAGGTCGGGGAAGATGTGACCCTCGCCGTCCTCAAAGACCAGCTTCTCCGCCCGGCGGCGGATACCGGGCGAGAGGTGGGTGAACACCAGCACAACACCGTGCCGCTGGGCCAGTTGCCGGAGCTTGACGAAGCTGAACACGGCGGACGAATCGAGACCGGTCACCAGGCGGAAGTCAAGCACGACGAAGCGCGGGGGCGAGAGGTTGGGGGCGTCGATGCGCTGGCGGATCTGCTCCAGCAGCCCGTGGGCCGTGCCGAAGAAGATAAACCCCTGAAGCCTGAGGACGTAGAGCCAGTGGCCTTTGCGCTGTAGGATCTGACGATAGAGGCGGGGGCGCTCGACGTTGCTGTGGTAGGTGACACCGGAGAGGCAGTCTTTGACCACGCTGACGCGGCTGTAGTTGACGACAAACAGGATGATGGTCGCGACCAAGCCGACGCCGACACCCTCTAGAAAGCCCACCGCGCCGATCACGACCACGATCAGCAGAACGACGGCGTAGTCGGTCTTGGGGAGCGTCGCCCAGGCATCGACCAGCCACTCGACCAGAAAGGCCAGACCGAGGAACATCAGCAGGCCGCCCAACACCACCCTGGGGAAGAAAGACAGCAGGGACGCTCCGAAGATGAGCGCCACGCCGCACACGGCTGTCGCGAACAGGCCCATCAGGCGGCTTCTCGCGCCGACCCGGTAGCCCAGCGCCGTCAGGCTCATGGCCTGGTAACCGGCGGAGCCACCGCCCAGCCCGGCGATGATATTGCCCAGCCCGGCGACCTGCAATTCGCGGTCCAGGTCGATGTCCTGCTCGGCAACAAGCTCGATCCCGCTGGCGTTGAGCAGCAGAGCCACCGCACCGACGGCCAGGATCGTGGCCACGCCGCCGATCTGCCCGAATATCGCCGACCAGTCCGCCTGCGCCAGCGCGTGGAAGGTCAGGGTGGGCTGCCAGAGGCTACCTTCCGGGAACGGGCCCATCAACCAGCCCTGCGCTCCCGCTTCGGCGACCGGGGTGTTCGTCAGCCACAGGACGATATAGAACAGCCCGACTGCCCCCAGCAGCATCGCGGGCATGACCAGGAAGTGATTGACGCGGCGCAGGATCACGAGCAGCAGCACGGCGAAGATCAAACCGGGCAGCCACCTGGCCAGTATCGCAGATTGAAACAGAAGAGGGAGTTGGGCCAGGGTGGGGGAAATGCCCGTCATGACGCCGATGCTGCCCGGGATCAGGAGCCAGCCGGTGCCAGCCAGGAAACCGCCGATGACCGGGTAGGGGACGAACCGGATCAGGCTGCCGAGTTTGAAAAACCCCAGCGCCAGGAAGAAAACGCCGGTGAGCAGCGAAGTCAGTATGATGGCAGCGACAACTGTGAGGAAGACACTCTCCCCCACTGCGTCAGGGGCCATGTTGGAGGCAATCGCGGCTGCAACCAGAGCCAGAATGGCCGCCGGTGTGTCCTGCGGGACGGCGGCCATGCCGGGGAAGGAGCTTGTCAACGCAGTCACAAGGCTCATGACAACGGCGCTGAACAGCACAAGTCCCATCCCGGTGGAGGCGTACCCGGCCAGATCGCCGGAGAAAATCAGGGCCGCAAAAGAGATCGAGACGATCACCACGATGATTCCGATGACCAGACCCGCCGTCAGGCCGGGCAGCAGGCGACTGGGATGAAGCTCATCAAGCAGGCGAGACAGCAACGATCTACCGGAAGATTGTGCCATTATAATCCCTCTTCTGGCCAGGTTATCCTGCCCGGTATTCAGTCCTTCAAATACGATCTGCTTCCGCTCAGGATCGAGACAGGGCAGACCACGATCAGCTTCTCCATAACAGGTTGCCGTGCGATACGGTTAGTCTCACGCCTCTTCAACCGAGGCGATAATACGCTCCAATTCGGCGGCCAGCTTCGGGTCGAGCGTCTCAGGCTGGTGCGTCTCCAGAATCTGCTGCGCCTTTTCGCGCGCCCACTCGCGGGCCCCATCGCGCTTCTCCTCCCACACGCTGTAGGGGCGGCGGTCCATCAGCGTGTGCTGCCACAGGTCGTGCATGTGTTTGCGGGTGTGCTTTTGTGCCAGAAAGTGACCACCCGGCCCCACCGCGTCGATCACGTCGAGGGCCAGCGTCTCGTCGCTGACCGGGATACCGGCCATCATCTTGTGCACGATGCTGAAGATCTCACAGTCCATCAGCATCTGCTCAAACGACCAGATGCGACTGCCGTGCAGCAGCCCCACGCCCAGCAGCATATCCGACATGACGACCGACGCCATAAAGGTCGAGAGGCTGTTCTCGATGCCCGCCTGCCAGTCCGGTTCCTTTGCACCGGTGGCAAACGACCCCATCGAGAGCGGCACGTCGTAGAAGTCGGACAGCACGTTGGTGGCCGCGCCGAACAGGAAGTCCTCCGGGCCGCCGCCGGTGTAAGCGCCCGTGCGGAGATCCATCGCCGTCTGGGCGGCGGCGTAAAAGACCGGCACACCGGGATAGGCAAGCTGGATCAGCGCCAGCGCGCTGATCACCTCCGCGTTGCCGACGACCAGCGTACCGGCCATCGTCGTCGGGCCGGTCGAGGCGCAGGAGGCCATCGTCATGAACCCGACTGGCAGACCCGCCTCGGCGGCGATCAGGGCGGCGTTGAGGCTGCCGCCGTCGTGCCCCAGCGGCGGTGCCGTGCACTGCATGACCGAGAGCACCGGGCGCTGGCGCAGAGCGTCGTGCCCCCCGGCAATGGTGGCAGCCATCTCGACACCGGCCCGCGCTTCCGCCTCGGTGGCGTAAATGCTTTCCGTCTGGGCGTGCTTGGTCGAGTTTTGCCAGATGGCGAGCAATTCGTGCAGGCCGCGCGATTCGGGCGGGCGATCCTGCGCCGAGACGGCCACCCAGTGGAAGGCGATCTCTTCCACAGCATCGGCGACGCGTGCGATGTCGGCCACGTCCTGCCAGCATGATCGGCGGCGCTCGGCGGTGTACAGGTCGAGCACCTCCACGCCGCAGCCGTCGGTGCCTACGAAGACGTGATTGCCATCCAGCGGCAGATCCTGCGCCGGGTCGCGGGCGGCCAGCATGTAGGTCGGCGGCGCGTGCTTGAGCGCTTCTTCGATCACCTGACCGGGAACCCGGACGATCATGGTGTCCCGGTCGACGGTCGCGCCGTGAGCCTCCCAGATGTCGAGCGCACGCTGCGAGGGAAAGCGCACGCCGGTCTTCTCGATGACATCCAGTGTGGCGGTGTGGATGCGCTCCACGTCCTCCCGGCTGAGAATGTTGAGGCTCAACCGGGGGCTGCTGATAGAGGTAATCTCGCGGCTCATGACGACGCCTCGACCAGATCTTTGGCGACCTTCACCGCGCCGATGGCGTCCTCGCTGTAGCCGTCCGCGCCGATCTCGTCGGCCCAACTCCGGGTGACGGGCGAGCCGCCCACCATCACCTTGACGCTATGGCGCAGACCGCCGTCCTCCAGCAGCTCAATGACGCGCTTCTGCTGGGGCATCGTCGTGGTCAGCAGGGCGCTCAGGCCGACGATGTCGGCGCTCACCTCGCGCGCCTTCTCGACGAACTTCGCGACCGGCACGTCCACACCCAGGTCGTGGACCTCAAAACCGTTCGCCGTCAGCATGATGCCGACCAGCATCTTACCGATCTCGTGGATGTCGCCCTCGACGGTGCCCAGCACCACCCGGCCCAACACCTGGCGCTCGGTGCCCCGGCGGGTCATCTCCGGCTCCAGCAAGGCGATGGCGGCCTTCATCGCCTTGCCCGCCATCACCAGGTCGGGCAGGAACACCTCACCGCAGCCAAACCGCTCGCCGACCTCGTTCACGCCGATGACAAACCCCCGGTTGATGGCTTCCAGGGGATCGATGTCCCCGGTGACGGCCCGCTGTGCTAACTCCACGGCGATCTCTTCTTCACCGTCGATGACACTCCGGGCCATGGCCTCGAATAGTTCTTCGTGCACGGTTTTCTCCTTTGCGACTGGAGAGTGCTGCCTCGACGCGGCAGCCGCAAGAATCATAACCCAGCTTCACAGCCGCGCCCACTTTTTTTCTGACCAACTCCCTCTATACTATCAGTACGCAGGAGGTACTTTGCATGGAGACGATACAACCGGGCCTAGTTGGCGAGCAGGCAGCAACCGTCACCGAGACCCTCACGGCCGCTCACCTGGGAAGCGGCGGGATCGACGTATATGCCACACCCGCCATGATCGCTCTGATGGAGGCTGCCGCCGTCGCTGCCATCGATCCACTCCTGCCTGAAGGGCAGGCCAGCGTAGGCTCCTCGCTTGAGGTGCGGCATCTGGCGGCCACACCGCTCGGACACCAGGTCCGGGCACGCGCCGAGGTGACCGAAGTCGACGGGCGGCGTGTGACATTCACCGTCCAGGCGTGGGACGAGGAGGAGCTGATCGGCGAGGGAACCCACACCCGCTACGTGATCGACGTTGAGCGCTTCCTTGAGCGAGTAGAGGCCAAGGTGAAAAACACCGGATAACCGACGAGTCAGCGAAGAAAGGAACGGCAATGGAGTACACCAACCTGGGCCGCAGCGGCCTTAAGGTTTCCCGCATCTGTCTGGGCACCATGACTTACGGCACGCCTGAGTGGCGTGACTGGGTGCTCCCGGAGGAGGACAGCCGCCCCTTCATCAGGCGGGCGTTGGAGCTGGGCATTAACTTCATCGACACAGCCGACATGTACTCGCTTGGTGTCAGCGAGGAAGTGCTGGGGCGGGCACTGCGCGACTTCGCCAAGCGTGACGAGGTCATCGTCGCCACCAAGGTTTTCTTCCCGATGGGCGATAAACCCAACCAGAGCGGCCTGAGCCGTAAGCACATCCTGGATTCTATTGATGCCTCGCTGCAGCGGCTGGGTACTGACTACGTCGATCTTTACCAGATTCACCGCTGGGACCCTGAGACACCGGTCGAGGAGACGCTGGAGGCGCTGCACGATGTGGTCAAGGCGGGCAAGGCGCGTTACATCGGCGCGTCCAGCATGTACGCCTGGCAGTTCGCCAAGATGCTGTACACCGCCGACCTGCACGGCTGGACGCGCTTCGTCGCGATGCAGAACCACTATAACCTGATCTACCGGGAGGAGGAGCGGGAGATGATCCCGCTCTGCATCGACCAGGGGGTGGGGATCATCCCCTGGAGTCCGATGGCACGCGGCTTCCTGGCGGGCAACCGCACACGCGACAAAGGCGGCAAGACCACCCGCTCACAGGTCGATGATTACGCGCACGACATGTACTATCAAGACGCCGATTTCGACATCGTGGACCGCGTGGTCGAACTGGCGGAGCGGCGCGGCAACTCACCCGCGCAGATCGCGCTGGCCTGGATGCTCCACAAGCCGGGCATCACCAGCCCGATCATCGGCGCAAGCAAGATGCCTCACCTGGAGGAGGCGGTCGCCGCACTGGAGATCGACCTTTCAGAGGAGGAGATCACCTTCCTGGAGGAGCTTTACACGCCGCACCCGGTGCTGGGCCACAGCTAGCGGGAGGCTCCTCCCGGTTAGCCTCGCAGGAGTGCCCCACCACTCGTGGCGGGGCATTTACTTTGTCTCCGCAGATACGGAAGCCCCAGGCTCGTCGAGGGTAAGCACGTCCGGGTTGACAAATGGGCCGGGGATCTGCCGGATCATCTTGTTCTCCGGCGCAAAGGCGAACTCCCAGAAGGCGGATTGGGCACAACTCACGGGATGGTCTGTGCGGCGGGCCAGGTACAGTGTCTTGCTCAATTCCAGACCCTCCACCCGGACGACGGCCAGCATCCCCGCCTGAACCGCCTCGGACACCACCGTCATCGACGCGAAAGCGACCCCGACGCCCTCCTGTACGGCCATACGGATTACCTCCGAATCGCCCAGCACCATGCCGGTGTTCAGGTGATTGGGACTTAGATCGTGCCAGGCTAACCCCTCCTTGAGCGCCTGATACGTGCCGGATTCCTCCCTGTGGAGAATAAAGTTCTCAGCCAGCAGGTCGTCAAGCTTGATGGCCTCGTCGCTGCGTGCCCAGGGATGATCAGGCGGGGCGATGAGGACGACGGGATCGGTCAGGAAAGGCCGGTACTCGATACCCCTGTGTGGCTCACCCAGACCGGTGAGCGCAACGTGAATCCCCCCTTCTTGCAGCATCTGCAGCGCCACACCGTGTGGGGCGATGTGACAGGCCACGTCTATCCGGGGATGCTCCTCGCGGAGACCGGAGAGGAGCCTGGGAAGGACGTACTTGCCCGCCGCCGTGCTGCAGCCCAGCCTGAGCTGGCCGACGATCTCTCCCTGCAGCGAGGCCATCGCCTCTTCGATCTGGATCGCCTGTTCGAGCAGGTTGCGGGCCATTGGCACCAGCGCCCGCCCCGCTTCGGTCAGGGCGATGTGCCGCCCCGACCGGTGAAACAGATCCATGCTCAGCCGATCTTCCAACGAGCGAATCTGCATGCTCACGGCGGGCTGCGAGATGTTCAGCTTACGTCCAGCTTCTGAGAAGTTCTCGGTCTCGGCGGCTGTGAGAAATACCTCTAGTTCGTGGATGTTCAGCATAAACGAGTCCAATCCAGCCTGGCTTAACCAACTACCGGGGATTCTTGTGAATATTGTAACAAATTGTGCGGGCAGTGTAAAGCGGGGCGTCACACGTCCAGGATCACTCAGAGGGACGGAATCACGAGGGGCGCGAGGTGCCCCCGGCCTGTGCAGCCGGGGGCCTGATAGCGGGTCACAAGGCTCCTTCCAGCTTCAGCAGGTATCGTTTGATCTCCAGTCCACCGCCGTATCCACGCAGCCCGCCGCTGCTGCCGACCACGCGGTGGCAGGGCAAGACAATCGGTATGGGGTTGCGGGCCAGCGCCTGCCCGACCGCCCGGCTGGCCTCCGGCCTGTCGACAGCCTGCGCCACCTGCTTATATGTCCAAACTGTCCCGGAGGGAATGGTATAGGCAACCTGCAAGACGCTTCGCTGGAAGGGCTTCATCCGGCCAAAGTCGATGGGAAGGTCGAGGTGGAAACGCTTCCCGGCGAAGTACTCGCCCAGTGCCCGCGTGACGAAGGCCAGGGCTTCGTCGTTTTGTTCGGCGCGGGCCAGGGGGTCGAGCCGCCCCAGAAAAGCGTCCGGGTCTGCGCCGAAGCCCACGCCGCGCAGACCCCTGTCACTCGCCACGAGCACGAGCGGGCCGACCGGCGACTCGACCACATCCCAAAGGAGCAGTGGGGCCGCCTCCGCAAACCATGCCCCAACCCGGCGCTGTGAGTGCGCTACCGCGTCTCGGGGTGGGGTGCCCGTTACGTCCTGAAGATGCTTTAACAGTTGTTCGTCCATCGGCTGCCTCTATTCGTTATGCGCCAGATCCCGGCGCAGGCGGCGGATCGCCTGGTAGACGTTGGCGCGGGCGCTGTCTTCGGAGCAGTCCATCGCCGCCGCGATCTCCGCGTAATCCAACCCCTGGATGTGACGCATGATCACCGCCGCCCGCTGACTGGGCGGCAGTGCGCCGATAGCCTGCCGCACCAGCGCCACCGATTCTTTGACAATGACCCGATCATCGTGCGATGGCCCACCCTCCGGTATATGGTTGACTTCGTCGCCCAGGGGTGTGATGCGCCGCGCCTGCCGCCGGTCGCGCTTCAAGGCCGTGTACGCGCAGTTGGTGGCGATCTTGTAGAGCCACGCCCGGTAATTACTGCCCGGCCTGAGCCGCTCGAAGGCCCGGTAAGCCCGCATAAAGACTTCCTGCGTCAAATCCTCCGCATCTACCGCGTAGTCGCGCCTGCTGGCTCCGTCGAGCAGCCGCCACAGGTAGGCGAATATCTCGTCGTGATGGCGCTCGATCAGGGTCTCAAAGCGCAGGGGTGCTGCCGTCATAGGGTGTCCACCGTGTTCGGGATCTGCTGCCTGCCAATGTCTTCACTTACTATAACCACGCCGGGGGGCTTTTGTGAAAAATTAGAAGCAAAAGGGGACGCTGCTTGCGAGCGTCCCCTGGATCTGTCTGGTAGGCTGGGCCCGGCTACAGCTCACCGGCCCGCTTGAGCAGCATCTCCCAACGCCGGTCGACCTCGGCCTGCAGCTCGTCGATGACGTGCTCGTTGCCGGGCGTGAAGAGGTGCTTGAAGCGTCCCTCCGCCTGAACCCATTCCCGGACCGGCAGCTTTTCGCGCGGTTTGTAGTTGACCTTCCACTCCCCGTACTCGACCTCAAACAGCGGCCAGAAGCAGCTATCGACGGCCAGCTTCGAGTTTTCGATGGTGTCGCTGGTGTCGATGCGCCAGCCGCGATTGCAGGGCGCGTAGACGTTGAGGAAGGACGGGCCATTGGCAGCGACCGCCTTGCGGACCTTGGTCATCAGGTCCTTCCAGCGGAACAGTGACGCCTGTGCTGCATAGGGGATATCGTGAGCGGCGACGATAGCCGTCAGGTCCTTGCGGAACTGGGGCTTGCCGGGGATCACCGTCCCGGCGGGCGACGTGGTGGTCGCCGCGCCGTGGGGCGTCGCGCTTGAGCGCTGGATGCCGGTGTTCATGTAGCCCTGGTTATCGTAGCAGATGTACAGGAAATTGTGACCGCGCTCCAGCGCCCCGCTCAGGGCCTGGAGGCCAATGTCGTACGTGCCGCCGTCACCACCAAAGGCCAGGAACTTGATGTTCCTATCCTCGATCTTGCCCTGGCGTACCAGCGAGCGGTACATCGCCTCGACGCCAGCGATTGTCGCGGCGGCGTTCTCGAAGGCGCTGTGGATCCAGGGCACACGCCAGGCGGTGTAGGGATAGATCGTCGTGGCGACTTCCAGGCAGCCTGTCGCGTTGGCGACGACGACCGGTTCTTCAATCGCATTGAGGATCTGGCGCACAATGATTGGCGCGCCGCAGCCCGCGCACATGCGGTGCCCAGGGCTGAGCCGGTCTTCCTTTGCTGCGATGTCTTTCAGCGTAAAGCGGGTATTGATTTCAATTGCCATTTCGTTTTTCCTCCCCGGCTAACCCTTGTGCCCGTTGCCCGCGAGCAAAGGCTCTTCGCCACGCACGCCGACGTAGTGGACGTTCTGATCGACCTGGCCGGTTTCGGCCACGTGCAGAATATGGCGGTAGATGTTTTCGACCTCCGCTATGGTGGTGTCACGGCCACCCAGCCCGAAGATGTAGTCCACGATTGGGATTTGCAGCCCGCGCGTATAAGCCGCGCTGACTATCTCCAGCCACAGGGGGCCGCAGTTATCCAACGCGCCGAAGGAGATCGCGCGGTCCATGACCGCGATTGCCTTCAGGTTCCGCAGCGCGTCGACCAACTCGTCGGCGGGGAAAGGACGGAAAACGCGCGGCTTGAGCAGCCCGACCTTGAGGCCTTCTGCCCGCAGCCTGTCAACCGTCACGCGGGCCGTCCCGGCGGTCGAAGAAAGCACCACGATGGCAACGTCGGCATCGTCCAGCGCGTAGGTCTCGAACATGCCATACTCACGCCCGAACTTCTTGCCGAACTCCTTGCCGACTGCCCTGATCACGTCCGGCGCGTTGCGCATCGCCTCGACCTGCTGGCGCTTGTGCTCGTAGTAGTAGTCGTAGAAGTCGAGGGGGCCGTAAGTAACAGGGTTGTCGACATCCAGCAGGGGGTAGATTGCCTGGAGCTCGCCCAGGAAGTCCCGTATGGCCGCGTCGTCGTACACTTCGACGCGCTCCACACCGTGGCTGGTGATGAAGCCGTCCTGCATGACCATCACCGGCAGGCGCACGTCCATGTGCTCGGCGATGCGCACCGCCTGGAAGGTGTTCTCGTAGGCTTCCTGTGCGTTCTCCGAGTAGAGTTGAATCCAGCCTGAGTCACGTGCGCCCATCGAGTCCGAGTGGTCGCAGTGGATGTTGATCGGGGCGCTGAGCGCGCGGTTGACGATCGCCATCACAATCGGCAGGCGCGTGCTGGCCGCCACGTAGACAACCTCCCACATCAGCGCCAGCCCGGCGCTGGCCGTCGCCGTCATGACGCGCCCACCGGCTGCCGCTGCGCCGATGCAGGCGCTCATTGCGCTGTGCTCGCTCTCCACCGGGACGAACTCGGTGTCGACCAGCCCATCGGCCACGAACTGCGAGAAGGTCTGCGGGATGGCCGTCGAAGGAGTGATCGGGTAGGCGGCAACCACATCCGGGTTGATCTGGCGCATTGCCTCGGCGATGGCCGCGTTGCCATCCAGGGCCTTAACAGTCGTCTTGACCTTGCTCATTTTCTACCCTTCCTCCGCGAACTCGTACTCAGGGTGCATGGTGATGCACTTGGGCGGGCAAACTTCGGCGCAGACGGCGCAGCCCTTGCAGTGCTCATAGTCAATCCCCATCATCTGACCATCTTTGACAATGATGGCGACATCCGGGCAGTAGAGCCAGCAGAACAGACAGTGGGTGCACTTCTCCATGTCGACGATGGGCCGGAAGGCTCGCCAGCTGCCGGTGTTGTACTCGATGGCGTTGCCCGCGTCTACGATCAACCCACCGATAGGGAGCTCCTGCCAGTTTTTCTCTTTTGCCATTATGCTATCCCTCCCGTAGCTGCTCTGCCGCTTCGTTCAGGGCATCAATGTTCGCCAGAACGATCTGCTCGCCGAACTTGCGCTCGAACTTGTGGCGAATCTGCCCTGCTAATTCTTCCAGTTCAAAGATGCCCGTTGCCGCCGCCAGCGCACCCAGCATCGGGGTGTTGGTGATCTCACGTCCAAGGTGTTTGATGGCAATGGCGCTGGCATCCACCGTGAAAACTCGACCGCTCTTCAGCCCTAACTCCTCGCGGATCTGCTGCGGCGAATCGGACGTATTCACGATAACCACGCCATCCTCGACCAGGCCTTCCGTGACATCGAGCGCACTCATCACGGTTGGGTCGAGGACCAAAAGCACGTTTGGCTCGACGATCTGTGAGTGTACGTGGATAGGGGATTTGCTCATGCGTGTAAACGCCCGGATGGGCGCACCCATGCGCTCCGGCCCGTAGTCGGGAAAAGCCTGGAAGTACAGGCCCGCGTCCAGGGCAGCGTCTGCCAGCAGCTTACCTGCCGTCACCACACCCTGCCCTCCACGCCCGTGCCAGCGTATTTCAAGTAGCTCATCCTTTGTTGCGGTTGCTGACTCCGCCATTCTTGTATCTCCTTACATGGCACAGAGGCGATGCCTCGCCTCTGGTCTCTCGTAGGCCAATGCACGAACCTTTCCGTCATTCTGGCACGCAGGGGCCTGTGACGTAAGTGACATGTGACACATTCCTATCAGATAAGTGTCACTTTGATCTATCTAATACGCTCTCTTTTATCGATTTTACCCGACTTTCGGTGACAACCGGCGTGTTGAGGTGTGACGTTCTGCACTGGTGTTCGCCATGAGCCGTACATTACGATAAGTAATAAGCAGCAGATCCACCCACTGCTCAGACCCTCCAATGTGAGACTGGTTAACTATTGAGGATTTTCTATGGCAAAAGGGACCATATTCATTGACCAAGACAGGTGCAAGGGTTGCGGACTATGCCCGACGGTATGCCCGCAGGAGGTGATCGTTATCGACCAAGACACGCTGAATGCCAAGAGCTATCACCCGGCCATGCTGGTCGATCCGGATGACAAGTGCACTGGTTGCGCAGTCTGCGCCGTGATCTGCCCGGACGTGTGCATCACGGTTTATCGAGAACCCGTCAGACGCCGTGCTAAGGCGACGGCCTGACGGGAGAAAGGTAAGGCGTTATGGCTAAGGAGATGCTTAAAGGCAACGTCGCTATTGCCGAAGCTGCCGTGCGCGCCGGGCTGCAAGCCTATTTCGGATATCCCATCACCCCTCAGACCGAGCTGCTGGAGCACCTATCACGCCGCATGGTCGAACTGAACCGGGTTTTTCTCCAGGCCGAGAGCGAGGTCGCCGCCATCAACATGGTTTACGGTGCGGCCTGCACGGGCATCAGGGTGATGACATCCTCGTCCAGCCCTGGAATCAGCCTGATGCAAGAAGGGCTGTCCTACATCGCCGGGTCGTACCTGCCCTGCGTGATCGTTGACATCATGCGCGGCGGTCCGGGGTTGGGCAACATTCTTCCCTCCCAGGGTGACTATTTCCAGGTGACCCGCTCGGCAGGGCACGGCGATTTCCACCCGCTTGTGCTCGGCCCCGCTTCCGTGCAAGAGGCCATTGACTTCACCGTCCTGGCCTTTGACCTGGCTGAAAAATACCGCCACATGGTCATCGTCGCTGCTGATGGGCAGATCGGGCAGATGATGGAACCGGCTGAACTGCCCCCTATGCAAAAGGTCAAGAAGGGGCACCCTGACTGGGCCCTGACCGGTGCCAGAGGACGGGAGCCAAATCTCGTTTCCTCGATTTACCTGAAGGGCGAGGAGGAGGAAGCCTACAACCTCAGGATACAGGAACGGCTCAAGGAGATTAAGAAAAACGAACAGCGCTGGTTTGAGTACGCGACCGACGACGCAGACCTGCTGGTGATCGGCTACGGCACCGCCGGGCGTATCGCCTACAGTGCCGTCGAAGCCGCCCGTGAGAAAGGGCTTAAGGTTGGACTGCTGCGCCCGCAGACACTGTGGCCTTTCCCCGAAGACCGTATCTCCGAGCTTGCCGACACGGCTAACGGCTGCCTGGTTGTCGAGATGAACGCGGGGCAAATGCTCGAAGATGTCCGGCTGGCGGTCGGTGGACAGATTCCCGTGGCCTTCTACGGGCGTATGGGGGGCGTTATCCCCATGCCGGACGAGATTCTGGCGGCCATCGAGGACGAGTATGAGAAGCTCGCGACCCTTCAGCCCGGCTAGGCCGCAGGCAGGAGATCAGACATGACAATGACAACGTTTGCCCCCCCGAAGGGGATGGAACTGGTCTACGAGCGCCCGGAGTCGCTGACCGACCTTCATACGCACTACTGCCCCGGCTGCACGCACGGTGTCGCCCACCGGCTGCTCGCCGAGGCGCTCGATGAGCTGGGCCTGCGGGAGAAGACGGTCCTCGTCGCACCGGTAGGCTGCTCGGTTTTCGCATACAATTACTTCGACACCGACGCCTGCGAGGCGGCCCATGGTCGCGCCCCGGCGATGGCAACCGGGCTTAAGCGCGTTATCCCCGACAACATCGTCGTCACCTACCAGGGTGACGGCGACCTGGCCTCCATTGGCGCGGCTGAGATCATGCACGTCGCTGCGCGTGGGGAGAATATCACCACCATTTTCATCAACAACGCGATCTACGGCATGACCGGCGGGCAGATGGCCCCGACCTCGCTGCCGGGCCAGAAGACCACCTCGTCGCCTTTTGGTCGTGACGTTGAACTGGCGGGCTATCCCATCCGCATGTGCGAGGTGCTGGCCCAATTGCCGGGCGCGGCTTACATTGTGCGCCGTTCGCTGCACAACGTGGCGAATATCCGCAAAGCCAAGAAGGCCCTCATCACCGCGCTCCGGGTTCAGATGAACAGTCTCGGCTTCAGCATGGTCGAGCTACTCTCATCCTGCCCCACCAACTGGGGCGTCCCGCCGGAGAAAGCACTCCAGTGGATCGAGGAGAACATGGTTCCCTACTATCCACTGGGCGACTACAAAGTGCTGGACGTGGTGAAGGATCTGGAGTGACAGGATAGAAACGATGCAAGAAGAATTCTTGTTCGCCGGTTTTGGCGGCCAGGGTGTGATGTTCGCCGGTCAACTGCTGGCATACGCCGGGATGGACGAGGGCATGGAGGTCACCTGGATTCCCTCTTATGGCCCCGAAATGCGCGGCGGGACGGCTCACTGCTACGTGGTACTCAGCGATAAGCCTATCGGCTCACCCATCGTCAGCCGCCCGAAAGTGGCGCTCGTCTTCAACAACCCCTCTTTTGAGAAGTACGAATCGCTTGTTGCGCCGGGCGGGGTGCTGGTCCGCAACGCTTCCCTGATCTCACAGGCAAGCGGGCGCACCGACATCACCGAGCTTGCCGTTCCGGCCGCCGGCCTGGCGGACGAACTGGGCAACCTTCGCCTGGCCAACGTCGTCATGCTTGGGGCCATGCTCACCGTCCACCCCATCCTCTCTATCGATGCCATCAAGCACGCACTCGACGGACACATACCTGAGCATCGGCGGAATATGCTGGACATCAACTACCAGGCGCTGGACAAAGGCGCCGAGGTTGCCCTCAGTCTGGTGACCGCCTGAGACTACCAACCAACTGCAAAAGCGCAACTCCGTGACGGAATGCGCATCACCCGTCACGGAGTTGTTTTGTCTGGCGTATCTTCAGCCGGACCTGCCGGCCCGGCTCATTTTTCTCTGCTGTCGTCAGGGGGCGGCGGCACAAACTCGTTGATGTTATGCTTGACAGCATAGGCCGCCGCCTCGGCGCGGTTGGATGCGCCGATTTTGGCGAGCACACTGCTGACGTAGTTGCGGACGGTGCCCTCACCCAGGTAAAGCTTGACGGCGATCTGGCGGTTGGTCAGCCCCTCTGCTACCAGCGCCAGCACGGCTAACTCCTGAGGGGTCAGGTCGGCGAAGGCCGCGGCGTGCTGTGCTTCTCTGGCTTTGCGCATTTCGGAGAAGACGCTGACCGTCATAGAGGGATCGAGCATTCCCTCGCCCCGGCTGACTCGATCAATGGCCTGCACCAACTCCTCATCCCCGATCCGCTTCAGCACGTAGCCCGCCGCACCTGCCTGGATGGCAGCAAACAGCAACTCGTCCTCGGCATATGCGGTGAGCATGATCACCTTGCAGCCTTCCACCGTTTCCACGATGCGGCGGCAGGCTTCGATGCCGGACAGCCCCGGCATACGGATGTCGAGCACAGCCACCTCTGGCTTGTGCTCCTGGGCTTTGGTGACTGCTTCTTCACCGGTGGATGCCTCAGCGACGATGGTGAAGTCCTCGCGGCGTTCGAGCAAGGCACGCAGCCCCGCCCTGACTACTGCGTGATCGTCTGCGATAAGAATTCGTACTGTCTTGGACATAACCTGTCCGGCTTTTCTGCTTGAGTACTCAAGACTGACCCAGCACTGTGCCCCGGCGGCACCGTCCCGGTCACAGGCAACCTCTGAGGCTGGCGGTTCCGACTTGAGTCGGAGGTTTGTTCCCGGTGATTCCTGGGGCTTCAATGTGGTCGGGGCCGTTCAGCCCTGCACTTAAGCCAAAGAATGTGGTACATTTATAGTATAGACATATAGTGTCGATTTTAACATATTCTCTTCGTAAATGTGATATACAATATGGCAAACAACAACAAGCACCATTCCTCAGGGAGCGTGCGCGACGTCCTGAACACTCTCAACAGCATAGCCTCGACGGTGATGCACGCCGCCGAAGCCAGGACGCTGGAGCAGGTATTGGAGCGGATCGCCCACGCTTCAAGGGAGCTTGTCAACGCACGTTATGCGGCGCTGAGCGTTCCTGACGAGCGCGGCGGGTTGAAGTACTTCAAAGTTTCCGGAATGACTCAGCAAGAGATTGAGGAAGTAGCGCACCTGCCAAGGGGGGAGGGACTCTTGAGGGTGATCCAGGAGAAGAGAAAAACGCTTCGCCTGGCACGGATGGCCGATCACCCCCGTTCTGTTGGCTTTTGCGCGGGACATCCCCCCATGACCAGCCTGCTGGGTGTTCCGATCCAGGTTGGTCAGCAGCTCTTTGGCCTGCTTTACCTGTGTGACCGCGAAGACGGCGAGCCTTTCAGCGAGCAGGATCAATGGCTCATTGAAGCCATGGCCGGTTATGCTGCGCTGGCGATTGCCGGTGCCCAGTTAAGCGAGCAGCAGAGCCGGGTAGCCCTGCTGGAGGAACGCGAGCGGATCGGCATGGAGCTGCACGACGGCGTGATACAGTCGCTCTACGCCATCGGCATGCACCTGGAACTTCTTCGTATGTCGGGACATGTCCAGCCGGACGAACCCCAGCTACTCATCGACGAGCTTAACGGAGTGATCGAGGACATTCGCGGCTATATTCACAACTTGCAACGGAGAAACCACCGACGCGAGTCAATCTACGAGTCGCTGGCCGATCTGGTGGCCCGCCTGCACATCCCCGAAACGCTGACCGTCAGCATCGAGGCACCGGATCAGGAACCCCCTTTCGTGCCGGCAACCTTTGAGGCGATCTGCCAGATCGCCAACGAAGCCATCAGCAATGCGATCCGCCATGCGAACGCTCACCAGATCACCGTCGCAGCCCGGCAAAACGGCAATGTTTTCCAGATCGTCATTACAGACGACGGGCAGGGCTTTGACCTGAACAATCTGTCTGATCACACCGGTTTGGGGCTGCGCAACATCCAGCAGCGTGCGCAGATCCACGATGGCCAGGTGCGGATCGAGTCGGCCCCCCACCAGGGAACGCGCCTCACCATTAGCATACCGGTGGGGGCATCCTGACAGCCGGTTAAATGTGACATCTATCACCCTCTTCTCAGTACCATTGTTCTCCCGTAAGATCGTATCCTGATAGGAACGGGTAAGCATCACGCTTGGGCGGCGAACCCCATTCAGTATCCAGACGCTCTTTTGAATAGCGGCTCTTGACCTCTGGCTCCTTTCGCCGGTGAGGCACATCTCCTAATACCGGAGCAATGATCTTGCAGCACCCTTCATAGGCGGTTTCTCAATGGGTTCTCGCCGTGGGCACCGGGGAGAGAGTTTAGTTGGGCCAACAGGAGGGCAGGCGAAGTAGCACCGGCGCTGGACGGCAGTTGTAAACAGTAGTTTCTCAAGCGTTAAGGCACGTCCCTGGGCGTGGAACATCCATTGCGGGCAGGGATTATTCCGGAGATTCGTTATGAACGTGTCTGACATCATGACTGAGAAGCCAGTCACGATTCAACAGGACAGGACGTTAGCGGATGCGCTTGAGAAGATGGAACACGTTGGCTGCCACCATCTGCCGGTGCTGAGCGACGACGGACATCTAACCGGCATCCTCACCGATCACGACTGCCACGCGGCGCTCAATCTGCCATACACAATGCGCGACCACTGGCGTGACGAGGAGCGGGTTTATGAGATCCTGGTGCGTAATACGATGACCCCCGCGCCAATTACCGCCGAACCGAGCACCCCTGCCACCGAAGCCGCCCGGCTCATGCTGGCTAACCGGATCGGTTGCTTACCCGTGATGCGCAGCGAAACACTGGTGGGGATCGTTACCTCGTCCGACATCCTGATGGCGTTCATCAGGGAGCACGAACGCTGCAAACCGTAGCGCTATAACCGTCCGTAGTCGGCGCAGAACCGAGTGCGCGCCGGGTCGTTTCCCGTTTAAGCAGGCGTGCCTACTCGCACTCTACCGGGCGGAAGGGCTGTTTGCACGCGCCGCACACGACCTCGGTGCCGAGCAGAACCGACTGTTTGACCAGGATAGTCCGTCTGGGGACACAGCCGCAACAGGCCATCACGCACGGGTCGTCAGCGGGGGCCTTCCTCACCAGTTCGTCGACCAGCTTGGTGGCCTGGAGTAGCCCGCTGTTTCTCTGAATGGCAACTGTAAGATCTCCCAACAACTGCTGCCAGCGCTGCACAGCTTCAGGTGCGAGAACCCAACGCAGACAATTGGTAGTGCTGTCGCGCACCGCGATCAGGCCAAATGCCCTGGCCGGCATCTTGTACCAGGGGGAAAAGCGGTCGATCTTCTCTATGGCCTCCGACAGCATGTTGACGATGACCGTCTCCGCCGCCTGGGTCGACGCATCTAAGTCGGCCCCCTCGAACAGAACCTGTACGGTCGGAGACCCGGCGGTTATGTTATACGTGCTGCAAATTGTCCGCCACGCCGCTTCCAGAACTTCGTCCAGCATATCTACAAGGACCACGGTCACCCCCTGCAGCACACCTGTGGCGGGAGAATCTTTACAGAGAGTTTAGCTTCTGTGTCTCCTCCGGCTGGTTGCTTGCGTTACTGGTCGGCCAGCCGCCTCAGCGCTGGCCGAGAAAGCCCTTGCTCTTCAGGATTGGGCGCGGGTCGACCAAATTCCTGCTCAGTGCGGCAGCCTTCTCCGGCAGCCCCAGGGCCAGCGCCATCAACTGTGTAAAGTACAGCACCGGCACGGGCGCTTCCAGGCCCATCTGGAACTGGCGGGCATCCAGGTTGGCGTGGCACATCGGGCAGGCCACTGCGATCACTTCGGCACCGGCTTCGCGGGCATGCTCGATGATGGCGCTGCTCAGTTCAAGCACGATCTCAGGGCGCGTCAGCGACAGACCCGCCCCACAGCAGTTGGTCTTGTAGGACCAATCGACGACCTCTGCCCCCAGTGCCACCATCAGCTCGTCCATGTCGGTCGGGTTTTCGGGATGTTCCACCCCGGTGACTTCGGGCGGGCGCGTCAGCAGGCAGCCATAGTAACAGGCCACACGCAGCCCGTCGAGCGGCTTCTCGATTTTCTCGCTGACGGCCTCTGTTCCAACGTGATCGTGGATTGCCTCGATCAGCGTGCTGACGTGCACCGTGTCCTGGTAATTGTAGTCCAATGCTTCCTCTACCTCAGCCTTGTGCTGCTCGTCGTGCCTGATCTCGTGCTGGGCAAACTTATGGCGGCTGAAGCACATCGCGCACGGCATCGTCACTTCGTTGAATCCGCTCTGCTCGATGATGGACAGGTTTACCATCGGCAAGCGTAGCGCTTCAGCCGGGTCGGCGCGATGGGCAGCCGAACTGCCGCAACACACCCAGCCCTTCGGCTCGATCAGGGTCATGTCGAGCGCCTCGCACACGGCCCGCGTTGAGATGTCAAACTCCGGTGCCGTGGAGTGCAGCGAGCAGCCCGGATAGTAGGCGATGGCACGCGCTGCGCCGGGCATAGGCTTTACCTTGTCCGGCGGGCGCGTCGGGCTGGGCAGAAGAGCCAGCTTGTTCTTCAGAAGCATCCTGACACCCAGGTCCATGTCACCCATGATGTCGAGCGTGCGGAGCTTCATCTCCATCATCAGGCCCAGCTCATAGGCCCGCCCCCACAGTTTCACCTCGCGCATGGAGGCCTTGTTGAAGTAGTCTGTTTCGGGCACCTGGGGTTTGATGTCCCGTTTAAGCGCCTCGCGGGTCAGGAACTCCATGATCGCCGCGATGTCCAACCCCTGCGGGCAGCGCGTCGTACACGTCTGGCATGAGGCGCACAGCCACGGCGTCTTGGAGCGCAGGGCGATGTCCTCCTGGCCCAACTGCACGGCACGCATGATCTGGTTGGGCTGCCAATCGAAGAACTCCGATACCGGGCAGCCGCTGGTGCACTTGACGCACTGGTAGCACAGATAGACGTTCTGCCCCAGCTCGTCCATGACGCGCTGCGCCAGCTCAGAGTCGATGGTCATTGGTTCGGTGGTTGGTTGTTGTTTTTCTTCCATGAGCCATCTCCAGGACTAGAGGGATACTTCGGGGCGTGGCAGCAGACCGGCACCGGAGGCAATCGGTTCGACGGCCTCTTCCCACTCAATCGCCATGATATGCACACCGGCCACACCTTCTACTTCACGCAGCCGCTGGATCAGTTCGACGCAGATGTTGATGCCCTCCTGCTTCCAGGCCTCGGATCGAGCTTTTTTATCCTCCGGGGTCATCTCGTCCTTGGATTTCCCCGCCCAGGGTTCACCGGCAGCCTTCATCCGCTCGATGTACTCGTCTTTGACGAGGATGCCGGGGACGCTGTTCTTCATATAGCGGGCCATGCCCGGACTTTTCAGCGGCCCAACCCCGGCCAGGATGTAAAGTTGCTCGTGCAGCCCCATCTCGCGTACCTTTGCCATGTATTCCTCAAACGCCTCGATGTCGTAGACGAGTTGGGTCTG
Organism: uncultured Anaerolineae bacterium; assembly: GCA_964603985.1. Lineage (GTDB taxonomy): Bacteria > Chloroflexota > Anaerolineae > Aggregatilineales > UBA3940 > CAZRXG01. Next base: position 178,014 of record CAZRXG010000001.1, on the reverse strand, counting down.
GATGAAGTTCGCTCCGGCCTTGACCTTCTTTGCCAGGCGGTAGGGACGGAAGTCAATCGGGTCGGCAAAGGGCGCAGCCGCCGCGCCGATGAAGAAGCGTGGCTCCTGCCCTTTGAACGCGTCACCGCACTGGAAGACGCAGTCGTCGCGCATGGCGGTCACCATCTGCAACAGTTGCAGCGAGTCGATGTCAAACACGTTCCTGGACGTGGGGTGGTTGCCAAAGGTCTGGTGGTCGCCGGTGAGACACAGCAGGTTGCGCATTCCCAGCGCGTACGCGCCCAGCAGGTCGCTCTGGATCGCCAGGCGGTTGCGGTCGCGACAGGTCATCTGGACGATTGGCTCCAGCCCCTCCTGCACGACGATGGCTCCGGCGGCAATGCTGGACATGCGGACGATTGCCGTCTGGTTATCGGTGATGTTCACCGCGTCGCAGTTGCCCCGCAGCAAAGTGGCCTTGTGGCGTATCTCGTCGCCGTCGGCGCTCTGGGGAGGGCCAAGCTCGGCTGTGACGGCGAAGTGCCCGGCCCGAAGCACACGCTCCAGGTTTGAGCCAACCAGATGCCCGTTGCTGCTAGCTTCAGCGGTCATGGCCTACTCCTCTTCCGACACCAGGCGCAGGTCCTCGCGCACGATCTTGCGCGGCCCACCATCACGCGAGGTGCTCCAGTTTTTCGGGGGTTGAATTTCCAGCAGAACGTCGAGCTTATCCATACTGCTCAGCCGGTCGTAGATCAGCTGCCAGGCACAGGGGACGTCGGGGTCGATCTCACAGTGCCCGTTCTCCGATCCACCACACGGCCCGTTAAGCAGCGACTTGGAACAACGCGCGATGGGGCAGATGCCCCCCGTCAGCCCCAGGATGCAGTCGCCGCAGGCCGCGCAGCGTTCGGACCAGATGCCCTGCTCCTCAGGCAAACCCAGGAAGGTGGTGTTCAGGCCGGGCACGACCCAGGTGTCGGGGAAGTGCTCGGCTATCGCCTGCACGCCGATCCCGCAGCCCAGCGACAGCACCAGGTCGGCCTCGCCGACTGCGTCCTTGATCTCGTCCAGGTATTCCCACTCGCACTGGCGCTGGACGGTTACGTCGGTGACGTCTTTCTCGCCGCCGTCGAGCTTGGAGGCCATGCGCAGCGATGCCGCCACAATGGCCGCCTCGCGCGAACCGCCAGCGAAGCAGACCGTCACACAGGTGCCGCATCCTACAACCAGCACCTTTTCGGCGTCTCCGACGAGCTTCTTGATCTCCTCGAGTGGTTTTTGTTCGGCAACAATCATGTTTTACTCTCCGTGTTTATCTTCGATGAAGTGATCGATGTGACGTGTAAAGGACTCGGCCCCAGGGCCGCAATCCGCTGGGTCATCTCCTCTGCTCTGGCGACAAATTCGCCCGCCATCGCAGCCGACATATTGAACATTTGCATCCGCTCTGGCTCCAGGCCAATCTGGGCCAGCAGTTCCCTAACGCGCTCTACGCGGCGCCTGGCGTTAGCATTACCTTCCAGGTAATGGCAGTCCCCAGGCAGTCAACCGGCCACCATCACGCCGTCGGCGCCATCCTCAAAGGCGCGCAGCACCGTCAGCACGTCGATCCTGCCCGTGCAGGGCAGCAGGACGATCCTGACCTCCGGAGGATACTGCATCCTCAGCCCGCCCGCGAGGTCGGCTGCGGCGTAGGCGCAATGCTCGCAGCAGTACGAGATAATATACAGCCGGGTATTTTCTGTCACCGTTTCTTCCCCTCCGATGCCACAGCCCGACCAAGCGACACGTAATCCATCGACGGATCGAGGAGTGCTCCAACCTTGGCCGCCAACTGCGCGTCGGTGTAGTGCATCAATTGGATCGCCCCCGCCGGGCACTCGGCAACGCACGATCCACAGCCCTGGCACACGGCGGTCTCGATGTAGGCCGCTCCCTCCACACCGCCCACGCCGGTCAGGTCGCGCCTGATCTGCGGCACGCCGAAGGGACAGACCCGCACGCAGGTCAAACAACCGGTGCACATCAGCGGATCGACTACGGCCACGCGCCCGCCCGCTTTCAACGTCTCGCGGCTGAGCACCCGTGCGGCCCGCGAGGCGGCGGCCTGCGCCTGAATCATAGCCTCGTCCAGCAGTTTGGGGTAGTGCGCCATCCCGGCCATGAACACCCCATCTGAGGCGAAGTCGACCGGGCGGAGCTTGACGTGCGCCTCCAGGAAGAAACCGTCGTTGTCGATGTTGGCCTTGAACAGCCCGGCCAGCTTGCGCACGTCGTCGCGCGGCACGACCGGCATGCTCAGCACCAGCAGGTCCGGCTCCAGGACAAGTGGCTGCTTGAGGGCCGGGTCCCAGGCCTGAACTCTCAAATCGCCGTCCGCCTCGACCACCGGTCGGTGATCGTCGTCGTAGCGCACGAAGATCACACCCTTTTCGCGCGCTTCGGTGTAGAGCCGCTCCTTGAAGCCGTAGGTGCGGATGTCCCTGTACAGGATCACGACCTGCGCGTCCGGGTTCTTCTTTTTCAGTGTGAGCGCGTTCTTGAGCGCCACCGTGCAGCAGATGCGGCTGCAGAAATGCTCGGCAGGGCCGATGCACTGGATCATCACCACCGAGGCGGGCAAATCTTCGTCTTCTGCAATCCTGGCCTCAAATTCCTGCTGCGTCACGATACGCAGATCGGAGCCGTAGCCGTACTCCGGCCCCCGGTACTCCTGTGCGCCGGTAGCCAGGATGATCACCCCGTGTTGGATGTCAGCCTGGCCCCCATCCGCACGCCGAATCGTGCTGGTGAAGTTGCCCATGAAGCCGCTCGACGCGACTACCTCGCTCTCCAGGTGAACGGTGATCAAAGGGTCGTCTCCGACCTGCTCGACGAGTTGGCGCAGGACGCGCTGCGGGTCTTTGCCGTCGATGGCACTGTACACGTGACGCAGATTGCCACCCAGTTCGGCCTCGCGCTCGACCAGGTGAACCGGGAAGCCCTGCCCGGCCAGTGAGAGCGCGGCAGTCATCCCGGCAGCCCCCCCACCGACCACCAGCGCGGCATGCTGGATGGGCACTTCGAAGGTCTGCTGCGGCTCAAGCAGCGCCGCGCGCGCGACGGCCATCCGCACCAGGTCTTCGGCCTTGTCCGTGGCGATGTCCTGGTCATGCGAGTGCACCCACGAGCACTGGTTGCGGATGTTAGCCATCTCGAACAGGTAAGGGTTCAGCCCGGCACTCCGCAGGCAGTCCCGGAAGAGCGGCTGGTGTGTGATCGGCGTGCAACTGGCGACCACCACCCGGTTGAGATTGTGCTCCTCGATCTGCTCGGCGATGTGGCGAATACTGTCCTGCGAGCAGGAGTACAGGTTATCCTCGGCGTGGACGACGCCCGGCAGCGTTGCCGCATACCCGGCGACGGAGGGTACGTCGAGGTAGCCGCCGATGTTCGAACCGCAGTGGCAGACGAACACACCGATGCGCGGTTCCTCACCGCTGATGTCCCGCTCAGGTGGGAACTCAGGGGTCGTGGTCAGCGTGAAGCGTGACGAGCCGAGCCGCGTGGCAGCCGCTGCCGCCGCCCCGCTGGCCTCGATAACCGACTCGGGGATGTCCTTCGGCTCGCGGAACGGCCCGACGGCGTAGAGGCCGGGGCGGCTGGTTTCCAGCGGGTTGAACTGTACCGTGTGGCAGAAGCCGTACTCATCCAGCTCGACACCCAGCCGCCGCCCCAACTCGCGCACCGACTCCGAAATCTCCATGCCGACCGACAGCACAACCATGCCAAAGGTCTCGTCGTGGGTCGTTCCATCCTCGTCCTGGTAGTGCACAGTCAGGTTATGGGTGTGCGGGTCCTCCTTCACGTCGCTGAGCCGACAGCGGGTGTACTGCACGCCGTAGCGGTCGCGCGCGGTCTCAAAGTAGCCCCAGTAGCCCTTAGAAAAGGCACGCATGTCCATCATGAAGACGTGAATGTCCAGGTCGGGGTGGTGCTCCTTGGCCATAAGGGCCTCTTTGGTGGCGTACATGCAGCACACCGCCGAGCAGTAGTCGTGGCTCTGATCGCGCGAGCCAACGCACTGCAAGAAGGCGATCCGCTCCGGCGTCTGCCCGTCGGACGGGCGCTGGATGTGGCCCATCGTCGGGCCGGAGGCGGAAAGCAGCCGCTCGAACTGGAGCGCGGTGATCACGTTGGGGTAGCGCCCGTAGCCGTACTCCTCGGAAAGCTCGGCGTGGTAGACCTGGTAGCCGGGAGCAAGGATAATCGCCCCCACGTTGACCTGCTCCTCCTGGGCCACCATGCTGTGGTCGATGGCGTCGGCGCCGCAGGCGTACACGCAGGCCAGGCACTCCGAACAGATCCCGCACTGGATGCAGCGCTGCGCCTCGGCCCGCGCCTGACGCTCGGTCAGGCCCAGCACGACCTCGCGGAAGCTGGTCACCCGCTCCTCCATGGGCAACAGGGCCGGTTCGGCGCGCGGCTGCGGGCTGATCTCGCCGCTCTGCACCCGCTCCAGCAACTCCTCGCGGGTGAACTTCAAAACGGGTGGGGCCGGGGGATCGGCCCGATCCAGCGGCTCGCCTCGCAGGTAGCGGTGCATGGAGGTTGCCACCCGGTGGCCGAGCGCCACGGCCTCGATAATAAAGCTCGCCCCGGTCTTACGGCCACCGACCACGAACAGGCCGGGGACCTGGCTCGCCAGTGTGTCCTTGTCCACTTCCAGGTCGTCGAAGCGCTGGTCAAGGAAGCACAGGTCCGAGAACTGGCCCACGGTGCCGATGACAGTATCAACTTCGAGCGTGAACTCGGTGCCGGGCTCGATCTTGGGGCGGCGGCGTCCTTGCTCGTCCACCGTCATCCCCTTGCCCGTCTGGGCGAGCTCCACCCCGACTACCTTGCCGTTCTCGGTCAGGATGCGTGTGGCGGTGACGCGCTCGTGCAGGTGGATGCCCTCCGCCTCAATGGCCGCAACCTCTCGCTCGTAGGCAGGCAGCTCACCGCGCGGGCGGTCGAGCGCCACGTAAACCTCGGTGGCGCCCAGCCGCCGGGCGACCGAGGCCGCGTCCAAGGCAGTGACTCCACCGCCCACCACGGCCACACGCTCGCCGACCGTGACCGGCTCTCCCAGGTTGATCTTACGCAGGAAGGTAGCCGCCGAGAGCACCCCTTCGGCGTCCTCGCCTTCAATTCCCAGCGAGTGGTCGCGGGACGAGATCCCGGTCGCCAGGCAGACCGCGTCGTAGCCCTGCTCAAGCAGCTCGGTGGGATCTTTAACCGGGGAGTTGGTCTTGAGCATCACGCCCAGGGCCAGAATGTCATCGATGTCCTGCTGAAGCACGCCCTTGGGCAGCCGGTGAGCCGGAATCCCGACCCGCATCATACCACCAGCCACCGGCAGCGCCTCGTAGACGGTCACGCCGTATCCCATCTTCGCCAGGTCGTGGGCAGCAGTCAGACCGGCAGGCCCCGCGCCGACGATGGCAACCCACTCGGGCTGTGTGCGCGGGGCAGGCTCGACCGGCTCGCGCCCGTAGGCCAGGGCAAAATCCACCACGAAGCGCTTGAGCGACATGATGCTCACCGGCTCATCGACCAGGGCACGCGTGCAGTGTCCCTCGCAGGGGTGGTGGCACGTGCGCCCACAAACGCTGGGGAAGGGGTTGTCCTCGGTGATGACGCGCAGCGCTTCCCTGTAGCGTCCCTGTGCGATCAGCGCAATGTAGCCCTGCGCGCGCTGTCCGGCGGGGCAGGCACCCCGGCAGGGGGCGGTGCCCAGCTTCTCGATGGCGTAGGCGGTGGGAACGGCCTGGGCGTACAGCCGATAAACTGCCCGGCGGTCTTTTAACCCTTCTTCGTACGGGTCGGGCAGCGAAACCGGACACACCTCAGCGCAGTCACCGCAGCCGACGCACTTGGTCGCGTCGATGTAACGCGGCCTCCGGCGCAGCGTCACGGTGAAGTCCCCGCTCTTCCCCTCAACATCAAGAACGTCAGTACCGGTCAGGATCTCGATGTTGGGGTGGCGTCCGGTGTCCACCAGCTTCGGGCTGATGCTGCACATGGCACAGTCGTTGGTGGGAAAGGTCTTGTCAAGCTGCGCCATATGCCCACCGATGGCTGACTGCTTCTCGACCAGATAGACCTTGAAGCCCTGATCGGCCAGGTCCAGCGCAGCCTGCATCCCGGCGATGCCGCCGCCGACCACCATGACGGCACCAACTACGCGTGACTGCGTGGTGTGTGCGGGGTTCTCCTTTGGCAAGTGTGTGTTGTTCATGGCGGGGTTCTTATACCCGTCTTCAACTAGTCGCTCGCGAGCACAAGGAAACTGCTACATTGACGCTACTTGTTCTCCTCTGCAGCCCACTCCCGACGCCGCATCTCCGGCGTCATCAGGTTGCGTGGGATGGTCACGGTGAAGCGTGTACCGGTCCGGTCCTCTTCCTCGTCAGCCAGGTTCTTGACCACGATCTGTCCCCCGTGGGCATCAACGATCTTCTTGGCAATCGAAAGCCCAAGGCCCATGCCCGTAACGTCCCCGACGTTGCTGGCACGGTAGAAATCCTTGAAGATGTGCGGCATATCCTCCGGCGAGATGCCCGGCCCTTCGTCCTCCACCTCAAAGATCACCGAGTCCGGCTCGTAGCGGGTGCGGAGGAGCACCCTGCTGCCCGACGGCGAGTATCTGACCGCGTTGGTCAGCAGGTTGGTCAGTGCCTGGCGCATACGTCTGCGCGCCCCGACGATTGGCTCAAACTGTGCAGGTCCTTCGAACTTGATGTAAATCTGCTTCTCTGACGCCGCCAGCCGCACATCCTCGACGGCCTCCGTCACGACCTCGCCGGGGTCAAACCACTCGAAGTCGGTCTGGATCTGCTCCGGGCGCATCCGGGCCAGATCCACCACGTCGCCGATCTGGGCGGTCAGGTCGGTCACCCGCAAGATGCTGCGCTTCACCATGCGCTCCTGCTTCGGGTTGAGATCGCCCACAAAGCCGCCCAACATGGTCCGCAAATAGTTTTCGATGGCGGCCAGCGGTGAGCGCAGTTCGTGCGAAACGATGGATAGGAAGTAAGTCAGTGTATTGGTGGCGTGGCGGTAGCGGCTGCCGATCAGCGCGGCCAGAGTGTTCATCACTTTGAGACCGGCTGCCGGGTGCGCCTGTAGATAGTCGAACAGCTTCGCGCCATCCGCCACGATGACCCGCACTGGCTCGACACAGACAGCCGAGGTAGAGTAAATGTGGGGCGGGGTCAGGGTGGAAAAGCCAGCCGTCTCTCCGGGGCCAACGTAGTCAATGGTGGCGCTGCGCGACGTGGAGTGTCGACCGATCTGTATTTTCTTCTCCAGTGCCAGCCTGCCCCGCTCAACAATGAACAACCTATCTGCCGGTTCGTCCTCAACCAGCACGATCTCGCCCTCGTGGTAGATCTCTTCGCGGCAGAATTCGGCGATGGCAGCGAGATCCACCTTGGAGAGGTCGCCAAAAAGCTCCGAGCGACCCAGGCGCTCGGCAATGATGGATGGGGGAAGAGATCTTCTGTCAGGCATGGCTCTCCAACAGTTTTTCTATCCGCCGAAGCAATTCTCCTGGCCTGACCGGCTTCTGGACGTAGTCCTGCACATCCATCCCCATGCCGGTCTCCAGTTCGTAGCGCCGGCGGCTGGCGTCCTCAATGACGGTGGTGAGTATCATGATCGGCACGCTGGCGTATCGTGGCTCGCTGCGCATCTCACGGATCACGCCCCACCCATCCATGTGGGGCATGAGCAGGTCCAAGATCAGGACATCCGGGGCCTCCTGCTCGATCATCTCCATGCATTTCTTCCCATCGCGCGCAGTTGCCACACGATAAGGCTGGCTCTCCAGAATGACAAGGATACCCTCAAGGATATCAGGATCGTCGTCGACAACGAGAATATAAGGTTCTTTCTCCATCGTGTTCCCCCCACTTTGACCGCAACCACAGGTGCGTCTGGAGCAATGTTCTCGGCGTTTATAGTTTGTGGTTGTCTTAAGATAGTCCACTGGGCGGAGCTCTCAAGCCCCAAGCCCCGCGTACTGCCTGAACTCTGCACAAGACCGAAGCTACGTCTCGACTGCCTTTGGCACCCCCTGCTTCAGGGGGTTAGGCCCCATTTGTCTGATCTCCTCCGTCAGTTCGGCAGCCGACCAGGCGAACTGGCCCCCCATGGCCGCCGACACGTTGATCATCTGGACTCGCCGCCCCTCCAGACCGATCTCCTCCAGCAGTTCTCTTGCGTATTCAACTCGCCTTCGAGCGTTTGTATTACCCTCCAGGTAATGACAGTCTCCGGGCAGTCAACCGGCCACCATCACGCCGTCGGCGCCATCCTCGAAGGCTCGCAGCACGTACAGCACGTCGACTTTGCCGGAGCAGGGCACCTCGATCACCTTGATCGAAGTGGGGTAGTCCAGCCGCATCGAACCGGCCAGGTCGGCTGCGGCGTATGCGCAGTAGTGGCAGCAGAAAGCAACGATTTCGGGTTCAAAGGAGTGGTGATCGCTCATGACTGCTCCTGTTCATCAATCAGCGTCGGCAGTTCAATGCTGTCCACCGGAACGAAGCCCGCGCCCGGCTTCCCACCGAACAACGCATCCACCTTTGCTATCGTCTGGGCATCGGTGTAGTGCATCAACTGGATAGCCTTGGCCGGGCACTCCGCGGCGCAGGATCCGCACCCGTGACAGACCGCTGCCTCGATGTAAGCCGCGCCGGTGACATCACCGACCCCGGTATACTCGCCGCTGACCTTCGGCACGCCGTAAGGGCAGATCCGGACGCAGGTGAGACAGCCAACACACTTGAGCGGGTCGACCACCGCCACCCGCGCGCTGGTCAGCATGGTCTTCTGGGCCAGTGTGCAGGATGCCCGCGAGGCCGCAGCCTGGGCCTGGGCAATAGCCTCGTCCAGGAACTTGGGATAGTGTGCCATTCCGGCCATGAACACGCCCTCTGCCGCGAAGTCCACCGGGCGCAGTTTGACGTGTGCTTCGAGGAAGAAGCCGTCCATATCCACCGACAGCTTCAACCGGCTGGCCAGATCCCGCGCGCCCTCAGATGCTACAATCGGTGTGCTCAGCACCAGCAGGTCGGGCGTCAGCTCTATTTCCCTGCCGAGTATCTGCTCCCAGACTTTGACCTTCAAAGGAGCTTCTGCCTGCCCGTCCGTCTCCACCTCCGGCTTGCGGTCGAAGTCGTAGTGGACGAACCGGACTCCTGCCCGGCGTGCCCTGGTATACAACTGCTCCTTGAAGCCATACGTGCGGATATCGCGGTAGATGATCGTCACCTGGGCTTTCGGGTTCAGCTCCTTGAGCGTAAGCGCGTTCTTCAGGGCAGTGGTACAGCATAGTCGGCTGCAGAACTTCTCAGCCGGGCCGATGCACTGGATCATGACGACCGACGAAGGCAGGTCGTCTCCCTCCGACTCGGCCATCAGCGTCTCAAGCTCCAACTGGGTGAGGATGCGCGGGTCCGTGCCATACCCGTACTCCGACCCTTTATACTCGACACCGCCGGTGGCGACGATGGTCACGCCGTGCTGTACCTGGTACTCCTGTCCATCGCGGCTCAGCGTTGAGGTAAAGTTACCCTTGAAGCCACCCGTATCAAGTACTTCGGCGTTCAGGTGAACCTCGATCAAGGGGTGCGAGGTCACTTTGGACACCGTCTCGGCGAGGTAATCTTGCGGGGAGAGAGCCGTCTCGTCACCGGCAGGCACGAAGTAGCGCAGGTGGCGCAGGTTGCCGCCCAACTCGCCTGCCCGCTCGACCAGATGAACCGGGAAGCCCTGTCCGGCCAGCGTAAGCGCCGCCGCCATTCCCGCCGCACCGCCGCCGATGATTAATGCGGCATTGTTGACCGGCACCTCGCTGATCTTGAGCGGTTCAAGCCGGGCTGCTTTTGCCACCGCCATGCGCGCCAGTGTCTTGGCCTTCTCCGTCGCGCTGTCCCAGTCATCCGAGTGGACCCACGAGCACTGGTTACGGATGTTAGCCATCTCGAACAGGTAGGGATTAAGCCCGCCCTGCCGGAGGGCGTCCTGGAATAGCCCCTCGTGCGTGATCGGCGTGCATGAGGCGACGACCACCCTGTTCAGCCCCTGGACCTCGATCTGCTCGGAGATGTGGGCGACGGTGTCCTGGGAGCAGGTATACAGGTTGTCCTCGGCGTGAACCACACCCGGCAGCGACCGGGCGTACTCGGCCACGGCCGGCACGTCCAGATAGCCGCCGATGTTGCTACCGCAGTGGCAAACGAACACCCCAATGCGCGGATCTTCGCCGGTCACGTCGCGCTGCGGCGGGTATTCCTGTGCCTCCGCCAGCGTGTGACGCGCCGGGGCCAGCAGCTGCGCGGCGGCTGCGGCGGCCCCGCTGGCTTCGACCACGGTTTCGGGGATGTCTTTGGGTTCGCGGAACGGCCCGGCGACATAGATGCCCGCCTGGCTGGTTTGCAGGGGGTCAAACAGCGTGGTCTCGCAGAAACCATGCGTGTTGAGTCCGACTCCCAGCCTGTGGGAGAGCTGCTTGACCGGCTCGGAGATCTCCATCCCAACCGCCAGCACGACCAGATCGAACTCTTCCTCGGCGATGCCGCTGGTCCCTTCATACGGCGCGGAATAACGAACGATTAGGTTGTTGGTGGCCGGATCTTCGTTCACCTCGCTGATCCGGCAGCGGGTGTATTTCACGCCGTACTTTTCCTCGGCGCGGCGATAGTACTCCTCGTAGCCCTTGCTGTACGCACGGGTGTCCATGAAGAAGATCTGGCAGTCCACCTCACCGTCGCCGTTGCCGGTGCGGGCCTCAGCCTTGACGTGCTCGATGGTCATGACGGCTTCCTTGGCGGCGTACATGCAGCACACCGAGGAACAGTAATCATGATTTGTATCGCGGCTGCCCACGCATTGCAGGAAGGCGATCCGCTTCGGGCTGGCATCGTCGGAGGGACGTTTGATGTGGCCCTTGGTCGGGCCGCTGGCCGACAGTATACGCTCGTATTGCAGAGACGTGATCACGTTGGGGTAGCGCCCCAGGCCGTACTCTTCGGAGAGGTGCGCGTCGTAAATCTTGTAGCCGGGGGTCAGGATCACCGCTCCGACATCGATCTCCTCGACGCGCTCCACGTCATCGTGGTTGATGGCGTCCTGCCCGCAGGCGAACGTGCACGACATGCACTCCGAGCAGACACCGCAGGCCAGGCAGCGAGCGGCCTCGCGCTGGGCGGATTCGTCGTCGTAGCCTCCCTCCACCTCGACGAAGTTGTCAATGCGCTCCTCGACCGGCAGCCAGGGCATTGGCACGCGCGGCTGCGGCGTGATCTCGCCGTATGCGATGCGGGTTTCGATCTCCTCAGGTGTAAAACGCACGACCGGGAGATCGGGCCTGCGCGGCGGCTCCAGGTGCTCGCCCTGCAGGTAGCGGACGATCGAGCGGGCCGCCGTGTGGCCGCTGTCAACCGCCTCGATGACGAAGGCCGTGCCGGACACACTGTCACCGGCGGCGAAGACGCCCTCGCGCGTGGCAGCCAGCGTGTTAGGGTTAACGGCAATGGTCTGGTGTCCGGTCAGGCCGACGCCCGCGTCATCCGGGATGAAGGCCAGACCGGCCCGCTGACCGACCGAGAAGATCACCGTGTCGCAGGGAATCACGTGGGCGGAGTCGGGCACCTTCTCGACGCTCAGGCGGCCCGTCTCGTCGAAGCTGAAGGAGGCAACATTCTGGCACTCGACGCCTGTCACGTGCCCGCTGGCATCCCCCAGGACCTGCTCAAAGGAGCGGCCTGGGTACAGGAAAACCCCCTCCTCTTCAGCTGCATCGACCTCCCAGGAGTGGGCGGGCATCTCTTCGCGGCTTTCCAGGCAGGCCAGGTGAACCTCGCAGCCCAGCCGGATCGCGCTGCGGGCCACGTCGATGGCAACGTTGCCACCACCCAGCACCAGCACGCGCCGGCCGAGCGGTGGAGCATCTTCCGCACCGTCCTCGTATTTGCCCAGACGTACGTCGCGTAGAAAGTGCGTGTTGATCAGCACACCGTCAAGATCCGCGCCGGGGATCGGCAGACGGATGCCCTCGTGCGCGCCCACCGCAATCAGGACGGCGTCGAAGCCCTCATCGAAGATATCGTCCAGATTGTCGATGCGGTGGTTCAGGTGCAGGTCAATGCCCAGGTCGATGATGTCCTGCACCTCACGCTCGATGATCCCGGCGGGCAGGCGGTACTCCGGCACGCCCAGGCGCAGCATACCACCCGCGACCGGCATTGCCTCGAAGATGGTCACACCGTAACCGGCCAGGGCGAGATCCTGCGCGGCGGTCAGGCCGCACGGCCCCGCGCCGATGATGGCGACGCGCTCGTCGTGCAGCCGTTGGGCAAGCTCGACCGGTTCACGCGGCTGGGCGTAGATCTTGTCGGTCACGAAGCGCTTCAGCGCGCGGATGTTGATCGGCTCATCGACCAACCCCCGGTTGCAAGCCGTCTCGCAGCGGTGGTTGCAGATGCGCCCGCAGATGCCGGGGAAAGGGTTGTCCATCTTGATAACGCGCATGGCGTCGGCCCAGCGCCCCTCGCGGATCAGGGCGATGTAACCCTGGGCGCGCTGCCCGGCGGGGCAGGCATCCCGGCAGGGGGCGATGCCCAGCTTCTCGATGGCAACAGCATTGGGGACGGCCTGGGGGTAGAGCTTGTAAGTTGCGTGGCGCTTGGAAAGCCCTTCGTTGAACCGGTCCGGGATAATGACGGGGCACACGTCGACACATTCCTCACAGCCCACGCACTTGTCCATGTCTATGTAGCGTGGATGGCGTCGAACACGTGCGGTGAAGTGCCCGGCCTCACCCTGCACGTCGATCAGTTCGCTTTTGGTTAAGATCTCGATGTTGGGATGTCGTCCTGTCTCGACCAGTTTGGGAGAGATGTTGCACATGGCGCAGTCGTTGGTCGGGAAGGTCTTGTCGAGCTGGGCCATTTTGCCGCCGATGGCAGACTTGGCTTCGACCAGGTAGACCTTGAAGCCTTGCTCGGCCAGATCCAGCGAGGCCTGCATGCCTCCAATTCCCCCACCTACAACCATGACCGCACCAACGGGTGACTCGGTAGCTGGATTGTTGGATGAGATGCTCAAGTATATCCCCTTCCGTTCCTCCATAGCCGCAACGTACGTTCTATGCGTTCTTAAGTGTAACCCACCCACCGGAGATGTGACTAGTACCGGCTGTCACGCTCACAGTGGATAATTGTCATAAGTAAGGGCGATAATACCCGTCCATCATCCCCCATGCTCGATTCTCCTGGTTTAGCTATTCTGTTCTATCAAATGAGAAGGGAGGAAGCGTCAACTTCCTCCTAGAGACTCAAACAAAAGATCGGTATGAAATTGCCGACTCCCGATGACGCAGGTCAGGGTCGGGGCCGCCTCCCACGCCACCCGACTTCCTCCTCAAGGTCGGGGCCTAATACCTCCGGCTCGACGCTAGGCTGTTCGACCAGTTTGAGTGGGTTTGGGCCGAGGGCACGGACTCGCTCAGTCATCTCCTGGGCGGCCATCGCAAAAGCGTGGCCCTGGCTGCCTGACATGAAGAACATATCCAGGCGCTCACCCCCCAGGCCAATCTCGTCCAGGATCTTTTTGGCACGCTCGACTCTGGCAAGGCCGCGTTCATTGCCGCGCACGTGGTGGCAGTTCCCAATTGGACAGGCGACCACGTACACGCCGTCGGCCCCCTGCTCAAAAGCCTCCAGCAGGTAGCGGATGTCGGTCTTGCCGGTGCAGGGCAGCCGGACGAACTTGACATTGGCCGGATACTGGATTTGCAGCGCCCCGGCTGTGTCGGCGGCCATGTAGCCGCAGTAGATGCAATAAAAAGCGGTGATTTCAGGCTCAAACGAGTCGGTGGTTTGTTGTGTGCTCATCTTGCTGCCTCGTCCCTCACGTCATACTGCCACCCTCCCAGGCCGCCTATCGACCGCAGCATCACCTGCTCGTCGGTGTAGTGAACGAGCTGGATGGCGCTGGCCGGACATTCCCCCGTACAGGTGCCACATCCCTGGCACTGGGCCGGGTCAATGTACGCTGCACCGCCTAACCCCCCAATGCCGCTTCGCCCCTCCTGGTGGATCACCTGTGGGATCTCAAACGGGCAGGTGCGGGTGCAGGTCAGGCACCCGACGCACTTGTCGGGGTCAACCTGCGCCACCACGCCGCCCAGGTGAAGGGATTGCTGCGAGAGCAAGGGCAGCGCACGGGCTGCCGTCGCCAGCGCGTGGCTGATGCTCTCCTCCAGGAACTTGGGATAGTGCGCCATCCCGGCCAGGAAAATGCCCTCCCGCATGAAGTCCATCGGGCGCAGTTTCATCTGCGCCTCGCGGAAGAAGCCCTCGCCGGAGAGCGGCACACGCAGCATCTCCGCCAGTGCATTCGTCCCCTCGGCGGGCGCAACGGACATGCTCATCGTCACCACGTCGGCAGGCAGATCCAGCCACCAGTCCAGTGACAGATCGTGTACCCGAACTCGCAGACGATCGCCCTCGGTGATGACTTCGGGTGGCTGCGCGTCGGTGTAGCGGACAAAAATCACGCCCTGTTTACGCGCTTCGGTGTAATACTCCTCACGGAAGCCGTAGGTCACAATGTTCTTGTAGAGCACCGTGACCCGGCGGCTCGGGTTGGACAGCTTGAGCCGGATCGCGTTCTTCATCGTATTGGTGCAGCACACCCGTGAGCAGTAGTCAGGCGAACCTTCGGGCCTGACGCACTGGATCATGACCACGTCCCTCATGGCCGCGATCTCTTCAGGACGGTGGATGATCTTCTCCTCAAGCTCGCGCTGTGTGATCACCTGTGGAAGTTCGAGCAGGGGATGCTCGCGTGTTTCCCGTCCGCCGGTGGCAACGATCGTCACGCCGTGTTCGATCTGCCGCTCCTCGACCGTCCCGTCGGCCTGCCGGGTGCGCAGCACGGCCTGGAAGTACCCGACGTGCCCCCAATGGCGAACCACTTCGGTGTGCGTGTAGGTCACGATGCGCTGGTGGGCGCGGACACGGTTCACCAGGTCGCGCAGCAGGCGCTGGGGATTGTAGCCCTCGGCCACATAGTACAGGTTGAGCAGATTCCCGCCCAGCATCTCGTCGCGTTCGACCAGGTGCACGTCGTAGCCACTGTCGGCGATAGCCAGGGCAGCGGTCATCCCGGCTGCGCCCCCACCGATGACCAGCGCTGCCGGGCGACATCGGTGCTCGTCTTTGTAGACGGGCCATGCCGCCTGGACACGCCCAACCGCCACCCGGACCAGTTCCTGGGCCTTGCGGTTGGCAAGCTCAGGCTGCCCGCGGTGGACGCGGCTGCACTGCTCACGCAGGTTGACCAGCTCCAGCAGGTAGGGGTTGAGCCTGGTTGCCCGGATGGTGCGTTGGAACAGCGGCTCGTGGGTACGGTTGCTGCACGCCGCCACCACGATGCGGTTCAGTTCATCCGCCTCGATCCGCGACTGGATGTACTCCAGCGTTTCGGGGAAGCAGGCAAAGTCGACCACTTCGGCCACCGCCACATCCGGCCAGTCGGTCGCCTGGTGCATCAGCGCAGGTAGATCGAGCACATCGCCGATTGCTCCCCCACACGAACAGGCAAAAACTCCGATGCGCGGCGGCTCACCGCTCACGTCCCGCTCCGGGGGCAGGTCGTTAGACGCCAGGAAGGGCCACTCGCGGGTGAAGGGGTACGTGTGGAGGCGATCATTCAGCAGGCGCATCACCTCGGCGGCAGCGCCGCTGGCGTCGATGACCGTCTCGGAGATCTCCTTGGGAGACGAGAACGCACCGCACACGAACACGCCGGGGCGCGTCGTCTGGAGGGGCGTGAATTTGTCGGTCTGGCAGAAGCCGTAGCTGTTAAGCTCGATGTCGAGCAGATCGGCCAGGTACCCCGCCGAGTCGGGCGGCTGGAGACCGGTCGCCAGCACGACCATCTCGAAGCGCTCCTGGTGCTGCTGCCCATCGGCGTCCGCGTAGTGCAGGATCAGGTCGCCGCTCAGCGGGTCCTCGCTGATGGAGGAAACCCGGCAGCGAATGTACCGGATTCCGTGCTGGCCCTGTGCTCTGGCGAAGTAAGCACTGTATTCCTTGTTGAATGCCCGCTCATCCATGAAGAAGATGGTACAGTCAACTTCGTCGCCCAGGCGTTGCTTGGCCAGGATCGCCTCTTTGGTGCCGTACATACAACAAATGGCCGAGCAAAAGGTGTTCTTCTGGTCACGTGACCCGATGCACTGGAGCCAGGCAATCGAGCGCGGCTTCCTGTGATCCGAGGGGCGCATGACGCTCCCCTCGGTGGGGCCGGAGCGGCTTGCCAGACGTTCGTACTGCATCGCGTGCAGCACGTTAGCATAGCGCCTGTAGCCCAACTCTTCCAGTTCACTGGGGTCGTAAATCTGGAAGCCAACGGCCAGAATGATCGCCCCCACTGCAACCGTCTGCAGGCGCGGCTGTTCATTCAGGTCGATGGCGTCGGTGGGACACACCTCGACGCACTTTCCGCAGTCGTCACAATATGGCCCCCGGTCGATGACGTAGGCATCGGGCGCAGCGCGCGCCGAGACTTTGTAGGCAGCCTTGCGCATGGTCATGCCCTGCTGGTAGCTGTCGGGCAGCTCGACGGGACACACCTCGGCGCAGTGGCCACACGAAGTGCACCGTATCGGGTCGACGTAGCGCGGCTCCTGTCGCAGTGACACGGTGAAGTTACCGGCCTGACCTTCGAAATCAACGATGTGAGTGTTGGTCAGAATCTCGATGTTGGGATGCCGGTTGTGCTGGATGTAGGCGGGAGAGATCGAGGGGCGCGTGCAGCCGTAGCCGTGATCCGGCGTGCCACGACACAGCACGCAGTCGTGTTCGGGGAACATGTAGCCGAGCTGTGCAACCCGCCCTCCCAGGCAGGGGGTTTGCTCGATCAGGTACACTTTCAGCCCGGCGTCGGCCAGGTCGAGGGCGGCGCGCATCCCTGCGATGCCGCCGCCGATGACCAGCGCGGCGGCAGGCTTCGACCATGCAGGGTGGGTGTTTGACGTTAATGGTTGCATGTTAGGCTCCCGATTTGAGGGTGGGCAGCACCGGTGGCGATTGGCTCATCCACCATGTGAGCGCGATGATAGGCGACTACGTCAAACGGCGTTGCATCATTGAAGCGCGCGGGGCAGGATGACGCAACCCATGTCGGGGCAAAAAGGGACATGAATGCTGGCCCATATGGGGTTTACTTCCCATAGAAGTCACTTAAAAACCGACAGTTACTTGAATCTTATTATAGTCGATTCTTGTGATTTTTCCCACAAACTCGCGGGCCAAGGAGCGTGTTCGTTAGGGTGAGAGGAAAGCGAGCACCGGAGCCGGAAGAGGTGCTCCGATCAGGTGCCCTCATCCCGGTGAGCCAGCAGCCACTCCAGCGCCAGGCGGTAACCTAACCAGCCCAGGCCGCTGATCTGTCCCACACACACACCCACAGTCAGCGACGTGTGCCGGAAGGATTCGCGCGCGGTGATGTTCGAGAGGTGCACTTCAATCGTGGGCAGGCCCACCGCACTGATAGCGTCTCGCAAGGCTACGCTGGTGTGCGTGTAGCCGCCGGGGTTGATGATGACGCCCTCCGCCCAGCCGCGCGCCTCGTGCAGCGCGTCGATGAGCGCGCCCTCGTGGTTGCTTTGCAGGATGCGCAGCGTCGCGCCGTGTTGAGCAGCATACGCTTCGAGCCGATCGTTGATCTCCTCCAGCGTCAGGTCGCCGTAGACCTCCGGCTCGCGCGTGCCGAGCAGGTTCAGGTTGGGGCCGTGCAAAATTAAGATGTTCATGTCCATCCGGGCGGGGTCGCAAAGCCCTCTCCGATCCTCTCCAGCACTTCCAGAACGGCGTCGCGCGGCACGTCTTCAACGACCACCGGTTCACCTGTCGCCCTGAGCAGCACGAAGCGCGGGCGACCGTTGCGCCACTTCTTGTCGTGTTGCATCGCCGCCCACAGGTCTTCCGGCCCCGATTCGGGTATGGGATGGCCTACCGGCCCGTCTGCGGGTCGTAGGGACTGTACGACGCTTTCAACACGCCCCACCAGTGTCCCCTCACACAGGCCCAGTCTTTCCGAGAGCCGCGCGGCTGCAACCAGCCCCACGGCGACGGCCTCCCCGTGTGTCACCCTGAAGCCGGTGACCAGCTCCAGCGCGTGGGCGAACGTGTGGCCCAGGTTGAGGTAGGCCCGGATGCTGCCCTCCAGCCGGTCCTGCTCAACGACGCCGATCTTGACCGCCATTGCCCGCCGGATGATCCGGCCCAGCCGCTCGCAGTCGCGGTAGTGCATCCTTTTGCGATCATCCGGTGCCAGCGTGTCGAGCAGCGGCGGATCGGCGATCAGCCCGGCCTTGACCACCTCGGACATCCCGGTGCGCATCTCTTCGGGCGGCAGCGTGTCCAGCGTTTCGATGTCGGCAAAGATCGCCAGCGGGTCTTTGAATGCGCCGACCAGGTTCTTCCCCTGCGGCAGGTCAAAGCCCACCTTGCCCCCAATGCTGGCGTCGACCATCGCCAGCAGGCTGGTCGGGGCCTGCACCAGCGGCACGCCACGCATAAACGTCGCCGCCACGAACCCGGCCATATCGCCCACCACTCCGCCGCCCAGCGCGACGACCGGTGTCGAGCGGTCGGCGCCGTTCGCGAGCAGCCCATCGTAGATCATCCGGATGGTCGCCGGCGTTTTGTACTGTTCGCCGTCCGGCACGCTGATCAGGAAGCTGCCGGGGATACGCTCGACCAGCGCCTCCCCGTAGAGCGGGGCGACGGTGTCGTTGCTGACCACAGCAACACGCCCAAAGCCCCTCTCCGCCACGAAGCCGGGGAGGGCATCTTCCAGTAGGCCCGGCCCGACCGCGACCGGATAAGATACACCACAAGCGCCTTTAACGCTTAACCGTTCGATTTCCACAGTGCGATAATCTCCTCCGCGACCTGCTCCGGGCTGAGGTACGTCGTGGCGATCTGGTGGGGTAGACTGGCATAGGCGTCGGCCCGTGCCGCGAGCAGCCGCTTCACGGCATCGCGGCTGCCGAACAGAGGGCGCTCCGGGTCGTCCCCAACACGCCGTATGATCTCGCCCAGTTCGCACCTCAGGCAGATAACCACCCCGCTTTGCTCAAAGGCAACGCGCGTCGCGGGGTTGAGCAGCGCGCCGCCGCCGGTCGCGATCACCTGGTTGGCCCCCGCCGCGAGCCGTTGGCACACCTCTTCCTCGATCCGGCGGAACGCTCCCTCGCCTGACTGCGAGAAGATGTCGGTGATCCTGCGCCCGGCCAATGCCTCGATCTCAACGTCGGAGTCCACGAAGGTCATGCCGAGCCGCCCGGCGACGAGCCGCCCGGCGGTGCTCTTCCCCGTTCCCATGAAGCCCGCGAGAACGATGTTGCGTGCCATCGCTACCCCTCGAACCCAAAGCGCCACGAGGCGTTGTCCATCGGCAGGTCATCGACGTGGCTGCGCCGCAGCGCCGCGAAGCGCGGTCGCAGCTCTTCCAGGCTGTCGCCACCGAGCTTCTCCAGCAGGGCGTCGGCCAGCACGAAGGCGACCATCGCCTCCCCCACCACCGCCGCGCGCGGCACAGCGCAGAAATCCGAGCGCTCGTAGACGGTCTCCGCTGCCTCGCCGGTAGCCAGGTCGACGGTGGGCAGCGGGCTGAGCGTCGTGCTGATGGGCTTCATTGCCGCCCGCACCACAATCGGCTGCCCGGTCGTGATGCCGCCTTCCAGCCCACCGGCCCGGTTGCCGGTGCGCGTCAGGTTTCCCTCTTCGTCCCGCGTGATCGGGTCATGCACCTCGCTGCCCTGCCGCGCGGCGTTTTCAAATGCCGGTCCGACCTCAACCCCCTTGATCGCCGGGATGCTGCCCACCGCGCCCATCAGCCGCCCGTCGAGGCGGCGGTCGAAGTGCACGTGGCTGCCCAACCCCGGCGGGACTCCAAGCGCGGCCACCTCGAAGACCCCGCCCAACGTGTCCCCGTCCCGGATCGCGTCCTTGATGCGGGCGCGCATCGCCTCAGAGGCGTTTTCGTCAGGGCAGCGCACATCACTCGCCTCGGCCTTCTCAAAGCGGGCCAGGTAAGCCTGATCGTCCGGGTCGGGGGGGAGCGACGCCCAGGC
This sequence comes from uncultured Anaerolineae bacterium, assembly GCA_964603985.1. Classification (GTDB taxonomy): domain Bacteria; phylum Chloroflexota; class Anaerolineae; order Aggregatilineales; family UBA3940; genus CAZRXG01. The sequence goes on along the minus strand of CAZRXG010000001.1, from coordinate 157,850 downwards.
ACCGCCGATCATGACGACATACACGCCAACCTTGATCCCGAACTCGGCCAGCAGGCGCTTGACAATCGCGCCAACGGCCACCCGCGCGGCGGTCTCGCGGGCGCTGGCCCGTTCCAGGCTGAGGCGCAGGTCACGGTAGCCATACTTGATCGCGCCGGTCAGGTCGGCGTGGCCGGGGCGCGGTGCAGTGAACGGCTCGACGTCCCTATCGCGCCAGTTTCCCCAGTCGTGGTTTTCGATGCTCAGCGCGATCGGGCCGCCGGTCGTCAGGCCATTCATCACCCCCGCCGTGATGCGTGCCCGGTCCCGCTCGATCTGCATCCGCCCGCCGCTCCCGTATCCTTTCTGGCGGCGGGCCAGGTCGACGGCCAGATCACCCTCACGCAGCGGCAGCCCGGCCGCCATCCCCTCCAGGATGACAGTCAGTTGCGGCCCATGTGATTCGCCTGCCGTCAGAAATCTGAGCATCGGCATCCTCTGCCGTCCGGGAAACAGACAACCCGGATCGGGGCTTTCCTATCCCTCCACCCGTACCAGGTGGTACTTCTTCTTGCCCTTGCGCAGCACGATCACCTGCCCATCAATGGCAGACGCCAGGTCGACCGTCGCACCCACGTCGTCGACGCGCCGGTTGTTCAGGTAGACGCCGCCGCTCTCGACAAGCTGGCGGCTGCGCTTCTTCGAGCTTTCCAGCCCGCACAGGTGCACCAGGTCTACGATTGCCATGCCCTCGCCGGACAGGTCTTCCTTCGCCACGCTGCTCGACGGAACGTCGGCGAAGACATCGAGCAGGTCGGCGGCGCTCAGGCCCTCTACGTCACCGCCGAACAGCACCTCGGTGGCCTGCTCGGCTTTGGCAAGCTCCGCCTCACCGTGCACCATGCGGGTGACCTCCTGCGCCAGCCGCCGCTGTGCCTCGCGCCGCTCCGGTGCGCTGGCGACGGCGTGCTCCAGTTCTGCCACCTCGCCCGGCCCCAGCAGGGTGAAGTACTTCAGGTACTTGACCACGTCCTCGTCGGCGGTGTTCAGCCAGAACTGGTAGAAGCGGAAGGGCGATGTGCGGCTGGCGTTCAGCCAGACGGTCCCGGCCTCTGTCTTCCCGAACTTGACCCCGCTGGCTGCGGCGACGAGCGGCACCACCACGCCGTGCGCCTTGCCGCCCAGCACACGCCGGATCAACTCCGTGCCAGCCACGATGTTCCCCCACTGGTCACTACCGCCCATCTGGAAGGTGCAGTTGTGCTCTTTGTACAGCGTGAGAAAGTCGTAAGCCTGGAGGAGCATGTAGCAGAACTCGGTGAAGGAGATGCCTTCTTCACTTTCCAGCCTGCTCTTGACCGAGTCCTTGGCCATCATGTAGTTGACGGTGAAGTATTTCCCGATATCGCGCAGGAAGCCGATCAGCGTTAGCGGCTTGAGCCACTCGGCGTTGTTGAGCATAATCGCCGGGTTGCTGACGCCCTCGAAAGCCAGGAAGTGGCTCAACTGCGCTCTGATACCCGCCTGGTTGGTCGCGATCTCCTCCTCGGTCATCAGCGGTCGCTCTTGCGCTTTGCCGCTGGGATCGCCGATCATGCCCGTGCCGCCTCCGACCAGGGGGATCGGCGTGTGCCCGTGCCGCTGAAGGTGTACCAGCACCATGATCGGCAGCAGCGACCCGACGTGCAGGCTGTCGGCGGTCGGGTCGAAGCCGATGTAGGCAGTGACCTTCTCCTTCTCTTTGATCAGCGCCTCCTCAGCGCCCTCGGTCGCGTCGTAGAGCAAGCCGCGCCAGCGCAGCTCTTCGACGACGTTGGTGATAGTTACTACTTCCATGCTTCGGTGAACTCCTGATCAGACCATATTCGATTCAATCGTTTGCTTTTTCAGAGCACGCTGGGCGGCGTCCTGCATCACACCCGGCGGCGGCGTCCTGCCTGTCCACTGTGTGAAGGCCAGCGCGCCCTGCCGTATCAGCATGCCCAGCCCGCCGATGGTGCGCGCCCCGGCGGCCTCCGCCTGCTCCATCAGGCGGGTTCTGGCCGGATTGTAAACCAGGTCGTAGAGCGTCGCGCCCGGCGGAAACCGGACGCCATCCGGCCAGGGCGAGGCGTCGACGTGCGGGTGCATCCCGACCGGCGTGCAGTTGACCACCAGATGGACGTGAGAGAAACGAGCCAGGCTGTCGTAGCCCACGGCATCGGGTCGCCTGCCGGGATCGCGGCTGGCGAACGTGATCGACGCCGATCCCATCCGGCGCAGCGCGTAGGCCGCCGCCCCCGCCGAGCCGCCCGTGCCGAGCACCAGACAGTCCATCCCAGCGGCATCGACGCCGTGAGCGTGCAGGTCGTCGGCGATGCCCCGCCAGTCGGTGTTGGCCGCGTGCAGACCGCCGCCCGGCGTGACGGTCAGCGTGTTGGCCGCCTCCACCGCGCGGACGGCGGGATCATACTCGTGAATCTGGGGCAGTGCCAGAACCGCCCGCTTGTGCGGGACGGTGACGTTGAATCCCCGGTAGCCATTGCCCAACAGCTCGGCGACATGCGCTTCAAGCTCGTCTGGCGGCACGGGCAGCAGGTCGTAGCGCCAATCCAACCCCAGCGCGTTGAAGGCCGCGTTGTGCATCGCCGGGGAAACGCTGTGTTTCACAGGCCAACCAATCAGGCCGACACGCCCGGTCATCACCCCACCTCCGCGCCCAACCCAACCAGCGTCCGCGCGAAGCCGGGAAACGAGTCGTGGATGCAGCCCGCGCCCTCGACGCGCGTTTCACCCTCGGCGACCAGCCCGGCAACGGCCAGCGCCATTCCCAGCCGGTGATCGCCGTGACTGTCCACCGTCGCCCCACGCAGGCGGGCCGGTCCGCCGATGATCATGCCGTCAGGCCGCTCCTCGACCTGCGCACCCATCCTGCGCAACTCCTGCGCAAGCAGACTGATACGGTCAACCTCCTTGACGCGCAGTTCAGCCGCATCACCGATGACCGTCTCACCTGCGGCCTGCGTGGCGGCCACCGCCAGCACGGGCAGTTCGTCGATGGCACGCACCACGTCATCCCCGCCGATCTGAGTCGCCCGGAGCCTGCCTCCGCCAATCCGCAGGGTCCCGACAGGCTCACCGCTCTGTTCATCTCTCTCTTCAATGCTCAGTTCTGTTCCCATGCGCGCCAACGCGCCGAGCAGGCCGGTGCGCGTCGGGTTCAGCCCCACGCCGGTAACGCGCACATCCGAGCCGGGCAGCAGCGCTGCCGCGACGATCAGGAAGGCCGCCGACGAAAAATCGCCGGGGACGGTCATATCCAGCGGTTCCAGATCGCCCGCCCCGCCTTCCACCTGGATCACCCGCCCGTTCACCCTGATCGCCGCGCCCATCGCGGCCAGCATCCGCTCGGTGTGATCGCGGCTGGGGCCCGGCTCGGTGACGGTGGTCGGCCCGCCGGCGTGCAGGCCCGCCAGCAGGACGGCGCTCTTCACCTGCGCGCTCGCCACCGGGGGGCGATAGCCGATCCCGATCAGCCTCGCCGGGCGGATGCGCAGCGGCGCGCGCCCATCGGCGTCCTCGATCTGTGCGCCCATCTGCCGCAGCGGCTCGACAATGCGCCGCATCGGGCGGCGGCGTAGTTGCTCCGAGCCGTCCAGCACGCTGGGGAAATCCTGCCCGGCCAGCAGCCCGGCCAGCAGACGCATGGCGGTGCCCGCGTTGGCGCAATCAATAGGCCCACCGGGTGCGGCGAGCGTCCCCCCCCAGAAGGTGAGGCTATCCCCCTCGTGCCGCACGTCGATGCCCAGCGCCCGCACTGCGCCCAGTGTGGCGAGCGTGTCCCCGGCGGCCAGCCAGCCGCGCACCCGGTTCTCGCCCCCGGCCAGCGCGCCGAGGATCAGCGCCCGGTGGCTGATCGACTTATCGCCTGGCACGGTGGTGATGCCGCGCAGGTGCCCGGCAGGACGGACGGTGAGCGTCGTCATTGGCCTGTCGTCTCGCTTTCCCACTCGTGGCGGCGCTGCTGTGCCTCCACCAACTGCGCGTGGAGCGCTTCAGGCGTGCCGCCTCCGATGGCCCCCGCCAGCGCCTCCAGGTGCTCCTGCGCTTGCCCGATGGCCTCCAACACCGCGTCGGCGTTGGTCAGCAGGATGTCGGCCATCATGACCGGATCGGAGCCTGCCAGCCGCGAGGTGTCGCGAAACCCGGACGCGGCCAGCCGCCACACGGCGGGGTCGGCCTCCGCCTGCTGCCCCGCGACGAGTGCCAGCGCCGCCGAGAGCGCGTACGGCAGCCCGCTGATCGTCGCCGCCACCTGGTCGTGGTGGGCGGCATCCATCCCGATGGGCCGCGCCCCCACCGCCTCGACCAGCTCCCTGGCGAGCTTCCAGGCGGCGGGCGTGGTGCGCTCGCTGCGGCACAGCACGAACCGCGCGCCCCGGTAAAGCGCGGCGTCGGCGTGCTTCAACCCGGAGACAGCCTTGCCGCACATCGGGTGCCCCCCGACGGCCCGCACGTGCTGCGGCAGGTCATCCATCGCGCCGACGACCGGCCCCTTTACGCTACCCAGGTCAATGAGCAGCGCACCGGGCCTCAGACGCCCCCCTAGCTCGCCCACCAACCGGACGATGGCCCTCACCGGCGTTGCCAGCACGACGATATCCGCCTCCGCTGCGAGCGAGAGATCCCCACCGGCACGTCCCACCACGCCCTGCGCGACGGCGGTCTCGCGGGTGGCGGGGTCGGCGTCAATGCCGGTAATGGCGGCGACCTGCCCGCCCAGCGCCAGCGCCAGCGAGCCCCCCATCAGCCCCAGGCCCACGACGCATACCTGCGTCTGATCCGGCGTAAAGCCGTCCTCGTCCATGCTACAGCGTCCGCCCTATCGCCTCGGCCACGGCACGCAGACGCGGCACCAGTTCGGCGAACCGATCCGGCTTGAGCGACTGCAACCCGTCGGACAGCGCTCGCTCCGGGTGCGGGTGCACCTCGATCAGCAACCCATCCGCGCCCGCCGCGACCCCCGCCAGCGCCGCCGCCCCGACGTACTCCCAGTGCCCGGTGGCGTGCGATGGGTCGGCCAGCACAGGCAGGTGCGTGCGCGCCTTCAGCGCCGGGATAGCGTTCACGTCGAAGGTGTTACGCGTGTAAGTCTCGAACGTGCGGATGCCGCGCTCGCACAGCATCACGGCCTCGTTGCCGCACGACAGGATGTACTCCGCCGACATGAGCAGCTCCTCGGCGGTGTTCATCATGCCACGCTTGAGCAGCACCGGGTGGCTGGTCTGCCCGACCGCGCGCAGCAGGTTGAAGTTCTGCATGTTGCGCGCGCCGACCTGGAGCACGTTGGCGTACTGAGCCACCAGCGAGACCTGCTCAGGGGCCATGACCTCGGTGACAACCGGCAGGCCGGTCTGCTCGCGGGCCTCGGCCAACAATTCCAGCCCGGCCAGCCCCAACCCCTGGAAGCTGTAGGGCGAGGTGCGCGGTTTGAAGGCCCCACCTCGCAGCGCGGTCGCGCCCGCCTCCTTGACGGCATAGGCCGTCTCCAGGATCTGCTCACGGCTCTCCACGGCACACGGCCCGGCGACCAGTGCCACCTGCTGCCCGCCGACCTCCAGCCCATTGAGCGGGATCAGTGTGAGGCCGGGCTGCATATCCAGGCTGGCGAGCTTGTACGGGGCGAGGATGCGCATCGTGCGCTCGACGCCCTCCAGCCGCTCGATTGGCCCCTCGTCCAGGGGCCGGTTATTGCCGATCACGCCCACGATGGTGCGCTCCTCTCCCTGCGAAAGATGTGTCTGGTAACCCTGCTCCTCTATCCGGCTGACCACGGCTTTGATCTGCTCAGGCGTGGCGTCGCCGCTCATCACGATAATCATGGTCGAGCCTCCTCCTCTGCTGCGAGGTCAGGGCGCAGTGCCTCTGCCCCGTTGATATATACGTGCTTGATTGCGTGCTGGGGTGCCGGGGTGTTCCAGTGGATCAGTACCCGGATCACGCGTGACAGCCCACCCGGTACGGCTATCTCCTGCGCGCACAGCAGCGGGACATCTACCCATCCCAGCGACCGCACGGCGGCGGCGGGATAGGCCGCGTCGAGGTCGGGCGTCACGGTCAAAAAGACGCTGGCGATGTCGGCGGGGTCGATGGCGTTGGCCGCGACGATCCGCTCCACGAGTTCCCTCGCAGCTTCCAGGATAGGCTCCTGTGCATTGGCGCTTGCCACCGTCGCACCGCGCACGCCCCGGCACACGGTAAGGACGTTGTCGAACTGTGTCTTCACAAACTCCCCCTTTTCAACAAGACAAACAAAAGAGGCGCGGAGCATATGCTCCGCGCCTCCTGTATATCGAGCTTGTTTTGCTGGTATCAGCACCCCGCAGCGCTAAGAGCCATGCTCACCCTGTTATGGCGGCTAAAATAAAAGTAATAGGCGTACCAGACACCCGCTGCGGGGGCGTCGGTGGTTGGCATGATGTGGTTTGCGGACTCGCCTATCGTGACCATGGCGTTTGCGCCTGCCTTTCAAGCTGGCAGTAGCTTATCACATCGGCGCGAGATCGTCAAGTTGCTGCACAACGCAGGAGGCGAGTATTGCTCAGAGCACACGAGAGGGTACATCACTCTCATGCCCGATCTTGACAGGACAATCCCATCCACCATATAATTTAGGTATAACTAAATATATAGTTATATTACACAAAATTAGAGGCGAAGACCCTGGCCTGGAATAGGCAAGTTTTTGCAAAGGAAGTCTGACAATGCATTGGACGCAAGTCGTATTGGCGGTGGGGCTGGTCAATCTCCTGGCAGCCTTCATTGTCGCTCTGGTGGCGGTGAAGCGCAGCACCGGCGCAAACCCGGTAGGACACACCGGTGGGAACCGGCTGGCTGCGCGGTTGAACGGGGTGGCCTCTCTGCTTCTGCTGATGATCCCATGCGCTTACTTCGTCGATGCCCGGAGCGTGGATTGGTTCGGGCGCATCCCGCTGCTCGACCACCCGGTTGCGCGGGGGCTGGGCGTGACAGCGTTGGTCCTGTCGGGGATATGTCTGGTGTGGGGCGAGATCTCGTTAGGACGCTCGTTCCGGGTGGCACTGCCGGAGAGCAGACAGTCCCTCGTCACACATGGGATCTACCGTTTCACGCGTAACCCGTTGGCGCTGTCGGTCGATTTGTTCGCGTTGGGCACGCTTCTGCTGGCCCCGAGCTGGCTGGCACTGGTCTGCCTGCTGCTCAATGTGGTGGGCTACGCGTGGAAGATCCGGGTCGAAGAAGCCTACCTGCGCGACGCGCACGGTGCAGCCTATGCCACCTACTGCACACAGGCCGGGCGCTACCTGCCACGGCTCTTCAAAGGAAAAAGATTATGATTAAAAATGTGACCGTCCCTGCCGTCCGGGCTCGCTGCCTGCTGGAGCAGGTCGCACCGCTGCTGTGCCTGACCACAGCACGTGGTGTGCCGCCGCAAGTGCTGGCCGACGGCTCCGGCCTGCGCTGCCCGATCACGGAACGCGTCTTCCCTTATTGCAACGGCATCCTCGATCTGTTGGGGAATGGCCTGGAGAAGACGTTTACCCAGCACACCCTGGACACCTCCTTCACCGCCTGGACATACGACCGCTTTCGCGGGCGGCTCACCCGCGTGCTGAGCGTCCCGGATTTTGACCTGGAAGTCGCCCGCACGCAGAAGGTGTTGCAGGCACGGAATGGGGATGTGATCCTTGACCTGGCCTGCGGGCAGGGTAACTTCACCGTCGAGTGGGCCGGGCGGGTGGGCCGTGAAGGCTTGGTGATCGGGCGGACATCTCTCAAGCCATGCTGGCGCGCGCCGCGTATCACGTCAGACGCCGGGGGCTGGACAACGTGCTGCTCATCCGCAGCGACGCCCAGCAGTTGCCCTTCGCCGACGGCGTTTTTCACAAGGTGAACTGCTCCGGCGGTTTCCACCAGTTCCCCGATCTGACGCGGGCGCTGGGCGAGATCGCCCGCGTCAGTGCCACAGGAGCAGTGCTTACCACCAGCACGTTCGCCGAAAGGCCGGATGACCCTCACGTGCGTCTCAAGCACTGGTTGAAGCGCCGCTTCGAACTGCACTTTGTGCCGCTGGTCTGGCTGGGCGAGCAACTCACGGACATGGGATACACCGGCTATGAGTGGTCGCTGCCCGGCGGGTGGTTCGGCTACGCTTCGGCACGGAAAGCAGGCCGGGGCGTGTGATGAACAGGAAGACGACGATGTTCCTTGTTACTCCCTCAACCTGCCCGTTATAATCAGGGTGGACCTTTCAATCACGGCGTATAGCACACAGACAGGTCAGCCCGATGACAACCATCAACATTGACGACATACAGGAATCTCCTCCCAGGCCACGGCGCCGCCCGGAGTGGATCAAAGTCCGCGCGCCCGGCGGCGAAACCTATACCCAACTCAGGCATCTGATGCGCTCCAAGGAGCTGCATACCGTCTGCGAGGAGGCCATGTGCCCCAACATCGGCGAGTGCTGGGGGAAAGGCACGGCCACCTTCCTGATTCTGGGCAACATTTGCACGCGCTCGTGCGGCTTCTGCGACATCAAAACCGGTCGGCCCGGCCCAATCGACTGGCAGGAGCCAATGCGCGTCGCCGAGTCGGTCAGGGCGATGAACCTCCAGCACGTCGTGATCACGTCGGTGAACCGCGACGAGCGCAAAGACGGCGGCGCACCGATCTTCGCGATGGTCATCCGCCGCATCCGCGAGGTGCACCCCGGCTGCTCGATTGAAGTGCTCATCCCCGACTTCAAGGGCGACCCCGACGCGCTCAAGATCGTGATGGACGCCCGTCCTGAGATCCTCAACCACAACGTCGAGACCGTGCCGCGCCTGTTCAGGAAGGTGCAGCCGCAGGATCACTACGAGTGGGCGATGACCACGCTGGAGAATGCCAAGAAGATGGATCCGCTGGTGCTGACCAAGAGCGGCATCATGGTCGGCCTGGGAGAGACGTTCGATGAGGTGGTCGAGGTGATGCAAGATCTCGCCGGCCGCGGAGTTGACATCCTGACCATCGGGCAGTATCTCCAGCCGAGCAAGCAGCACCTGCCCATCGAGCGTTACTACACGCCTGAGGAGTTCGAAGAGTTCAAGCGCATCGGCCTTGAGATGGGCTTCAAGTGGGTGGAGAGCGGCCCATTGGTGCGCAGTTCTTACAAGGCCGCGGCCCAGGTGCGCGCTCTGTCTAAGCTGAACTACGTCCGGCCCATCCCCGGCGCGGTCGAGGAGTGAGGGTCGGCTTCGCATCTTTGCCCTGGACGAGTGTTTCCCGTCTGATCGCCTCCGGCCATCCCCGGCCAGGTTGAAGAACAGACCATCTTCGACTATGATTTGTGGGGCGGTTTGGGGCCGCCCCTGTGCTTACGTGCTCGTCTCCGTCGGCAGGCTCGACGGGAGCGTCACCACAGGCTTAGACCGGTGAACTGAAGCCGGTTGCACAACTTTTTAGGGCAGGGACATCCGCGTGCGAGACCGCATCCTGAGCGTCATTCTGTTTATTGTCGTTTCGTCGGTGTACTACGCCACCTCCGCCGGACTGACCTCCAGCAACGACGGCAGCCACTACGCGCTGCTGCGCGCCATGGTCGACGAGGGACGCTTTGAGATCGCCACCTACGCGCACTTCGCCGAGGGCAACGACCTTGCCGTCCACGATGAGGTGATCTACAGCGACCGACCGCCCGGCACGGCGCTGCTGGCCGTCCCCTTTTACGTCGTGGGGGGCGTGCTGCCCCGGCCTTTCATCGACCTGCCCACCCGCCACGACGAGGGCAACCCACGCCTTGCCTACCTGGTGATGCTCCCCGCGCTGGCCGGGGCCGGGGCGGTGCTGATCCTCTACCGGCTGCTGCGAAGCTACGACCTGTCTCACTTCGCATCGCTGACGACGGCGCTGGCCTTCGCCTTCGCGACGACCACCTGGAAGTACGGCGGCGTGATCTTTTCGCATGCCGCGTCGGCCCTGCTGGTGATGGGCGGGTTAGGGCTGGCACTGATGGTCGTTCGCGCCGGGCGGCTGCGCCCCACCGTCGCCGGGCTGCTGGGGCTGATCCTGGGCTTGTCGGTCGTGGTGGAGTATTCCAACGCCGTCCTCGTCGCCATCATTGGCCTCTACCTGCTGGTGACGCTCAGACGCACCCTGGTCAGCGCCCCGCGCTGGTGGTTCGCGCTGCTCGCGCTGGGAGTCGGCGGGCTGCTGCCGGTTGCCTACTTGATGGTGTACAACAGCGTCAACTTCGGCGGGCCGTTCACCACGTCCTACCGGTACGCGATCAACTACCCCTGGTCGGCGACCTTCGCCACCACCTTCGACGTGCCGCTCGGCCAGGGTCTGCCGGCGATGCTGTGGTACGGGCACGACGCGCGCGGCGAGGAGAACCAGGGATTATTCCTGCTGATGCCGGTCACGATCATCGGGCTGGCGGGGGTGTGGGTATATGTCAAACAGCACGGACGCGAGGCGACACTGGTGCTGGGGACGTTTGTCCTCTACCTGCTGCTGTTTGCCAAGCACCATACGTTCAGCGGGTTCACCGCCGATGGGCGCTATCTGGTGCCGTTCCTGGGACTGTGGTTTGTGCCGGTTGGGTTTGCACTGGAGTGGCTGCACGGGTGTCGGAACGCAGCCCTCAAAGCTGCCCTGCTGTTCCTCGTCTACGGGCTGGTGTTCCTCTCGGTGCGGAACGTGATGGCGCACATTGCCTTCTCGTACAACTACCACCTCGACCCGGGCCTGGTGGCCCGGCGCGCGGCCACGCCGGAGAACTGGGCGTACATCCTGCGCTCGATTTTCGTCAACCGGCAGAACGTGCCGCTCCTGTGGCTGGTAGAGGTGATCGGCCTGGCGGTGATCGTCGGCCTGGGCCGGGCCTGGCGGGCCGTTGGCTACTTGACGACCAGCACAGGGCAGGGGGCATGATCGACGACCTGCCGGGTCACGTCGCTCAGCAGATACGCCGTCAGCGGTCCCTTCGTCGCAGATGCGCCGATGGCGATCAAGTCGTAGTCACCCTTGGCAGCTTCGCGGAGGATCTCGTTGGAGGCCACGCCGCGACGTAGCTGCAACGCGGCCTTCACGCCCAGGTCGGCCAGCGTTTCGGCGCCGCGGCGCAGGTACCGGGCGATCGGCGTATCGGTCTGGAGTAATTCGAACAGCGGTTCCTCGATTTCGGTCAGCCCAGTGTACATGCTGGGGGCGGGACTGGCGACGTGCAGCAGCGTGGCCTGCGCGTTGGCCGCCTGCGCCAGCCGGGCACCTCGCTCGATCACCGGTTCGACTGCCCCGATCCCACCGGCGCAGATCAACAGGCGCTCCAGGCTCTCTCTGGCCTGATTGACGACCAGCACAGAAATGGAAGCGTGGCGGAAGATCGCACGAGCCACCGACCCCAGTGAGCGCCTCATCGGGTTGACACCCTGGCGTGCCCCGACGATCACCAGATCGTAGTCTCCCTCACCGATCTCATCCAGGATCCTCCCTACGGTGCCGCCCTGGCGCAGGCGCGTGTCCACAGGCACGTCTGGCAGCATCTTACGGGCACGGTCAAGAGTGCTCTCACCTACCGGTTGATCGGCCTCGCTCAAAGTCACATGGAGCAGCGTGACCGCCGACCGGGTAGCGCGTGCGACAAGATTGCTGAATGATACTGTGGCTTCGTCACGCGGCATTTCCTTGACCAGAACCAATATCTTCACCGCCACTCCTCGTTTCTAGAACTGGATCATTCCGCCTGTCGTCAATCGAACTATCACCATCACCGCCCCGATAAAGGGCAGAACTGAGAAGAACAACCGGATGCGTGGCCCGGCGAAGTGGCGGGTGGATAGCGCCCCGACCTGCGCGCCCAGGGCAGCCCCGGTCTGCATCACCAGGGCCATGAGGACATCGACATTGCCCTTCAAGCCGTGTGTCACCGTGCCGAAACCGGCCGAGATCATGATCTCAAACAGGTCCGTGCCCACGGCGATGTGGGTGGGGACGCCCAACATGTAGACCAGCAGCGGCATGCGCACAAAGCCGCCGCCCACGCCCAGGACACCGGCCAGCAGACCGGTAAGGAATCCAACCCCCAGCACGGTCCACAGCGAGATCGAAGCGATGCCCGATGTTGGAAAGGAGACCATCGGTGGCAGCACAAGCCTGCGAACCCGCCGGGAGATCCCCTCAAATCCCACCGCCTCCTGCACGTCCAGATGCTCGGTGCGGATGGTGCGTAAGGCCCTGATGCTCTCCCAGGCGGTGAAGGCGCTGATGATCAGCAGAATGAAAACGTAGGCCAGCCCGACTACCACATCCACTGCGCCGTTGACCTTCAGGGCCTGGAGCACCCACGCCCCACCCTCAACGCCGGGGATGGTGCCGAACACCATGGTCAGCCCCAGCTTGATGTCCACGTGACCCAACGCACGATGGCGTCGGGCGGCGACGATGGATTTGCCCGTCATGTGGGCCAGGTCGGTGCCGACGACAAAGTTCATCGGCACACCGGCCCAGAACATCAGCGGACCGGCGATAAAGCCGCCGCCGACTCCGAAAAACCCCCCCAGGATCCCAACCAGGAACCCGATACCTGCCAGCAGGAACGGGTTGACCGTCACCCCCGCGATAGGGAACTCCATCTAGAGGCTTCCTATTCCACTCGATCCAGCTTGAGCTGGTTGATAATCAGAGAGGTAACGGCATCCAGGATCACCCCCTGGGTGACGATCAACCCCAGTCCCAGGAAAGCGTAGGTGGTCAGGTTGTCATTGAAAAGTCGGGTGAGCAGTCCGTTGAGCAGCTTCAGCACAGTAAAGAGGTAAATGGTCAGCAGGGCAGCATAGACGATCAGTTCGACGACGAGTCTGCGCGCCAGTCCCCCTATTGTCTGTTTCTTCATTGTCTCTCCTGAGGCTGTGGTCTATGTGATAGTACACGTCCCAGGATCACCGCTCGCCTCGGACCTCGGCGGCCATCTCCTCGAAGAAGGTGACCATCACTTTGTGCCGGGCTTCGGCGATGCGGCGTCCGCTGGTCGTGTAGAGCCGGTCTTTGATCCACTTGAGCTTGACGTGGAACTCGTGATTGGCGGTGTGTTGTTCGTCGCTTTCGCCGGGCCGGTAATCCTCCGACACCGCCCCCCACAGGGGCATGCTGTGTCGGCCTGTGTAGGCAAAGGCCCGCGCCACGCCCACCGCGCCGATGGCATCCAGCTTGTCGGCGTCAAACAGCACTTTAGCCTCGATGGTTTGCGGCTCAATGTCGTTGCGAAAGCGGTGTGCTTCGATGGCATGGACGACGGCATCGACGAAAGCCGGGGTTGAACCCTCCAGGATGCGGCGTGCCCTCTGTCCGGCCAGCATCGCATGATCGGTTTTCTCGTCTGCCTCCAGAGCAAAGTCGCTGTCCGCGTTGTCGTCGTCAGGGCGGGCGATGTCGTGCAGCAAGACAGCCGTTTGCACGATCTCCAGATCGGCTCCCTCCATTTTAGCCAGGCGCTCGGCCAGCATCAACACGCGAAGCACGTGTGCAAAGTCGTGCACGGGATCGTCGTCCATGTAGAGTTCTCGTGCCTGCTCAATGGTGATCAACGCCGTTTCCTCGGTGCCCACCAGGTTTTGCCGGTCGGATATGTCCGCGAAGTATACCATCCCACCGGGCATCTGTGGAATCGCCCACCGCGTGATGGTAGGTGTTTGGTTAGTGTCGCCACCGGATTTGAAACGCAAATAAACCCAAAAACAAACGTTACGCCAACCCAATCAGGGCATATTTCGACGCTCTAACCATATTCAAACCAAATATGGTACTCACCTCATATTGACCAAAGTTTGAATCGCCCTTTACAATGCGAACAGGTGAGCGTTGCGGCTTTGTAATTCCGATTTCGGGATTTCTTGGCAGGTATCAGGAAAATAAATTATCAGGCATTGCGCTCCTGGGGAGTGGACTCATGTACACCGATAATGAGCTTCTGTATCCGAACTATGTGACTTCCTTGCTGCGTGATATGCGTGGTGACGAATGGCGTAAACTGATTGACCACGTAGTCGACCTGCCCGACGATCACCCCGACCTTCTTGGCTTTGCGTTGATGATGATCCGGCTGAACGGCTGCATGGAGTGCGAGACGGACAGCTATCGCGCCATGCGTGGCTGTGCGATGTGCGCCACTCAGACGCTCCGGCGCTACAAAGGCCCCGACCGTGACCTGCTTGACGCCTACGAGAAGGCTCTGGTTGATGTGCAGGCCTTCCTGGCGGAACAGGACGAGGCAGCCTGGCGCGTTGCCTGATCTGGCCGGGCACCCCATCAACCGAATACCCTTACCAGCGAAAGGGCACATTATTGTGTCCCTTTTGTTATTGTCGAACCGGCCTGAATGTGCAATGATCAAGGCCGTTTTTGATCGCAGTCCTCTCCGGTATTGGGTTGTGGTAACCGGCAGCACAGGGTCCCGTCCTTATGTTGTCCTGTGGATGTCAGTCAACTGTCAGGTCTGCCGAGTTGTGCCGAGCTATTATTTCCTCCGACGCGAAAGCGCAATCATGCTATAATGCGATGCAGAACACAACTGCCTTGATCAAGGCTAAGGAGCATTGATATGCCTACACCTGTCTGGCACAGCATTCCTTCCAAACAGGTGCTGACCGAATTAGGTGCCGAGCCGGACAAAGGCCTGAACTCCGACGAAGCGCAAAAACGTCTGGGCGAGTACGGGCGTAACGAGCTTCGTGAGCAGCCCCGCCCCGGCTTCCTGCACCGCCTGCTTAACCAGTTCAGGAGCATGGTCGTCCTGCTGTTGATCGCGGCCAGTATCGTCTCAGCCTTCCTGGGTGAGTGGTACGAGGCCGGTGCGATCATCCTGATCGTCATCCTGAACGCGGTGTTGGGCGTCGTCCAGGAAGGCAAAGCGGAGGAGGCACTGGCTGCGCTCAAAAAGATGGCCGCGCCGGAAGCGCACGTGCTGCGCGGCGGGCACACCGTCACCGTGCCAGAGGCGGAGGTCGTGCCGGGCGACATTATACTGCTGGAGGCGGGAAACTACGTTCCCGCTGATCTGCGCCTGCTTGAGGCTGTTAATCTCCAGATCGATGAGGCCTCCCTGACCGGCGAGTCGGTGCCGGTGCACAAACAGAAAGATGCAAAACTCTCACCCGACGCCGGGCTGGGTGATCGCAAGAACATGGCCTATAAGAGCACCATCGCTACTTATGGACGTGGGAAGGGCGTGGTGGTGGCCACCGGCATGCAGACCGAGATCGGCAAGATCGCCGAGATGATCCAGTCGGTTGAAGAAGAGCAGACGCCGCTTCAGCGCCGGCTGGATCAACTAGGAGCTTGGCTGGTCTACGCCGCGCTGGCGATCTGCGGGGTGGTTTTCCTTGTTGCCTTTGCTCGCGCTGCTCAAGCAGCCGCCATCAAACTGAATATTACCAGCCTGGACGCATTCTTCAGCGCACTGGGCGACCCCCGTTTGCAGGAGCCGCTGCGCGATGCCGGGTTAGAGGCCTTCCTGACGGCAGTAGCGCTGGCCATCGCCGCTGTTCCGGAGGGATTACCGGCCATCGTGACGATCAACCTGGCACTTGGCATGCGCGAGATGATCGCCCGTAACGCGCTTATCCGCCGTCTGCCCGCCGTCGAGACGCTGGGCAGCGCTTCGGCCATCTGCTCGGACAAAACCGGCACACTCACCCAGAACGAGATGATGGCGGTCAGGCTCTACGTGCCGGGGGCAACGGTCAACGTGACCGGGCAGGGCTACACGCCCGACGGCACGTTCCACCAGGACGGCCAGGACGTTGACCCTACCGAAATCCCCGACTTGACATACCTGCTGACCGGGGCGCTGCTGGCCAGTGACGCCCGTCTGGAGCAGGACACTTCTGACAGCGCCCGCGATTTTCGCATTGTTGGCGACCCTACCGAAGGGGCGCTGGTCGTGGCGGCGGCCAAGGCCAACCTGACCCGTGAGCGGCTCGAAACGCTTTACCCGCGCGTGGGCGAGATTCCCTTTGACTCGCTGCGCAAGCGGATGAGCACCCTCCACAATCACCCCGACGGCCATGACTACATCCTGTTTGTCAAGGGCGCGCCGGACTTCGTATTGGAATTATGCACGCACGTTTATGATAAGGGCGACGAGACGCCACTCACACCCGCCCTGCGTGACCGGATCGCCAACGTCAACCGCGACATGGCACAACAGGCGTTACGTGTGCTGGCTGTCGCCCAGCGCCGCTTCCCCAAGCACCCGGTCGATCTCAGCGCCGATGAGCACGAGTGTGAGTTGACCTTCATCGGTCTGGTCGGAATGATCGACCCGGCCCGCCCGGAGGTCAAACCGGCCATCGCGCGGGCGCGTCACGCGGGGATCAAGACCGTCATGGTGACCGGCGACTATGCTGAAACCGCCCGCGCCATCGCCCAGGAGATCGGGTTGCTGCAAGAGGGTGGACGAGTCGTCACCGGCGGGGAGCTTCAGGAGCTTGGCGACGATGACCTGGTCGAGATCATCGAGGATGTCGATGTCTTCGCCCGTGTTTCGCCGGTGCACAAAGTTCGCATCGTCGATGCATTCCGTAAGCGCAACCATGTGGTCGCCATGACCGGCGACGGCGTCAACGACGCGCCAGCTCTCAAGCGGGCCAGCATTGGCGTGGCGATGGGCATCACCGGGACAGATGTCAGCAAGGAGACGGCTGACATGGTGCTGACCGACGACAACTACGTCAGCATCGTCAACGCCGTTGAGCAGGGACGCATCATCTACGATAACATCCGCAAGTTCGTCTACTTCCTGCTCAGTTGCAACCTGGCCGAGATCATGACCATCTTCCTGGCGACGCTGGCGGGGTATCCCAGCCCGCTCTCGGCCATCCAGTTGCTCTGGCTGAACCTGCTCACGGACGGCGCGCCTGCGCTGGCGCTGGGTGTCGAGAAGGGCGACCCGGATGTGATGGAGCGCCGACCCCGTCCCCCCGACGAGCCGATCATCGACCGCATCATGCGCGTCGGGATGGCGGTGCAGACTGTCTTTATCACCGCCGTAACACTGGGTGGTTTCTTCCTGGGGCTGAGTTGGGGCGGCCTGGACGAAGGCCGGAGCATCGCCTTTACGGTGCTCTCATTCTCCGAGCTGCTGCGCGCCTATACCTCGCGCTCGGAGTTTTTCTCTGTCTTCCGGATCGGCGTTTTCAGCAACAAGTTTATGCAGTACGCTATTCTGGGGTCGATTACCCTGCTGCTGGTCGTGATATACGTCCCCTTCCTCAACGACATCTTCAACACCCAGCCGCTTACCCTGCAGGACTGGGGGGCAATCATCCCATTGATGTTGGTTCCCTCCATTGCTGCGGAAGTGACCAAGTTCTTTCTGCGGTTGAAGCACTATCGGCAAAGGCCAGCCGCCTCGCCCGTTCAAAGTTAACAGTCACCACGATCGGTGAGTCCGCCACATCGGGTGGCCCCTGCTGTTGGGATGGGTCGCCCGGCTTTGTTTTTCCACTTAAGCGGGGAGAGCAGCAGTATATCATTATACATAAGCCAACCTATGTATAGTTCCATAATACTATTGCATCATATCTAAATATATGCTACCATCGTGATCGACAAACGCGGTGGAGAGGGGACGCCTCCATGGAAGGGAAATCGAAGGCTCACACAAACGTTGAGACTGGCTACCTGAGACGCAGGCCGGTCGAGTGGCGTCTTACAGAGATCATCGACCGTATCCAGGCAGAAGGCTCCGGGGTCGTCTCGATTGCCTATCTGGACGTTGACGGCTTCGGCCAGATCGAGCAGGAGCACGGGTACGCGCTGGCCGACGCTCTGCTGGAAACGATCTCCAAAGCCCTGGATCACGTGGAGGGGGCCGACATCGCCGCCTGGTACGTGCGCGACTCGTTTCTGATCGTCTACGACGGCCTTGATCTGGATGATGCCTTCTTCGAAGCCGATCAACTACGCGCGGAGCTTTCAGGGATGGTTTTCCCCGCGCGTGCCGGGGACAAGGAGGCCGAGATCGCCGTCTCCTTCAGCGCAGGGGTGGCGACCTACCCCGGCGACCCGGAGGGTCGCAGCGAGTTGATCGACCTGGCCGAGGATGCTGCCCGGCGTGCCTGCGAGAGTGGTGGCAGCCGCAGTGCCTTCGGGCGGGCGGTCAACATGGTGCCCAAGACCAGCCACTACCTGCCCACCCAACTGCGGCGGCTGCGGGATCTGAAAGACAGGATGGAGCGCTCAGAGGCCTCCCTGCTGCGTGAGGCGCTCAGCGATCTGTTGCGTAAGTACGATCAGCGCGACTCCAGACGTGAGTTTGGGACCGATTAACCGGCGCGCATATTCTGCCCTGACGTAGCAGGGAGGGCAGTTCATGTAAGGACAAGAAGCTGCAAAACGAACGATCAAACCCTGGTGCTGCAACACCAGGGCGTGTCGAAAGAGATGCTTCACCTTTTCTCGACACCCCCAGTATACGACAGAGTTGGTGCATGTGACAACCACCTGGGACAGAATCATCTGGTGATGGCCTGAGGCGGTTGGTTGGCGAGTTTTATCGTAACAATCCAGAGGTAAGGGGCCAACCATGAGTTTGCGTGTGGAAACCATTTACGAGGCGAATCAGATCCCCACGACCTGTGTGATCTGCGGTCGAAGCACCGGCGGCAGCTTCAGCCCGCCGGTACGGCATATCCTGATGGACGATGAGGATCAGTTGGGCGATGTCTGCGAGCGCTGCGCTTACGGCTCGACGGAGCTGTGGCGGGTGGCACTCACCGAATATGCCATCCGCCTGGAGACCAAAGCCGCCGTGTTGCGCTCGCTGGCGGCCCGCGTGAGCCAGGGCGAGCCTGCACCGGAGGGCATCGCCGAAGATCTCGTGCGCCAGCACGTCAACCGTCCGGGGCCGCGCCGCCCGCCGTTCCCGCCCTTCCGGTTTGGTGATTGATAGTCGCCGTCATTGGAAACTCACTCGCACAGGGGCACGTGGTTGTGCCCCTGTTTTATTTGGGTATTGCCTGCGCTATAGGGGCGATTTATACTCATGGCGCTATGCCTGATACACCCGTTTTTCCCCGCCGACGGCGGACGCTTCCGCCGGGCCGCCCCAGGCCCCGCGCTTTGACTATCGTGACGGTTGTGCTGGTCGGCGTCGCTGCGCTGATGGTTGCCCTCGGGGTGTTTGCCGTCACGAACCCCGAAACGGCCTGGCGTTTGCTGTCCCTGCCCACACCGACTCTCTTCGTGCTGAACCCCAGCAACACACCCGACCTACGCCTGACGCTCCCGGCGACCTGGACGCCCACCCGCGGGCCGCTGCTGCCCACGGCGATGCCCAGCCGCACCCCCACGCCGATCCCATCACCTACCCCCAGCCTGACACTCGCGCCCACCCTGACCTTCACACCCCCGGCGACCGTGCCACCCGGCTGGTTCGAATTCGAGGTGGCCGAGGCCCGCTTTGCGATTTCGATGAACGGCACCTGGCTGCCCGTGCCACTGCTCGACCGTGACGCCGGCACCGCGCTGGCCGAGATCACACGGGGCGACTCGCTGCGGGCAGCCGCGTTGCGAGATGGGCTGGGCCAGGCGCTGCTGGACGACCTGATCATGGTCGCCTTTGACACGGCGACCTCAGGCGATCCCTATGTCGTCAACATGTCCATCGCCTACGCCAGCCTGGCCGAGGGCGACACGATTGACGAGATCCGGGATCGGCATCTCCAAGTCTACGAGGAGAGCGACTTCTACGGGATGCTGGCCGCCGACGACACGCAGATAGACTCCCGCCCGGCGCACCGTATCCGCTACACCACGCGCTTTGAAACCGGGGAAGAGGTCATCACGATTTATCACCTGGAAGTGATCACCAGGCGGCGCCGCCACGATGGCCCAATTCTGGTCTTCACCTTTTCAACCAGCGAGAAGCGGCGTAATATTTATGAGGGGCTGTTTGATCGCATCGTCAATACGATCCGGTTCACACCCAGACGCATCCCGACTCCCAGTCCCACGGCGACACAGACGCCGAACCTGACGCTATCACCCGCATTAACGCAGTCGCCGGGAACATCGCCATCGCCCAATGTGACTCCGACGCCTGGCGCAACGCAGACCCCGCAATGACAACGCAGACCCTTGCAGGGACGTGAAACGTCGCCCCTGCCCAGGCTAGTCTTCAGGAGGATAAGCCCATGGCTCGCACGATTCATGCTCCGCGCGGCACCCAGATCACCTGCAAGGGCTGGCTACAGGAGGCCGCCATGCGGATGCTGATGAACAACCTCGACCCGGACGTGGCCGGGGACCCCGAGAATCTGATCGTCTATGGAGGTCGAGGGAAGGCGGCCCGCAACTGGGAGGCCTTTGGTGCCATCGTCGCCACACTGAAAGAATTGGGAAACGACGAGACGCTGCTGGTGCAATCCGGTAAGCCGGTGGCCGTCTTCAAGACACATCCCGACGCGCCCCGCGTGTTGCTCGCCAACTCGAACCTGGTACCGCATTGGGCAACGCAGGAGCACTTTGACAAGCTGGAGCGGCAGGGGCTGATCATGTACGGCCAGATGACCGCCGGGAGCTGGATCTACATCGGCACGCAGGGCATCCTGCAAGGCACCTACGAGACGCTCGGATCGCTGGCCCGCCACGAGGGCTGGGAATCGCTTAAGGGGAAGTTTGTGCTCAGCGCCGGACTGGGCGAGATGGGCGGGGCGCAGCCGCTCGCGATCACGATGAACGGGGGCGTCGGGCTGATCATCGAGATCGACCCCAGGCGCGCCGAGCGCCGCCTCAAGACGCGCTACGTGGACGTGGTGTCCCACGACCTTGAGGACGCGATGACGAAGGTCGAGGATGCACTGCGCGAGCAGGAGCCGCGCTCGGTGGGGTTGATCGGCAACGCCGCCGACATCTTCCCCCGCCTGGTCAAGTACAAGGTCACGCCCGACGTGGTCACCGACCAGACCCCGGCCCACGATTACCTGGCCTACATCCCCCACGATATGAGCTTCGAGGAGGCGCTCAAGCTGCGTGAGGACGACCCGCAAGAGTATATGCGCCGCTCCGGCGAGTCGATGGCCCGCCACTGCCAGGCCATGCTCGATTTCCAGAAGAAGGGTGCGGTCGTCTTCGACTACGGCAACAACCTGCGCCAGCGCGCCTACGACGCGGGTGTCAAGAACGCCTTCGATTATCCCGGCTTCGTGCCTGCCTACATCCGCCCGCTGTTCTGCGAGGGCAAGGGGCCTTTCCGCTGGGTGGCGCTCTCCGGGGACCCGCGCGATCTCTACCGCACGGACGAGACAATCCTCAGGCTGTTCCCCGACGACGAGCACCTCGTCCGCTGGATCAAGCTGGCACAGGAACGGGTCGAGTTTCAGGGACTACCGGCCCGTATCTGCTGGCTGGGCTACGGCGAGCGTGCCAGGGCAGGGCTGGCCTTCAACGACCTGGTCGCCAGCGGTGAGGTCAGCGCGCCGATTGTGATCGGTCGCGATCACCTCGACGCGGGGTCGGTGGCCTCGCCCAACCGCGAGACGGAGGGCATGCGTGATGGCAGCGATGCCATCTCCGACTGGGCGATCCTCAACGCGCTGCTCAACGCGGTCGGCGGCGCGACGTGGGTCAGCTTCCATCACGGCGGGGGGGTGGGGATCGGCTTCAGCCAGCACGCCGGACAGGTGATCGTCGCCGACGGCACGCCCGAAGCAGCCAGGCGGCTGGAGCGCGTCCTGACGACCGACCCCGGCCTGGGCATCGTGCGCCACGCCGACGCGGGCTACGAGCAGGCAATCAAGGCAGCACGGCGGCACGGCATCAAGATGCCGATGTTGGAGGATTAACGGTTGGTTTTCGGCAGTTTCAAGGGGGTGTCGGTGTGAACTCGTCCTCATTCCGGTTCACGCGCCGCGTTGTTCCGCCGCTCGTGCTGCTGCTGGTCGGGCTGGCCTGCCACGTCCCTTCACGCCCCGCCGCTACGGAGCAGCCGGACGCTGCCGGGCCACCCACGCAACTCAGCCCGGAGCCAACCGGCCCCCCGGCGGCTGCGCCGTCGCCGACCCGGACGCCCTTCCCGCCTGAAGGCGAGGAGCAGGCGGGGCAGGCCCCTTCAGAGCCGCCTGCCGAACCCACGCCGACCATCACGTCCATGCCGACGCAGTACGTCGTGGCGTTCGTCCCTGAGGACAGCACGCTGAGCGTGCTCGCCGATCCCGGCGCTGACAGTGAGGTCATCGGGACGCTTCCCTACGACACCGGCGGTTCCCTGACCTTCATCACCATGGAAAGGCAGGCCGCCGACGGCTCGCTGTGGTCTTTCATCCACGTCGGCTCGCTGAACGGCTGGGTCCATCGCTACTTCCTGACCGAGCACGTGTATCCCTCGTACTTTTGCAAGGACACCCGCGCGCAGGCGGTCGTCGACGCGCTGATCGCAGCCGTCGACGCGGGCGACGGCGCTGCGCTCGCTGATCTGGTGCACCCGATGCGCGGCCTGCTGATCCGTCACAACTGGTGGAACCCCGAGGTTCGCCTGTCCGCCGACGAGGTTGCCGCCTTTTTCACCGCCCCCACTGTCCGCGACTGGGGCCTCCAGGATGGCAGCGGCGAACCCATCACAGGCCTGGCAGGGGAGGTCATTGTGCCCCTGCTGCGCCGGGACCTGCTGGCCGGTGATCGCCAGATCGCATGCAATGAGATCCTGGCCGGCGGCAGCGCGGGCTCCATCACCCTGCCGTCGGAATACCGGGCGGTCAACTTCTACGCCGTTCACCGCCCGCCGCCCGACCAGGAGAACGTCTTCGACTGGGGGACGTGGGTCATCGGAATCGAGTACTGGGACGAGGAACCCTGGCTGTGCTACCTGGTGCACTATGAGTGGGAGATCTAGCGCGTGGGAACCTGCCGCCCTTTACGTCTGCGGCACAACCGGTAAACCACCCCCAGCGCGATCAGCCCGGCGATGGCCCCTCCTATCAAGACGGTCACCAGACGCGGGGTGATGTCGATCACGAGGCGGTTGCGCAGGCGATCCACATCCGACAGGTCGACCGGCGCTTCTTCAACGAGCAGCAGAGGCGGCCCGCCCATCAGACACTCTTCGTCGGGCCGACAGGGCGCACCATCGAGCGCCAGCAAGTACAGCCCCACCTTCGGGCGGACGACCCGCTGCGCGCCGGTCTGGTCGATCAGCAGGGCCGCATCGGCCAGGGCAGGAACGACCGCCAGGACATCGTAGGGCGTGCGCGCCCACAGCACGCGGGTTGTGCGAGCGTCACGCTTCAGGATCACCGTGTGCATCTCAGGTCTGGTGAAACGCAGTGCATCCTCCACGCCTGAATAATGCGCCAGGATGAGGCGGAAGGCCTCAAAAGCAGGGCGGGGCGTCCTGTCGGTGCGCAGCAGGCCGTAGGGTTCGAAGCCGGGGGCGAGCGGCGGCTCGTCGATCCATTTGTAGACCGCGATCCGCTCGACGCCCATCGAGAGCGCCAGCGCAAACTCCTGGAGCAGAAACGACGCCTGCATCTCCTGCGTGACTTCGAACACAGGGGCATCCCAACGCTGGGCCGGGTCGTCGTAGGGAGGGGCGTTGGTCTCGTTGATCCAGATCGCCTTGTCCCCCAACCCAAACTCGTCGAGCGTTGCCTGCAAGGAGCCGATAATGTCGAGCGTGGTCTCCGGCTTGAAGTAGACGTGCACCGACACCACGTCGAAGTAGTAGCCGTTTTCGGCGGCGGTGGGATCGCGGCTGGCGACCGTCAGGAACTCGCGCAGGTAGTTGGGGTTATGCCAGTAGGTCAGGCCGCCCAGGTGTATCTTGACATCGGGGTCAACCTCGTGGGCGACGATGTAGGCCGTCTTGACGAGCTGGTAGTAGTCCTCGGTCGTCCCCTGCCACTGTGCGCCATAGTCGTCCAGCGCGATGTCCGGCTCGTTCCAGATCACCCAGCGATGCACCTGATCTTTGTAAGCGCGCACCGCGCGGCGCACAAACCGCGCCCAGTAGTTGGTCGGGGCGTCCAGGGGGTGATACAGACCGTAGGGTAGACCCGCACCGGGGATTCCCCTGGTAGCCCAGTCCGGGGTGTGCGCCAGCAGGCCGACGATCTCGCGCCCCCCCTCAAGCTCCCGGTCGAGGCGATCTACCGGGGCGTGAAACCAGTTCCAATCGCCCGGCCCGCGCTTCTCAAGCTCGCTCCAGTAAAAGATAATGCGCTCCCACCCGACGCCAAGCTGGTCGGCCATCTCCGGCTCGTGATAGGCTTCGATCACGCCGAAGCGCGAGTCGGGGGCCGGTGAGGAGTCGTCGTCCTGGGCCTGGCCGGGAACCGCCGAATACGCCAGCCAGGCCAGCGCCAGCACCACAAGCACAGGCCGGAGCCGACGGTTCGTGTTACCTGCCATTGCGCCAGTTAACAATGTAGGTGGTCGGGTCAACGTCGAAGGAGATGAGCACCTTGCGTGGCCGTCCCCCGCCCGGGTCCTCACCGACGACACCCATCTCGTGAAGGGCGTCAATGATGCGCCCGGCGCGCGGATAGCCCACGTTCAACTTGCGCTGCAACTGTGAAGCCGAGGCCTCGCCCTCCCGCTGGACGGTGCGAATGGCTTCCTCCAGCATCTCGTCCGTCTCATCGAGGATTGCTGCGCGGGTCAGCGCACGCTCCCAGGGGGCGATCCCCTCTTCTTCGTCTTCCCAGGTCTTCCGCCAGAACTCAACCACCCGCTCCATCTCGCCGTCGCTGACGAAGCATCCCTGGAGGCGGACGGGGGCCATCGCGTCGGGAGCCTGGAACAGCATGTCGCCCCTGCCGACCAGATCCTCCGCCCCGGCTGCGTCGATGATCACCCGTGAGTCCACGCTGGAGGGCACGGCGAAGGCGACACGCGCCGGGAAGTTGGCCTTGATCAGGCCGGTCAGCACGTCGGTGCTGGGGCGCTGTGTGCTGACGACCAGGTGGATGCCCGTCGCGCGTGCCATCTGCGCCAGCCGGGTGAGCAGGTGCTCCGTCTCGTCGGGGTACTCGCCCATCAACTCGGCTAACTCGTCGATCAGGACGACGATGTAGGGCAGGCGATTCCTGCGGCGGCGGCCTTTGTTGTAGGCCGCAATGTTGCGCGCCTGAGCTTCCTCCATCAGGCGGTAGCGCCGGTCCATCTCGCGCGTCACCCAGCGCAGCACCCCAATGATGCGGTCAAGCTGTACCTCGACCCGCCCCAGCAGGTGCGGCAGGCCGTTAAAGCGCACCAGCTCCACCATCTTGGGGTCGATCATGATCAGCCGGAGTTGGTCAGGACGATTGTTGGCGATCAGGCAGGTCGCAATCGAGGTGATGCACACCGACTTACCTGAGCCGGTGGTGCCGCCGATCAGCAGGTGCGGCATGCTGCCCAGGTCGGTGGCGAAAGGCTTGCCATCGACCTCGCGTCCCAACGCTATCGCCCGCCGCGACCTGACCCGGTAAAACTGCTCCGACTCGATGACCGGGCGCAGCGAGACAATGCCGGGGCGAGCGTTGGGCACCTCGATGCCAATGTAGTTTGTGCCCGGCACCGGGGCCTGAACACGCACGCTTGGCGCGGCCAGGGCGAGCGAGAGATCCTTCGCCAGCCCGGCCACACGGGTGACGCGGACGCGTTGAACAATCTTCTGGCCGTCTTTCTCGACCTCGGCAAACGGCTGCACAGCGTACTGCGTCACCGTCGGCCCGGCCTTGACGCCAACCACCTCCACTTTCATCCCGAAGTCGGCGACCGTCTCCTCGATGATCGTCGCGCTCAGGTTGATCTCATCCTCGCCGGGGCGCTCGAAGTCAACCACATCCATCAGCTCAAGCGAGGGCAGTTCTTCGCTGCGTTTGCGGATCCTCTTCTTGTCGGGCAGATCCTTCACCGTGAAGCGCTGCTCGACTTCACGGGGAGGGATCTTCTCCTCAAGCCCTCCACTTACGTGCTTTCCGGAGGACAGGATGCGCATGGTGCGCTGCTCGACCCGGCGCATCGACAGGGCAACGTATCCTTCCTCACCGGTGACGATGGACGGGCGTCCCGGGATGGCCGGCAGGTCGAACACACCCGGCTCAGCGGGGCGGGTGTCCCTGGCGGGTAGGGCCGAACCGGTTTCCGGTGCAGCTTCCTTGACCACACTGCTCTCACTCGCTCGGACGGCCGGGGCAGCCGGTGTCGCCACCGATCCCGTGTGCGCCGCATACTCGGTCAGCCGGTCGCGAAGCCGCTCCAAAGTGCGCACCAGGTGCTGCCGCCTGATACCGATCATCACTGTCGCACTGATGAGCATCAAGGTAAGCAGAACCAGGCCGGTGATGCCATCACCCAGCAGGATGTGGAGCAGATCCTGGACTGCCCACCCGACCAGACCACCCCCCCGGCCTTCCAACGCACGGGCAAAGGCTTCGACAACGCCCGCTTCACCTCCTATCGCGGCCCGACTCCCGGCGTGGACGTAGGCCAGCAGGAAAACGTAGAAGAACTCGCCCGCAATGATCCGCCACCAGTTGACCCGCACCTTGATGCCCAGCTTGGGGACAAGCAACAGCGCCCCGGCAGCCAGAATGGCCGCCGAGATCACAAAGGCTCCCACGCCAAAGGCCTTGCGCAGCGCCCCCGACCAGGCCGTTCCCAGCGCACCGCTGGCCGGGCTGAGTAACGTGAAGAAAGACAACAGGCCAACGGCGATCAGCAGGAAGGCCAGCATCTCATCGGCGTAAGGGGGAATGTCCTTCTGGACACGCCTGACCCAGTCCGGCTCCGGTGGGGCCGTCTCCGGGGCGGGTTTGATCGGCGCCCGCGACCTGACCTTGACGCCCTCGACGCCGGGCAGGGCGCGCGCGTTCTGCTCCGGCAGGAAATTCGCCTTCTCCTTGGGAGCGGAGGGCTTTTCCGCCTTGCCCGGCGACTCGGGCTTTGTCTTACCTGAGCGCGAGGATGGCTTACTTGCCGGGCGCGATGAAGTGGATCGCCGTGACTTTCCGCCGGAATCGGTGGGTGATCCTTGCGCCGGGCGAGACTTTTTCCCGGATGCAGTTTGTCTGGGCGAGCCGCCGGAGTGCTGCGAAGACGCCGAGGTCAGGCCGGTTTTCATGCCAAATGCGGCGGAGTGCGCTGCTCCGCCGGTAGAGGACTTCTGAGAGGTTGCCACACTGCCGTAGCCACTACCATCAAATGGGGAAAACCTATCGTAATCACTTGTCATACGTTTACCGTCACCTACCAGCACGTCACTTTATGCAGGGATATAGTTGCAGTTGTGATACACGGTTCTACCCCGTCAACCGGCTGCAACCATAAAAAGGGGCCGCCGTTATGAGAAAAGCGGCCCCTCAGCACGCCTGAGTAAGTGGGGCAGCCTATCAAGTTGATTGCCCATCCGTCTGATCATGGCGCAGGCTGAGGCCCAGTCGCCGGGCAGGGCCATCGATATTCAGGATGCGGGCAACGACCTTCTCGCCCTCGCTGACCACGTTGCGAGGGTGGAGGAACTGCCCTTCGGCCAGCTCAGAGATGTGAATCAAGCCTTCCAAGCCCTCTTCTATACAGGCGAAAGCACCAAAGTCGACCACGTTTGTGATCACTCCTTCGATGACCTGCCCGACCTCGTACCGTTCCTCCACCGACTCCCAGGGGTCCGGCTGCAAACGTTTCAAGCTCAAGGCAACCCGCTCATTTTCCGAGTCAACCGCCATGATATACACTTTGACGCGCTGCCCACTTGCAAGCACGTCACGCGGGTGGCCGACCCGTCCCCATGAGAGTTCCGAGATGTGGATCAGCCCTTCGATCCCTCCCAGATCAACGAAAGCACCGAAGTCGCATAGATTTGTCACAGTGCCTTCGTGAACTGTGCTCGCCTCGAGGGCAGCCAGTACATTCGCCCGCTGGCCGGGTTCGACCTGGGCCGCACGCTCGGAGAGGATCAAACGGTTCATTGGGGCGTCAAGCTCTATAATACGCAGTTCCAGTGAACGCCCCACGTACTTAGACAACATCTCCCGGCGCGCCCCCTC
Organism: uncultured Anaerolineae bacterium; assembly: GCA_964603985.1. GTDB lineage: Bacteria > Chloroflexota > Anaerolineae > Aggregatilineales > UBA3940 > CAZRXG01. Next base: position 129,846 of record CAZRXG010000001.1, on the reverse strand, counting down.
GCCGACATCGACCGGGAAATTAACCAACTGACTGGCGGGGACAAAACCACACAGGCTGTTCCAGGAAACCAGCAGCCCGCCGCGATTGTAGCCCGTCACCGCCAGTTCGACGGCTTCATCGTTTTCAGAAGCTGTCCCGGCGGCCTGCCAATCATGTTCGGTGGCATAGGGTGATCCCCCATAGTGGGCTGCGATCTCTTGCTCGCCCCCGCGTTCCTTCCACCCATCACCTCCGAAAGAAGCCGTCTGCTCCCCCCCGGCAGACTCTCCTTCTTCTAATAACGCCGCCCAGTAACCTTCGTCCAACTCTAGCGGATTTGCAGCGGAACCATCCTCCTGTGGGTGTACCGCATCCGTGTGCAGGTGTGTAGACATCGCCTGATACCTTCCTGAAAACCAATCGAATCAAAAGATGTGTCGCTATGTTGTGTACTGTTAAGGATCTGGGAAAAGGGTCTGCTTCCCCGGAGGAATATTCCATCCTCAAGGTTAACAAGCTTACAGCGTAGAGATCCCCCATCCTCAAGCACGGGGAAGCAATATCAGACCCTTATAAAAGTGCCATATTTAGGATGCCAGAAGTGTTTTGAAATGTCAAACGCGACAGCGTGACGGCGTGTCACCCGCACCTTACTCTTCCTCGGTCTCCTCTACCGGTCCGAAGATAAGCTGGATGGTGGGCGTGACAAGCTCTCCCGTGTCGGTGCGACAGTCGCTGCTGTCGATCCCGGCCACCGGTTCCGACAGCCCTACCAGCGTCACCGTGTAGAGCATATCAGGCTCCATGCGGAAGTCGGCGTAACCCGGCTCGATCTCTGGCTTCAGGCCGGTGAAGAAGATCTCCGAGCCTCCTGCCCACTCAACCGACACCCCAACCCCTGGCACCCCCACTTCAAGCGCATCGTAAACGAAGACCTGGATCAATCCCGTCCGGCGACTCTGCTCGCACAGGGCCACGCGTGAAATCAGGTCGAAACCGGTGTCGACGATGACGACGCGAGTCGGCGTCAGGGTGGGGATGAAGGGCGTCCAGGTCAGCGTGGGCAGGGCAGGTGAGGGCGTCAGCGTGGGCATCCCCTCGAAGGTGGGAGTGATGGTTGGCGTCTCGGCGGGCGGGGTAGGGGAAGCTACCTGTTCGCAAATCACGTCGGCTGCCAGCGGTTGTCCACCCAGCGCCTCGGCCAGCGTTGTGAGGGCGCACACCTCATCCGGGTCGTCCCCGCGCAGAAAAGCTGTGTCAGCCTGCGAGACGGCCAGTTGGACGACATCACGCTCGCCCAGCGCAGCCAGACGGTCCCGTGCCCGTTCGGCATCCCGGTCTTTCAAGTATGCCTCGCCGATCAGAAGGATGTATGCCTGCCGGTCGGCAGGGTTGAGCTGGTTGGGCGCGATGTTAACCAGGCTGACCGGATTGAGGAACCAAGCGTAGTAGAGGCCCCCGGCAATACCCAGTACCAGGCCCATCAGGAGCGCAAACCAGGGGAAACGCAAACGACCGCGAGTCATGTCCAGAATCTCAGTTCGAGGGGGGGAGGTAGGGCAACATCGGCGAGGTCGTATATCCAAAGCGTGACGCCAGCCGGACCAGACTGCGGATGTCCTCCGGGCTGTGCCCCTCAGCGATGTACTGCTCTGCCAGCACCACGACATAGCCTGCCGGGTCCGGTTCGGCCAGTCTACCCAGGCGAGCCTGCGCCAGGTCCCAATCACCGTTGACGGCGTAGGACGCCCCCACCATGACGGTGTATTCGGCTCTATAGTCGGGGTGGAGCTTGTCTATCCCCCCACCGACTTCCTGAACCGGCACAAACCAGCCGAAAACCGCGCCGCACAACGCGCCCAGGCCCAACCCGATCAGAAAGGTTAACAATACCCGTCGCACAGTGACGACACCCTCACCTGTTAGCTGTCGGAGTCAACCATCCGGCCCAGAGATACATCATCACGAAACGGCGTCCTTTACCCTGCACCGGGCAGGCGGAGTAAAAATAAGAGGCCGGATGGGGCAATTATACCTCAACCCGGACCTCACCAGTGCCGGAGGTGGGATTCGAACCCACACGCCTTTAAAGGGCAATGCTTTTTGAGAGCATCGAGTCTGCCTGTTCCTCCACTCCGGCCGTTCGACGCAAGTATACGCCAACGGGAGGTCGACGTCAACACTTCGAAGTGGTAATATTGGGCCGGAACAATGGCTGACCGGTTATTCTTTATGCCCGTAAAACACCCGGCTTAAAATGGACGAAGCAGCGCTTATCCGAGATGCCCAGGGAGGCGATCTCGACGCTTACAATACGCTGGTTCTGCATTACCAGGGCCAGGCGTACAATGTCGCCTACCGCATCATGGGCGAGGGCCACTCGGCGGCGGACGCAACGCAGGAAGCGTTCATCTCCGCTTACAAGGCAATCGGCAGTTTCCGGGGTGGGTCCTTCAAGGCGTGGCTGATGCGCATCGTGACCAACGCCTGCTACGATGAACTTCGCCGCCGTAAGCGCCGCCCCCAGGCCTCGCTCGAAGCTCTGCACGTCGAGGACGAAGCGCCACACGAGAGCTTTGCCGGCCACAGTGAGAACCCCGAAAGCCACGCCCAGCGCATGGAGCTACAGGCCGCGATCGCTATCTGCCTGCAAGGGCTGCCGGAGGATCAGCGGACGGTGGCCGTATTACGCGACATCGAGGGCTTCAGCTACGAGGAAATCGCCCAGACAGTCGGTGTGGCAGGCGGCACCATCAAGTCACGTCTGAGCCGCGCCAGGGCGCGGCTGCGCGATTGCCTGCAAGGCTTCGCGGAACTTCTGCCCGCCTCGTACCGTCTTAGTACTGAAGGGTGATGCCGGGAATGATCCCGTCACGCCCGCCGGATCGATTGACAACAGACCGATGACCACGTCACTGAGCAACCGAGACACGGAACTGCTAAGCGCCTACCTCGACGGGGAATTGTCCGCCGGGGAGAGCGCGGCGCTTGAGCAACGCCTGCGGCAGGACTCCCGCCTCCAGGCGGAGCTTGAGTCGCTGCAAACGACCGTCGCTCTGTTGGGGATGGCCGAGCGTGTTCCCGTGCCACACAACTTCACCCTCGATCCGGCAGTCTACAGCAAACCGGCCAGGGCCAACTTGTGGGATCGCCTGAACCTGCCCCGTTTCACGCCGCTGGCCGCTGCGGGCGCGGCGATAGTGGCCGTGCTGGTGTGCGCCGGTGTGTTCATCCTGGCGGGTGGTCTGCTAGGCGGGGGAGCCGCAGCCCCCGACGTGGCAATGCTGGAAGCCGAATCGGCTGCCGAAGAACCTGCGTTCGCGGCCCCGGCAGCAAAAGAAGTGGCAGAGGAAGAAGCACCGGAGGAGGAAGAAGCCGCCGAGGAAGCCATGGAACTGCCGGCGGAGGAAGTCGTGGAGGAGGCGGAGGAAGCGCCCCCCGTCGAGGAGGAGGAAGCAGCGCCGACTGAGGAACCGGCCTTGGCGGAGGCTCCCCCCGAGGAAGAAGTCCCCGTGCCTGAAGACATGGCTGAGGAAGAAATACCGTCCGGCCCGCCGGGTGAGCCACCCACCGCTGCCGGGGCAGGCGGGTTGGGTGGGGGCCCGACCGAAGACATGAGCGGAGGCGAAGGAGGCCCCGAATACGCCCCACAGCCTACCGCTTTGCCACCCACGCTTACACCATCCTCCACCATAGCGGAGCAGCCGGAGGCCCAGCGAGCGAACGGAGAGACGAGACAGGCACAGATAGCCGGTGCAGGTGAGGCTGCCGAACCAAAGGCGTCCCAACCTGAGGACACTCACTGGACTGTCCCTGCCACGCCGGAAACCGGCACGTTTGGGCAGATCCCGGCGCGGACGGTGGCGCTGATCGCCGGGGCCGGTGTGCTGGGGGCCTTGCTGGTCACGGTGGGGCTGGTGATCCTGCTACGCCGCCGACGTTAGTATCGTGGCCGCTCCCCCCGAGATGAACTTCTGCCCTCGCTGTGGGCACCCCCTGACCGACGCCCTGAGGCAGGGCAAAATGCGCCGCGTGTGCGAAGCGTGTGGTTTTATCTATTTCCGCGACCCCAAGGTAGCGGCGGTGGTTTTCGCCGTGCAGGATGGGCGTGTGCTGCTTGTCAGGCGAGGGGTTGACCCACAGAGTGGCAGATGGGCGCTGCCTGCCGGGTACGTCGACTACGGCGAGGCCCCGCGCGAGGCTGCCGTTCGCGAGGTGTGCGAGGAAACCGGGATGACGGTGCGCATCACCCGCCTGATTGACGTGCTGGGGCCAGACGCTCCAGGGGGCACGTCGGCCATCGTTATCCTCTTCGAGGCCGAGGTGACAGGCGGAACGCTCGCCGCGCAGGATGATGTGGAGGAGGTTGCCTTTTTCGCGCCGGATGAGGTCCCGATGGACGAGATTGCCTTCGAGAGCACACGCCTGCTGCTGGCGGGGTGGCTGGCGCAAAAGTGACCCGGTTCAGTGCGGAAAAAACCGTCAACGACCACCAATGCGGGTGTTGACACCCACCCGGTTGTGCAATATATATATGCGTGAACTATCGGCGTGATGCACCACATTCAATGGAGAAGGCCCCGTGGAACGCAGGCAGACGCGTCGGCTGAAGGCCAGATGTCCAGAATGCATGGCCCCGGTGTGGCTCAAAGACAACGTCGAGCTGTGGGAACCGGTCACCTGCCCGGAGTGTCACACAGCACTTGAGGTCGTCCGGCTACACCCGCTGACGCTGGACTACATGACAGGCTGGGACGGCGATTTCGACGACGATGACTTCGACGACGAATAAGAAGACGTCCGGTCTGGTCATCCGGGCGGCGGGTGGCATTGTCTGCCGCGCTGCTTCTGAGACGCAAATCGAGGTGTTGCTGGTCGGCGGGTCAAAAACCGATCCGGACTACCAGGGATTCCCAAAAGGGAAGCAGGAACCCGGCGAATCGATTGAGGTGACCGCTTTGCGAGAGATTCGGGAAGAGACCGGCATCCAGGCCGATCTGCTGGCGCTGGCCGGGATCAGCGAGTACACCTTCACCACCCACGAGGGGCATCTGCACAGCAAGACCGTCCGCTATTATCTGGCGCGCCCCACCGGTGGGGATCTATCCGAGCAAGACGGCGAGCGGGCGGGAGTCGGCTGGGTTCCGGTTGAGGAAGCCTACCGACGGCTGACCTACGACGGCGACCGCGTACTGTTTCAACGAGCGCTGGCCTTCATCGAACAGATCCCCCTTTACAAGGAACTGGTGGAGCAATCCTCTTGAATCTCTCCCACAACGCTGGCAACTGTACGCCTGCCTCTTCTGTCGCGGGGTTTTTCCGTCCAGACTGCGCGGTTGCGGGTGGGCAGCGCGCGTTGCGGGTGCCCTACCCGAATGGTATAATCCGCCCCTGGTATTATTACGACAACAAAGGATCCAGGTACGGTTCTCGCGGGTAGAGGAAAGCACCCGCACTTTTTTAACGAGCCTCTGTGTCCTGTTTAGGAGCCACCCTTAGTGTTCGCCCCACTGAACTGGCTGCTCAGTCTGTTCTCTCTGGACATTGCCATCGACCTCGGCACAGCTAACACCATGGTCTTTGTGCGCGGGCGGGGCATTGTCATCAATGAGCCATCCTGGGTGGCCATCGAGAAGAAAAGCCGCCGGTCGCTAGCCATCGGCGCGGAGGCGCGCCAGATGGTGGGACGCACGCCGTCCAACATCATCGCCATCCGCCCCCTGCGCGACGGTGTCATCTCCGAGTTTGAGATCACGCAGGCCATGCTGGAATACTTTATCGGCAAGGCCCACGAGCAATCGCTCGTTCCGGTGCCCCGTCCGCGCGTGATTGTCGGCATCCCAAGCGGCGTCACGGAGGTGGAAAAGCGGGCCGTCTACGACGCCACCATGTCAGCCGGTGCGCGCGAGGCACTGCTCGTCGAGGAGCCAATGGCGGCTGCCATCGGCGCGGGGTTGCCCATCACCGAGACGCGCGGCAGCATGATCGCCGACATCGGGGGCGGTACCACCGAGGTCGCCATCTTCTCGATGGGAGGTATCATCATCAGCCGCTCGATTCGTGTCGCCGGGGACGAGATGGACGAGGACATCATCCAGTACATGCGCACCAAGTACAACCTGCTCATCGGCGAGCGCATGGCCGAGCGGGCCAAGATCGAGGCGGGATCGGCCTACCCGCTACCGGAGGAGCGCACCATCACAATACGGGGGCGCAACCTGATCACCGGCCTACCGGAGGCCGTCGAAGTGTCGTCCATCGAGATGCGTGAGGCGCTATCTACCTCTGTGCAGATCATCATTGACACCCTCAAGGATGCGCTTGACGAAACGCCGCCCGAATTAATCGCCGACCTGATGGAGACCGGCATTTGCATGGCGGGTGGTTCCTCACAACTGGCCGGGCTGATCGAGCGCCTGTCCGACGAACTCAACATGCGCGTCTGGCTGGCCGAGGATCCGATGAGCTGCGTGGCGCGCGGCGCAGGCCGCGTCCTGGAAGACTACGACAACCTGCGCCGGTTGCTCGTTGGCCTGGAGCGCGGCAGCACCCAGCACTAGCCTCCTTCGATTCAAAGTTGCGGGCCGGGGATGGTCTCATGTACGATCAGAAGAGGCCAGACCCTTTTGTTTTCAGGTTGCAACGTGTATGAGGCAAGAAAGAAACCGGTTACTAACGGTCGGCCTGTTGATTATCATCACGCTGGTCCTGATCGGCATCGGGAACCGGTCGGGCGTTCTGCGCCCGCTGACCAGCGCCGTCATGGTCCCACTTGGGCCACTCGCCCGGCTGATGACGGGCGGCGCAGAAACCACGGCTGCCCTGGGTGAGGAACCGGAGGACGTTGACGCTCTGCAAGAGCGTGTGCGCGAACTGGAGCGTACCGTCGCCGAGCTCCAGGTTGAGATCGTGCGCCAGCGTGAGATCGAGCAGGACTACTTCCGCCTCAGCGAGCTGCTCGACTACGCCGTCGATAATCCCGACCAGAACCTGGTGACGGCCGACGTCATCGCCCGCGACACCAGCAGCTACCTGCGCTGGGTCATCATCAACCGCGGCGCGCGCGACGGCATCCGGGTCGGTGCACCGGTCATCAACGAGCGCGGCCTGGTAGGACGTGTCGAAGACGTGGCGGCGAACGCTGCCTGGGTGCTCCTGATTATTGACCCGACCAGCGCCGTCAACGCGCGGCTCCAGAATGCGCGAGCCGAGGGGACGGTCACCGGGCAGTTGCAGGGCGGACTGCGCATGGAACTCATCCCCCAGGAAACCCTCCTGGAAATGGGTGACTTGGTTCTGACCTCCGGGCTGGGCGGCAGGTTCCCGGCGAACATTGTGATCGGTCAGGTGTCAAGTGTCCGAAGCCAGCAGGCCGCGCTCTTCCAGGAAGCCGAGGTTCGCCCAACCGTCGACTTCGAGCACCTGGAGCTCGTGTCCGTGATCACGAGCTTTGAGCCCGTCGACCCGTCCATCTTCGACGAAGTGATCGAGGAGCGCAGTTCGGAGGAGCCATGAGTCTGCACGTCGGCATTCCCATCTTCCTGGTCAGCGCTCTGCTACAGGCCACGATCCTGCCCCGCCTGCGTATCTTCGGCGGCCAGCCCGACCTGATCGTCGTGGCCGTGCTGGCGTGGGCCATTCTTGACCGCGGCCAGGAAGGCATCGTCTGGGCTTTTGTGGGGGGATTCTTTCTCGACCTGCTCTCCGGCGCTCCGCTCGGCACTTCCTCGCTGGCAATGCTCCCCATCTCCTACGTCGCCAGCCTGACCGAGGCGCAGATCTACCGCGCCAACGTGATCCTGCCCTTGCTGCTGACGGCGGCTGGCGCATTTGCGTACCACGTGCTCTACCTTATCTTGCTGCGTTTCCTCGTCGGGTCGCGGCTGGCATGGTCGGAGGCTTTCGGGTATGTTACACTGCCTTCGGTGGCCTTTGACGTGATCTTGATCGTCCCGGCCCTGCGTCTGCTGGGCCACTGGTACGACCGGCTGCACCCGCGCCAGGCCCGGATCTGAGGGAGCGCCAACAAAGCGGTGTAGATGATATCGGTAATCGTGTGGTTGTGGTATGGCAGGCCAATCTTCAACTAACACCTATCATAAACCCGCCCGCCTGGGTATCTTCCGGGCGGTGGTGCTGATATCGTTCATCTTCCTGGCAGCCCGCATCTACCAGATCCAGTTTACCCAGCGCGAGACCTACGTCTTCCGGGCAGATGACAACCGCTTCGACGAGGTCAGCATCCCGGCTACACGTGGTATCATCCTGGACCGGAACGGCCTGCCGCTGGCCGTCAACGTGGCCAGCGCCAACGTCACTGTGACCCCCGCACTGCTGCCTTCCGACGAGGCTGAAGAGATGGAGGTTCTGGCGCGGCTGGCGAGCATGCTCAACATCCCACTCAGCGGCGAACTGGACACCGTAGACGAGCGCGGCATCCCGGAGCGCAGCCTGCTGACCATGGTCGAGGAGGGTGAAGGCATTGCACCCTACCAGCCGGTCGTGGTAGAAACCGACATCGAGCACGACGTCGCGCGCATCATCGTGGCAGAGAAAGCCTCAATGCCCGGCGTAGATGTCGAGTGGGTGTCGGTGCGCGAATATCCAAGTGGTGCGCTGACCGCACACGTCATCGGTTACATGGGGCCGATCCCGGAAAGGCTTGCCGAAGAGTACGAAGCGGCCGGTTACGTGCTGGACCGTGACCGTATCGGCTACGATGGGGTCGAGTTCTCACTGGAAAAATGGCTGGCAGGCAACCCCGGTTTGCAGATCGTCGAGCGCGACGTGGCAGGCCAGATCGTGCGCACCATCGGGGAGACGCGCCCGTCCCAGCCGGGCTACAGCGTCAGGCTGACCCTCGACCTGGACCTGCAACGCGCCGCACAGCAGTACCTGGTCGAGACCCTCGAGAACCTGCGGGAAGCCTACCCCGACAACCCGATTGGCTACGACCGGGGCGTGGTGATCGCCATGAACCCGCGCACGGGCGAAATCCTGGCGATGGTGAGCTGGCCCACCTACGACAACGGCCGCTTTGCGCGCGCCATCGACTACCCCTACTACTTGCAGGTTTCCCAGGACCCCAAGCAGCCGCTTTTTAACCAGGCGATCAGCTCTCTTTACCCGCCCGGCTCGATCTTCAAGGTGATCACGCTGTCCGGTGTGCTGGAAGAGGGCATCGTCACACCGGAGTATATCATCGAAGACCCTGGCGAAATCCAGCTTGAAAACCGCTACTACCCCAACGAGCCGAGCAAGGTGCAGACCTTCGTCTGCTGGCTGGACGAGGGCCACGGCGAGGTGAACGCGGTGCAGGCCATCGCCTGGTCGTGCGACGTCTACTTCTACAAGGTCGGCGGCGGCTACAAGGACGAGGTGCCGGGGGTGGGGTTGGGCATCGAAGGGCTAGACAGGTGGATGGGATTTTACGGCCTGGGCGACTACACCGGCGTCGAACTGGCCGGTGAGATCGACGGCGTGATTCCCGATCCGGCCTGGAAGCGCCGTACGTGGGGGGAGAACTGGTCAACCGGCGACACCTACAACTCGGCCTTTGGGCAGGGCTACGTCCTCGCCACCCCCCTGCAAATGATCAACGCGATGAACGCCATCGCCAACGACGGCGTGCAGATGCGGCCAACACTGGTGCGCGAGGTGATCGACGCAAACGGCAACGTGGTTAAGGGATTCGAGCCAGAAGTGCTCAGGGAGATCCCAATCTCGCTGGAGAACCTGCGCGTCATTCAGGATGGCATGCGGGGGGCGGTGACCATCGAAGGCGGCACGGCGGTGTACGTGCAGGAGGAGATCCTGCCCTACGTGCCGATTGCGGGCAAGACCGGAACTGCCGAGTTCTGCGACAATATTGCCGCCGCGCTGGAGCAGTGCATCCCCGGTGCCTGGCCTGCTCACGCCTGGTTTATGGGCTACGCGCCCTACGGCAGCCCGGAGATAGCCGTCATTGCTTTCATTTACAACGGCGACGAAGGTTCGGTGGTCGCAGCACCGCTGGCTTCGCAGGTGATGGATGCCTACTTCAAGCTCAAGACCGAGCGCGCCCTGCAGAAACAGTTGGAACAGGAAGGGGCCGGGACACCCGCGCCATGAGACAGACGGTCGCGAAAGACGCGCCGACCAGGAACTTGCTCCGGCGGGTGTGGGCGGGGTGGATCGGGCTGACTTACGGGCTGGGCATTGCGCGCCTGCTCTATGAAACCGACCCACGCCGCTTCGCCGTCCTGGGTGCGCTGTGGCCTTCGCTGGGCACCGGGCTGGCGGGTTTGCTGCTCTGCCTGGGATTGTCGTGGTGGCCGGGGCGTCGGCTGACATCCCCATCGTGGGGATGGAGCCTGCCCACACTGCTCCCCTGGCTTTACGTCCTCACCCCACCACTCGACGTGAATCCGCTGCGCGGCCTGATCCTGCTGATCGGCGGGGCAGCGCTGGCGCTGGTACTCTCCATGCCCCCGCGCGACGATCACCGCTCCCCCGCCCAGGCGGGGACGCTCGCCGTCGCGCTGCTGGTTCTGGCCGCCTACCTGCTGACGCTCCAGCGCACGGTGGGGCGCGCAGACACCTTCGAGTTCCAGGTGACAGCGCCAGTGCTGGGCGTCGCGCACCCGACGGGCTACCCGCTCTACGTGCTGCTGGGCAAGGTGTTCAGCCTGCTGCCGCTGGGCAAGGTGGCAACACGCGTCAACCTGACCTCGGTCGTATCGGCGACGGCTGCCATTACACTCATCTACCTGACCCTGCAGCGCGTGCTGCGGGTCGAGGGCGCGGTCGCCGCGCTGGCCGCGCTGGCTTTCGGCTTCTCACCGATTTTCTGGAGCCAGGCCGTCATCGCCGAGGTCTACGCACTGCACAACGCCTTTGCCGCCGCCATGCTGGGCGGGGCATTGTGGCTGCTGGCCCCACCCGGTGACAGCCACGTACAGCGTCTCATCCCGGCCCTCTTTGCGCTGGCCGGACTCAGCCTGACCAACCACCTGACCACCGTGCTGCTGCTGCCCGCCCTGGCGCTGGCGGTGCTGCTGGCGTGGCCGCGTCTCGCGTGGCAGAGATGGGCACTGGGGATCGGGCTGTTCCTGGCCGCGCTGCTGATCTACGCCTATATTCCTCTGCGTTGGCCCGCCCTGCACGATGGCCGCGCGATGCCCTTCGACGAGTTCCTCGGCTGGATCACCGGCAGCCGCTTCGGCGGGGCGCTGCAACTCCGCGCCTGGCTCGACGACCCGGAGCGCTGGCGCATCCTCGGACGCCTGATCCGCGACCAGTTCGGCTGGCCGGGGGTCGTCCTGGGAGGCGCGGGGCTGGCCCTGCTGGCGCTGCGACGCTGGCGGGCCGCACTGGTGACCGTGGTGGCTTTCGCGGCTCAGGCTTTCTACGGGCTGAACTATCTCGTCCCCGACATCGGGGTGTTCCTCATCCCGATGTTCCTCATCCAGGCCACCTGGATCGGCTACGGCCTGCACACGATCATTGAGTGGATCGACCAGAGGCTGCCCGATCCGCTGCCAGACTGGGGCCGGGCGGTTGTGATTACAGCCTTCGCGCTGATCCCTCTCAGCGCAGCGTGGACGGTCGGCCCGCGCTTCGACTGGACGACCGAGCGCGACCTTGAGGCATGGGGACGGCACGTCCTCAGCCTGCCGCTCGACGAAGGCTCGGTCATCCTGGCCGACAGCGAGAAGATCGCCCCGCTGGAGTACCTGCACCGCATCGAGGGGCTGCGCCCGGATATGTCGATGGTGGTGCTGGGGACAGAAGAGGAATACCGCGCCTACCTGCACGCCGCGCTCGCCGAGGGCCGGACGGTCTACCTGCAACGCTTCCTGCCCGGTTTAGAGGGGGCGTATCACCTGCGCTCGGCAGGGCCGCTGGTCGAGGTGGGCACGAGGCCGCTCACCACCACGCCGGGGCTGCGAGGGGAGCCGCTCGCGTGGGAGAGCGGCATCACGCTGCTGGGCTACCGGCTCGACGGGCGGGAGGCCAGGGTCGGCGAGGAGGCCGCTATCACACTTTACTGGCAGGCCGCCGACACCATCCCCGATAACTACCAGGTGCGGCTGCGGCTGGTTGACGAGGCCGGGGAGGTGATCTGGCAGGGCGCACCCGCCTACGCCGTCGGCAGCCGCTACCCAAGCGTGGCCTGGAAGGCAGGTGAGATCATTCCCGACTACCACGCCATCCCCCTGTCGTACACGCTCCCGCCCGGCGATTACATCATACAGGCGGCGCTTTCGCCACCCTTCTCACAAGACATCGCGCCGCTGGCCGGCGGTGAGGTCTGGGCAGAGATCTCGCCGCTGGCCGTCAAACCTGCCTTGCAGCCACCTCCCGTCGCCGGGCAGCGGCTGGCCGTCAGCGCCAGTGACGGCGCGCTGACCGGCATCGACGTGCCAGAGCAGGCCCCAATGGGCAGCGACCTGCCCGTCACCGTCAGTTATGCCACAAAATCCGGGATGACGTGGATAGAGCGCAGCTTTTCCACCGAGGGTGGCTCTCCGGCCCCAATAGCCGGAGACCTGTCGTTGGCTTTTGACAGGGAGCGCGGAGCGCTGGTGGCCTCCGGTCGTCCCATGCACTGCGGCTGGCTGCGTCCCCCTGGCGAGTCGTGCATTGTCGCCACAGTGCGCATCGAAGGCGAGGCTGTCGCCCAGGCGGTGGCTAACTTCGACAACAAGATCCTGCTGACCGGCGTGGACTTCGAGGCGGGCCGCCTCGAACCGGGCCAACTGGTGGACGTGACGCTCCACTGGCAGGCGCTGCGCACGCTGGACGAGGACTACACGGTTTTCGTTCACCTGCTCGGCCCGGATGGTCTGCTGCACGGCCAGGTCGACTCGTGGCCGGTACAGGGGACACTTCCCACCAGCACGTGGCAGCCCGGCCAGCGCATCGATGACCGCTACCTGGTGCCACTGGACGCGGACGCGCCTCCCGGCAGTTATCAGCTTGAGATCGGGGTGTACCTGCTGAGCACCAACACCCGCCTGCCGGTCCTCGGCCCGGAGGGCATTCCGCTGGACGACAGAGTGCTGCTGGGCGGGCTGATCGTTCCTGAGCCGGAACCGTAGGGGCAGCGTGCGACGGTTCCCCCAACGCGTCCCAGAAGGCCCCCATCTCCTATGACGAGCCTGTTTCGTCTTCCACCCGCACCGTTTCGACCCGCATCAGGTTGGTCGTGCCGGGCATGTAGGCCGCTACTCCTGCGGTCAGCACGACGCGCTCCCCTTCCGCCACCATACCGGCGTCAACCGCCCTCCGCACCGCGTTGTCGATGAGCTGATCGGTGTTGCCGACCCGCTCACTGTCCAGGGGGGTCACTCCCCAGCAGAGCATCAACTGGCGCTGGACGATGGGGGTGGGCGTCACGGCGATGATCACGGCGTGCGGGCGGTACTTGCAGACGGCGCGCGCTGTTCTGCCGCTGGTCGTCGCGGTGATGATCGCCCTGGCACGCAGATCACAGGCTGTCTCACAGGTGGCGTGGGCAACGGCATCGGTCACGTCGCCGCCGGACATGGCATCGACGTGCGCCGGGGGATGCCAGGGGGCAAAGCGCGCCGCGTTCTCGACCTCGGTCGCGATGCGCACCATCGTCTCGACCGCCTCCAGCGGGTACTGGCCGTTGGCCGTCTCGCCGGAGAGCATGACGGCGTCCGTCCCGTCGAGGATGGCATTCGCCACATCGCTGGCCTCGGCGCGGGTCGGGCGCGGGTTGCGGATCATCGAGTCGAGCATCTGCGTGGCGGTGATGACAGGCTTACCGGCCGCGTTGCACAGGTGGATCAGGCGCTTCTGCACCATCGGCACGGTCTCGGTCGGGATCTCGACGCCGAGGTCGCCGCGCGCCACCATGATGCCGTCCGCCGCCGCGATGATCTGGTCGATGTAGTCGAGCGCCTGGGGCTTCTCGATCTTGGCGATCACCTGTATGGGATAGCTGCCTTCGGGCGTGCGCTCGGCGATCCGGCCCTTCAGGCGGAGCACCTCCTCGTCATCCCGGACAAACGACAGAGCCACCCAGTCGGCACCCTGCTCCAGAGCGAAATCCAGGTCATGCCAGTCTTTCTCGGTGATCGCAGGGGCGGAAATCAGCGTACCGGGCAGGTTAAGGCCCTTATTGCTGGTCAGCATGCCCCCCGTGACGACCTCGCAGATCACCTCGTCGCCGGTCGCCTCGACGGCCCTGAGTTCCATCAGCCCGTCGTTAAGCAGGATACACTCGCCCGGTTCCACGTCCCTGGGCAGGTCCTTATACTGGACGGGGATCACCACGTCCACATCCCGCCCCTCAACTCGCTCCCCGACGACCGGCCGGGTGGTGAGCTTTACCGTCTCCTCGCGGCGGATGAGAATACCGTCGTCCGGCATTTGGCCGATGCGCAGCTTAGGCCCCTGCAAGTCGACCAGAACCGCGACCGGCTTCCCGACCGCTTCGGCGGCAGCCCGAATCCGGCGGATGTTTTCGGCGTGCTCTGGCTGTTCGGCGTGTGACATGTTCAGGCGTGCGACATCCATCCCGGCTTTGATCAACTTTTCGAGCATTGTCGGCTCACGTGAAGCCGGGCCGATGGTGCAGACGATCTTTGTACGCTTCATGTTCCAACCCTTTGTGCTTTTTGCTGCTTGACGCCCTGCCACGCAGGTAGTATGGTTTACCTGAGTGAGCGATACTGTCCTAATTGTAACCCGGAAAATGGTAGTTGCGTTGCTATTCCTGTGGCGGAGTTGAAAAATATGAGTAGCCGATTTATTGACGCTTTAGCACAAAACATGGCCGATGTGCTGACCGCCGCGCTGATCGTGGCCGTGATCGCCGGGGCCGTGCTTCTCTGGCGGGCGCGCCAACGGCACATCAACAGGTTGCGGACGCGGCTGCGCGGCGAGGTCCCGGTCACAGATAAGGTCAAGGAAGCACTGGCCAAGGTGTTCAACCTCGACACCGCCGAGGTAGCCACCATCGGCACGGTGACCTTCATCGACATCGCCTGGCACTACAGCATGGCCGACCCCCACATCTGGGATCACTTCCAGGGCCCGGCGGCGGACCACATCGCCGACGCCATACAGAACCTCGACGTGCTCAAATCCAGCCTGGGCGACCACTCGATCCCGCTGCTGGGCAATGTCGTCGAGTACTTCAAGAACCTTGAGGCCACACAGGTCTTCCACGATCTGCTGGATCGCCTTCCGATGCTGAACGGCGTGGGGGACTCGTCGGCCATCGTCCTGGATGCGCACGGCGACTCGCTGGTCGATTCGCTGAGCGACCAAGCCGCGACCGCCGGGGCTGCCATCGACGCGAAGGCCACCGCCGCCAGCAAGGCCGCCGGGTTGCTGCTCCACGTTCCCGTCATCACGCTGGGATTCGCCACCTACCGCGCGTGGCGGCGCTCGCAGAGAGGCACAGGGTTAGGCCGCAACGTCGAGTTCGCCGCCGTCGAAGTCACCACCCGCGCGGGCGGTGGACTGATCGGCGGGCAACTGGGCGGCGCGCTCGGCACCGCGATTGTGCCCGGCGTGGGGACGATCATCGGCGGCGTGGCCGGGGCAGTGGCAGGAGCGGTCGGGGGCGCGCTGCTCGGCGAGGAGATCAAGCAGCGCCACGTCCGCAAGGCGCAGAAGAAGCTCAACACCTCGCTCGAAGACCTGGGCAAGCCCCACCTGGCCGAGCCGGATAACTTCCGTGACCTGACGGGCGTCTTCGTCGAGCAGGAGCGGCAGTACACCAGGAACCTGCTGGCGACGCGGAGGCGGCTGCGCCGCTACGCACTGCTGCCCTGGCGGATTGTCTGGCCCAACGAAAAGTTGATCCTGCTGCGGGAGATCGTGGGGATGGCCGAGGAGCGCCTCGGCGAGGTCAAGCTGGGGACGATTGAGGCGGTCGAGCGGCTGACCTTCATGCGTGATACCGAGCAGCACCGGCAAATGGGCATCATCTTGTGGAGTGACCCCGCCCTGCGCCATCGGGTGGGCTGCGACTCGGAGATGGTCGATACGGTGGCCAAGTCCAACGACAAACTGTGCCACGAACTGACCCAACTTGGCCGCCTGCCGGTGCCCGCGACAGCATAGGCCACCGTGCAGCGCTCCCCGGTGGATAATCTTCCCCTGACCATAACGGCCTGTAGGGTTGACTCCCTACAGGCCCGCCTGGTTGGCCTGATAGGGCAGAGAACGATTTATGCTGCGTAAGCTCTTTCACGGTGTTCTAAACCCCGCGCTGGCCGTATCGCTGACGATCTATGCCACCGTGGGCTACGTGCTCTCCCAGTTCCTCCAGCCGATGCCCATCGCGGTGTGGGGCGTGGTGCTGATCGCCAGCGCTGCGGCGTGCATCGCCATCTTCGCCTTTGTCACCAGGGATTTCCACCCCCCCACACCTTCCGGGGCAGACGCATCCGCGGGCCGGAACACCGGTGGAGGCAGGGCGCTCGGCACGGCGCTGCAATACCTGCCATACGTGCTGCTGCTGCCGGGCATGCTGGCGTTTGTGATCACCGTCCGCACGCAGATCTCACATCACGGCTTCTTCCACTCCGGGTACGTGTACCAGATCCTGGCCGGTTACGCGCCGCCTGAGAACGCCGTTTTGCCCGGCCACCCGGCGAACATTTACTGGCTTTACCACGCGCTGCTGGCCACCATCACCGGGCTGACGCACCTCCCGGTCCCACTCGCCTCCGTCGCCGTCAACTTCGTCGCGCTGGTCAGCACCTTTGGCTGGATGGCGCGGGCTATTCGCGCGTCCGGCCTGCTCGAAGAGCGCCCCGCCGCGATGGGGATATTCGTCCTGTTCAGCCTGTTCGGGGCGAGCCTGTTGGGGGCCGTCCAGGCGATTGCGTGGGGCAGCGCCCACGGGGAGAGCCTGCTTTCACCCCTCAACCGGATGGTTCTCCTGGGCGACCTGCGGATGGGCAGCCTGCTGGCCTCCTTTATCACGTTCACCGGTTTCCCGATGGGCGTGATGTTCTACGCCTTCGCGCTGTACGTCACGGTGCGGATGCTGACCGGCAGGCTGCGGCTGGTGGACGTGATGCTGCTGATCATCGCCACGCTGGGAGCGCTGGCCTTCCACACCACGTCGGGCCTGTTCATCGGGTCGGCCCTGCCGGTGTCACTGCTGGCTGCGTTCGTCACCAGCGAAGCCTTGGAAGCGAGCGGTCTTAATAGAGCCCTCGCATCGCGCTGGCTGGCGGATCTCAAGGCGGCGATCCGCGAGGAAGCAAAGAAAGGCCGTCTGCTAGTAGCCGTACTCGCCGCGGTGGCCCTCTCTATCCCCATCCTGCACTACGTGCTGAGCGCGGCCAGCGCCATGCCGGGGACGCACTTCGAGGGGTGCAGCCTGTATGACCTGGAATCGATCCTGATGGCCTCCTACGGCCTGCTGCCGTTCTTCGTGTTGGGGGTGGTGCGCGCCATCAGGAGGCATGACCGGCGCATTATCTTTGCGGCGTATATCTGCCTGATCGGGTACGGGCTGGCCTGCCTGGTGAGACTGCCGGAACACAACGAGTACAAGTTCATCTACATGAGCACCATCGCAATGTGCGTGGTCGCGCTGTATGCCATCGAGTATCTGCTGTTTGAATCGCCCCGACCGACCGGAGCGGGCTACGTCCTGGGCAGGGTGGGCGCGATCATCGCGCTGATCATGCTGGCCGTCAACCTGCTCTACGTGGGCGGGCAGCGCCTTTCCATGCCCTGGGTCCAGGTCAAGGCGCTGCGGTACGAGGGGCAACACGTCATCACCAAAGGCCAAAAGGGACTTGACCAGGCAGGGGTCGACACTGAATATCGCGACGTTTTCCAGTGGATTCGGGAAAACACCCCGGCTAACACCGCCATCGTCACGCCGTTCGTCTCGAAAGACGACAGCCTGCTGTACGTGCTGGCCGAGCGGCTGCCCTACGTAGCATGGGGCGATCACTACGGCGAGGGTCTGCCCGGCTACGAGGAACGGCACGCCGCAGTCGAAGCACTCTACGCCCCCGAAAGCACGCCGGAGCAGCGAGGCGAAGCCGTCGCGTTTATCAAGAACACCGGCTTCGAGCGCCCGGTCGTGGTGATCCTCCCTCACAAGCTCACCAAGTCGGTCGATCCGGCGCAGTTGGGATTGGCGCTCCTGTATGAGGGCAAAAAGGCCGACCTCTTCTCCCTGCAAGATGACTGAGACCACAGGCGCAGTAAGTGAATGATGATCCTGGCTATTGACACTGCCACACGCTTTCTCAGCCTGGCGCTGCACGACGGGCAGCAACTCATTGCCGAGGCGACGTGGCGCAGCGCCGACAACCACACCGTCGAGCTGACGCCCGCTATTGATGCGATGCTGCGCCGTGCGGCGGTCACCCCCGCCGACCTGACCGCCGTCGCCGTCGTGCGGGGACCGGGTTCGTTCACCGGGCTGCGCATCGGCATGAGCGTCGCCAAGGGGCTGGCGCTGGCCGCCGATCCGCCGCTGCCGCTGATCGGCGTCCCCACGCTCGACGTGACCGCCGCCGGGCAGCCGCATATCGTGGACCGCCTGTATGCGGTCTCGCAGGCCGGGCGCGGGCGCATCAATGCCTGCCTGTACACCTGGAACGAGGACTCCTGGCGGAGCGCCGGAGAGCCTTTCCTCACCACGTGGGAGGATCTGGGCGCATACCTTGGCGCCCCGACACAGGTTGGCGGCGAGATCGGCGAAGCGGGCCGGGCAGCCTTGGCATCTCTGGGCGAGCGCGTTATTCTATCAAGTGCTGCACATGCCCTTCGCCGGGCGGGCTTTCTGGCCGAACTGGCGCACGCGCGGCTGGCTGCCGGTCAGACGGACGACCCGGCCACGCTCGCCCCGGCGTACCTGCGTTGATAGAGGAAGCGCACATGTCCGACGATACCCGCCCCCACGTGATCGTGCGCCCGATGGCGTTGGAGGACATCGATCAGGTGGTTGCCATTGACCGGCTCTCCTTCCCTAATCCCTGGCCGCCGCGCACCTATCGCTACGAGGTGAGCAGCAACAGCCGCTCCCGCATGTTTGTGCTGGAGCCGTATGGTGCCAGCGTCGTTCACAACCCCAATGGACGCCAGCAGGCGGGTTGGCTGGAGCGACTCCTGGTCGGCGGGCAGGAAGAGTCTGTCCCTCCCTCCTTGCTGATCGGCTACTCCGGCCTGTGGAACGTCGCGGACGAGACGCACATCAGCACCATCGCCGTTCATCCCGACTGGCGAGGCATGAAGCTCGGCGAACTGCTGCTGTGGATGATGCTGCGCCACGCCATCCGCCAGAAAGCCCGCATTGTGACGCTGGAGGTGCGCATCTCCAACGAGATCGCGCAGAACCTGTATCGAAAATACGGCTTCGAGATCATAGGCCGCCGCAGAGGTTACTACAGCGACAACCACGAAGACGCCTACAACATGGGCGTCACCCCGCTCGATGCCGCCTACCGCGCCAGGCTGGTCGAGTTCGGTAAACAACTGGCCCGGCACGTGCGTGTCACCGACAGGGGCTGAGGTCTCAGCGCCAGACACCGCCGATCTTTCCCCCGGCATCAGCACTGGCCCTCCGCTCACTTCCGGTACATCGTGTGCCCCGGTTGTGTTACAATCCCCGGCACAACAACGTTGGGAGAGAATCTAAGAATGAATCTTGACGACCTGCAACTTTTTAAACAGATCGATCGCGCGAACATGCTGGGCCACATCAATGCCCTGCCCGACCAGCTAAAGAACGCCTGGGAGCATGCCCAGGGCCTCGACCTGTCAACCGCCGGGAACATCGACCGCGTCGTGATCTGCGGGATGGGCGGGTCGGCCATCAGCGGCGACCTGCTTGCCGCCCTCATCTTCGACACCTGCCCCGTCCCCATCACCATCGTCCGGGGCTACGATCTACCCGCCTACGCCGCCGGAGAGGGAACGCTCGTCATCGCGCTCAGCCACTCCGGCAGCACCGAGGAGACCATCTCCGCCGCGCAGCAGGCGCTTGAGCGGGGCCTGAAACCGGTCGCCATCACGACCGGCGGGGAGTTGACGGAGCGGGTCAAAGCAGGAGGCGGCACGGCGTGGAACTACACCTACGACGCCCAACCACGCGCCAGCCTGGGCTGGCTCTACGGGTTGCTGCTGGCCGCCGTCACGCGCCTGGGGCTGATCCCCGATCTCGGTGCCGAGGTCGAAGAGGCCATCGCCGTGATGCGCAAACACCGCGAGCCGTGGGGCGCAGATGTCACCGCCGCCCGCAACCCGGCCAAGCGCTACGCCGGGCAGATTGTCGATAGCATCCCCGTCATCTGGGGAGCGGGGCTGCTGGCCCCCGTCGCGCGCCGCTGGAAGACCCAGATCAACGAGAACGCCAAGAGCTGTGCCTTCTTCGATGAACTGCCCGAACTCAACCACAACACGGTGGTCGGCATCGCCGCGCCCGACGAGTTGATCCGGCGGCACAAGTTCCAGATCATCCAGTTAACGTCCAGCTACGACCATCCACGCGTCGCCCTGCGCCACCAGGCCACGCACGACATGCTGTTGGGGGAAGCCATCATCACCGACCCCCTCAAGGCACGGGGGGAGAGCCGCCTGGCGCAGCAGATGAGCATGATCCTGTTTGGTGACTTCGTCAGCTACTACCTGGCGATGGCCTACCAGGTCGACCCGACACCTATCCCGCCGATTGAGACACTCAAAGCAAAGCTGGCCCAGGTGGAGTAACGCGTGCCAAGGCCATGACCACATCTCAGGACAAACACGCCGAACGCGGCGCGCCCAGCTACGTCTGGCGGGCCGGACAGGATCGCCGCCTTGCCATGATCCGGCGGTGGGGCAATACGCAGAACACCCGCATCCTCGTCGATGGGTGCGGGGTGGGCATGTACGCCGCCCATCTGCTCGAAGATACCCCCCACGTCTACGCCTTCGACATCGAGTTTGAGCGTGTCTTGGCGGCCCGGCAACGTGCCCCTACCGCGCACGTCGCCGCCGCCGAGCGCGTCCCCTACCCGGCAAACACCTTCGACCTGATCCTCTCCCACGAGGTGCTGGAGCACGTGCAGAACGACCGCGCCGCACTGGCCGAGATGTCCCGTGTGCTGCGCCCCGGCGGTCGGGCGGTCGTCTTCTGCCCCAACCGCTGGTACCCCTTCGAGACACACGGCCACTACTGGCGCGGCGAGTACCACTTCGGCAACACGCCGCTGATCAACTATCTGCCCGACGCGCTGCGGAACCGGCTGGCCCCACACGTCCGCGCCTACACCCGGCACGGCCTGCTCGGCCTGCTCGATGGGCTGCCCCTGCGAGTTGTCCATCACACCCGTATTTTCGGCGCGTACGACAACATCACCGCCCGCTGGCCGCGTATCGGAGCCGCGTTGCGTGCCGTTCTGCACGCCACCGAGCGGACGCCGCTTCGCATCTTTGGCCTGTCACATCTGCTTGTCATCGAGAAGATAACACCATGATCGACAAAGACCTGCTTGAGCAACTCCAGAAAACGGCCCACCTCGCCGCGTGGCGGGCCGGGCAGATCGTCCGCGAGCAGTATACTCAGCCCCGTAACGTGCACGTGAAAGGGCCTCGCGACCTCGTCACCGACACCGACTTCGCCGCCCAGGCCGCCGCACTGGAGGTCGTTCGCCAGCGTCACCCCGACCATTTCATTCTGGCCGAGGAGGACTCGGAAGCCTACCGCCGCGAAAACGATCGTTGGTACATTCCCGACGGCTTCGTCTGGGCAATTGATCCCCTCGACGGCACGACCAACTACACCACCGGTCTGCCGATAAACGGCGTCTCGGTCGGCGTCCTCATCGACGGTAAGCCGGTCGTCGGGGCGATCTACGACCCGCTGCGTGAAGAACTCTTCCTGGGGGCGAGTGGACAGGGCGCGACGCTCAACGGGCGGCCAATCCCGCCCCTACGCGCCATCCCCCTGGACGATGCCATTGTCAGCCTCGACTGGGGACACTCTCCCATTAGCCGCGAGCGTTCCCTGGCGGGCGCCGTGGCACTGGCTCCTCGCTGCCGGACGGTGCGCGCGCTCGGCTCGGCGGCGCTGGGGCTGGCTTACGCCGCCTGCGGGCGCGTGGGGGTATACCTCAACTTCGGGTTGCAGCCCTGGGACATGGCCGCCGGTGCAGTTCTGGTCATCGAGACGGGCGGCGACCTGCGCCATCCCTACGGTGATGACTGGCGCTTAGACGAACCCGCTCTCATAGCCGGACATCCCACGCTGCTGGACGAGGCTCAGCCGCTGGTGCAGAGGGTCGATGGGTAGCTCCCGCCCGCTGATAGACTGCCGTTACAACGAATTACCTCAAAACGGATATAATATAGGCAGGCTCCGACCGGTACAGACACTGCCCGACCTGTATGCGGGGCACCGCCTCTGATGGCAGGGCGATGTATTCGCGGCTGGTAAGAGACACCAAATTGCCAAAGGCCCTCTCGATTGAGGAACCAAAATGGTCGAAGAACGCATCCGGCAAGCAGCCGAACAGTTGTTGGAAGACAGCAACCTGACGGGTGACCTGGACGACGCCGAAGCCAGCCGCCTGCTGGAATGGGGGCTGGACATCGCGCGTAAGCTGTGTCGGCAGACGGTGGACATGGACGATGCACAGGCCGAAGCCTACCTCGCCCCGGCGCTCAAGAACCTGCGCCGGGCGATCCGCCGCATCAACAAGCTGGTAGGGTCGTCAGCCGATAACACGCCGCAAGAGATCGCGGAGAAGCTAGGCCGCATCCTCGAATCGGCGTCTGAAGTGCCTGCCCTGATTGTCCGCCCGCCCGAAGACATCGAAGACACGGCCAGATCGGCGCAGTCGCTGCCAACAGGCGATGCGCTGGGGAAAATTCTGACCTACTTAGCGCCCAAAGGAATGGAGAATGACCAAGAAGAAGAGGAGTAAATCGGGTTCCCTGACGTTTGGAGGGCTGATCGTCATCCTGGCACTGCTGATCGTGGTGGGCTTTCTGTACGGCTGGGACACTGTCGCGCAGATCGTCAGCGAAGCGACCGGCATCGAGATCCCACTTGC
Organism: uncultured Anaerolineae bacterium; assembly: GCA_964603985.1. Taxonomy (GTDB): domain Bacteria; phylum Chloroflexota; class Anaerolineae; order Aggregatilineales; family UBA3940; genus CAZRXG01. The sequence goes on along the minus strand of CAZRXG010000001.1, from coordinate 106,833 downwards.
CTCGGTTTCGTCGGAGGAAACAGTGCAGGTTGAGACTTCGGCGGGAGGCAGCGGGGACTTTTACGCCGTCTACTTCACCAATCCGGTCATCCCATTCGACGACGTTACAACCGGTGGGGTTGAAGAGCACCTGATCGCACTTATCGACGCGGCCCAGAGCAGCATCGACGCCGCCATGTTCGAGTTCAACCTGCAGAACGTCGCCGATGCCCTCATCGCCGCCCACGAACGAGGCGTCACTGTGCGCGTCGTGTATGACGACGAGCATACCGAGGATGATCCGCAGATCGAACAGTTGATCGATGCCGGCATCCCGGCCACACCGGACGAGCGCGGCGCTTACATGCACAATAAGTTCTTCGTCTTCGACCGCGCGACCGTGTGGACCGGCTCGATGAACATCACCATCAACGGCTCGTACCGCAACAACAACAACGTCATCGTCATCCGGTCGTCGAAGCTGGCCCAGAACTACACCACCGAGTTCGAAGAGATGTTCCGTGGCGAGTTTGGGCCTGACTCCCCGGCTGACACTCCCAACCCGGTGTTCTCCCTTAACGGCGTCCAGATCGAGAACTACTTCGCGCCGGAAGACGACGTGATGCCCCGGCTGGTCGCAGCCGTCTCCAACGCCAACACCTCGATCCACCTCATGATCTTCTCCTTCACAGAGGACAGTCTCGGCCAGGCCATCCTGGAACGCGCCCGCAACGGCGTCGAGGTAGCGGGCATCTTTGAGACGCGCGGTGCCAACACCGAATACTCGGAGTGCAATAATCTGCTCAGCGCCGGGCTGAATGTCCGTCTGGACGGCAATCCGCGCACCTTTCACCACAAGGTCATCATCATCGACGGATCTGTCGTCGCCCTCGGCTCCTTCAACTTCAGCGAAAACGCGGCCACCTCCAACGATGAAAACCTGCTGATCATCCACGACGCAGGGGTCGCCGCGTTGTACGAGGCCGAGTTCAACCAGCGCATGGCCCAGGCCCAACTCCCGGTGGGTGGTGTGTGCCTGACCGAGTAGCGCCCGGAGCTGGCGGCACAACGTAGGGTGGGATCGCAAAGGACAGATACAGTTAGCGCAGACGGGCGAATGAGACACAGCGAACGTGGGAGACACGATGGGGAAATAGCATGAGCAACCCTCCGCCGGGGCATAAGCAGCCCGAAGAGATGCTGACCCCTCTAAAAATCATCACGATCTACGCGCTCGTAGGGGGGCTGTGGGTGTTCTTCGGCGACCTGCTGTTGGCCGCGTTTGTTCGGAATCCCTCCGTTCTCATCCGTCTACAGGCCCTGAAGGACTGGCTCTACGTCGTTGCAACGGCATGGATGCTTTACGGGCTGATCCGCAGCAACAACGAGGCGCTCCAACGTACCGAAGCAACCCTGCGCGAGAGCGGGCAAAGGCTACGCAGCACCATCGAACACTCATCTGATGGCATCGTGCTGGTTGATGAGCAGGGGTACATCGTCGAGTGGAATCAAGGTGCGGAGCAGATTTTCGGCTTGAAGGCGTATGAGGCACTTGGTCGGCCTGCCTGGGATATCCAGTTCCAGACATCTCCTGAGGGACAGGCCAGGTCGAAAATACGCACTCAGTTCATGACTAGCTTTCAAGAGTTCCTTGAGACCGGGAAGGCCCCCTGGCTGAACAAATTGCTGGAGCAGAACGTCCGGCGCACCGATGGCACGCTCAAGTATATCCAGGCACTGATTTTCCCCATCGAGACGGACAGGGGCTTCATGGCTTCCAGCATCATCCGCGATGTCACCGAGCGCAGGCGAGCAGAGGAAGAGCTGGCAAGAGAGCGCAACCTGCTGCGCACGCTGGTCGACAACCTGCCGGATCTGGTCTACGTCAAGGACACCGGGAGCCGGTTTGTGCTCGCCAATGCCGAGACCGCGCGGATCATGGGGGTGGAGGCACCAGACGAGCTTATCGGAAGAACAGACTCCGATTTTTATCCCGCAGAGTTAGCGGAGCAATATTACGCCGACGAGCAGTTGATCATCCGAACAGGTGGGTCGCTGGCCAACAAAGAGGAGCCTCTGCTAGATCAGACGACCGGGGAGAGAGGCTGGCTCCTGACCACCAAAGTGCCCCTGCGGGACAGCCAGGGCAAAGTTGTGGGGGTTGTGGGCATGGGGCGCGATATCACCGAGCGCAAACGGATGGAGATGGAACGCGAGAAGCTGATCGCCGAACTGGACGCCTTTGCCCACACGGTTGCCCATGACCTCAAGAACCCGCTCAGCATCCTGGTCGGCTTTGTCAACCTGCTGGAAGATGGCTTTTCCACCCTGACAGAAGACGAGCTGAAAGTTGCGCTGGAAGGTATACAACAAAGCACCTTTAAGATGATCGATATCATCGACACCCTGCTCTTGCTGGCAAGTGTGCGCGAGGCAGACGTGGAAACTCGTCCTCTCGATATGGGCAAGATCATCGAAGCTGCCCGGCAGCGCCTCGACTTCATGCTCGAGAAAGCCCGGGGGGTGATCGTCGCGCCCGACCACTGGCCGGTCACAATCGGGTACAGTCCCTGGGTTGAAGAGATATGGGTCAACTATCTCAGCAACGCCATTAAATACGGGGGTAAGCCGCCGCGCATTGAGCTCGGCGCGACTCCCCAACCCGACGGCATGATACGCTTCTGGATTCGCGATAACGGCCCCGGCATTGCACCGGAAGATCGGGAACGACTGTTTACCTCCTTCCCGGGGCTTGCCCAGGACAGCCTGTTCAGCATCAAAGGGCATGGCCTGGGCCTCTCAATCGTACGGCGTATAACCCAGAAGCTGGGTGGGAAAGTGGGCGTTGAAAGCCAGGTTGGTAAGGGGAGCACCTTCTTCTTCACGCTGCCAGGTGCACCCAGCTGACGACCGCGCCAGAAATAGCAGAGCGTGTTAAAATAGGGACATGCGTTCTAAGAGCCTGGCGATCAGGCAGCCATGTTTAAACCGGAATCAGTTGTAAGGAGATGTAGGATGTCAATGCATTTTATCGAAGCGCCGACCAACTTTTATCTGGGCGCAAACGTTGACCCGCAGACCGGGCAGGTCATCCCCGACGACATTGTTTACTACGACTCGCGTGACCTGATGACGCATGGCGTCATATTGGGCATGACGGGGAGCGGCAAGACCGGTCTGGGGATTGCCATCCTGGAAGAGGCTGTCATCGACGGCATCCCGGTGCTGATCATCGATCCCAAAGGCGATATCACCAACATGCTGTTGGCCTTCCCCGATCTGAGCGCCGAGTCCTTCAAGCCCTGGGTCAGCCCGGAGGACGCCCTGCGGGCCGATGCCTCCATCGAAGAGCACGCGCGAACCGTCGCCGAACGCTGGCGCGAAGGGCTGACCGAGTGGGGAATCACCAACGACCGCATCCAGGAGTACCGCCGTGCGGCCCGCTTCAGCATTTATACCCCCGGCTCGGAGGCTGGATTGCAGGTCAGCATCCTGCAATCCTTCGCTGCGCCCCGGATCGGCTGGGAAGGCAACGAGGAGATTCTCCGCGAGCGCATCTCCGGCACGGTGACGGCCGTCCTGGCGCTGATCGGCATCAGCGCCAAGCCGGTTGAAGACCGCGAGCACATTCTGCTGTCCAACATCTTCGAGTACAACTGGCGCAACAACGTCGATCTCTCGATGGAGCAGCTGATCCTCCAGGTGCAGCGGCCACCCTTTGACAAGCTCGGCGTGCTGGATGTCGAGAATGTCTTCCCGGAGAAAGATCGCTTCAAGCTGGCCCAGCGGTTGAATCACATCATCGCCGCGCCGAACTTCCAGAACTGGATACGCGGCGAGCCAATTGACATCCCCACCCTGCTCTACACCCCGGAGGGCTACCCGCGCAGCACGATCTTCTACATCGCCCACCTCAACGAGAGCGAGCGCCAGTTTATCCTGACGCTGCTGCTCGAAAGCGTGCTGTCGTGGGTGCGCTCGCTCCCCGGTTCGAGCAGCCTGCGTGCCCTGCTCTACATCGACGAGGCTTACGGACTTTTCCCGCCTCACCCCTACTACCCGCCCACCAAAGACCCAATCATGCGTCTGCTCAAGCAGGCCCGCGCCTTCGGCGTCGGCGTGCTGATCGGCACACAGAACCCGAAGGACATCGACTACAAGGGCCTGTCCAACGCCGGGACGTGGTTCATCGGCAAGCTGCAAACCGAGAACGACAAGGAGCGCGTCCTCGAAGGGCTGGACAGCGCCCGCGACGCCACCTCGTCGCTCGACCTCAAGACGGTTGACGCGCTGATCGGGCGGCTCGGCCCGCGCCAGTTCATCATGCACAATGTCCACAATCCCAACACACCCAGCCTGATCAACACACGCTGGGTGATGTCCTACCTGCGCGGCCCGCTGACCCGCCAACACGTCAGCCAGTTAATGGCAAACCAGCGCGGCGTGCAAAGTGTGCCGCAGCAGCAGCCCAAACACCAGGAGCCGGTATCCGGGGCGCAGGTGCAAGGGCCGGTCTCGTATGCTCAGCCGCAGGTGAGCTACCCACCACCCGGCACAGGAGACGCGGGCGAGAGTGCGCCATCGACCTACTCCACACCGCAGGTCAGCACAGCGCCCAGCCCGGCGGCACCTAAAATGGAAAAGGCGGAGGAAGCCCCGCCTGGCTTCTCAAAGGTCCCGCCGGTTCTGCCATCCTCAATCTACCAGTACTACCTGCCCACCGAGTACACCGTCGAGCAGGCCCTCCACCAATGGGAAAGCTGGACGCGCCAGCCTGCCGTCCAGGTCGAGACGCGCCGTCGCCTGCTCTACCGGCCCGCTCTGCTGGCACAGACGAGCGTGCTCTTCACCCACAGCCCGACCAACTCCTCCGAGATGTGGACTTACGCCTTTGTCGTGCCCAACCTGCCGCGTGTGCCCTACCTCGACTGGGGGGAGTACGCCTCCGACCCCTTCGACCCGCATGCGCTCGATCCCGATCCCTTCGCCGAAGCCTACTACGCCGAAGTGCCCTCACCGCTCAGCACGGCGACGGGCTTCAAGGACCTGCAAAAGAATCTGTCCGACTGGATCTACCAGAACGTCGCGCTCTACGTCTACCACAACCCGGTGCTCAAGCTTTACAGCAACTTCGGCGAGAGCAAAAACGAGTTCTACGCCAGGGCACAGGCCGTTGCGCGCCAGGCGCGTGACGAAGAGGTGGATAAAGTCGCCGCGCGTTACGATCAGAAGCTCGCGACGCTGGAGGAGCGCGCCCGCAAGAAATCAATGCGTCTAGACGACCGCCGCGATGAGCATGACGCCCGCAAGCTCGAGGAGATGATCTCGGCCGGTGAATCCCTCATGCAGTTGATGAAGGGGCGCTCCTACTACACACTCTCGCGCACCAGCCGCATGCGCCGCTACACCAGCAGCAGTGAGAACCGGCTTGAACTGGCCGAGCAGGAGCTGACGGAGATCGCCGACGGCCTCCAGCAAACCGAATACGAGATGGAGCAGGCCCTCCAGGCTGTGCAGGACAAATGGGCCGACGCCGTCCGGCAGATCGAGGAAGTGCGTGTCTCGCCCTACAAGAAGGACATCAACATGGTGCTGTTCGGCATCGGCTGGGTCCCCTACTGGGACACGACCATCAACAACGCGCAGGTGATCCTGCCCGCCTCGTCCTCCGGCCTGAGCTATGCACAGGATCCCAACGTCGGCGGCGGTTACTACCAGCAGAGCTACTGACGCATATCGCACGTCACATCCGCTGGGGCGGGGTAACTCCCGCCCCGGCGTTTTCTCATCAGATTTGACAATTCACATCACAAGCGGCATAATTCCGCCCGATCGCCAATTTATCGCGACACAGGCTGTGATGGAGACGAACCTGTAGCGTCACGGCATCGCCAGAGAAACCGGGCCACGGGCTGAAAGCCCGGTTCGAGAGCCAGCCGCAGGTGTTCCCTCCGGAGCCAACGGGTGAACGACCAAGTCTGCCCCCGGGGCGCTTTCGGTCAAGTAGCTCGTTCCGGGTGGCCCGCCGTTATCCGGGCGGCCAATCGCACCGCTCAGGGTGCCGTTGCGCAGTGAGTGGGCCGGTCGTGAACCGGCCAAGCAGGGTGGTAACGCGCGAGTCGACGACTCCCGTCCCTGAATAGGGGAATGGGAGCTTTTTTGTTATAGCGTGTACCGGGAGGAGCCATGCTCGACAAACTGGAACAGATCGAAAAACAAACACTCGAACAACTTGACAGCATCACAGACGGTGACGCGCTCAAGCAGCTCGAAAATGCCACCATCGGCAAGAAGGGCGAGGTGACGACCATCCTGCGCTCGGTCGGGCAGTTGCCGAGCGAGGAGCGCCCCGCCGTCGGCAAGCGCGCCAACGAGGTGCAGCGAGCACTGGGAGCAGCCTTTGCGGAGCGCGAGGAGCTCATCCGCACCCATGAGCTGGCCCAGAGCCTCGAAGAGGGTGCCATCGACGTGACGCTGCCGGGGCGACGCACGCCCATTGGACGCCTGCACCCCACCACACAGACCCTGCGCGAGATCTACGCCATCTGGGCCGAGATGGGCTTCCAGGTATATCGCAGCCGGGACGTCGAAGACGACGACCTGAACTTCACGCTGCTGAACATGCCGCCCCATCACCCGGCCCGCGATATGTGGGATACCTTCTACACCACCGAGGAGGGCGTGATTCTGCGAACGCACACCTCCCCCGGCCAGATCCACGCGATGCGCGAGTACGCCCCGGAGCCAATCCGCGTCATTCTGCCGGGGATGTGCTACCGCTACGAGCAGATCAGCGCCCGCAGCGAGGTCCAGTTCAACCAGGTCGAAGGGCTGGTCGTCGGGCACAATATCCATTTGAGCGACCTCAAGGGTACGATGACGGCCTTTGCGCAGCGCTTCTTCGGCGCAGACAAGCAGACGCGCTTTAGGTGCTCCCACTTCCCCTTCACCGAGCCGAGCGTGGAGGTTGACGTGGAGTGCATCCTCTGCGGCGGCGACGGCTGCCCGGTCTGCAAGCACACCGGCTGGCTGGAGATCGCCGGGGCGGGCATGGTGCACCCGGTTGTGCTGAAGAACGGCGGCTATGACCCGGCTATCTTCTCCGGCTTCGCCTTCGGCATGGGGCCGGAGCGCAGCACGATGCTCAAGCACGGCATCGAGGATATTCGCTACTTCTGGAGCAACGACCTGCGTTTTTTGGAGCAGTTTTAAGGCGAGGTGTTTCGATGAGGGGACAAACACGGGGTTCAGATGCCATCGGGCGAGTCGTCATCATGTTGGTGCTGGCTGCACTGGCCTGCAACGCGCCGTCCGGCGGTGGGGAGGAAACCGCACCCGCTGTGAACGTCCTCCCTACAGAGACGAGCGAGGCCACTGAAGCGCTCGCAGGCGAGGAAGCGACGGAAGCCGCATCGGAAGATACAGCGGAGGACGCCGGAGGTGAGGCGACGCGTGCGCCAACAGATATCCCACCTAACGCAACGGAATGCACACCTGAGGCAGACTTCGACACGGACATCACCATCCCCGACGGCACGGAGGTCGCCACCGGCCAGAGCTTTGAGAAGGTGTGGCGGGTGGACTCTATTGGCTGCGCGGCCTGGCCCTCAGACACAACCCTCGTCTTCGATCACGGCGACCAGATGGGCGGCCCTGCCAGTACCCCCGTCCCGGCGGCAGCAGCGGGCGGTTCGGTCGACATCAGCCTGAATCTGATCGCGCCCGACACACCCGGCACGTATAAGGGCTATTGGCAGCTTCAGGCTCCAGACGGTACGCGCTTTGGCCCACTTCTGTACGTCGAGATCGAAGCGGTGGCACCTGCGTCGGTCTATAAGCCCGACCTGATCATCACCAGCGTTTTGATCGAGCCGGGCACGCCTCTGGACGGCAAGTTGGTCACGCTCTATGTGCGCATCGAGAATATCGGCAGCGCCGATTCCGCTCCTTCAAGCCTCGACTTCACCTGGGTGGAGGTGGATGGGGAAATAACCCGCCCGGTTCCCGCACTTGTCCCTCATGCCTCTCATACGGTCGAGATCGACTATACGATGGACACCGGAACCTACACAATGGATGCCACCGTCGACTCTGCCGGTCAGAACGACGAGAGCGATGAGAGCAACAACCACTATTCGCAAAGTATGACCGTCCACGATTGGGGGATCTACTCGACCAAGCCGCTTACCGTCGAGTGGTTCTCCTGCGTCGATCTGGACGAGGGAGTGGCCGGGGCCTGCGATGCCAACACCGATTTCAAATGGAATATGAACACTGGCGGCGCGGGATACGTGCAATACTGGCTCGTTCCGCAGAACGGTGCGCTGTTCGCCGAATACAACATGTCGCCTCCCGACATCACCGGCTGCATGATGGCCTCCTTGTCGGGAGAGGTGGTCGACGGCGGCCAAACCAACCCTTCGTTGGACTGGAAAACGGAGAGGCTGATGGTGGGAGCCTATGTCTGCTATCTGACAAGCGACGGCCGTTTTGGTTTCTTCCGGGTCGATGACCGCCTGCCTAAGTTCAAGCTGAATTTTACGACCTGGGAGATCAATTAGGATCGTGTGGGGGTAGAAGACCTTCCGCCCTCGGAGACACCATTACGTAACGGAGTGAGAGAAATCATATGCTCGTACCCTTATCATGGCTCAAAGAATACGTGGACATCACCCTGTCCGTTAACGAACTGGCCTATCGCCTGACGCTTGCCGGGCTGGAGATCGGCGACATCATCTACGTCGGCCTGCCCTGCGACGTGGACGAGGCCAAAAAGTGGGCGATGCCCTTTCCCGCCGATCATCTCATATGGGATCGGGAGAAGGTCGTTCTCGGCCACGTTGTCGAAGTCAAGCCCCATCCCAACGCCGACCGTCTCACGCTGGCGATGGTCGATTCCGGAATCGGCGAGGTCGAAGCCGCCGTCAACGGTGCGCCCAACCTCTATCCCTACGCCGGGCAGGGGCCGCTGGAGACACCTCTGGCCGTCGCCTATGCGCGTGAGGGCGCGGTGCTCGTCGATCCTTACTCCGACAAGCCCAACGCTCGCATGACGCTCAAGCCGAAAAAGCTGCGCGGCATCGAGAACAGAACCATGGTCTGCTCGGAGAAGGAACTTGGCATCTCGAATGAGCACGAGGGTATCATGCTCCTGGAGACCGACGTCGCCCCCGGCACGCCTCTACAGGACGTGCTGGGTGACGTGATCCTGGACATCGACCTGACGCCTAATCTGGCGCGCTGCTACTCTATCCTGGGCGTCGCGCAGGAAGTGGCCGCCCTGACCGGGCAGCAGGTCAGGTACCCGTCGCTGGACATCGTCGCGACAGGCCCGCCCATTGAAGGGCAGGTCGGCATCGACATCCGCGAGCCGGAGCTTAACCCACGCTTCACGCTGGCACTGATCAAGGGCATCCAGATCGGCCCCTCGCCGGGGTGGATGCAGCGCCGCCTCAAGATGGCCGGAATGCGTCCCATCAACAACATCGTCGATGTCACCAACTACGTCATGCTGGAGACCAACCAGCCGCTCCATGCCTTCGACTACGACATCCTCGCCGAGCGGGCGGGCGGCAAAGCGCCGACCATCATCACCCGCCTGCCGGAGAAGGGCGAGCGGCTGACCACGCTGGACGACGTTGACCACGAGCTTGATCCCTTCACCATCCTGGTGTGCGACACTGCGGGTGCGCTGAGCCTGGGTGGCATCATGGGCGGTCTGGAGTCGGAGGTGCACGACAACTCGCAGAACATCCTGCTTGAGGCTGCAAACTGGAACTTCATCAACGTACGCCAGACCCTCAGCGCGCAGCGCGAGCGTGGGCAGGAGATCAGCTCTGAGGCCGGTGCGCGCTTCAGCCGGGGTGTCCCTCCGGCCCAGGCAGAATTCGGCCTGCGGCGTGGCATCGAGCTGATGCGCCAGCTTGCCGGGGGCGAGGTCGCACAGGGGATCATTGATGAGTACCCGCTCCCTGCCCCGGTCGTGACGGTCGACCTGCCCCTCAGCGAAATCGAGCGCCTGTTGGGCATCACGCTCAGCCAGGACGAGGTGGCAAGCCTTCTTGAAGCGCTGGAATTCACCGTCGAGCGGCAGGGCAGCGCTGCACTGCGTGTCACGGTGCCCGATCACCGCATGGACATTGGATTCGTCAACGACCCGGCGCACAGGGACATCGCCGACCTGATCGCCCAGGCCGACCTGATCGAAGAGATCGCCCGCATCTACGGCTACGACCGCATCCCGGAGACGATGATCGCCGATGTCATCCCGCCCCAGCGCGCTAACGAGTCGCTCACCCGCGAGGAGCGGGTACGCGACCTGCTGGTCACCGCCGGGCTACAGGAGACCGTCAACTACAGCCTGACGACCCCTGAGCGTGAGGCGCTGCTTGTTCCGCCCGGCGCGCAGTCCGGCTGGCCGGATCTGCCCTACGTGACGCTTGCCAATCCCATCAGCGCCGACAGGGTCGTGATGCGCCACACGCTGATGGCGGGGATGCTCGACACCGTGGCGGCCAACGCCCGCTGGAGGGCGCGGCAGGCCCTTTTCGAGATCGGCAGCGTTTACCTGCCCGTCGAAGGGGAGAAGCTGCCCGATGAGCCGCGCCGCCTGTGCATCGCCATGACCGGCGAGCGGGTCCTGCCAGCCTGGCAGGACGAGGGAGCCGCCGAGCCGGGCCTGATGGATTACTATGACCTGAAGGGCGTGATCGAGACGCTGGTTGAAGGACTGCACCTGGAAGATGTACGCTTCGAGGCGTGCGAGCACAGCACCTACTTCCCCGGGCGGGTGGCCTGCCTGAAAATCGGCGACAGACACATTGGCGCGTTCGGCGGACTGCACCCACTGGTGTACGAGGCCTTTGACCTGCCGGAGCAACCGGTGCTGGTCGCTGAACTTGACCTCGAAGCGCTGTTGGACAGCATCGGCGGTGCGCACGCCGTCGAGCCGCCCTCGCCCTTCCCGGCCATCTACCAGGACATCGCCCTGGTGGTTGACCAGGCCACCCCCGCTGCCGAAGTCGAGGCGGCTATCTGGGAGGCGGGTCGCCCACTCCTGCGCAGCGTGCGCCTGTTCGACGTGTACCGTGGCGAGCAGATCGGTGTGGGGAAGAAGAGTCTGGCCTACGCGCTGACCTTCCAGTCGGACACCAAGACGCTCAAAGACAAGGACGCCGACAAGATGCGCAAGAAGATCGTCCAGGCCTTAGAGAACAAGCTGGGTGCAAAGCTCAGAGCCTAGCGAATCTGGGCCAGACATGCAGGGGGCGCAGCCATCCGGTTGCGCCCCTTTTGTGTATCGATGAGCAGCCTCAATAATTGTCCTATTTATGTCAAATTTGTATAATTACAAAAGGCCAGACACCTTCTGACAGATCTGGCCCAACATACTCCGGCGACAAGGAGACTCCAACTTTGCAAGGTATCGTCATCGCTCTAAGGAGTTTCGGTGTGATCGGCAAGCTGATGGTTGGCCTGGGCGGGCTGGTTGGTTTGCTCTCGCTGTGTGTCCTTACCGCCGCTGCTCTGGTATTGGCGATCCCGCAGAGCAGTGTGGTGGAGCCATCTCCGGCACTGGTGCGGCTTTCTCCTACTCCCACTACAGAAGCATCAGAGTTCCCCCCACACGCGGAGGTCGCGCGCGTCACCCACGTCTTTGACGGCAACACCATCGAAGTTGAGCTTGGAACACTTATCATCGTGCGTTACATCGGCATCAACGCACCCCAGATCGGCGACCCGTGCGGAAGCGAGGCGCTTGTGGCGAACGCGGCGCTGGTGGACGGGCAGACCGTGACCATGGTTAAAGACGAAGGCGGGGAAGCCAGGAGCGAGGTTGACCGGTTCGGGCGGCTGCTGCGCTACGTCTATGTCGGGGACACATTCGTGAACGCGCAGTTGATAGTAGAGGGATATGCCCAGGCGATGGAGTACCCACCCGGCACCAACTCCGACCTCATGGCGTACTTCACCGGCCTGGAGTTAGAAGCCCGGACCACCGGGGATGGATGCTGGGCAGGTGACAACTTTGCCGGGCCAGGGGCACCTGGCTCCCTCTCAACCTCGGACAACCGCCTCAACGGGCAGCACATAGATTGATCGCCAAGCCACAAGGCTGGCTTCGACAGCCGTCGCCAGGAGCGGGGCCCAGACCCCGATTGACGGAGAAGATTCACCTCATACCGGGCTTTTTATGCTATAGTGGTATTGTGTATCATCCCACGAAGGAAGGAGAAAACGTCCAATGTCCTCAAAAACAATAGGGTTAATCGTGGCCGTAGTGGGGCTGCTCGCCGTGTTGCTCTTCGCCCTGGCCGACGTGATCGGCGTTGGCAGCCAACCGGGAGTCTTTGGCACCCGCCAGCTTATCGGCGTGATCGTTGGCGCCGTAGTCCTCATTGTAGGGGTCGTCATCTTCCTTACCTCGAAGCCAAGTGAGTGAGGTAGGAATTATCAGCAGTTCCCCGGCCAGCGCCGGGGTTTTTTTATTCCCACATCGTGTACTGCGGCCACTTTGAAGCCGGCTAAGGGATCGCTTTAAAGGCAGTACCCTCCACAGTGGCTTGTCAAGGTTGCAAACCGTATCTATACTGTCAGGCAGGAAATGCGATGTTAGCCGGCACTCCTAATAGGCAGTTCCATCTCGTGCCAGACACTTGCGACCTGACTATCCATCTCATCAGATCGGTCGGAGAATGATCGGTATCAATCGAGCCGATCAGCCGCAAACCCGGACCCTGCGGAGCTGGCTTCACGTTGGTCTGCGCGCCGCCGGTCTGCGGGGATCCCCAAATCCGGCTCTGTACTTTGTTGGTCACACAATAGATCCGCTATTGTCTGGTCGGGCCGCCAGTCCAGAATGGCCCCAGGCCTCCACGTTATGTGCTTTCCTGGGCTACCTGTTCGTCCTCCCATCCGCCTGCGGTCGGGGTACAGAGAGCTGCAGGGGAAAACACATGATTACCTTAGTAAGAGGGCACCACCATGAGGAAGGCGTTGTATATCCTGGGCGAACTCAATGACCATGATGTTGAATGGATCATTGAAAACGGACACAGGGAGAACTTCTCAACCGGTTCGATACTGATTGAGAAAGACCAGCCAATAGACGCCCTGTACATCATGCTTGAGGGAGAAGTTGTGGTTGTCCTCGAAGCGAAAGGTGTTGAGATCGTCCGCCTGGGCGCTGGCGAGATCATTGGCGAGATATCTTTCGTTGACGAGCGGCCACCTTCGGCCACAGTCAAAGCGGCCAGTTCCGGCAGTGTTCTCATCATCCCCCGTTCTGCGCTGAGGGCCAAGCTTCTGGAGGACGAAGGGTTCGCGTCACGCTTTTACCGGGCGCTGGCTATCTTCCTGGCCCACCGCCTGCGCCGGACGAGCCTGTTTGGTTACGCTGGCGCACATGCTCTGCAAGAAGGGGAAGTCGACTCGGACGAACTTGGAGAAGAGGTGCTTGATAACGTATACCTTGCGGGAGCGCGTTTTCAGACGATACTGGAACGGGCCTCCGGCAGCGGGTGAAAGCACCGGCCTAGCCTTAAGTTTGGGTCAACACCGTGCCAATCGTGGCTGAGGCAGGACATCATGCAGGAAAAGCTGTTTAGAAAATCGGCGCTGGAACGGATGACGTCGCCTGAGCGCCTGGACACGCTTATGCAGGTCACCCCGTTCAGGGCCTGGCTTGCACTGCTCGCGGTGGCAGGCTTGATCGCGGCCCTGATTTTCTGGGGCTTCACAGGCAGAATTCCGGTGACGGTGCAAGGCGAAGGCATCCTGCTCCGGGGTGGGGGCATCGACACCATTGCAGCGTCGGTCTCCGGCCAGGTGCTCGACATATACATTGAGGCCGGTGACATCGTCGCCGAAGGCGATGTGGTCGCGCGCATCTCCCGGTCTGAGGAAGAGGCAATCGCCCCCCTGACCAGCCCGCTCGGTGGTCGGATACTCGAGGTCCGGGTTAGCGAAGGCTCCTTTGTGCAGACTGGCACGACGCTCGCCAGCCTGGAACCGGTCGACGCGCCGCTTGAAGCGATCCTCTACGTGTCACCGACCGAGGGTAAGAACATCGAGCCCGGCATGAACGTTCAGCTCTCGCCGTCCACAGTCCGGCCAGAGGAACACGGCTTTTTACTTGGGACGGTCACGTCCGTCGGCAAGTTCCCCGCCACCACGCAGGGCATGCTTCGGGTCTTGGGGAGCGAGGATCTCGTCCAGCGATTGTCTACCGGTGGCAACCCTATCGAAGTGCATGTCCGCCTGCAGGTGAACGACGCCAACCCCAGCGGTTATGAGTGGTCGTCTCCTCGGGGGCCGGGGATCGAGATGCAGAGCGGCACGTTTACAACCGGCAAGATACTCTTGAGAGAGGTCCGGCCAATAAGCATGGTCTTTGTCGGCCAGCCGTAAACGGAAGTGAGCCATGTCTTCCCAAGATAAGCCGGGTTTTATTGCCCGCCTCAAACGGTTCTGGCAGAAGAAACGAGCCCGCACGCCGACGGTTATCCAGATGGAGGCCGTCGAGTGCGGCGCTGCCGCTCTACGGATAGTGCTGGGATATTACGGCCTCTTCGTACCGCTGGAGGAGTTGCGCATTGAGTGCGGCGTCTCGCGAGATGGCAGCCGAGCCAGCAACATTCTCAAAGCGGCGCGGAAATACGGTATGGAAGCAAAGGGCTACCGGAAAGAGCCGCAGACCCTCGGAGACTTAACTTATCCGGTGATCGTTTTCTGGAATTTCAATCACTTCCTCGTGGTCGAGGGCATGAGCAAGAGTAAAGTGTTCCTGAACGACCCTGCTGTAGGGCCGCGAAGGGTCACTCACGAGGAGTTTGATCGCTCCTTCACCGGCGTGGCTATGTCCATAAAGCCGGGGCCGGACTTCAAGAAAGGCGGTGCAAAGAGCACCCTTATTCCCAGTCTAAGGAAACGGCTGGCCGGTTCGGAGGCAGCCGTGTTCTATGTGGCTCTTGCCAGCCTGGGCGTCGTCTTTACCGGGTTGATCATCCCGACCTTCAGCCGGGTGTTTGTCGACAACATCCTGATCGGCGGTCAGAACTGGATAGCCCCCCTGCTCATTGGGATGGCCGTCACGGCTCTGCTTCGTGCCGTCCTGACCTGGCTGCAACGCCTTTTCCTGCTGCGGCTCCAGACCAAACTCGCCGTGGGCATGTCCAGTAAGTTTTTCTGGCACGTGCTGAGCCTGCCGGTCGAGTTTTTCAACCAGCGCTATGCAGGCGAGGTCGGCGGACGGGTGGCTCTCAATGACAAGGTAGCTCAGTTACTATCCGGCGACCTTGCGACGACGGTTCTTAACATCCTGCTCCTTATTTTCTATGTCGCTCTGATGTTGCAGTACGATGTCGTGCTGACCATCGTCGGCGTCAGCATCGCGCTGCTCAACTTCATTGCGCTGCGCCTCATCTCCCGCAGCAGGGTAGATGCCAACATGGGCCTGCTGCAAGAAACCGGTAAGTTGATTGGCACAACCTTCAACGGCCTGAAAATCATCGAGACTCTCAAAGCCAGCGGTGCCGAAACGGATTTCTTCTCCCGCTGGGCAGGGTACCAGGCCAAGACCCTGAACGCTCAGCAGCAGCTCGGCCTGTCCAATCTGTTCCTCACCGCCATCCCAACCCTGTTGACTGCCCTCAACACACTCGTGATTCTGGTGTTGGGCAGCCTGCGCGTGATGGACAATCAGATCACAATGGGAATGCTGGTTGCCTTTCAGAGCCTGATGGCCAGTTTTCTCGGCCCGGTTAACCAGCTTGTGCAACTGGGCGGGACCATCCAGGAGGTTGAGGGAGACATGGGTCGTCTTGACGACATCCTTCGGTACAAGCCGGATAAATACGCCTATTCGGGCTTCCCGACCAGGGAGCAGGGAGGACGACAGAGCGCCAAGTTGATCGGCCATCTGGAACTGCGTGATGTCACCTTTGGATACAATCCGCTCGCCCCACCGTTGATCGAAAATCTCAATCTGGATCTTAAACCCGGTTGGCGGGTGGCTCTGGTTGGCGCAACAGGCAGCGGAAAGTCAACGGTGGCGAAGCTGGTCGTCGGCCTGTACCAGCCCTGGAGCGGTGAGGTTCTGTTTGACGGCTGGCCCCGCGATGAGATCCCCCCGGTGCTGGTATACAACTCAATAGCAATGGTGGATCAAGACATTGTGCTGTTTGAGGGCACCATCCGGGAGAATCTCACCCTGTGGGATTCTACCGTCCCCGACGTCAACGTTATCCGGGCGGCTCAGGATGCGGGCATTCACGATGACATCGCCGCCCGGCCTGGTGGATATGATGCCCTGCTGGAAGAGGATGGACAGAACTTCAGCGGCGGCCAGCGGCAACGTCTAGAGATAGCCAGGGCGCTGGTCAGTGAGCCGACTATACTGGTGCTGGACGAGGCAACCAGTGCCCTCGACCCCTTAACGGAGCAGATCATCGACGAGAACCTCCGACATCGGGGGTGCACCTGTCTCATCGTGGCTCACCGCCTGAGCACCATCAGAGATTGCGACGAAATCATTGTGCTGGACAACGGGAAGGTCGTGCAGCGCGGCACCCATGATGAGTTGATGAAAACTGACGGCCTATACGGGCAGTTAATGGCCTCAGAGGAATACGACGCACAGAAATCGCGCCTCGACTCGATACTGGAAGTCTTATAGGCCCGGCAGGCGTCACTCAAAGGTAACTGATGAGCGACAGTACCCATATCACCCTGAGCGGCACAGAAGCCTGGGAGTTGTTCCTGCTCAGGCTTCGCTACCGCGACAGTGTTTCTCTGCCGATTGCAGCCAACAGGCCCCTGGTGCTGGATGACGACGCTTCATGCTGGATTACCTACGCGGGGGACGTTGACGTCTTTTTGGTCAAGATCCAGGACAATGGAGAACCGGGGACACGCCATTACCTGTTCAGCGCCAGAGCCGGATCGGCCTTGTTCGGCGTAACAGCCGACAGCTCGGTCCGGCTGTTGGTGAGCGGAAAGCCCGGCACCGAGGTGCTGAAGGTGAGCCGGGAAACGCTGGCCGACCTCTCGAAGGATGAGGGTTTCAAGCCCCTGGTCGCCACGTTGATCGATCACTGGATAACGGGCATCTCCCTGGGCATCCTCGATAACCTTCCCCCACGCGAGTACACGCACCTCCAGGCTGAGCAGGAATACGAGGTACCGGAGGATACCAACCTTCGTCCGCTGCGCGAGGTGCTCTGGGTATCCCACGTCACAGGGGCCTCCGAGTTCGCGGGCTGCTCAGATTGGCCCCTGCCAGGCGAAGGTCACTACTGCCCGGTGACGCACCGCTCCTGGATCACGGCCACTGAGCCCAGCACCCTGACCACTACCCGCACGGAGGCCCGGCTGGGGCAGGAGGGGTTCTGGGAAGACCTTGAGCAGTTTCACAGTCTGGTGATGACCGCCCTCCAAAAGCGCACCATCGACATCGAGGAGTCCGCGCGCCACCATCTTGAGAGCAAAATTGATGCCGAACTCTCTGGGGTCGACAGGGCTATTTCCAATCTTGCCTCCATCCTTCGTCCCGCTGGTGCAGCCCGGTTTGCCGATCTGGGGGGGCAAGACCCTTTGCTAGATGCCTGTCGCATCATCGGCAACGCGACCGGCATCACGTTCCGTCCGGCCCCAGGCGTAGCGGACAAAGGGGAGCAGGTCGATCCCCTGGAGGAGATCGCACGTGCGTCAGGAGTCAGACTCCGGCGCGTTGCCTTGCGGGATGAATGGTGGCAGTTTGATAACGGTCCGCTCCTGGCCTATGTGGAGGAGACACGACAGCCCGTTGCCCTGCTGCCGGTGGCGAAGGGCTGTGAGATACACGACCCGGTCGCCTGTACCACGACACCTGTCACAGAGAAGCTGTCCTACACCCTGGAGCCTTTTGCTTACACGTTTTATCGCCCATTTCCCAATAAGGCACTCAACCTGCCCGACCTGCTGAAATTCGGCTTCAGAGGCACTTTCCACGAACTGCGCAGGCTCATCCTGATGGGTGTGCTTGCGGGCCTGGTGGCACTCGTGGCACCCGTCCTGACCGGCTTCCTGTTCGACGTGATCATCCCCGCCTCTCAGCGCAGCCAACTGATCCAGATCGGGCTGGCTCTGTTCGCCGGTGCGTTGGCGATCACACTGTTCAACGTCGTACAGGGCATCGCCATGCTGCGGCTCGAAACACGGATGGACGCCTCGCTGCAAGCCGCCGTAACAGATCGGCTGCTGAACCTGCCTACCACCTTCTTCCGCGACTACACCGCCGGAGAGCTTGGGCAGCGGGCGTTGAGCATCAGTGCCATCCGGGCCATCCTGTCTCAGCGAGTGCTGTCCATGGCCTTTGCGTTCGTGTTTTCGATTTTCAGTCTCATCGTACTCTTCTACTATGATGCGCATCTGGCACTGGTCGCACTCGCATTGGTGGCCGCGCTGATGGCCGTCATGCTTGTAATCACCTATTTTCAGGTGAATCACCAGCGAGAGTACACCGAAATCCAGAACCGGTTCTCCGGGGCAACCCTGCAACTGATCAACGGCATTGCCAAGCTGCGTGTCGCTGGCGCGCAGCGCCGCGCGTTCGCGCGTTGGGCCAACTTGTTCACGAGGCAGCAACAGGTATCGGTGAGGGCACAGTTACTGGGCGTCGGGCTGGCTACGTTCAACGAGCTTTACAGCGTGGTTGTCTCTATGGTGATCTTCGGGGCGGTCGTGTTTGCCAGCCAATCCCGGCTGACCACCGGCTCGTTTCTGGCGTTTAACACGGCCTTTACCCAGTTCATGACCGCCGCGCTTGCGCTGAGCGGGGCAATAACGGCCATGATCGCCATCATCCCCCTGTACGAAAGCGCCCAGCCCATCCTGGAGGCCCTGCCGGAGGTTGATGAGACCAAATCCCATCCCGGAGAGCTGACCGGTAGGATCGGCGTCAGCCGTGTATCGTTCAGGTACACCGAGGATGGGCCGATTGTGCTCGACGACGTTTCGCTTGAGTTTGAGCCTGGCGAGTTTGTCGCCATTGTAGGCCCATCCGGGTCGGGCAAATCGACCCTGGTGCGCCTCTTGCTCGGCTTTGAGACACCTGACACAGGGACAATCCTGTATGATAACCAGGACCTTGCCAGGCTCGACGTTCAATCAGTGCGGCGGCAGATAGGGGTTGTCCTCCAGAACGGCAAGCTTTTCACTGGTACCATCCACTCTAACATCATTGGTGCCGCGCCGCTCAGCGCTCAGGACGCCTGGGACGCTGCCGAGAAGGCGGGGTTTGCAGAGGACATCAAGGCAATGCCAATGGGCATGCACACCCTGGTCACCGAAAGCGCGGGCACCATCTCCGGCGGGCAGCGACAGAGGCTGCTGATCGCCCGCGCAATTGTAAAGAAGCCGCGCATCGTCATCTTTGACGAAGCGACCAGCGCGCTGGACAGCAAGACGCAGGCTACCGTCAGCCAAAGCCTGGAAGACCTGGACGCCACGCGCATCGTCATTGCCCACAGGCTCAGCACCATCGCCAACGCAGACCGGATTTATGTGCTCCAAGATGGCCGCGTCGTGCAGCACGGTACATACGACCAATTGATCCATCAGAAGGGTCTCTTCGCCGATCTCGCCAGACGACAACTTGCCTGAACAGCCACCGAACAGGTAGCACATGTACTCCTATCACCGCCTGAACTGTCTGCCCTCCGGGCTTGAACAACTCGTATATTACACCATGACCTTCCCTCGCTTTTGCTCTCTCCTGAAAGCACTGGCAGAGGATCCTTCCATAGTGGCAGTTGAAGCACGACACGGGGAGGAAGTGGTCGGTCTGGCGCTGGCACGCACAAGCTCCAATGGTCATTCCGCGCAGGTGCTCTCCATCTACGTTAAGAAGGAGCATCGCAACATTGGCGTAGGCTCAGGCCTGCTTACCTGCCTTGAGGAAGCCCTGGCAGAAAGCTCATGCCAATGCATTGACCTGTCCTATCGCGAAGACCTCCCCGCAGCCGGGGCGCTCGAAGCAGTTCTGGCGCGGAACCGGTGGCCTGAACCCGAAGTTGACTTGGTCTTGATCAGCGGCTCGGACGAGGCCGGGCGGGCGGTGGTCGAATCGGAGTGGATGAAGAGGGAGCGCACTCTGCCGCCCGGTTATGAGATATTCCTCTGGTCTGAGCTGACGGCAGAGGAACGTGAGACCATCGTGCAGCGGCAGGCAGCAGGACCGTGGTATCCGGAGGAACTGTCGCCTTTCAGAGAAGAAGAGATCATGGAACCGATCAACAGCCTGGGGCTGCACTATCAAGGTGAGGTGGTCGGCTGGCTGGTCAATCACCGCATTGGGCCTGAGACGATCCGTTACACGCCGTTGTTCATCAGTGAGGAAGCACGCAGCGTGAGCGCCGCGTTCATGCTCATCACCGAGGCCATCCGGCTGCAGGGACAGGCCGGTATCTACAACTTCCTCTTCCTCTTCAAGCCGGACAGCCCCATCCGGAAGTGGGCCGTGCGGCGTTTTGGCGAACTGGCCACCATCTGCAATGTCATGAAGTCCCGCAAAAACCTGGCCGAGGACGGCCTGTAAACCCGATGAATACAAAGAAGCTCAAGGGAGTGACCCGTACCATGATCTGGACGCTGCGGCCACGCGCGGAGGAGCACTCCCGTCCGGACGCGCTGTTCAGGGACGAAAAGGCCGCCGAGTGGTACAGTCTGGTCGCGCGGCACGAAGACACCGCGTCGTGGTATTCGCCCGCCTTCCAGGTCGCCATCGCCATTCGCACCCGCGTCCTTGATGATGCGACGCGTGATTTCATCGGGACGCACAACGCGCCGCTGATCGTTGAACTGGGGGCCGGGTTATCTACACGTGCCTACCGCATCGGGACGCAGCAAGCACGCTGGGTCGCGCTGGATCTACCGGATGTGATCGACATACGCCGCCAACTCGCTCCGGAGGCAGACACGTACAGCACTATTGCCTGCTCCGTGTTAGAGTGTGGCTGGCCGGACAGGCTCCCCGAAGCGGTGCCGCAAGATACCCTGTTCATCGCCGAGGGACTTTTCATGTTCTTCAGCCAGACAGAGAGCCGGGACCTTGTCAGGCACATGCGCGGGCGCTTCCCCGGTGCGACGTTGCTGCTCGACGTGCCGGGCCGGATAGTGCGCACCGGCGAAGCTCGCATTGCAGAGGAAATGGGCGTGCCTCTGAAGTGGATGGTTAACGACGAGTGGGACGTAGCTGCTCTGGGGGTCAAGCTGGTTGAGGTCTGGCCTATTCTGCGGCAGTATCCAGAACGGTTGCGGCCTCTCTTCGGCCAAACGGCAGGCAGGCCAGAAGCCCGTAACGCCAGCCTGGTTATACAAGCAAAACTCAGTCATGGAGAAAAAATGTCCGACGAGCGTCCGGTCGAAGTGCAGGATATCGCAGAGACGACACCCTCCCAGGAGAGAGACCCAGCGGCCATTTACTTTCGTGGGCAGCCTTATACTGCCGATAAGACATTTTTGCGTGGCACGCACCGGGTCTGCCCACCTGAACAGACTCTAGAGCGCATCCATCCGTACTTCGAAAGGGTAGGTATCACCCGCCTGGCGAGCATCACCGGCCTGGATCGGATCGGCCTTCCGGTGATGCTCGTCCTGCGCCCCAACTCGCCGACGCTCTCAAACTCCACCGGCAAAGGGCTTACGCCGGAGGCGGCCATGGCGTCCGGTGTCATGGAGAGCATCGAGGCCTACCACGCGGAAAACATGAAACTGCCTGAGTTGTTCCTGTCATACGAGCAAGTGAGGCAGAAATACCCGGTCATCCCGCCCGAATACCTGCCGCTGACCAAGGAGTCGATCTTCAGCGCACACCTACCGGAACGCTGGGTCGTGGGCTGGGATCTGATCAAGGAGCGGGAAGTCGCTGTGCCTTTCCAACTGGTGGTGCTGCACTCCGTCGAGGAGGTGATAGGAGTGACCGTGAACTTCCAGATGGGATCAAACGGCCTGGCATCTGGCAACCATTTTCTGGAAGCACTGGTGGCGGCACTTTGCGAGCTTGTTGAGCGTGACGCTGCAACCTGCCACCAGCTCGCCTGGGGGGTGTTGGGAATGCCCCCGCCCCGCGTGCGGCTGGACACCATCGAGGCACCGGCGGTGCAGGAGTTATTGGAATGTTACGAGGCAGCACAGGTGCAGGTGCTCCTGTTCGATGTCACCAACGATGTGGGGATTCCCACCTACCAGGCCCTCCTCTACGATAAGGTGGCACGCGGCGTCGGTGTGTCTGGAGGCCAGGGAACGCACCTCGACCCTGAGATCGCCATGCTGCGCGCCCTGACGGAAGCTGCCCAGAGCCGCGTCGTAGGCATTGCCGGATCACGTGATGAGCACTTTCGTCACTGCATCATGGTAACCCAAAAAGGCGACTGTGCCTCTCAGATCAAAAGCCTGGAAGCCATCCCCACGACGGTGGACGCCCAAAGGCAGCGTGCCAGCGCCGCTCCAACGCTCGAGGGTGATGTCCACATCATCCTGGATCGTCTCAAGCAGGTCGGGCTGGAGCAGGTGATCGTCTTCGACCTGACTCTGCCCGGTTTCGACATCAGTGTCGTCCGGGTTATCGTCCCCGGCCTCGAAGGTTACAAGTTTAACTATTACAGGCCCGGCCCGCGTGCCCAGACTTTTCTCAAGCAGAAGCGCGACCTGCTACGGGCGGCATCGGAGAGTGTAATTCGGACTGGCACCGCCGACGAAGCCCCTTTATCCTGACTTGGTCACCATGACCTCTGTGTACGTCTAAGACGTAGAAACCTGGGTGATTTACATGGCCCACAAACCGATAGACACGCAACCCATTGCCTACCGGGATCAACCTTACACGGCTGCGAAGCACTTCACGCGGGGCACACACCGCACCTGTTCGCCAGCGGAGACGCTGGCACGTGCTGAACCCAGCTTCTCAACAATCGGGCTGACCCGCCTGGCCGACATCACCGGGCTGGACAGAATTGGTGTCCCGGTGGCGCTTGCAACGTTCCCTAACTCCGGCTATCTTGCGGCTGCCATAGGCAAAGGTTACACACTGACGGCGGCCAAGGTCTCGGCGGTGATGGAGGCTATCGAGCGTTACCACGGCGAAAAGGCCAATCTGCCGGAGATATACCTGTCCTACTCGGAGGTGGTAAACGCAGGCTACAACGTCGCTCCGATAGCCGATTTCCCATTTGTGAAGAACAACGTCTTCAGCGTGCATCGGCCCACACGTTGGGTCATGGGTTGGGACATAGCCAACCAGCAGGAAGCCGCCGCGCCGGCCATCTTGGTCTTCATGAGGCGCTTTGAATGGCCTCTCTCCGAACTCGGCTCCTTCCAATCGACGAGCAACGGTCTGGCCTCCGGCAACCATCTGCTTGAGGCTATCACGTCCGGGCTGCTGGAAGTCATCGAGCGCGACGCGACCACGGCCTGGGAACTTGCGATTAGCGCCTTCTTCACCAACATTCCCTTGCCCAAAGTGCGTCTGGAGACGATTGAATATCCCACGGTGCGCGAAGTGCTGGCCCAGTTCGAGGCAGCGCAGGTACAGCCGATCCTCTTCGATTGTACTGTTGACACCCAGGTGCCAACCTACATGGCCTGGCTCTACGACCGGGAACCACACGGCCTGGGATCATATAAGGGATATGGGGCCCACCTCGACCCTGAAATTGCGATGCTGCGTGCCCTGACCGAAGCGGTACAGGCTCGTCTGGTTTTCATTGCGGGGGTGCGTGATGATGCCTTCCGGCACACACGCAGTCTCCTGAAGAAGGGCGACACCACAGCCAGGAGCCTTGTGCTGGATGAGATCCCGGCGATTGTTGACGCCCGCGAGCGAACCTCGGAAGCTACGGCAACGTTTGAAGGCGACATCAGGGTGCTGATCGAGAAGCTTCGCCGGGCCGGGCTGGAGCAGGTGATTGTCTACGACCTGACCCTGCCGGGCTTCGACCTGAGCGTCGTCCGCGTTATAGTGCCGGGCCTGGAAGGATACAAAGGGATGAACTTCTTCAAGCCGGGACACCGGGCCACCAGCTTTTTACGCAAAGCAGCAGAAGGAATACGTGAGACATCATGAAAGTTCTTATCTTTCTTGGACCAAGCCTGCCCATACACGAAGCAAAAGCTATCCTGCCGGATGCCATGTATCTCCCACCGGCAGGCCAGGCCGATCTCCTGAGCGCAGTCACCACCCATAGGCCGGATGTCATCGGCCTGGTCGACGGCGTCTTCTCCCAGTCACTGGCGGTGTGGCACAAAGAGATCCTCTATGCGCTTGAGCAGGGCGTGCGAGTCTACGGCTCAAGCAGCATGGGAGCCTTGCGGGCTGCCGAAACCGATGTATTTGGCATGGTCGGGGTCGGCAAAATTTACCAGATGTACAAAAGCGGCGAATTGACCGATGACGACGAGGTCGCGCTGGTGCATGGCACAGCCCAGGATGGCTATCTTCCCCTCTCGGTCCCGATGGTCAACATTCGCATGACCCTGAAACGCGCCGTCGAAGGAGAGGTAATCGACGCGGCAACTGCCGAAAAACTGGTCGGCATTGCCAAGGCACTCTACTACCCGGAGCGATCTTTCCCACTGATCTTCCGCCGGGCCGCCGGTGATGGCATGCCACAGGAAACAATCGACGCCCTTGAGGAGTTTGTCGAGGGCAGCTACGTCGACGTGAAAAAACAGGATACCGTCGAGCTGCTTGAAACGATCAAGACTCTGCCGGAGACCCTCCCCCCCTTAGAGGTAGACTTCTCCCTGACTCGATCCCATCTCTTCGAGGCACTTTACGACCGTGATCGAACTGTGCCCCACAACGGGTTTGACGTACCCCTGGGCGCAATCGCCAGCTATGTTGCCCTCCATTTGCCCGACTTCCTGACCTTCAACTTCAATGCGCTCAACCGGGTTTTGGTGCTCATCCTGGCCGAGACCTTACAGGTCGAAGTGACAGAGCAGGCTGTTGCCGACGAAGTCCGCCGCTTCCGCATCGGGCACGGTCTGAGAAAGACAGAGCAGTTCCACGACTGGCTGGCCGAGAACGACCTGAGCGAAGCAGAGTTCAACGACTTGATGCGTGAGCAGGCGCTGTGTCGCAGGCTTCAAAGGTGGCTGATGACCAAGCTGCACCTGAAAGGGAGCGTCAGGGCTTTGCTGGACACCCTGCGGCTGGAGAACCGGTACGTGGAGTGGGCGGATAAAGCCGCCCGGCAGGAGAAGATCCTCCACGATCACTACCCCTTCTTCCTCCAGACCGATCACAATCACATCCAGATAGAGCAGTTGCTGGTTGAGCATCTCCAGACGACCGACTGTCACATGGATGTGCACTACCCAATCTGGCTCGAAGAAGCTGGCTTCGACAGTTCACGACATCTCTGGCTTGAGCTGCTGAGGGCAAAACTTGCCAGAGACTACATCATCGGCGTGACTGAAGGAGCCACCTCCTCGGCCTCCGGGGACTCTCCGGGCCAGGAAGGCAACTCCCGTGAATCGGACAACGCTTGATTCGATCAGCTTTCGCCTGTCACGATGCTGACAGTGCCCCGTGTCCCATCCACACGAACCCGTGTGCCTGTACGCAAGAGCGAGGTCGCGTTCCCGCAGCTGACGACGGTAGGGATACCCAACTCGCGGGCCACAATAGCAGCGTGCGAGAGCGGCGCGCCGACATCCGTCACAACCGCCGCACACTTCGGGAAGAGGATAGTCCAGCCGATGTTCATCTTGCTCGTTACCAGTACCTCGCCGGGCCTGAGCTGCTCGGCTTCGTCCAGGCTCTCCAGCACGCGCACTCTTCCCTCGGCTGTGCTGGCAGTTGCCGGGAGTCCTCGGACTGTCTCTGTGCCGACCGCAGGCGGCGGGGCGCTGGCATCGAACAGGTCACGCCGCCGGTCCGGGTTCGCTGCCCACTCGAAAGCGTCAAACCGCCCCCGGATGACGGCTGGCAGGGGCGGCAGTTGGCGGTAACGTGCGTCTGTTTCGCGTCGCGCGGGGATAAACCGAACCGGAGCATCGACCCCGTCCAACACGGCTAGCACTTCCTCAATCGATAAGAAGAAAACGTCGTCGCCCAGCCCGGTGATCGCCCCGGCCCGGAGCGCAAATGCCCGTGCCAGCCTCATCACCCGCGTCACCTCCGAGCGTGTTTTCTCTCGTAAATGGATCGCCTGAGAAACCCGATCCAGGTGTGGCCTGATCATCTCGGCCTGCTGCGGATGCTCTGCTTCGAACTGCTGCCAGGCATCTTCGCGGATTCTTTGCCGTCGGGCCAGTGTTGCTTCGATCTCGTCGGCGCTGGCGGCGACCTCGACTAACTGCCGGTCTATCCAGTCC
Organism: uncultured Anaerolineae bacterium; assembly: GCA_964603985.1. Lineage (GTDB taxonomy): Bacteria > Chloroflexota > Anaerolineae > Aggregatilineales > UBA3940 > CAZRXG01. The sequence goes on along the minus strand of CAZRXG010000001.1, from coordinate 80,496 downwards.
GGGTCTTCGCACTGGCCGGGCTTCGAGAATTCGAACTCATCCACCCCTCTGTGCCCATAGTCCTTGATGTACGTCTCGCGGTCCATCTCGCCGCGCAAAATCTTGATCAGCCCCACCAGGGGGCCAAGGCTCTCAATATGATCCGATACCGTGCTCCAGCCCGACAGCAGGGCATCGGCGTCTTCCACGTCTGCCAGTCCTTGGATGTCTCTTTGCAGCTTGCCGATTGCGTTCTGAAGCTCACAATTGCAGGCCAGCAATACTAACGCAGCCCATTGGAGCAGTGGAGTCAGTGTATCTCGCCACAAGGCAGCCAGTTCGGTCGGGTCATCGACGGCGCGAATACGTCCCTCTATCTCGTGGACGAGCACGGGGGCCTGTTCGGCAAATTCGGGTAGTTCTTCGACCAGCTCCCTCAAGCGCCGCCTCGCCTGTAGAACGCCGGGGATGCCCCCCACTACCCACCAGAGTGAAACAGGGATAATCGGAATACTCACATCTCTCGGAACGTCACCATACATGGAGGCAGAGGCCTCCATTACCTTTCGAGGGTCGGCGCCCATCGCAGCGGACGCCGATAGCCACACGCTGGCATTCATATACAACCGCCCGCAGATGTTCCCGATGGTAGGGTATAGTCTGCCCAGGGCGTGGAGAGTCCGTTCTTCCTCGAAGTAGATCTTGATGAGTGACCAGGTGTAGGGCGACATGACACCTGGCACTGCCTCGCCAAAGTTGCCGCTTACCCAGAGGAAGTCTCCGGTCAGAGAGTCGTTGCACTCGCCAGTTATGGGATCATATCCGCACAGTGTCGTGATGGGACGACTCTGGAGCAGGTAGAGCCGCTCCCCTGAAATGGCCCACTCGATATCCTGCGGAGAGCCAAGCTCTACCTCCAGACGTTCGGCCATGTGGTACAGTTCAGGCGCAAACGCGTTTAGCTCAGCCGGGCCTTCATACTCACCGCCCGGCCTGCCCAGGGTAAAGGACAGAGCATCGACTTCCCCGGCCACCATCTGCCCCGCCCCCCCATAAACCATGTTGCCGACCATACAGTCGCGGCTGCCGGTCACCGGATTAACCGTGAAAACGACTCCCCCCATATCGGCCTGCACCATGCGCTGGATAATAACCGCCACCCGGCAGGAGCCTTCTAAGCCGACCGCCTGACCGTATGCCTGTACACGCTCCTGGCGCTGTGACCGGCGCACGCGCCGGATGGCCTCTCGTATCTCTTCCGGGGTTCGAACCTGTAACACGGTCTCGTATTGGCCCGCGAACGAAGCACCACCGGCGTCCTCACCCGACGCCGAAGAGCGTACGACCAGCGCAGCATCACCCGACTCCTTCAGACGGTCTATCGCCGCACGGACCTGCCTCCACGCAGCAGGGGTAAGATCATCACCGGCAAATGCCCCCGGCAGAACGATGAACCCATCAGGTACGGGATAACCGGCGCAGTAAAGCCGGGCCAGTGTGTAACCCTTGCTGCCTGATAGCGCTTCGTCCTCGGTCGACAGCTCCTTGAAAAAACGTATCATCCTTCAGCCAAGCACAAGCTCTTCCCCAGGGAGAAGGCACTACCCCGAATTGACAGATTTCGGGTTTGGTGGTATTGGTAAGTTCCACTGTGTTCGCGGCACAATGAACCCTTTCAATTGTAGCCAATGCCCGTGACCAGCGAAAATACACCCAGAAAGAGCCTCTTGCCCGCTGATGGAAATGGCGTTTTTACACTCACCCTGTTTCATACAGAGCACCCCGCATGACTGTCCGGCTTAATCTGCTTGCGCCGTAAGTGTGCCCCCAAGGAGTGTTTTTTACATGATCATCAGCCCGCGCTGGCGCAAAGTTATACGTGACGTATTAGCGAACAAAGGCCGAACTTTTCTGGTTGTCATGGCTATCTCGGTGGGGGTCATTGCCTTCGGCAGCGTATTCACTACCCAGGAGATCTTACTCCGCGACATGAACGAGCAGTACGCTGCCATTAACCCGACCCCCATAAGCATCAGTGTTTCGGGCTTTGACGAGCAACTCGTCCGGTCTGTGCGGGGAATACGGTCGGTCGCTTATGCAGAGGGAAGGGCTTCAGCCCTGGTGCAGTTTAAAGCCAGGGATGAATGGACTCTCCTGAGCCTGTACGCAATACCCAGCTATGAGGATCAGGAGATCGATCTCATCATACCGGAAGAGGGCACATGGCCCCCCAACCGGCGAGAGATTCTTTTTGAACGCACTTCTGCCGAGATGGCCGATGCTCAGATCGGGGATACCATCACGATTGAACAGTTCGACAACCAGCAACGGGAACTGGTGTTCGCCGGAACAGTCCACGATCTCAAGGCAGTTCCCCCCGCCCTGTATCCCCAATTAGTCGGCTACGTCACGCTTGAGACCCTGCGCTGGCTTGGCTACTCAGGCGAATTTAGCACCCTAAGCATCATGCCCGCCGGGGAGATCACCGATCTGGCCCAGATCGAGAAAGTGGCCGCCGAAGTTAAGGATCGGCTGGAACGCGACGGATACGAGGTGAGTTCGGTTGATACCGACAAACCCGGGGAACACTGGGCGGCTGACACGACACGGGCATTTATCAGAATCCTGCTTGGCATTGGCTTCTTCGCGCTGTTTCTGAGCGGGTTTCTGATCATCAACACAACATCGGCGGTGCTTGCGCAGCAGAAGCGCCAGATCGGCATGATGAAGGCCATTGGTGCAACGGGCACGCACGTCATCGGCATTTATCTCACGATGATCGTCCTGTACGGTCTGATGGCTCTGGTCATAGCCATACCGTTGAGCGCGGCCCTTGCCTCTGTAGCCATAGGCCGCGTTGCAGAGTTCTTAAATATTGACGTTGCGGACCTCCGCCTGCCCCCCTACATCTTTGTTCTCCAGATCCTGGTAGCGCTGATCATGCCCATGCTGGCCGCCATGATCCCCATCCTGAGTGGAACGCGAGTCACAGTGCGACAGGCCGTCAGCGATTACGGTATCAGCGAAACCGCTAAGTCGGAGCTGATCGACCGCGTACTGGCAAAAGTGCGCGCTCTCCCCCGCCCGACCTTGCTCTCCCTGCGGAACACCTTCCGACGTAGGGCGAGGCTGTTGCTCACCCTGGCAACCCTTACCCTGGCGGGAATGACCTTTATTGCCGTCGTGAATGTGCGTGATTCGATGATTGCTGAACTGGGTAAGATCACGCGGCTGTTCAGTTACGATGTGCAACTGGCCCTCGACGGCCCCTACCGGATGCAACAGCTTGAGCGCGAGGCTTACCGTGTGCCGGGTGTGGTCGACGTTGAGGGCTGGGCGTTTGCACGGATGCAACGTATCAGGCCAGACGGCTCTGAAGGGTCAACCTTCACTGTCTTCGGCCCACCCGCCGACACGCCTTTCATCGAGCCAACCTTGCTGGAAGGGCGCTGGCTGCGCCCCGGCGACGAGAACGACATTGTCCTCAGCAGCGAATTGCTCCGTGACGAGCCTGACATCAGGGTAGGAGATGAGATCATGCTGCTGATGGGAGATACGAGGCGGAAGTGGCGGGTTGTAGGCATCCTTAACCTGGTCGGGCAAAACTTCGCCTACACCAATTTCGACTACCTGTCGCGCGTCCAGGGAGCGCCCGGCCAGTCGTTTGTGTTGATCGTGGGCACCAAGCAGTCCAGCGAGTCCTACCAGAAAGAAGTAGCCGGAGCTTTGGAGGAGCACTTTGAGCAGGTTGGGATCGGCGTCACCCAGTCAATGACCTTAGGCTCAATAATCGGAGCCAGCATCGAGCAGTTCAACTTCCTGGTCAGTTTCCTGCTGGCCATGACCGTTATGCTTGGGGCCGTCGGCGGGTTGGGGCTGGCGGGCACCATGAGCCTCAACGTGCTGGAACGCACCCGCGAGATCGGCGTCATGCGCGCCATTGGCGCATCCGATGGCGCGGTGCGCGGCGTCATCATCACTGAAGGGCTGGTGATCGGGTTTTTGAGCTGGATAGCGGGAACAGTGTTCAGCATCCCGGCGAGCCGTGCTTTTATCAAGCTGGTAGGCGAAGCGCTTTTTGAGCGTCCTCTGGATTTCACCTTCTCGACGGTCGGCATCATGGCCTGGCTCGGTATAGTGCTGGTCATCGCTACCCTGGCCAGCCTGATACCTGCCCAGCGGGCATCACGGATAAGTGTGCGCGAGTCGCTTGCCTACGAATAGGGACCTGTTAGATCGGAAAAGTCAACAGCTTGATTCGCAAAATGTTGGGCTTTCTCCGGCCACTGGGGTCACAGGGCGGTGCGGGATATCAGGTCTCCGATTGAACCGGAATGGCAATCGTGAAAGTCGAACCTTCACCGGGAATGCTTTCCACAGTGATTGAGCCGCCGTGTGCCTCGACAATCGACTTGGCAATTGAAAGGCCCAATCCCGATTCGCCTTCGTGGAGTTGTCGCGACCTGTCAGCCCGATAGAAGCGATCAAATATGTAAGGCAGATCCTCTGCCGGAATGCCCAGGCCGTTATCTATCACCTTGAGCATGACATTTCCGTCAGCCCCCTCAGCCACCAACCGGATATGACCTTGCACCGGCGTATATCGCAGCGCATTGCTTACCAGGTTCCCTAGCACCTGTGCCATTCTATCGGGGTCAATACGTATTTCGGGCAGCCTTTGCGATGCCTTTACTTCGATGGAAATATGCTTATCCTGGGCACGCGGCTTATGAGCGATGGCTACCTGCTCCAGCAAAGTCACGGGCTTCACCGATCGCTGCATGAGTGGAAGCTCTCCGGCATCTGCCAGGGATAGTGTTCGCAGATCCTCGATCAGTCTCTGTAAATGCTGTGCCTCTTCGTGCATCGCGCCGAAGACCTCGGATGAACCGTCCAGCTTGCCTTCGCTCAAGGCTTCGGTATACCCAAGGATGACGCTTAAAGGCGTCCTCAGGTCATGCGCAATATCGGCGGTCATCTGGTAACGTAAATCATTGGAACGGGCCAGGTCCGCGCTCATCCGGTTGAACGAATCGGCCAGTTCGCCCAGTTCATCTTTCGCCCGAATGGTCACCTGGTATCCCAGATCACCACCGGCGATGACCTGCGTCGCCGTTCTGAGTTTGCGTATGGGCTGCGCGATGGTTCGTGCCAGTAAGACACCAATCACCAATGCCAACACGGTAGCTATTGCTGCGCTGATCAGGATCCACCGGTTGAGGTTGCTCATAAAGGCCCGCTCAGGTGTCCCTGGCGTCCAGCGCTGATCTACAAAGCCTGGCACGATCCATCCAACAACTTCACCATCTGCTTCCAACGGTATTGCTCGCTTGTCGAGAACGATCTGTTCCCCAATCAGATCTGGTGGACCGTATTCAACCTGTCCCGCTGCATCGACAATAGAGAACGGGGGCGCTTCAAAACGACGAGGCTCCCTGGCCCCACTTGGGTTAGGCTGGGCAGGAAACTGAGTCTGTACACCATCCCAACTACCATTCGTCTGATAGTATTCGAGCAGTTCTGCGACAAACTCACTCTGAACAAGTTGCAGCACATAGCGGTCGAATTCCCGCCGGGTCTGTAGTTGGACTGACAGGGCCACCACGACGGAACCTGTTAACGCAACTATAAGAAATGCCAGCGTGAGCTTAAAGGCAAGGGAGCGCATCAGATTTCATCCGATCAATCCATAGTGAACCGGTAGCCAACTCCGTATACTGTTTCGATATAGCGAGGATTGCCGGGATCAGGCTCTATCTTGGCACGCAGATTGCGGATATGAACGTCAATGGTGCGCTCAACACCCTCAAAAGCCAGGCCTCTCCGCAGGCGTTCCAGTAATTCAAACCGGGAGAAAGCCCGGCCCGGGGCTGACATAAGCGCCACCAATAAATCAAACTCCGAGGGCGTCAAATCGACGTGAACATCCCCGACAACGACCAGATGCCCGGAGCGATCAACCACAATATCCGCTGCTCGTAGAACTTCTGACTTGACAGAGTCCTTGTTGGTGCGGCGCAGAACCGCACGCACGCGTGCTACCATCTCACGCATGCTGAATGGCTTGGTCACGTAATCATCTGCGCCTATCTCCAGGCCCAACACCCTGTCATTTTCTTCCAGCTTGGCCGTCAGCATGATGACCGGCGTGTCGGCTTCCTTTCTGTGAAGCCGCATAAACTCGTAGCCGTCCATCTCAGGCATCATCAAGTCGAGAATGATGAGATCCGGCTTCTCATGACGGGCCACAAACAGGGCCTCTCGCCCATCAGATGCCTCTACGACCCGGAATCCTTCCTGCTCAAGATAGCTCTTAACTAGCCGCCGCAAACTCTGCTTGTCGTCGACTACAAGAACACATTTAGCCACTTGACGCTCTACCTTCCTGAACCGGTCCATCCAATCGAAGTGTGACCGCCCCAACGGACTGACATCCATTATACTGCTGTTGTCTGTAGCCGACTTTGTCTTTTCCACACTCGTAGCTACCGGCATGTTGGTCGACCTTCACTGTCCAGAAAATACAAGATAACGGTTCAGAAATTGTGAAGAGATGATTGAGATGTTTTTTAGATCCACGCCGAGCAGCCCGCCGGGGGTTCTCGCCTGCCCACAAAAGGAGGGGAAGATAAGAACATCTTCCCCTCCGTCTTTCGTATACGTTCCCTCCTTGTCGCTCAGAAGGACCAACACGCCGGTTGAACGTAGCTATCCTGACCATACACGAAAGTTGTTCAGACATTCTGTAGAATTGATTTGAGATTTGTAAAAACGGGAGTTGAGACTCCCCCGGCCCGGCGCATGCTGATGACGCAGGATTAGCCGTTGACAATGCCTTCAAGCATTGTAATAACCGCGTCAATTGTGGCTATTCCAGGACGTTGCCCCGGTCCTCCTTCGGGGGGCCCGCCCTCCCCCCGTGCTCCTTCGGGAGGTGTGCCCTGAGCGCGAGCCGCCTGTGCCGTTGCAAGCTCTTCCTCGCTCATCTGAGGAGGCCCACCCCCACCTTCGCCTGGTTGGCCGCCCCTGAAGCCGGCCATGTACCCCTCATCCTGCGCCCAGGCGGCCAGGTCTTCCCAGGAAAGGTCTGAGAGCAAGGTTGTCTGCTCTGTCGTCATCGCGCCATTGATCTGAGACAGCACGTCCTCGATCTGCGCCTGATCTACATCTTCGCCCTCCCACAGTGTGTTCAACTGCTCCCAGAGGGGCAGCAGCACCGATGCCTGATCCGCCATGATGGGGTGCTCCGTCCCCTGCAAGTACAGTGTGCCCAGGGCCAGTTGGTTGACGCTCATAAATGTGTCATTGGCAGGAAAGCCAGGCCCACCACCGCCAGCAGGGGGAGTGCCAGGGCTTGCTGGTTCAGCTTGCTGTGCGGCTTCTTGTTGTGCGGCTGCATCGCCCTCAGGGGGTGCAGTCCCCGCCTGTTTCGAGGTACAGCCCGCCAGCATGCCAATCAGCATGATCGAGGTGATAAACAAAGCGAAACATTTCGTACGCATATTCATTCCTTTCACTTTTTTGATCCTCATGGTTTCACTCGTATTTCAGTGCTTGCACCGGGTCCAGTTGTACAGCCCGGAAAGCCGGGTAGATGCCGGCTCCCAGTCCGATCACCACCGAAAAGATGATGGCAAAAACAGGAAGCCACAGCGGCGTGGAAACAACGGTGGTTGCTTCGGTGCCCTGAGTTGCCATCGCGCTGCCTGCAATAGCACCAATAAGCTGTGCAATTGCTATGCCGATTACAACGCCCACGACCCCGCCCATCAGACCGATGACACCTGCCTCTGTGATGAACACGGCCATCACGTCCCGATTACGTGCGCCCACCGCCTTCATCAGGCCAATTTCGCGGGTGCGCTCCAATACCGACATAATCATGGTGTTGGCGATCCCGATTGCTGCCACGAACAACGCAATGGAAGCCACCCCGCCCAGCACGGCCTCGATCAGCAGATAGGTGCTGTTCAGGCTTTCGACAACCGACGTGGTTGACATGGTGAAATACCCCCGGTCGGTTATCTCCTCCGTGACCTCAAGCGTTGTCTCTGCGTCCTGCTCGGCAATCACGATCACCTGCGAGTAGCCATCCTGGAGCCAGTTCGGACGTTCGTCCTGTGCCCATGCCAACATACCTTCCAGGTCCTTCAAGGACACATAGACACTGTAATCCTGGTTACCGCCTGTAGACTCCAGCACCCCGGCCACAAACAGGCGTATGGTGCGTGTCTCCTGTTCGTTCTCATTCATTCGTCTCATTTCTAACTGGAGCGTCTGGCCGTATAAGTCAAGCGTCTCCGTATCGGAGTCTGAATCTGAATTGGGCGAGCCTCCCGGCCCGAAAAAGCCGCCTCCCGGTCCGCGGGGGCCTCCCCTCGAAGATGAGCCGGACTCGCTAAAGCTGCTGCCAACCCCGGAGCCGACGATCACCATGCCGGAGCCGAGCGTCGCAGCACCTTCTGCCACCTCGAAGCCAAGGTCGGGTATCGCCTGGGGGTCAATGCCATATATGCTGGCAAAACCCTCCAGCCGGTTGTACTTCAGCGTGGCTTGGCCGCTGAACTGCTCCTCGGGGGTCACCGCGACGACGCCGTCGATCTCCTCGAGTTCATTGATTACCGCCGGTGTGAGGCCCTCCTCAGACGAGTCCCCTCCAAAGCGCGAACCGGAAAAGACGGTGATCTGGTTCAGGGTGCCAAACTGCTCGAAGTTTTCCACTGTGCTGGCCTGTAGCCCTGATGCCAGCGAGATCAAGATCACGATCGCTGCCGTACCGATGACGACGCCCATCATGGTCATGATCACACGGCCCCGCATGCGGTTTAGATTGGCAACGACCAGTGACATCAGGTCTCTAAAGTTCATGGCTGGCCTTCCACCTCATCCACTGGGCATCATGCCGCGAGCACCGCCGCCCTGGCTCTGCACGGCCAGGCCGAAGAAGCCTAACAATGCCTGCTTGATCCGCTGCCACACCGTCATTTCCTGGGCTGCCCCCCACTGCTGGTTGGCTCCCCCCATGCCCTCGGCTTCTGCCTGGGCCTCTTGCGCCGTTTCGCCCTGCACCTCAAACGTTAAGTCCTGGATGTACACTCGGGGCTGCTGGAAAGCATCCAGGTAATTGACATGCACCTCCACCGTCGCCGCACCCGGTTCCAACGCCTTCGCCTGCGCGACCAGGGAGCCTGATGTGCCGCTGTCAAGCTCGCCGATAAAGAGCAAGCCATCCGTAATTTCCAGTTGATCGCTGATCACCTCGACGGTATTCACGTTGATCGAGTGCTGACCAATGTTGATCACCTGAATGGGAATCTCGAAGGAGTCGCCTACGTTGATGACATCTGGGACTGGATTGAACAGGCTGATGTAGAAAAGCGGGATTGTATCAATGCGCAGACTAATGGTCTCTGTCTCGGTGTACTGCACGTTGTAGTTGTCGATATACGATATTTCAAACTCGACGGGCACCAGCCCGGCCTCTGCATCGCCATTAACGGCCAGATTGTAGGTCACACGAGTCCTGGCCCCTGTATCAAGCTGGTCGATGTATCGCTCATTGCTGCTGCTCAAAGGTGCCAGCGTTTCCAGGCTTGTGTCGGTTAGATTAAGCCGGATAATGATCTGACGGGCCATCTCAGGACTGACGTTTACCACGTCGAGGTCCAACTGGAGGGTGTTCCCAGCCGTCAGCATATCAGGCTCTGTTTCATAGGCCTCGATGATCACGTCTGGACGCACACTGAGCGTGGCAGTCGGTGTGGCCGTCGAAGCAGCCAGATAAATCGGGAAGCTCAGATCAAAGGTTTCGGAGTAGTCATTACCATATTGGTCTGTATAACTGGCTTCCACTTCGAGAATGGCTTCATAGTCCCATAGACTGCTGTCCACCCGCAGAGGTTGGAAGAAACGGTAGGACTGCTGAGGGGACAGGTCGGGTATGGAGTGAACCCCCCCGGTTACACGAGGGATCAGATCACCCGAGAGAAACGTGACGATAATATTGGTGGCCTTTACCTGTCCCAGGTTTTGCAGCGTCATTTCAAAGTCGATGTCCTGACCGGGCGAAAGCACCGTCGAGCTGGCACCATACGACTGAACGATGAGGGAGGGACGCACAAAATCGGTGGGCACAGGCGTGCCGGTCGGCTCAGGTGTGTCTGTCGGCCCAGGCGTGGATTTGGTGTATACCCTCAGACCATTTGGGAGTATGTCACAGTCTGTCTGCGGATTGGTTTGATTGTAGACGGTGACATCATACCTTTTCCCATTTCTACTCCCCGGTATGCCTGCCGGGACTTCCGCCGTGAGCAGGGTGGCGTCGACGGTCGTGGTGTTCAACGCACTGTAGCCTTCCAGAACCACGACCGCCCCGGCGTCAAAGCCGGTCCCAAACACCATTATTGTGGTGGCCGACGTATTCCAGATCGAGGAAGGGTCGATGCCTGTAATCGTAACTGCCCCGAGACCCGGGTTGGGGCAGGTATTCTGCGCGGCAACCCCGGCATAGACCTCCGGTGGAGATATCAGAAAACTTGCGGTTGAGACGACACAGAGCGCCAACACGATCAGTGAGAGGAGTGCAATGCGCGCACGTCTATCCATGATGCTATAACTCCTGAAGTGATCGATTGTTATCTGAGACGATGTGCCCATCAAGCATGTGGATGGTCCGGGTCGCGTATTTGGCAATCCGCGCGTCGTGGGTGACTACTACGAGGGTCTCCCCACCCTGGTTAAGACGCGCGAACAGGTTAAGGATCTCCTCGCCCGTCCTGGTGTCAAGATTGCCTGTTGGCTCATCGCCGAGCAGAATCATCGGTTGGTTAACCATGCTGCGCGCAACGGCAACCCGCTGCTGCTGCCCACCGGACATCTCGGTGGGCTTGTGATCCAGGCGATCCCCAAGCCCCACCTCGGTTAACAGGCGAACTGCCCTTTCCCGCCTGGCCTGTCGAGAAACGCCTGAGAAAATCATGGGGTATTCAACGTTCTGAAGAGCCGTCATGGTCGGGATCAGGTTGTACGACTGGAAGACAAATCCGATCTGCTTCTGGCGATAAGCTGCCAGGCCATTTTCATCCAGTTTGGTTATCTCCCGACCGCCAACGGCAATACTTCCCTCGTCAGGGCTGTCCAATCCGCCCAACAGGTTAAGCAGTGTGCTTTTGCCCGACCCACTGGGGCCCATCAAACACAGGAACTCACCTTCGTCGATGGTCAGATCAACGCCATCGATGGCTTTTACAATCGTGTTTCCCATCAGGTAGTAGCGTCTCAGCCCGCTGATTGCAATTAAGGCCATGTGGGGCTTATCTCCTGCGCATCGGCCCCATCATTCCGGGCATGCCCAGATTCGTGCCAAACAGATCCGCTAAGACGCTGTTGGCCCAATTCGACGCCAGCAAAAGACCCGCTGCGACCGCCAGATAGGTCAGCACCACAGCGGCGCTCTTGCCCCTGCTCAGCTTCGATGTCACCGCCGTCCCAATCCCCAGCAGCAGCAGGCTCCAGACCAGGTAGACATCGAACTGTCCAAGCAAGGTGTAAAGAAACGGCACGGAAGCCGCCTCGGCCATTGTAAGCACCCCACTGAAGCCTGCCACAATCGTCTTGCCGGTCACCAGAGTAACGGTGGCGTGAACTAATTTGCGCACCACCAGCGGCAGGGTAGCCCAGACCGCCACGGGGAAAACTTGCTTGAATTCAGCCTTGCCACCCATCACGAGGCTCATGCCAAAAATCACCACTGAGCTGATCAGGTAGCCGAAGAACGCCCCCGCTACTCCTGTGGCGGCGGGAAGGAGAATGGAGGTCACTGAGCTTGACGCCCCGGCGGACTGCACCTCCGCACCTTCGGGCATCTGAGCCTGGTCTGGAGGTGTGAAGCCTTCCGGGAACGCAGCCCCCCGGAACATGTTCATTCGCACTGTGACTGTGGCATATGAAAGCAGCGTGGTAGCGGCAAGCATGAGGATAAGAACCAACCACCAGTGCGTTCGCCTGGCGTGACGCATCGTCTCGAAGGTGGCGCGCGGACGAAAGAGTGTGCCTCTTAACACATGCAAGGGCGAGAGGGAGGGACGCTCTTCGGTGCCAACCGATATTGGTTCTGTCCCCTGCTCCGCTAACTGGTCTGAGAGTGTATGCATAGTGTTCGACTCCGATTTGCGTCGGTCATTCAGGAGTTTAAAGCGGGTCGCCCGGCAGAGAAGGGTATAAGCACCTGATCCCGCTCTAGGTTAACGAAAAGTTGTTCAGAAAGTGTGAAGGATAGATTTAGACACTATGCAGTTGAGTCACTAAAGTGTTGCAGCGCGTTCGAGGCCGGGCACGACTTTCTCCCCCGGCGGCTCTCTCCCTGAGCACGGTCACCATGGGTGCTCCACTTTCCTCCGTACATACCAATCAACCAGAGGTGGCAAATGTATCATTCGTGCATGTAGACGGCCCTGAAGGTTCCCAAACCTTGACTTTCCGCCCGGCACAGCGTACTATTCTGAATGTGAATATGTGCGTTGTAAATAGACTATCCCAATGAGCCAAGGAGGCATAATGGAGCTCAGTCGCAGATTGAGATATCTCTTATTGCTGCTGATCGCAGTACTGGGTGCCGCCTGTGCACCAACGGCGGCGACCGAAGAACCTGTATCAACCGAGGAGAGTGCCGCTCCTGTGGAGCAGGCAGCACCCCCCACAGAAGAGGCCCTCACACCTACCGAAGAACCTGAGCCAACCGGCACTGCCCGGTTTACCATCCAGGCTGAGCCTGAGCTGCAACCGGCCGTTGCCGCGCTTTACACCTCACTCTTCGATGGCGAGCAGCCGGCCTTTGTCGATGCCGACGCCGATCTGGTTGCGACTACCTCAGAAGGGACTGTCGCCGATTCTTCCGCTTCTCCGGTATACTTCCTGCCGGAAGCGGCACTGCTAACCGTCAGTGATTCAACCGACGCGGCGGATTTCGCTGCTTTTGCCATCTCACCTGACGGGCAGCAGGTCTTGATAGACGAAGGTATGCTGCCCGCTGTCGTCACGTTGACTGACCAGGCGGGCAACACCGTTGAGGTCCCCCAGCCGGTACGGCATGTGATCAGTGCACATGGCCCCACAACCTTCCTGATATATGGGGTTGGGGCAGGAGATCGTCTGGTGGCAGCGAGCTACCTGGGCGCGCGCGACCCTGCGGGGGCAGCCGCGATGGAGCGCATCGACCCCCAGTATCAGGAGATCATGGGCGAAGAGCATTTCACCCAGCAAGAGTTCAACGCCGAGGAGGCAGTCGCCCTGGAAACTGACTTGATTGCCGCCAGTGCCCGAACGCAGTGGATCGACGTGGCCGCCGAATTGGGTATCCCGGTTTTCCTGTTTGATGCCGAGACCCCTGAGCGGCTCAAAGAAGCAATGTTGCTGTCCGGTCAGTTGTTCGGTCCCAATACCACCGCGCAGGCTGAGGCATGGGTGGCTTACTACGATTCCGTGTTTAAGGCTGTCGTGGAGCAGACCGCCGCGCTTTCGGATGAGGAGCGTGTGCGTGTGCTGTTCACCGGCACCGAGCCGCTGCGGGTCGCCAGCGGTGACATGTACCAGACGGCCATTATCGAGGCGGCTGGCGGCATCTCGGCCAGCGCCGAGCTAAGCGGCTATTGGAACGACGTTAACCTGGAGCAAATAGCGATCTGGAACCCAGAGGTGATCATCGTGCCGCCCTACGGTGGAGCCAGCGTCGAAGCCATTACCGAAAGCCCAGAATGGCAAATCCTGGATGCCGTGCAGGCCGGACGCGTATACCGGATGCCTAAGCTGGTTGCGCCCTGGGATACCCCCGCACCCGACTCGGTTTTAGGTATCATCTGGATGGCACAGCGTCTTTATCCAGACCTAGTTGAGCTGGACTGCGCAACGGAAACAGAGTACTTCTACAACACATTCTATGGCTACGCTATCCAAGCCGAAGAAGTTGCCGCGCTCTGCAAGATCGAGTGACGGCTCACCGGCAGGGCTAACCTTCATCCAGCACTACTGGACTGATTGGTTGTTGTTAGCCCTGCCGCTCGTTTTGTTCTTCCTGGCGCTGGCGCTGGGGCGCTATGAGATCGGGCTGGTGGATGTGGGGCGGGTTTTGCTCTCCCCCCTGTTTCCCGATCTGGCCGTCGACGTTCCAGATGCCGCTCAGCTATTGATCCTCCGGGTGCGTCTGCCGCGTGCTCTGGCTGCGCTCTTGATCGGGGCCAGCCTGGGCAGCACCGGCACCGCATTTCAGGGTATCTTCAAGAACCCGCTAGTCGATTCGAATATCCTGGGCGTCACGTCGGGGGCCGGGTTTGGTGCGGCGCTTGCGCTCCTGCTGCTGGGCCGTCCCTGGCAGGTTCAATTGTCGGCGTTCCTGTTCGGCCTGCTGGCCGTCTCGCTGGCGTTTTTCGGCAGCCGCCTGTACAAGAGCACCCCCATACTGATCCTGACCCTGATGGGCATCCTGGTTGGCTCGCTCTTTGGCTCCCTGACATCGCTTCTGAAGTACGTCGCCGACCCGCTCGACACGCTGCCCGCCATCACCTTCTGGCTGTTGGGCAGCCTGACGAGCGTGACGTGGCGCAACATTCCCGGCTTATCGGCCATTACCGTAGCAGGCTCGGCCTTCCTGTGGCTGATCCGCTGGCGGCTGAACATCCTATCGTTAGGAGACGACGAAGCCGCCGCGCTGGGGATTAATCCCGTGCGGCTGAAGCTGGCGATCATCGTCTGCGCAACGCTGATGACCGCTATCGCCGTTTCGGTAAGCGGCGTGATCGGCTGGGTGGGGCTGGTGATGCCCCATGCGGGGCGGATCGTGGTTGGGCCGGACCACAAACGCCTGATTCCGGCCTCCCTGAGCCTGGGAGCAGCCTTCATGCTGTTAATTGACAACGTGGCACGCACGCTGCTGCCTGGGGAAGTCCCGCTGGGTGTGCTGACCGGGCTGATCGGCGTGCCGCTGCTGATCGTACTCTTGCGCCGTAACCGGACAGGGTGGTGAGCATGCACCTGGAGGCACAGCACCTGAGTTACGCCTATCTCCCTGGGGAGCCGGTCCTGCACAATGTATCGCTCAAGCTGGAGGCGGGCCAAACCCTGTATGTGCTGGGCCGCAATGGCAGCGGAAAGACAACGCTTCTCTCCTGCCTGGCCGGGATTCGCAAGCCCGCTCAGGGACGGGTGCTGCTCAATGGAGAAGACATCCATCTGTACACGCCGGGGGAAAGAGCGCGCCAGGTAGGGCTGATCCCCCAGGTTCACATCCCGGCTTTCGCCTACACCGTCCGTGAAATGGTGCTGATGGGCCGGGCTCCCCATCTGGGGTTGTTTGGAGGGCCGACGCGCGACGACTACGCCATTGCCAATGAAGCCCTGGAGAGCGTGGGCCTATCTGACCTTCAGAATCGTCCCTATACAGAAATCAGCGGGGGCGAGCGCCAGCTTGTTTTGATCGCCAGAGGATTGGCACAAAGATGCGACTTTCTGCTGATGGACGAGCCTTCGGCCCACCTCGACCTGAGCAACCAGCACCGGGTCCTTGAGGTGGTCGATCAACTGGCCCGGCAGGGGCTTTCGTTTATCATTTCATCCCACGCCCCCAATAACGCACTGTCCTATGCCGACCACGTGCTGCTGCTGAAACAGGGGCATGTGATGGCCTACGGAACCCCACAGGAGACACTCACCGAGCCGCTGCTCTCGTCGGCCTACGGCATGCGAACAGAAGTGATCTACGAACAGGCAAGCGGAAAGAACACCCCACGTGCTATTCTGCCTCGACGTCCCCTGCTGGTGTCCCCGGAGTCTCTGAGGCGACCGGACTCTTCGTTGAGCATGATATTCAACAACAGCGAACATACCCCTCAACTCGTTCTGGTTACCGGTCTGAGCGGCATGGGAAAAACTACCTGGTGTGCCCAACTGGTAAAACACGCCCGCGAGAAGGGTCTAACCGTCAGGGGGGTGCTCTCTCCGGCCGTATTCGAAGATGGGCACAAATCGGCCATTGACCTGATCGATCTGGGGACCAACGAGCGCCGCAGACTGGCAGAGTTGCGTGCGGGCAGAACAGCCGAATTGGTGACTACACAGTGGCAGTTCGACCCTGAGGTGATGGCCTGGGGGGATCGCGTCTTGGGCGATGTCTCTGCCAGCGACCTGCTGATCATCGACGAATTTGGCCCATTGGAATTTCTGCGTCAGGAAGGGCTGATGGAAGGTCTGCGTCTTATCGACGAGCGGCGCTACAAGGTTGCCTGCGTCGTCGTGCGCTCATCCCTTCTGCCGAATGCCTTACAGCGGTGGCCTCACGGACAGGTTGTGAACGGCACCGGCGGGGAATACGTCGGCGAGGATGCCGTACACCAGGACATTCCCCCCACACCGAGGACATAACCCGGTCAATTCATCGACCGTGAGCCAGGCGAAAAGGATAAAAGAGTGAGCAGCGGGCGATATCGCAGCGCGCTGCTCACTTACCCTGCTACCCTGTCAGATGCTCACATATCGCGTCGCCCATTTCAGCAGTCGAAAGGACGGCATCGCCGCCCAGGTCAGCCGTCCGCGCTCCGGAGCCGAGCGCCTGCTCAACTGCCCCCTCGACCGCGCGCGCCTCATCCTCCAGATCCAGCGAGCTGCGCAGCAGCATGGCCGTGCTGAGGATCGTGCCAATCGGGTTGGCGATGCCCTTCCCGGCGATGTCCGGCGCCGAGCCGTGAATCGGCTCATACAGGCCCAACCTTCCCTCACCCAATGACGCGCTGGGCAGCATCCCCAGCGACCCGGCCAGCACCGACGCCTCATCGGTCAGGATGTCGCCAAACATGTTGCCGGTCACAATCACGTCAAAGGCAGCCGGCCACTGAATGAGCCGCATCGCCGTTGCATCGACAAGCTGATTCTCGAACTCAACTTCCGGGAACTGGTCGGCCACCTCCTGCGCCACCTGCCGCCACAGCCGGGAGACCTCCAGCACGTTCGCCTTGTCAACCGAGGTTACCCTGCTGCGCCGCCCCTGGGCCAGCCTGAAGGCCAGCCGCACCACACGCCTGATCTCGGCATCGGTGTAGGCCATTGTGCTGACCGCGCGGATGTCCCCATTGACCTCTTCACGCAGGCTCGGCTCCCCGAAGTAGATGCCGCCCGTCAGTTCACGCACGACCAGGATATCCACCCCGTCCAGGCGATCCGGGCGCAGGGGCGAAGAGGCAAACAACTGGGGGAACACCTTTACCGGGCGGAGGTTGGCAAACAGCCCCAGCTCGTAACGCAGTTTGAGCAGCCCCTGCTCCGGACGCACCGGCGCAAGAGGATCGTCCCACTTCGGCCCACCAACCGCACCGAGCAGGATAGCGCCGGCGGCGCGGCACGCTTTAAGCGTCTCATCGGTGAGCGCTGTGCCATACTCGTCGATGGCGCAACCACCCATCAAGTGCTTCTCGAAGGTGAAATCGTGCCCGTACCTCTCCGCGACAGCCTCAAGAACTTTTACGCCTTCCGCGACAACCTCCGGGCCGATGCCGTCGCCGGGGAGAAGAATGATCTTTGCCTGTGTCATCTACGTGTTTTCCTCATGCAAGGTACGGACAGAGTGCCCCCTGCCCCCTACGAGCTGGCTCCCGCCCGCACCGCCGCCGGGGCGAACTCCTCCTTGTGCAGCAGCAGCCCGTACTCGATGCTGTCGGCCAACGCCCGCCAGGACGCCTCGATGATGTTGGTTGACGCCCCAACTGTGCTCCACCGTTCGTGCGCATTCTGGGTGTCGATCAGCACGCGCGTGGTGGCGGCAGTGCCATTCTGCCCGTCGAGGATACGCACCTTGTAATCCACAAGCTGGAAGCTGGCGAGCGGTGGATAGATCGGCAGGAGCGCTTTGCGCAGCGCGTTGTCCAGCGCATGCACCGGCCCGTTGCCCTCGGAAGCGGTGTGCAGCATCTCGCCGTTGACCATCATCTTGACGGTTGCCTCGGTCACCATTCCCCGCCCCTCGCGACGCTCGACGTAAACGGTGTAGTCGACCAGCTCAAAGGGTGGGGTGTAATCCGGCATCTGCCGCTTGAGCATCATCACCACCGAGGCCTCCGCCGCCTCGAAGGAGAACCCGCGTGCCTCCAGCTCCTTGATCTCTTCGAGCACGCCTGCCATGTCCGCGCCGTTTTCCGCATTCAGGCCAAACTCCTCCGCCTTGCTCTTCAGGTTGCCGCGCCCCGAAAGCTCGCTGACAACGACCCGCATGGTGTTGCCGACCAGCGTCGGGTCGACGTGCTGATAGGAGTCCACATTGCGGCGCATGGCAGCGACGTGAATGCCGCCCTTGTGCGCGAAAGCGCTGCGCCCAACGTAAGCCATGTGCTCGTCGGGAGAGAGGTTGGCAACCTCCGCCACGAAGTGCGCAACGTCAAACAACTGGGCCAGGCCGCCTTCGGGCAGGCAGCGATAGCCCATCTTAATCTCCAGGTCGGGCAGGATCGCGCAGAGGTTGGCATTGCCGCAGCGCTCGCCGTAGCCGTTGATCGTGCCCTGGATGTGAACCGCTCCGGCCTGCACCGCCGCGAGTGTGTTCGCCACACCGCACTCGCCGTCGTTATGCGCGTGGAGGCCGAAGGGGTGGTCGATCTCCTCACCGACCGCCCGGCAGATCGCCTCGACCTCCCAGGGCAGCGAACCGCCGTTGGTATCGCACAGCACGACCAGCTCCGCCCCGCCCCAGATCGCCGCTTTGAGCGTCTTGACCGCATAGACCGGGTCGGCCTTGTAGCCATCGAAGAAGTGTTCGGCATCGTAGATCACACGGCGGTTCTGGCTCACGAGGTAGGCCAGGCTCTCCTCGATGAGGCGCAGATTCTCGCCCGGCGTGGTGCGCAGCACGTCGGCGACGTGCAGCGTCCAGGTCTTGCCGACCACCGTACAAACCGGCGTCTGCGCGTCTAGCAGGGCGCGGATGTTGGCGTCGTCCTCCGGCTGGGTGCCGACTCGGCAGGTCGAGCCAAACGCCGCAACGAGCGCGTGTTCCCATTCCATGTCACGGGCACGCTCGAAGAACTCAATGTCCTTGGGGTTGGATCCCGGCCACCCACCCTCGATGAACGTCACGCCAAGCCGGTCGAGCCGCCGGGCGATACGCACCTTATCATCGCAGGAGAGCGAAATCCCCTCGCGTTGAGTACCATCACGGAGAGTGGTGTCATACACCTGAATGACATTATCCCCCTTAAGCAGTCGCGACATCATGGGCCTCCTCGTAAACTCTGATCTCCTCCTCAAACGAGAGCAGGTAGCCAAGCTGGTCAACGCCTTTCAACAGGCAGCTTCTGGCAAAGGGGTCGATGGGGAAGAGCACAGTGCGCCCGCCGGGCAGCTTGACGGTCTGTGCTTCCAGGTCGATGGTCAGCGCCGCCTCTGTCGTCTCCTCGACCAGGTCGAGCAGGTCGGCGTGGGTTTCCTCGTCCACCATCAGCGGCAGCAGGCCGTTCTTCAGGGCATTGTTGCGAAAGATATCGGCAAACGAGGTCGAGATGACCGCCCGGAACCCATAGCTGACGAGCGCCCAGGGGGCGTGCTCGCGCGAGGACCCGCACCCGAAGTTATCCCCCACCAGCAGGATTTGCGCACCCTGATACCGTGTGTCGTTCAGCACGAACTCCGGATTGGGTGTGGCGTTTTCTGCTGCGCTGACGGTAGGAACGGTCTCTTCATACCGCCAGTCGCAGAACAGCACCTTGCCCAGCCCCTCTTTATCGGTGACTTTCAGGAACCGCGCCGGGATGATCTGGTCGGTGTCAATGTTGTCCACGGGGAGTGGGACTACCCGCGATGTCAGCGTCGTAAACTGTGCCACGAAATCTCCTCCTCAAACTGCCGTTTGTACAAGTAGCGCATAAACAAAACCGGGCGTGGTGTGCCTCCACAGGCCCGGTCACGGGGGCGACGCATTCGCCCCCGTCAGCAGATAATGATCTTCGAGTCCACCAGTTCGCGGACGTCGGCCACTTCCCCGGTGACGGCTGCCGCCGCCGCCGTGAGCGGCGAGGCCAGGAACGTGCGCCCGCCTTTACCCTGCCGCCCCTCAAAGTTGCGATTGCTCGTGCTGACCGCGTACTGGCCCGGCTCAAGCTGGTCACCGTTCATGGCAATGCACATCGAGCAGCCCGCCTCACGCCACTCGGCTCCCGCCTCCTTAAAGATGCGATCAAGCCCCTCGGCCTCAGCCTGCCGCTTGATCGGCTGGGAGCCGGGCACGACCAGAGTGCGCACACCATCGGCAACCCTGCGTCCTTTGAATACACCGGCGGCGAGGCGCAGGTCGGAGAGACGCGAGTTGGTGCAGGAGCCAATGAAGACCACGTCCACCTTGTGCCCCAGCAGCGGCTGTCCGGGCTGTAAATCCATATAAGCCAGTGCCTTCTCAAGCGATGTCTTTTCCACCGAGTCGGCGATCTCAACCGGGTCAGGAACGCGACCGGTGACCGGCATCCCCATGCCGGGGTTGGTGCCATAGGTGATCATCGGCTCAAGCGCCGACACGTCGAGCGCGATGGACCTGTCGAAGCTCGCACCATCATCAGTTGGCAGGCTCCTCCAGCGCCTGACGGCCCTATCCCACGCCTCACCCCTTGGCGCGAACTCCCGCCCGGCGAGATACTCAAAGGTCGTATCGTCGGGCGCGACCATGCCCGCCCGCGCGCCGCCTTCGATGGACATGTTGCAGATCGTCATACGCTCTTCCATGGAGAGCGCCTCTATTGTCTCACCCCGGTACTCGACGACATGCCCGGTTCCACCACCAATCCCGATGGTTGCGATCAGACGGAGGATGATGTCCTTAGCCGAGACGCCCGGCCCTAACCGTCCATCAACGCGAACTTCAAAGGTCTTGGGCCTGTGTTGGAGCAGACACTGGGTTGCGAGCACGTGCTCGACCTCGCTCGTGCCAATGCCGAACGCCAAAGCCCCAAACGCACCATGCGTCGCGGTGTGGCTGTCCCCACAGACGATGGTCATGCCGGGTTGGGTAAGACCCAGCTCCGGCCCGATCACGTGCACGATGCCCCGTTTATCCGATCCCTGCCCATACAGCGGAACGCCAAACTGGCGGCAATTTTCCTCAAGCTGCTTGAGCTGCATCATCGCCATCGGGTCGGCAATCGGAACGTCCGGCGGCGTGGTCGGCGTGGAGTGATCCATCGTCGCGACGGTTCTATCCGGGCGGCGGACGGTCAAACTACGGGCACGCAGCCCGGCGAAGGCCTGAGGCGAGGTGACTTCATGCACCAGGTGCAGGTCGATGTACAGCACGGCTGGCGAGTCCGGCTCCTGAAGGACGACGTGGTCAGCCCACACTTTCTCCAAGAGCGTGCGGGGCCGGGTGTCGCCGGTTGGTGAGGGTGTCATCGTCTTGTCCTCTTTCACCCGGCTACCCGGCAGTCGTCTGCTGAACGGCGACTTCGGCGGGCTTTTCTTCCGCCCCATTCTGGTACCCGTAAGCGACCAGCATCTTGTTCAGCGCAGCGAGATAAGCCTTCGCGCTGGCGACGATGATGTCCGTGTCCGCACCGTGCCCGCCGAAGGTGCGGCTGGTTGTGGTCCCATGCTGCGGATTGACCAGCATGTCCTGGCTGCCATTGGCATACTGGATGCGGACGGTCACTTCTCCCAGGGCATCAATGCCCTCGGTCACCGCGTTGACGGCGAACTCCAGCAAAGTCGCCGGGATACCAACGACCTGGTCAATCGCCGTGTACGCCGCGTGCACTGGCCCGGTCCCGACGGCGGCCTGAGTGCGCATCTCCCCATCCGGGCCACGCAGCCGGACGGTCGCGGTCGGCATGCCCATCGTCCCACAGGCGACCTGCAATCCCTCCATCGCGAACACTTCGCACGGCTGGTAAATCTCGTCGGTCATCAGGGCTTCGAGGTCGGCATCGGTGATGGTCTTTTTCTTGTCGGCCAGCTTCTTGAAGCGGTCGAAGACCTTGCCCAGGTCGTCGTCGGAGAAGTCGTAGCCCAGCTCGGCGAGCCTGGCCCGCAGCGCGTGGCGGCCTGAGTGTTTACCCAGCACCAACTGCGACTGCGTCAGACCGACCGTCTCCGGACGCATGATCTCGTACGTTTCCTGGTGCTTGAGAATCCCATCCTGGTGAATGCCCGCCTCGTGCGCGAAGGCGTTCGCCCCGACGATGGCCTTGTTCGGCTGGACGGGGATGCCGGTATAGTTGCTCACCATCCGGCTGACCCGCGCGATCTGGGTGGTGTCAAGCCCCGTCTCCAGGCCGAAAACCGGGCGGCGCGTGCGCAGCGCCATCACGACCTCCTCAAGCGAGGTGTTGCCAGCCCGCTCGCCGATCCCGTTGATCGTGACCTCCGCCTGGCGCGCCCCGGCTCTGATCCCGGCCAGCGTGTTTGCGGTGGCGAGACCCAGATCATCATGACAGTGTACCGACACAACCGCGTTTTCAATGCCCGGCGTGTTCGCCATGATCCCGGCGATCAGCGCCCCGAACTCATCCGGCGTGGTGTAGCCCACCGTGTCAGGGATGTTAAGGGTTGTCGCCCCGGCCTTGATCGCTTCGCCCAGCACGACGTACAGGAACTCCGGGTCACTGCGCCCGGCGTCCTCCGGGCTGAACTCCACGTCCGGGCACAGGCTGCGGGCGTAGGAGACCATCTCGATCACCTGCTCAACGACCTCCTCCGGATCCATGCGCAGCTTGTGCTTCATGTGGATCGGGGACGTGGCAAGGAAGGTGTGAATACGGGGCCGGGCGGCACCCTGGATGGCCCCCCACGCGGCGTCGATGTCCCCCCTGGTAGCACGTGCCAGCCCGCAGATGACCGGCGGCTCGCGGTCGAGCGCGCGGTGGTTGCCCACCTCGACGGCGATGCGGCGCACCGCCTCGAAATCGTCGGGCGATGCCGCCGGGAAACCGGCCTCGATCACATCCACGCCGAGCCGGGCAAGGGCGCGCGCCACCTCAAGCTTTTCGGCGGAGGTCATCGTCGCGCCGGGCGACTGCTCACCGTCCCGCAGGGTTGTGTCGAAGATGGTCACGTAGCTGTCATCTGGCCGGTCTACCATGTGATTTGCTCCCATAATGTGTTAAAGGCTAAAGTCGATAGTAGAGAGTTGAAAGCGCCCCTATTCGCCCGGCTTAATCGTGACCGGGTTGAGGAAGGGCATCATCTCTCGTAGCTCAGCCCCGACCTTTTCGATCAGGTGCTCCTGCTCCCGCTTGCGGGCCGCGTTAAACCAGGGGCGGCCCTTCTCGTTCTCCTCAATCCATTTGCGGGCATAAGTCCCATCCTGAATATCGGCGAGGAGATTCTGCATCTCGCCCACCGTCTCCTCGGTGATGAGACGCGGCCCGGCGGTGTAATCGCCGTGCTCCGCCGTGTCACTGACCGAGTAGCGCATGTAGTTCAGACCACCCTGGTACATGAGGTCAACGATCAACTTCAGTTCATGCAGGCACTCAAAGTAGGCCAGCTCTGGCTGGTAACCCGCCTTGACGAGTGTCTCGAACCCGGCCTTGATCAGCGCCGTCACACCGCCGCACAGGACGGCCTGCTCACCGAAGAGATCGGTCTCGGTCTCCTCGGCAAACGTGGTGAGCAGCACCCCGGCCCGCCCGCAGCCGATGGCACTGGCATAGGCAAGAGCAACCTCTTGAGCCTGGCCGCTGGCATCCTGGTGTACCGCCAACAGCGCGGGCGTACCGCCCCCCTCGACGAACAATTCACGGACGCGGTGCCCAGGCGCTTTAGGCGCGACCATGCTCACGTCGACGTTCTCCGGAGGCTCGACCGTCTCGTAACGGATGTTGAAGCCATGCGCGAACATCAACGTCTTGCCCTCGGCGAGGTGCGGAGCGACGTGCTCGGCATAGGTGGCGGGCGCGGCAGTGTCCGGCACCAGCATGATGATCACGTCACCCCAGGCAGCGGCCTCGGCAACAGTCCTCACATCCAGCCCCTCCTCCTCGGCCTTGGACCAACTCTTGCTGCCTTCCCGCAGGCCGACACACACCTCCACACCGCTGTCGGCAAGATTCAGCGCGTGGGCATGCCCTTGTGAGCCATAGCCGACGACGGCGACTTTCTTCGCACGGATAAGGTCAAGGTCTGCATCTTTGTCGTAGTAAATGGTTGCCATTCCTCCACATCCTTGTCTGGTGTAATTCTGATTGGGCAGTCAGCACGCCGGATGTGCGTCCCGGCGCGCGCCCGATATATCTGGACGGGAGAGCCTAAGCTCAACGTCCACGCTTTTCACGGTTGCACCTAGTCCGCCGCAACACCCTCAGGCACACCCGCCATGACGAAACCCTGGCTGGCAGCGAGTATGTTCGAGCGGCGGTTCATCGCCACAATGCCGGTGCGCACCATCTCGATGATCCCGTAGGGGCGCAGCACCTCGACGATGCCATCGATCTTGTCTGCTGTGCCGGTGACCTCCACGATCACCGAGTCGGTTGCAACATCGACCACGCGCGCCCGGAACACATCGGTGATCTGGATGACTTGGTGGCGAGTCTCCGACGTGGCCTCTACCTTGATCAAGGCCAGGTCGCGCACGACGGAGGGCTGCGCCGTGAGATTCTCCACGTACAGTACGTTGATCAGCTTGTACAGGTTAGCCTCAATTCGGCTGGCTACCATGTCATCCGCCTCGACGACGATTGTCATGCGCGAGACCCCGGGCCGCTCGGTGTGCCCGACGGTCAGCGAGGCGATGTTGAACGCACGGCGGCGGAAAAGCGACGCCACGCGGTTCAGGACGCCGGGCTTATCCTCAACGTACACGACAAAGGTTTGAAGCTCTTGCCCTTCGTATCGACCGTTGTTGTCAGACATTTGCATCCTCCGCTCTGCTGGCTATGGAGAAGCGCAGCACACTGTGCTCCCCCCCGGAATTTTCTCTTTCGGAAATCAATCATCAACCTTTTCGGGAATCAGGACGGGACGGCGGATCATCGCATGCAGGGCAGCACCGGCGGGCACCATCGGGTACACCGAGTCCTCTTTCTCGACCCGGAAGTCGATCACGACCGTGCCCTCGGTCTCGCGTGCCTGCCGGACCACCGCCTCAATCTCGCCGCGTGTGGTGCAGCACAGCCCCGTCAATCTATGCGCCTCAGCCAGTTTCACGAAGTCCGGCCCGCGCATCGGCGTGGCGGCGTAGCGGCGCTCGTAGAAGAACTCCTGCCACTGGCGCACCATGCCCAGATATCCATTGTTGATGACTGCGATGTTGATCTTGAACCCCTCCTGGGCACAGGTAGAAAGCTCCGCCGCCGTCATCTGGAAGCCGCCATCCCCGGCGATCACCCACACCTCATCATCCGGCCTGGCGACCCTGGCCCCAATGGAGGCCGGCAGTGCGAAGCCCATCGTGCCCAGCCCGCCTGAGGTGATCAGCGTGCGGGATCGCTCGTGCCGGTAGTACTGGGCCGCCCACATCTGGTTCTGGCCCACGTCGGTGACGAGCAGTGCATTCCCATCGGTGTAGCGCCACAGGTCGTTAATGACGTGCGCGGCGTAAAGGTGACCATCATCTGGAAGCTGCTGGATGTCGCGCACGGCGGAGTCGCCTTTCAATTCATCGATGTGTGCCAGCCAGTCATCCCGGCTAACCGCCTCGACAACGGGCAGCAACTCCTCCAATGTCTCCCTCAAATCGCCGACGATACCAACATCCACGTGGACGATCTTATTGATCTCGGATGGATCGATGTCGATGTGAATCTTGCGCGCGCTGGGGGCATAAGTGCTGAGGGTGCCGGTCACGCGGTCATCGAAGCGCATCCCGAAGGCCAGCAGCAGGTCCGCCTCCTGGATCGCTGTGTTGACCCACGCCTCACCGTGCATGCCCATCATGCCCAGGTTGAGCGGGTGACTGGCCGGGAAGCCGCCCAGACCGAGCAGGGTCATCGCGACGGGGATATTGGTCTTCTCGACGAACTGCCTGAAGACCTGCTCCGCGCCCGACATGATGATGCCATGCCCGCCCAGGATAACCGGGCACTTCGCGCTGTTAATCAGCTCGACCGCCCGCTCGAAGTCCTCCGGCAGGGCGCGCCGGTCGGGCTGGTAGCCGGGGAGACGAACCGGGGTGTCATCCGGCTCCCAGTCGGCTACTCCATTCTGTGCGTCTTTGGTAATGTCAAGCAGCACCGGGCCGGGCCGCCCGCTCCGTGCGATGTGGAATGCCTCGCGCAGGGAGGGGCCGATATCCTCAGCACGGGTAATCAGGTAATTGTGTTTGGTGATCGGCAGAGTGACGCCGGTGATGTCCGTCTCCTGGAAAGCATCGCTGCCGATGGCCCCGCTCCCGACCTGCCCGGTGATACAGACGACGGGGGAAGAGTCCATCATGGCCGTCGCAATGCCCGTTACCAGGTTGGTCCCACCCGGCCCGGAGGTCGCCATCGCCACACCGACTTTGCCGGAGGCGCGGGCGTAACCATCCGCCGCGTGGGCTGCGCCCTGCTCGTGGCGGACGAGCACGTGCCGGATTGAGTAGCTGAGCATTGCATCGTAAGTGGGGAGCGTTGCGCCGCCGGGGTAGCCGAACACTGCTTCGACGCCCTCACGCGCCAGGGTCTCCCATAAGATCTGGGCACCGGTTAACTCCATTGTCTCCTCCTCCTCAGTTTAGGGCCGCTTGACGCTGTGCATGCACGTCACGGCTCAGGTGGGCGACGCTTGGCAACCTCCGACGCCGTCGCCCCTACGCTTGGGCAGGTTGGCGTTTAGTCGATGAGAACCGCCCCTGTCGAAGCGCTGGTTACCATTCTCGAATAACGGCGCAGCCATTTGCTGCTCACCCCAGGTTCGAAGGATGGCAGCGCGTCCAGCCGCGCCCGAATCTCCTCGTCACTAAGCTGCACGTTCAGCGCCCGCCCATCCAGGTCGATTTCAATCATGTCCCCCGGCTGCAAGGCCGCGATGGGTCCGCGCGCCGCCGCCTCCGGGCTGACGTGCCCGATGCACGCGCCGCGTGTCCCACCCGAAAAGCGTCCATCTGTGATCAACGCGACCTCGTCCCCCAGCCCCATTCCCATAATGGCGCTGGTTGGGCTGAGCATCTCCTGCATGCCGGGGCCGCCCGCCGGGCCTTCGTAGCGGATCACAACCACCTCACCGGACTGCACTTCCCCATCGTAGATACCACGCAGCGCTTCGTCCTGGCTCTCATAGATGCGGGCCGGCCCGCGATGCTGGCGCATGTTCGCATCAACCGCGCCCGTCTTGACCACCGCCCCCTCCGGCGCGAGGTTGCCGAACAGGATCGACAGCCCACCTGTTGCAGAGTGGGGAGCCGAATAAGGCAGGATGACCTCACGATCCTGCACCTGTGCGGACGCAACGCTTTCGCCAAACGTCTTGCCGGTGACGGTCGGGCGATCCAGGTGCAGCGTATTGCCATCGCTGTTCAATTCGTTCAGCAGTGCGGGGATGCCGCCTGCGCGGTGCAGGTCTTCCATGTGCCAGTGCGAGGCCGGGCTGATCTTGCACAGGTGCGGGACACGCTCGGCGATCTGGTTGACCCGGTGCAGGTCATAGTCGATCCCGGCTTCGTGCGCGACGGCCAAGAGGTGCAGCACGGTGTTCGTGCTGCCGCCCATCGCCATGTCAAGCGCAAAGGCATCATCGAAGGCTTCAAGCGTGGCGATCTGGCGAGGTGTGAGGTCTGCCTCAAGCAAGCTCACGAGCTGCCGGGCGGCCCGCTCGGCGAGCGCGCGCCGCTCATCGGTCTCGGCCAGCGCCGTCCCATTGTAGGGCAGCGCCAGGCCTAGCGCCTCCATGATGCAGTTCATGCTGTTGGCAGTGAACAGCCCACTGCACGATCCGCACGAGGGACAACTGGAGTCCTCCAGAATCTTCAACTCGTCGGCGTCAATCTTCCCCGCCCTGTACGCCCCGACGCCCTCAAACACGCTGATCAAGTCCACCGCGCGGCCATCCGGCGTCTTCCCGGCAGGCATCGGCCCACCGCTCACGAAGATGGTTGGGATGTCCAACCGCATGGCCGCCATCAGCATACCGGGGATGATCTTGTCGCAGTTGGGGATGCAGATCATTGCATCGAAGACGTGCGCGGCGACCATCGTCTCGACGCAGTCCGCGATCAGCTCCCGGCTGGGCAGAGAGAACTTCATCCCTTCATGGCCCATCGCAATGCCGTCGCCCACGCCGATGGTGTTGAACTCGAACGGCACCGCCCCCGCCGCCCGTACCGCCTCCTTGACGACCTGGCCCAGCGCCTGGAGATGGACGTGGCCCGGCACAATATCGATGTAGGAATTGACCACTGCCACAAAAGGCTTGCCCATGTCCTCATCGCGGACGCCTGTCGCTTTAAGGAGCGCACGATGTGGGGCGCGTTCCGCGCCTGCTTTGATCCGATCCGACCGCATAGGGCGTGTTGAAACCGAGGAAGCCGTCCCGGCCTGAGCTGAACTACTCATTGTATCAGTCCATCGGTTCGTTGAGATCTGAGTCACTCTCAGACGGCATGGCTGCATCCTCACGGGCCTTGCTGTCCTTGCGCTGTCCCATCGGCGTCTGGCCGTCAGGGCGCTCCCAGACGGGGTGCCAGGCATTAGCCCAGGGCCCTGTCGGGAAGGGTGCTTCCTCAGGATCGGTCATCTTGAACCCCGCGAAATATTCCTCTCCAAACATGGTGTTTCTCCTCTCGGTTAGCCGGGTGAAAATCCCATTAAACTGAAGGAGCCGCTCTCGGTTTGAGGCGGCTCCCTTTTGCTCTTAGTTCCGGTTGGTTTTGCACTTAACTTACCTGTCCGTGTGCCTTGTCCCGACCGGCGCAGCCGCCGCCGTGCGCTCCTTAATAAGGATAAGGAGGCTAATATGTACAATAACGATGATAAGAATGGCTGCGCTGGTCTGGTAATTCACGTTGTACTCCGTCTCACACTTTCCGCTCATCACTCCTAAACGCGAAAGCGCCCCCCGGTTGGGGGGCGCTGGGTGTACTTCGCTGTATCGTGCTCTGCCACCTACCCAACCGGGTCTAGCTTCAGGCCGCTAATAAGGCCAAGAAGCAGAACTACGATAATAATAAGAAGGTTGTGGTTGGTTGAGTGTGTCAGCATGATCTCTATACTCTTTTACGCATTGTGGAACACAATATCACATTTGGGAGGGCTTGTCAACCCCCCTGCCAGGATTCATCTGCCCCGCCGATTAGCTGACCGCTGACCGCTGCGCTACAATCCGGCCACCATGACCGCCCAGAACGCCACTTCTTTGAAGTTCACCACCCACACCCCCGCCGAGACAGAGCGCCTCGGCCAGCAGCTCGGCCAACACCTCCAGCCAGGTGACGTGCTCTGCCTGGCCGGCAGCCTGGGGGCGGGTAAAACCTGCTTGACACGCGGCCTGGCGCGGGGCTGGGGCGCGGTCGAACAGGTCACCAGTCCCACTTTCACCCTGATCAACGAGTACCATCACCCCGACGACGCCCGGCGCTTCTACCACGTCGATTGCTATCGCCTGGCGGACGAGGCCGATGCCTGGGCTACCGGCCTTGAGGACCTCCTCGACGGCGCGGGCGTCGTCGTGATCGAGTGGCCTGAGCGCATCCGGGGCATCCTCCCCGCCGCCCGCCTGTGGGTCGAGATCCGCGACCTGGGCGGCGACGACCGCGAGTTCGTCCTCACTGCCTCCGGTGAGCGTGCTGCGGCGCTCCTGCGCCTGCTCCGCACGTAGGGAAGTCGCCGTTTGGGCGTGTGGACAGAAGACCCCGCCCCTGCTACAATCGGCCCCGCTGTGCTGCCCTGGGTGACCGGCAGTTTATCATCGAGGATGTCTTACCAGTATGACAAGAGTGCTTATCACAGGGGGGGCGGGCTTCATCGGCAGCCACCTTTCCGAAGCCCTGCTCGGCGAGGGTCACGAAGTCACCATCATCGACAACCTATCGACGGGTCGCTTTGAGAACATCGAGCACCTCACAGGCGACCCCCGTTTCCACTTTGCCATTGAGACCATCACCAATATGGCCGTGATGGATCGCCTGGTCAGCGAGTGCGACGTTATCTACCATCTGGCGGCTGCCGTTGGCGTTGACCTGATCGTCCGCAGTCCCATTCACACCATTGAGACCAACGTGCGCGGCACAGACATCGTCCTCCAGACCGCCCGCCGCTACCGCAGAAAAGTCCTGCTCGCCTCCACCTCGGAGATCTACGGTAAAAGCAACCACCCTGTCTTCAGCGAGGATAATGACCGCGTCCTGGGGCCGACCACCAAGAGCCGCTGGAGCTACTCGACCAGCAAGGCTCTCGACGAATTCCTGGCACTGGCCTACTACAAAGAGACCGGGTTGCCGGTCGTCATTTTCCGCCTGTTCAACACCGTCGGGCCGCGCCAGCGAGGTCGCTATGGTATGGTCATCCCCCGCTTCGTGCAGTGGGCCCTGGCCGGCGAGCCAATCCAGGTCTACGGCGACGGCCAGCAAAGCCGCTGCTTCGCCAGCGTCAGCGATGTGGTGCGCGCCTTGATCGGCCTGCTTGACTGCCAGGAGGCGGTGGGCGAGGTCTTCAACGTTGGCACCCAGGAAGAGATCAGGATCATCGACCTGGCTGCCAAGGTCAAGACCCTGACGGACAGCGATTCCGAGATCGTGCTGGTTCCCTACCATGAGGCGTACGAAACCGGCTTCGAAGACATGCGCCGTCGTATGCCCGACATCAGCAAGATCGAGCGCGTGATCGGCTGGCAGCCGGAGAAGAGCCTTGCCCAGACACTCCAGGAAATCGTCACCTACTTCCGCGAGCACGCTGACCTGTACTTGCGGCAGCAGTGATATCATCTCCCCAACACCAAATCATGCATAGAAAGAGGTTTTGAAGTGACAAAAAACACGCTGTTGGGAAAAATCGAGCGGCGTGAGGCGGTTATCAGTGTGATCGGCCTGGGCTACGTCGGCCTGCCGCTGGCTGTGGAGTTTGCCAGGGAAGGCTACAAGGTCATCGGCGTGGAGGTTGACTCAAAGAAAGTTGCCATGATCAACGAGGGCATCAGCTACATCGCCGACGTGCCGACCGAGGACATGTCCGGTCTCGTCGCCGAAGGCAGCCTGTCTGCCACCACCGACTACAGCGTCCTCAAAGAGGTCGACGCTATCAGCATTTGCGTGCCCACGCCCCTGCGCAAGACCAAAGATCCCGACATGAGCTACATCATCGCCGCCGCCACCGAGATCGCCCGCTACAGCCATCCCGGCCACCTGATCATCCTGGAGAGCACCACCTACCCCGGCACCACCGACGAGCTGATCGTCCCCCGCCTGACTCAGAACGGCTTTGAAGTCGGCCAGGACGTCTTCATCTGCTTCTCACCGGAGCGCATCGACCCCGGCAACGAGCACTTCAGTGTGCGCAACACGCCCAAGGTCATCGGCGGCGTGACGCCTGCCTGCCTCGAGGTCGGCCAGGCCCTCTACAGCAAGGTGATCGACCAGGTTGTCCCCGTCTCCTCCACCCGCACCGCCGAGATGGTCAAGCTGCTCGAAAACACCTTCCGCGCCGTCAACATCGGCCTGGTCAACGAGATGGCCGTCATGTGTGACAAGCTCGACGTCAACATCTGGGAGGTCATCGACGCCGCCAGCTCCAAGCCCTTCGGCTTCACCACCTTCTACCCCGGCCCCGGCCTCGGCGGGCACTGCATCCCCATCGACCCCCTCTACCTGAGTTGGAAGCTCAAGGCCCTCAACTACAACGCCCGCTTCATCGAGCTGGCCTCCGAGATCAACAGCAATATGCCGGTCTACGTCGTCGGCAAGGTCATCGACGCTCTCAACGAAAAGCAGAAGGCGGTCAAAGGATCCCGGATCCTGGTACTGGGCGTGGCCTACAAGCGCGATATCAACGACCTGCGCGAAAGCCCTGCGCTGGACGTGATCCGGCTCCTCCAGGAACGCGGCGCCGAGGTTGTCTACCACGATCCCTACGTCTCCGACCTGCACCACGAGGGCCTGGACATGCAGTCGGTCGATCTGAGCGACGAGCTTCTTAACGCGGTCGATTGTGTCACAATCGTCACCGATCACTCGTGTTTTGACTGGGCATGGATCACCGAACAGGCACGGCTTATCATCGACTCGCGCAACGCACTCAAGAACGTCCAATCGCCCAGGGCAACTATCGTTCGTCTGTAACATGTCCGCCGCATGGCCCTCCGCCAGCGCCCTGCACGTCCTGATGATCGCCCTCGGCGACGAGGTGCTCACAGGCTGGGGCGATGTGCGTGAGCGCCATCTGGAATACGCCGGGCGCGTGGCACACCTGCACATGCTGGTTTATTCGCCCCACACCCGCGATCTGTCTGTCACCGCTTTAAGCCCCCACCTCACCATCTACCCCACCCGCTCCACCACCCGGATCGGCTTCATCCAGGACGCCTGCCGCATTGGCCGCGCCATCTGCCACGACCATCCCATCAACCTGATCACCACCCAGGATCCCTTCTCCACCGGCCTGCCGGGCGTCTGGCTGCGGCGGCGCTTCGGTATCCCCCTTCACGTCCAAAATCACAGCAGCTTCTTCGACAACCCTTACTGGCTCGCCGAGCGCCCCCTCCGGCACGCCGTTTTCAACCACCTGGGCCGGTGGGTGCTGCGCCACGCCGACGTGTGCCGCGTCGTCAACCACGCCGAGCGTGACGGGTACCTCACGCGCGGCCTCCCCCCCGACCGGATTTCTGTCGTGCCCGTCCCCGCCCGCCTGGAGCGCTTCACCCCCGAAGGCCCGCCCGGTGAGGGGGAAGCCCTCCGCGAGCGGCTTGGTATCCCACCCACCGCGCCCGTTCTGCTCTGGATCGGTCGGCCCGCCCCCGTCAAGCGTGTCCCCCTGCTGATCGACGCCTTCACCCGTGTGCACCAGGATCATCCTGATGCCTGTCTTCTCCTCGTCGGCGACTTTTCCTCCTACCCCGCTGTGCCCGCCCAGGTCGCCCGGCTCGGCCTCGACGAGGTTGTGCGCTTCGCCGGGCAGGTCGAACACGAGGAGTTGCCCGTTTACTACCGTCTGTGTACAGTGTACGTGCACAGTTCAGCCTACGAGGGCTTCGGCCTGGTGCTGGTCGAGGCGGCCTCGTGCGCCAGACCGGTCGTCGCCACCCGCACGGCGGGCGCTCAGGAGGTGGTGCTCGACGGCCAGACCGGCCTGCTGTGCGAATTGGAAGATCCCGCCGCTCTGGCCACCGGGGTTATTGCCCTGCTCGACGACCCCCCCCACGCCACCGCGATGGGCCGGGCCGGGCAGGCTCACGTCCGGCAGCGATTCGACCGTGACCGCACCCTTCAAGCCATCATCGATTCCTGGCGGCACACTGCATCCTTTAAGGGGCAGCTCTGATGCGCGTTCTGATGCTCACCCCCCAGGTCGATCAGCACGGCTGGCTGACCGCCTTCATCCACGCCTGGATCGACAGGCTGGCCCGCCACCAGCACGTCGAGCGCCTCGACGTTATCTGCCTGGAGATGGGCCAATACGACCTGCCTCCCAACGTCACCATCTCCTCAATGGGCAAAGAACGCGGCTATGGCCGCCTGCGCGAGCTGTTCGAGTTTGAGCGTGCCGTCGTGCCCCATCTCCTGCGCGCCGACGTGCTGTTCGGCCACATGATCCCGCGCTTCACGCTCATTGCCGCGCCCTGGGCGAAACTGTTCGGCGTGCCAACGGTGCAGTGGTACACCCACCGCCAGATCACCCTTGAGCTGCGCCTCGTCCACGCCCTGGTTGACCGCGTCGTGACCGCTTCGCCTGAGAGCTTCACCCTGCCCAGCCACAAGCTGACCGTTCTGGGGCACGGCATCGACTCATCCCGTTTCCGTCCCCCCGCCGGTGGCCGCCCCGCTGCGGAGCGGGAGCGCCTGATCCTCGCCGTGGGCCGCCTCTCACCCATCAAGCACTACGAAGTCCTGATCGAGGCCGCCGCGCGCCTCGCCACCCGCCCCGACTTCGAAGACGTGCGTGTCGCCATCGCCGGCGGCCCAACGCCGGAGCACGGCGGAGCTTACGCCGAAAAGCTCCGCGCCCTGGCCCGCGAGCACGGAGTTGCCGGGCACGTTGACTTCCTGGGGGTCGTGCCTCATCACCAGATCCCCGCCCTCTACCACCGCGCCACCGTGACCGTCAACCTGTGCCCCACCGGCGGCGCAGACAAGGCCGTGCTTGAGAGCATGGCCGGCGGGGTCCCCGTCGTCGTGCACAACCAGACTTTCCTGCCTCTCCTGGGCGACGACGCCGGGGCACTGTGGTGCCGTGAACTTGACCCCGGTCTGCTCGCCGACCGGCTGGCCGGGGTGCTCCAAAGCCCGCCGGAGGAGCGGGCCGCGCTCGGCGAGCGCCTGTATCAGCACATGCGCCCCCATCACGATCTTGGCGGCTTCATCGACCGGCTGGTGGGCGTTTTGGAGGAGGTTGCCGCGTCATGAGCCAGGAAGAGCAGGGATACCGGCCCCGCGTCTGCTATCTTGGAGCCTACGATCCAGCCTACCCGCGTAACCAGGTCCTACGCCGGGGGCTGACCCGCCAGGGCGCGACCGTCGTTGACTGCCGCGTCTCCCCCACGCTCAAAACAGTGGCCCGCATGCGCTCTCTGAGACAGCAGTATGCCGCGATAGCTGCCTGGGGTGATGTGATCCTGCTCGCCGAGTTCAACCAGACGCTCGCTCCCTTCGCCTGGTGGATGGCGCACCGCCACCACAAGCGCCTGATCGTCGACGCCTTCACCTCACTCTACGATTCCGCTGTCCACGACCGCGCGACGGCCCACCCACGCTCACCCAACGCGCTCCGCTACTGGTTCGCCGACTGGCTCGCGATCCGCCTCGCCGACCTGGCTCTCTTCGACACCGCCCAGCACCGCGACTACTTCGTCCACACCTTCGGCATCTCGCCCAGCAGGAGTGTTGTCATCCCGGTCGGTGCACCCCAGGAGTGGTTCGAGACGCCGCCTGCCTCCCATGGCCTGCCCGGCATGCTGGTTCTGTTCTACGGCACGTACATCCCCCTACACGGCGTCGAGACTATCCTGCGGGCCGCTCACCACCTGCGCAAGCGGGCCGACATACATTTTGAGCTGATTGGCCGCGGCCAGACCTATCCCGCCGCTCAGAAGCTTGCCGCCGATCTGAAACTTGAGCACGTCGCCTTCCGTGAGCCTGTCACCCCCACCGCGCTGCCGGGCCTGGTCGCCCGCGCCGATGTCTGCCTGGGCGTCTTCGGAACCTCTGCGAAGGCCTCCCGCGTTGTGCCCAACAAGGTCTACCAGACGCTCGCGTTAGGCAAACCCCTCATCACCGCCGATACACCCGCCCTGCGTGACGCATTCATGCCCGGCGAGCACCTGCTGGCCGTCCCACCGGGTGACGCAAAGGCATTGGCCGAGGCCATTACCAGCCTGATTGACGACCCCGATCTGTGTGACCGGCTTAGACAGGCCGGCCGCACCCGCACACGGATCGGATTCAACGAGGCCGCTCTGGGCCAACGGCTGCTGGAGGCACTCCAGAAGTGAAGCTGCTCTACGCCGCCAACGCCCGCATCCCCAGCGAGAAGGCCCATCCCTACCAGATCGTCCAGATGTGCGAGGCTTTCGCCAGCGCGGGTGCCGACGTGACCCTTCTCTACGCCAACCGCCGCAACCCACCCGCCCTGCGCACCGGCGATATCTGGAGCTACTACGGCATCGAGCGTCTCTTCTCCGCCGTTCGTCTTCCCTGCCTCGACCTCTTCCCGCTGGCGAGGCGTCTGCCGGGTCGCCTGCGGCTGCCCGCCGAGCAGATCGCCGCCGCCCTCCAGACCGCCACCTACAACGCCTCACTGCTTATCCACCTCACCCGCCACCGCGACGCTATCCTCTACTCCCGCGATCCCCTCTCCCTGCTGCTGGTCGCCACCCTGTGGCCCCACCGTGCGCGCCGCGCCTTCTTCGAAGCCCATACCTTCCCCGCGTCCCGCCTCGGCCTGCGCCTGCGTGAGGGGCTTGCCACGCGGATCGGCGGTTTCATCGTGATCACCGGGCAGCTTCACCACCGCTATGCTGCACTGTCACCCCCTCCCACCCGCATCATCGTCGCCCACGACGGCGTCCGCCCCGCCCGCTTCGCCATCCAGGGCGACCGTGCCCACTGGCGACGGCGCTTTGGCTGGCCTCTCGACGCTTTCATCGTCGGCTACGCGGGCCGCTTCTACGGCGGGCTGGAGCGCATGGCCCGCGGCCTGGATCTGCTCGCCGCTGCCGCCTCGTCGCTGGCTGGCGAGCCCGGCCAACCGGTTAGGCTGGCCCTGGTCGGCAGCCCCGCCGAGTACGTCACCGGACTACGCATCTCACTCCAGAACGGCGGGCTTCCCCCCGATTTCGTACTCTATCCCGGCCACGTCCCCCCCACCGACGTGCCCGGCTACCTGCGTGCCTTCGACGTGTGCGTCATGCCCTCCCCCTGGTCCGAGTTCTATGCCTACTACACCTCCCCCATGAAGCTCTTCGAGTACATGGCCTCCGGCAGCCCACTCATTGCCTCCAACCTGCCCACCACCGCCGAGGTCATCCACCACGCCGAGAACGGCCTGCTCGTGCCCCCCGGCGATGTCGCCGCACTTACAGACGCCCTGCGCCGCCTGCGCGACGATCCCGCCCTGGGTCGGCGGCTGGCAGCGCATGCTGCCCACGACGTGCTACACTACACCTGGGACACCCGCGCCCGCCAAATTCTCGATTTCATCCGGGACGCACTTGATCGGCCCGACTGAGGAGACAACCTTGCGCGTCTGTTACGTCTCAACCCAGGCCCTCAGCATCGACGGCTGGGGCCGCTACACCGTCGAGGTAGCACTAGGCGCGCGCTCTCGTGGCATCGAGCCGGTGCTCGTCACCGCCAATCCCGATGTCGATCCCTCCCTGTTTGATGTCGAGCACCACCCCATCCTGCCTCCTTTGTTCGCCGCCCGCCTGACCACCCCTCGCACCCTGCTCCGCGCGCCCCGCCTGCGCCGCATCCTCACCTCCTGCGATGTCGTCCACTGCATCGTCGAGCTTTACGCCCCCCTCGTGGCACTCGCCCGCCCCCACGATGTGGCCTACGTGCTCTCCGTGTTCGGCACCTGGGCCATCCGTCCCCTCGAAAACCCGGCGACCCGCGCCGTATTCGCTCCCGCCTTCCGTGCCGCCGACGCGATCCTCAGCATCAGCGGATTCACCCACGACTGGATGACCCGTCTGGTCAGCCTTCCCCGCGTCGAGGTGCTGCCCGGCGGCGTCCACCCGGAGCGCTTCGAGGGGCCGGTCGAGGCCGAACTGCCTTCCTGGATCGGGCGCGAGCCGGTCGCCCTGAGCGTCGGCGGCGTCAAGCCGCGCAAGGGCCAGCACATCGCTCTGGAGGCTATCGCTCTGGCGCGCGAGCATATTCCTGGTCTACACTATGCCATGGCTGGCAGTCTGGCTGCTGCTCCGGAGTACGTTGAACGCCTGCGCCACCGCGCCGACGAGCTGGGCATCACCGGGAGCGTGCACTTCCTGGGCCAACTTCCACCCTACGGCGCGCTCACCGCCTGGTACCGGCACGCCGACGTGTTCATCCTGCCCTCGGTCAACCAGGGCAGCAGCTTCGAGGGGTTGGGGTTCGTCTTTCTGGAGGCCGCCGCAGCCGGTACGCCCTCCATCGGCACCCTCAACTGCGGCGCGATGGAGGCCATCATCGACGGCGAGACCGGCCTGCTCGTCCCTCAGAACGATCCGGCAGCCACCGCCGATGCACTGGTTGCCATTCTGAGCGACACCGACCGCCGCGCCAGGATGGGTCAGGCCGCCCACCTGCACGCCAGGCATCTGTCATGGGATAATCTGTCCGCCCGCGCCATCGAGCTGTACGCCGAACTGTCCGGCCAATAGTCCAGACCGGGCGCACCGCTGGCGGTTTCGCCAGGGTGGGATCAAGTGGGCTACAATTACGTTGTGTCCGGGTAACATCGGTGCGGTACTCTGTTGCACCGATCAGGGAGGGGGAAATGGCCGCGAACTCTGACCGCCGTCCTTCCATTTCGATCCGCCACGCGATTCCCGCGCTTTTCATCGCCCTCATCGTCGCCACCGTCGGACTGACGGGCTGGCTGGCCTTTCGCAGCGGCAAGCAGGCCGTCGAAGAACTCGCCACCCGCCTGGGCCGCGAGACCACCGCCCGCATCGAAGAGCACACCCGCACCTTCCTGGGCACGTCTCATCTCCTGCACCAGGTGAACGTCGCCGCCGTCCGCACCGGCAACCTGGATCTATCGGACGCCGAGGAGTTGGAGCACTACTTCTTACAACAGGTTCAGTTGACCGAGTCGGTGCCCTTCATCTACTTCGGCAGCGAACAGGGCACCTTCATGGGCATCCAGCGCGAGGTGGACGGGTCGCTCGTCCTCTGGGAGCTGAACGAGTCTACCGCTCCCAAGATGGACATTTACCGCCTCGACGATCAGCACAACCCCGCCCAGTTACTCGACAGCGTCGACTTTGACCCCCGCGTCCGCCCCTGGTACCAGGCCGCCGTCGAGGCCGGTTCCTCAACCTGGAGTCCCATCTACCCCGACATCTCCCGTCCCATCCTCATCATTACCTCTGTCATGCCCGTCTACGACGAGGTGGGCGCTCTCCAGGGAGTCCTGGGCATCGAGCTTTCCCTGGCCCAGATCAGCGACTTCCTGCACAGTCTGGAGATCAGCCAGTCCGGGCAGGCGTTCATCATCGAGCAGTCCGGCGAGATCGTCGCCAGCTCCGCCTCGGAGCCACCTTACGTCGTCATCGAGGGCGAACAACAGCGCCTCAAAGCCACCGACAGCAGCGAGCCACTGATCCACGACGCAGCCCGCTATCTGCTTGACGAGTTCGGCAGCTTCGACCGGGTCGACGGCGAACGGCAGTTCATCGCCAGGATGGGGGGCAAACGCCACTTCCTCCAGGTAACGCCCCTCCAGGACGGCCAATCACCCGACTGGCTCATCGTCGTCATCATCCCCGAAGCGGACTTCATGGGCCCCATCTACGACAACGTCCATTCCACCGCCCTGCTGGGGGCGTTCGTCCTGGTGATGGCGGCACTCCTGGGGCTGGTCATCGCACGCTGGATCATCCGGCCCATTCTGGCTATTACCCACGCAGCGACCTCAGTCGAAGCCGGGGAGTTCGTGGTCGAATCGCTAGACACTGTCACCGACCGTGGAGATGAATTGGGCCAGCTCGCCCGCGTTTTCCGGCGCATGGCCCGCGAGGTCTACACCCGCGAGCAGCGCCTCAAAAAAGAGGTGCAGCAGCTACGCATCAAGGTTGACGCCGCCAAGCGCCAGCAGCAGGTCGACGCGATTGTCGAGACCGACTTCTTCCGCGACCTGGAAGCAAAGGCTCACAACATGCGCCGCCGCAGCAAGCGCCAGACCGACGACACCTCCGACGACGAACCGCACGTACTGACCTGACGCCGCCCCGCCGTGCGCTATCGGCGGTTCTCTACGATCCCCCTACGCACACGGTCTGCGGCAGCAACCAGTAGTCACTTCCGTCCACCAGCCTGACACGCTCGCCCGTCCTGGCATCGTACCACCCGACCCGCACCCGGTACTCGCCTGGCGGCACGCCCATCCCCACAAACAGCCTGTACGGGTCGCCGATCACCTCACCGGGTGCCCAACCCGTCGTCGGGCGCGTGCCGCCGACCGGGATCTGATCCTGCTGTGCTACGATGTGCCCCTCTCCATCAAACAGGTGCACAAAAACCGTCAGGCTGGTGCCGATCTCCTCTTCAGGCTGCCAATACAAGGTCAGATCCAACCCATCCCCCTGTGTCACCTGTTCCTCCGGCAGGTCGTAGCCCCGCAGCCGGAGCCCATTCTCCCAGGCCACATCTGCCAGCACACCCATCTCCGGCGCGTTGAACGTGCGCGGCGGCGTGCTGACCGTCATCGTGCCGATAACCACCCACTCCCCAACCGGCTCACCACCCGCGTCGGTCAATTGCACCGCCACGTCGTACTTACCCGCTTCCAGCCTGCCGGGGACATGCACCCGGTGGACGCCTCTCCACACGTCGTGCCTGGCCCACCGGTCGCTGGGATAACCGGTCGTCGGCACGATCACCGGCGACGCGGCAGCGACCTCTTCACCCTCCAGCCACAGCAGCCGCGCCCCATACGCCTCTTCTGGCTGCGACCACGCCCGCCAGTACCACACCACCGGGAACGGCAGGCCAACCTCGCTGCTCGCCGGCGGTGGGTTCACGCCGATCAATGTCACGTCATCCGTCAGGTGTGCGTTGATCTGCCCGCCCGTGTCCAGGTTGTCGAGCCGGGCCGGGCGGCGCGGGCGTGTTACCTCCAACCTGCCGATCTCAACTGTCACGCCCAGCGGATTCCCCCCTGCGTCAAATGTGTCCAGGTTGCGTTTTGCCAGGTGCGAATACAGCGCCACGTGGATCGCATACTGGCCGGGCGGGGTCGCGGCTGGCACGTCCAGCGCCAGCCTCTCCTGCACGTAAAAGCCGGGCACCCAGTCGCTCGTCGGCCAATCACCGGGATGCTGCGACCCGGTCTGCGCGATCACGTTGCCCGCCGCATCACGCAGGTAA
The DNA here is from genome assembly GCA_964603985.1 of uncultured Anaerolineae bacterium. GTDB lineage: Bacteria > Chloroflexota > Anaerolineae > Aggregatilineales > UBA3940 > CAZRXG01. Next base: position 39,872 of record CAZRXG010000001.1, on the reverse strand, counting down.
ACCACCGTCGAATAATCCTCCTCGACCATCTCCCCGGCCAACTGCCAGTACAGCGCCAGCGCGGTCGAGCGCCCCGACGTGACCTCCGCCCGGCCCAGGTCGAAACCCAGCAGCGTGATCTCTTTCCCAAAGCTCGCCAGGACGGGCGTCTGCAACCCGTCCTCCACCCCATGCGCGAAGCGCGCCCGCTTGATCGGCGTCTCCAGGTTGTCGAGCAGGAACACCTTCCCCGCGAACAGCAGCACACCCACCACCGCCGCGACCAAAAACACCCACCAACCCCGCAGCCTGGGCCGGGCGATGGGGGCCATTTTCTCATCACCGCCTACATCTGCGGTTCCTCCTCCCACATATGGTGGATGAAGATCGCCGCCGGGCTTCGTTTCTCCGCCCGACCGCCACAGCGGGCGCACAAACAAAACCCCCACCAACCCCAACAGAAAAACCCCACTCACGATCATCGCCACCAGCCGCAGCACCGTCGGCCCGAAGCCCAATTCCAGCCTGTGCTCCCCCGCCGGGACCTCGACGCCCACGAAACCCTGCGGCTGCGTCGGGGCAATGGCGACCACTTCCCCATCCAGCCTCGCCCACCAGCCTGGGAAGTAAAGCCAGTCGAAGATCAGCGTCGTCTTCTCTTCAACCCTCACCTTAAGGGTGGCACCGGTCACTCCCCACTTTGCCTCATCCACGCTCACGCCCGGCGCAGGCTGCAACCTGGGGATCACATCGCCCTGCGCGTACAGCCCGGTCAGCCGGTTCTCATCCGGCAGTTCCAGCGTCCAGCGCGGCAGGTACTCCCACAGCGACGAGGTCGCCAGCCAACCCGTCTCCCGCTCGAAATTCTGCGCATCAACGATGCTCTCTGCGCGCGGTTCGGGCAGGTAAAGCCCGTACAACCACGGGATGGCGTAAACCATCATCGTCGCCAGGCACAATCCCACCCACACCATGCGCCCATCCTGCCGGGGAATCCACCGCCCAACCAGCATCACGCCCGCCCCGGCCAGGACCGCCAGCAGCAGGCTTGCCAGCCCCAACATGCGCCATGGAAGCTGCGTGTAATGCATCAACGGCACGGTCTCCCACACCCAGGTCGACGCCCGCGTGGTCAGAAAGATCAGTATCACCACCAGACCGGCGGCCAACGCCAACCAGCCGCGCAACCGCCTGCCCTCATTGGTGCCCACCCCGCGCCAGGCGATCAGCGCCAACCCTACCACCCCCAGCACGATCTGCGGCCAGCCCAGCGGGCGCGGCACCGGCGGGTGGATCTGTGTCAGGTCGGCGGTCATCGGCAGCGCGAGAGTCTCGGCCAGTGAGTGAAAATTGTTGTGAAAATCCGCCGACGCCGGGCCTGTCGCGCGTTCAAGCTGCACGTAGCCCGTCTCGCCCAGCGCCGGCAGCCAAAAGAACGTCGTCACCCCCACCGCCAGCACGCCCGCCAGCGCCAACCGCACAAACGTGCGCGGCGGATCGTCCCCAATCCACCACAGCAGCATGCTGTAAATCGCCAACAGCACCGCTCCATGCAGCGTGGTGATGTTATGCAGCGGGATGAACAGGCCGAGCAGCGCAACCGCCAGCACCAGGTCACGCTGCCGCCCATGCGTCGCCAGCCGCCAGAAGGCCCACAGTACCCAGGGAAGCAGCGCCAGCGCGGCGAACTCCGCCACCGCCCCCCGCCGCGGCGAGTTGTAGAGGGTGTAGGGTGCGTAAGCATACGCCACCGCCGTCGCGATCCCCGCCGTCTGCCCCTCCCACACCGGCCCTTCGCGCCCGGCCCACACTTTGCCCAACCGGTACGCCCCCACCGCCCCGGCGAACGCGAGGCCGATCAGCCCGATCAGAAAGGCGTCCAGGAAGCGCAAACCCAGCAGGTGCAGCAGTTCAAACGGGTACAGCGAGAGCGGCGCATAGTAGTTGAAGATCGGTGCCCCGTAGCCGAACACCAACCCCGGTGCGTAGCGCGGCCATACGTCACCGTGCTGCACGGCATGATCCAGCGCCACCAACCGGTAAAAGTGCAGCAGCCCATCGTGTGTGTCCGGCATCGCCCCAAACGTGAAGGGGTGGGCCGCCGTCAGCATCAGGCAGCCGATCACCACCACCGGGGCCAGAATTCGAGCCGCTGTGGATCGGCTGAAGCGTGACCAGAGAGTCTGCATGTTGCCCGCAGAGCCTTTCGATCAGGGAGGGTTATCAGGCTCGGTCGGCGCTCTCGTCCTCGAAGCTCTCTTCCATCGCGTCGGCGAACAGGATCACCGCATCCGGCCCGGCGAAGTCCAGCAGGAGCTGCCCCGCCTCAACGCCCTCCTGCGATGTCAACGCCGCTTCGAGTGCCGCCCTGTCATCGAACAGTACCTCGATCACCGCGCGGTAGGGCGTCACGCCTCCCGGCCCGGAGTACACCACGTCGACCGCCTTCCTGCGTATGCCCGGCAGCGCCTCCAGCTTCATCAGGAAGTCATTGTAGCGCTCATCATACTCTGCCAACCGCGCACTTGCCCGGAAGAGGACCATCAATTTGACCATGAAGGGGAGTTTACCCGACCACCCGGCATGCGGCTACAATTCCTCTTTGATGACCGCCGCCAGTTGCTCGCCGATGCCCGGCACCGCCGCAATCTCCGCCTCACTTGCCGCGCGGATGCCCTCTATCGATCCGAATGCCGCCAGCAGCGCCTTACGCCGCGCCGGGCCGACGCCCAGGATGGCGTCCAGCCGCGAGGCGATGCCCAGTTTTGCACGCCGCCTGCGGTGCTGCGTGATCGCAAAGCGGTGCGCCTCATCCCGGATGCGCTGCAACAGGTACAACCCCTGCGAGCGGCGCGGCAGGGCTACCGGCTTACTGCGCCCCGGTACGAACAGCTCCTCGTGCTGCTTGGCCAGTCCCATCACCGACACCTGTTCACCCAGCCCGTACCTCTCCAGCACCTCCACCGCGACGCCAAGCTGTCCCTTCCCCCCATCCACGATCAGCAGGTCCGGCAGCAAGCTCCACGTCGGATCAACCCGCTGCCCTGGGGCCACCTTCTGATCCTGCGCATCCTGCCACCGCCTGAATCGCCGCTCCAGCGCCTCCCGCATCGAGGCGTAATCGTCCGGACGCCCCACCACGCTGCGGATGTTGAACTTGCGGTATTCGCTCTTGCGCGGCACGCCCTTCACGAACACCACCCGGCTCGCCGAGATCGCCGTCCCCTGCGTGTTGCTCACGTCGTAGCACTCAATGCGATTAGGCGGCGCGGCCAGGCCCAGCGCCTCCTGGATCTCGTTCAACGCGGTTTCCTGTCTGTGTGTGTCCGCCTGCCACTGCGCGCGCAGCATCGCCAGCGTCTCCGCCGCGTTCTCCGTCGCCATCCTGACCAGTTCCCGCTTCTGGCCCCGGCGCGGCACTCTCAGCGCCACCTTGTGACCGCGCTTGTTGCGCAGCCAGCTCTCAATGATCCGCGCCTCCTCAACCTCGTGCGGCAGCAGCACCTCCGGCGGGATCTCCGCCGCCTTGTTGTAGAACTGTTTGATGAACCCGCTGACGATCTCCGCGCCTTTCTCCTCGGCTGTCCCTTCCAGCACGTAGTGCTCCCGCCCGATGATCTTCCCCGACCGGATAAAGAAGATCTGCACGCACGCGTCATTCTCTTCCCGTGCGAACGCGATCACGTCCTGATTGACGTCCACCGCCGACACGACCTTCTGCCGCTGCACGATCTGCTCCATCGCCTGTAGTTGGTCGCGCAGCCGCGCCGCCCGCTCGAATTCCAATCGCTCCGAGGCCGCCTGCATCCGCTCCCGGATCTGCTCCATGATCACGTCCGAGCGCCCCTGCAAGAAGTCCATCAACCCCCGGATCATCGCCCGGTATTCGTCCTGGCTGGCCGCCCCGATGCACGGGCCGCTGCACAGCTTGATGTCGTAGTATAGACATGCTCGCTCGTCCTCACCCATGATCTCCCGGTTGCATGTCAGGTAGGGGAACGCCTTGCGCAGCACGCTGAGCGTCTGGTAAACCACCGCCGTGCTCGTGTACGGCCCGAAGTAGCGCGACCCATCGTTGACCATTCGCCGTGTGACCGTCACTTTGGGGAACGCCTCGCCCCAGTGCACCTTGATGTACGGGTAGCGTTTGTCATCCTTCAAGCGCACGTTGAAGTGCGGCTTGTGCGCCTTGATCAGGTTGATCTCCGTCAGCAGCGCCTCAAGTTCCGTATCAACCACGATGAACTCGATGTCCACCACTCGCTCGGCCAACCGCGCGGCCTTGCTGAGGCGGTCACGCAGCGCGCTTGGCTGGAAGTACGAGCGCACCCGGCTGCGCAGGTTGACCGCCTTGCCCACGTAAATGATCGCCCCCTCGTCATCCTTCATTAAGTAGACGCCAGGGCTGGCGGGCAGGTTATCGAGGATCTCCTGGATGTGCGGCGCGGCGACGGTCATAAGCGGCTACACGACAAACCACGCGCTGACCCCGTCGATGTGCAGCGTCGGGTTACTGTACGTCTCACCGTCGTCGGCGCTGAGGATCAGCCCCATGGCCGTTAGCTGAGAGTACACGTTCTGCCAGGCGGCCTCGTCGCCCGCCAGATGGGCTTCGACCGCCTGCTGGAACCAGGGCGCGAAGTTCCCCCAGGCATCACCCTCGCTAAAGTCTGCGTAGTACCAGTCGTCGTCCGAGCCGGTGGGGGTGAGGGTGCCAACCCACGAGTCGCCGATGTAGACCTGCCAGACTTTGTCCATTATGCTCACTGCGCTTCTCTTTCTTGATAGGTTCGGGTAGCCCGGATGGTCTGATTGTACCCCACCCATTCTCATACTTCTAGAGGTCACCCATTTCCCCTGCCACGTTTAACAGATGCCGCAGTTTGTAGTAGAATCGCATGCTGGATAAAGTGAGTATGACCGCCGACAGAGCGTCTACGACAAGGAGAATCTGTTCATGGAGAACCAGCGCGAGGTCTATCCAGTTGAGATAGCCGGACTGAAGCGAGATCTACCTCTGTGCGAGGTTGCACCGGGGGTGCAGATTGCCATCGTGAACATCCTGGGGGACACCGAATTGGTCCAGCAGACGGCCCGGGAACTGGCCCGGCAACTGCAAGACAAAGGCGGCGACGTGCTCGTTACCGCCGAGGCGAAGAGCATACCGCTCGTCTACGCCGTGGCGGTGGAAATGGGAATGCCCTGGGTCGTTCTACGCAAGAGTTACAAGACCTACATGGGCGACGCGTTGCAGGCTCAAACGGTGTCGATCACAACCGGCGAACCCCAGACCCTTTATCTGGATCAGAAAGACCAGGGGCTGATCAAGGACGGGCGTGTGATTCTACTCGATGACGTGATCTCGACCGGCAGCACCCTCAAAGGCATGCGGTCGATCATCGACAAAGCGGGCGGCGAGGTCGTGGCTCAGGCGGCGCTCTTCACCGAGGGTGACCCCAACGAGTGGCAGGAGATCATCACCCTGGGGCACCTGCCGGTCTTTACAGACGACTGACTCGCGGGTTCGGGGCAGAATAGGCCAAAATTACTGTGGCAGTTTCACCTCTGATAGTTTATAGTTGGTTTGTAGGCTATCAGAGAAAGAAACTTCGATCTTGAGGAAGGCACCCGTGGCTAGTATTCTGGTAGTGGACGACGAACCCGATGTGCGAGAGCTGTTTAACATCACCCTGAGAATGGCCGGGCACACCACCGAGACCGCCAAGGATGGCATGGAAGCCGTCGAGAAGCTGGCGGCAGGTATCCCCGATTTAATCCTGCTTGATCTGATGATGCCACGTCTCGACGGATTTGGCCTGTTGAAACACATCCGCGAGAAGATGGATACCAAGCCCGTTCGCGTTCTGGTCGCGACGGCCAAGGTGCTTGAGGAGATCGATCAGGAACGACTCAGCACCTGGCCGGTCGTGGGCGTGCTCAACAAAGGAGAGCTTGACATCGGGCAGATGGTCGCCGTTGTCATCCCGGAGGCCCTGGACAAAAACCCCCTCAAAAACGGTGGCCGGGCCGAGACACAGGGAGACTGAATGGCAGGGGCGGGTTCAAAGACTCGCCCCTGTTTACTTTTTCAGTATCTGTTGATGCGCGCGCCGATCAGGGCTACGACGATCAACATCAAGGCCCCTCCTGCGTCAATCGCCGTGATAGGCCCCAGCCGGTCGCCGAGGGTGACCGGGTCCCAGTTGATCCTCGGATCGTAGACGATCCAGATGACGAACTTCACAATAACAAGCACGACGGCGACGATGATGGCGGTCACGATCATGTCGTCGATGATCCGCTCGTGAACCTCGCGGATCATCCAGGACGCCTGCCAGATGGTGAGCGCCCAGGCTATCGCCCAGTACGCCCAGCGGTAGATCTCGCTGCCTGAGACATTCCGTGTGTTCCAGGGAGCGATGAATACGCCCGCCAGCGGCACAAGGAACCCAAAAAGCGCCGCGCCGCCGATGATAATCGCCGATGTACGCAGGATAGCCGCCCGGTCAAATCTCGGTTCGTCTGCCATAACTCGCCTTTCTGCTCCTCTTTTTCACAAAGTCTGCCTGCTGTTTAAGGCTTCCCTCACCGCCTCTATGGTGACGCCTCCCATCTTCGGTCGCCGCACGTTGAGCAGCATCAGGTAGCTGCCCAATTGCGAGCGATAATAAATCTCGTGCTCCAGCATCGTCATCAGGTAACGCCAGGCGGCCACCCTTATGTTCTCATCGGGTCTGCGCCGCTTCTGCTGGAGCACCGAGTCCGGGAGGGCGCGCAGCAGGTCAAGCGCCTCCTCCGTCTTCTCGTGGAAGTATTTCAGGGACTCCTCCCACGTGGTGGCAGCCACTTCGTAATCGTCAACCGCCCAGTAGTCGTGGGCCACCGCGGTGGCGTACATCAGGTGACCGGCGGCTATGCGCCGGATGATCTCGGCGGGGGAGTCTTCGCCGGGCCAGGGACGCCAATCAGCCTTTTCAGGCGGGACGGCATCCACGATCCATTGGGTGCGCCGCCGCTGCCCGTGAAAGTGCTTGATGAACTCCTCGATATTTGTGATCATCGCGCCAGGATCTTACTAATTTGGCTTTACCTAATCTTAGCACGAATGGGCTGGCCGCGACACTGGCTGGCCTCAAGCTGCTTCAAGCCACCGTCGGCGAGATCGGCGCCGGGGGGAGCCTGTGCCTTTCCAGGTAGTCGTTTTCTGCATACCATCGATAGGCATCTCGGACACTCTCGACAAAGGGCCGCACTTCCAACCCCAGCTCACAAACGGCCCTGGTGTTGTCGTAATACATGAACTGCCCGCTCAACATCACCCGCCCCCGGTCAACCGGCAGTTGAACCCCCAACCCGCGCACCAGCGCGACCAGCGCCCCCATCAGCGGCAATGTCTGGCGCGGGATCTGTATCACCCCCAGCGCGGTGCCGAGCGCCCGGTTGACGGTCTCTATCGTCTCACGATGGGTGAGGTTGTTCCCTGCCAGCACGTAGCGATCCCCCGGCCTGCCCTTCTCCACCGCCGCGATGTGCCCCACCACGCAATCCCGCACGTCGATGTAGTTAACACCACCGCGCGGTACGGGGATGACCGGCAGGGTCGGTTTAAGCGCCTGGACGATCAGCTCTCCCGCGTTGAACTTCAGGTCACGCGGCCCCATCACCGCCGAGGGCAGAACACTGACGCCATGTAAGCCCTTCTCGACGAACTCCCCCAACGCCTCTTCGGCCAGGTGCTTGCTGTAACCATAGGGAAAATCATCCGGCCTGAGGTTGAACCGGCTGCGCTCGTCCATCAGCGCATCTTTGGACGCGGGGATCCCCAACGCCGCCGTCGAGCCGGTCAGCACGAAGCGTTTGACTCTCGCCTCGTGAGCCGCCTGCAAAACGTTGCGCGTCCCCTCGACGTTGACCCTGTAGATCAGGTCTTTGGGGACGCGCCAGTAATCGGCGACGGCAGCCACGTGGAAAACCCAATCGATCCCATCCATCGCGGCGCGCAGCGATTCCAGGTCGAGCAGGTCACCCACCACCGGCGTGACCTCCAACCCGGCGATGGCATCGTCGGGCGAGGTCGTGCGCCTCAAACCCACCACCTCGATACCGCGCTCACTGAGCGCCGCTACCAGATTCGCGCCCACAAAGCCCGTGCTGCCTGTGACCAGCGCGCGTGTCATGTGTTTATACCCTCACTCTGTTTGTCGGAAAAGACTATAGCACTCACTTGGTGCTCTCCACCCGCTTCCAAAGCTCACCCAACGGCCTGCGCCGCACCCGCACCCGCCACAAGATCAGCATCCACAGGTGCAGCCGGGCAACCATCAACGCCAGCGTCCAGACCAATTCACGGGGACTGCGCGCGTAGCGGATCGCACGCCACGTCCCTGCAGCGGCTTCGTGCCGGAAGCTCCGCATCCGCAGCGGCGACCTCACAATGACCGGCTGTGCGTACCCGCCTGCACTGCGCACCTTCTGGGCCAACCAATCGGCATAAGTCTGCGGATACTTGACGAACACCTCCGCCCCCGGCGCGTAACGAACCCGATACCCCTGCCCCCCGATCAGGTGCGAGACGACCGCATCCTCCGCCAGCGCATCCTCCGGGATGCGCTCAACCAGCCCTGCCCGGATCGCGTACAGGTATCCCGAACACACCAGAAAGCGGCCTGCCGCATCACGCGTCTGGCGCTCGACGTGCGCGCCCGCCTCAGTCAGCAAGTGCGACCAGTAACCCAACACCGTGTCCCTGGGACTGATCGAGATCGGCCTGCCACTCACCGCCCCGGTCTGCGGATCATCGAAGGGGGCCAACAGCGCCACCAGCGCGTCCGGCCCGACGTACACGTCACCATCCGTCATGACGACGATCTCGCCTCCCGCCTCGCCCAACCCCATGTTCAGGGCGGCGGGCTTTCCCCTGCCAGGGTCGCGCAGCACCCTCACGCCGGGGTAAGAGGCAGCAGCGCGCGCCGTCTCCTCATCCGGGCAGACGACGATCACCTCTGCGGCGAGGTCTTCAACTTGCGGCAGCAAAGCTTCCAGCGCCACACCGACGGTCGCCGCCTCGCGGTAGGCGGTCAGCAGAATAGAGATGGCCGGTGACGGGATCATGTCCATAGTATGGCAGCATCCGCGCGCAGCGACAAAAAAGGCCGCCACCCTCCCTCCGGCGACGGCCTAACTACCCACTTCGGTCAACGGGGCTACACGCCCAACAAGGCCGCCAGCTTCTCCTCCGACGCCTGCTGTACCGTCTCATGGATGCTCTGCCCATGACTGTCCATCGTCACCACCAACGGGAAGTCCTCCACCCGGATCACCCACATCGCCTCCGGCACGCCGAACTCCAGTTTGTGGACGGCCTCCACCTCCTTCACCGACTCGGCGATCAGGCTGGCCGCCCCACCGATGGCGTGCAGGTAGACGGCAGGCTGCTCCTGGCAGGCTCTGAGCGTGTTCGGCCCCATGCCACCCTTGCCGATCACCCCCTTCAGGTTGAAGTGCTCGATCACCTCAGGCTGGTAAACCTCCTCCCGGATGCTGGTCGTCGGCCCGGCTGCGACGAACGAGTAGCTGCCATCATCGTGCTTCCTGACGACCGGCCCACAGTGGTAGATCACGCCACCGTCCAGCAGCCTCCTGAGTTCGGCATATAACTCCTCATCCTCCGGCGCTGTCGCGGCAACGTTGCGGATGAAGTGCTCAATCATGTACTTGTGTGCCGCGTCGCGCCCCGTCATGATCGTCCCATTCAGGCTGACCGTGTCGCCCACCTTGAGCGCGCGGATATCCTCATCCGGGATCGGAACGGTCAACTTATGATGCATAACGCACCTCCCCATCGGCATTTACGTCCATGCCGGCCCGCCGATTGGCCCAGCACATGTATGCGATTGAGACGAAGTAACAGGCCGGCAGCCTGTGCTGCGCACCAACTTTGACGCCCAGCACGGTCGTCTTCCCACCAAAGCCCATCGGGCCGATGCCCAGTTCATTCGCCTCCTCGTAAATCTGCTCCTCCAGCGCGGCCAGTTCTCCATCGGGATTCCTGTCCTCCAACGGGCGGAGCAATTGCTGCTTGGCCTTGATGTAGGACGTTCCCCGGTCACCGCCGATGGCGACGCCCAGCACCCCCGGCGAACAGCCCTTCCCCTGTGCCTGGTATACGGCATCCAGCACCACCCGGCGCACGCCGTCCAGGTCACGCCCCGCTTTCAGACCGACATCGGGCAGCTTGTACTGCGTCGAGACGTTCTCACAGCCACCACCCTTGAGCAGCAGGTCGACATGCAGGTGGTCCTCCTCCCACTCGTGGAAGTGCATCGTCGGGAAGTCAATGCCGGTGTTATCGCCACTGTTCTTGCCCGTCAGGCTGTCAACCGCGTTCGGTCGCAGGTAAGCCCGCTCGGTCGCGATGGCCGCCGCCTTCCGGATCTGCTCGGCCAGCGCAAGCGTCGACCAACCAGGCGGGTGGCGAATCTCGAAGATCGGCGTTCCCGTGTCCTGGCAAATCGGCGTCGAGTTCGCCCGCGCCACTTCGACGTTCTTCAGCAGGGTGTCCAACGCACCCTCGGCAGCCGAGCCTGGCTCTTCGCGCGCCTTGGCTTCTCCGAGCGCCGCCTCCATGTCAGGCGGGAGGTCCGTCGCCGCGCGGCGCACCAGTTCGACAAATGCATCGGTCAGGTCTTGCATGGTTCTCTATCCTCCACTCAGCTAGAGCGCCTCGACGACCAGCTCCATGATGTCCCGCACCTCGATCTGATCGTCCAGGCCGAGAGTCTTGACGGCATCATCGAGCATGTTCAAACAGAAGGGGCAGGCAGTCGCGATGATCTCCGCCCCCGTGCCAAGCGCCTCGCGCACGCGCTCGTGTGCCATGTGCGCATCGGGGTCTGTCCCCTCATACCACATTCGCCCCCCTCCGCCCCCACAGCACAGGCTGTTCTCACGGCTGCGCCCCATCTCGACCAGCTCCACGCCGGGGATGCTCTGGATGACGGCGCGCGGCTCGTCGAAGACCTTGTTCTGGATGCCCAGGTAGCAAGGGTCGTGATAGGTGACCTTCTTGTCGAGCCTGCCCGCGAAGCTCAACCGCCCCTCTTCGATCAGGCGGGCGACGTACTGGCTGTAGTGCTCCACGCTGTGATCAAGACCATCGTAGTGGTTGCCGTACACGTCGAAGCAGTGCGGCGAGAGAGTGAGCACCTGACGCGTCTGCACGGCGGCCAGCGTCTCACTGCGCTCCTCGACCATCATCTCAAACAACCCCATCTCTCCTATACGCCGCATCTCGCTGCCACAGCACGCCTCCTCGCTGCCCAACGTGCCCAACCTGACCCCCACCGCCTCCATCGCCCTGACCATCGCCTGCGCCGTCTTCTGGGCGCGCGGGTCATAGCAAGCCATGCAGCATACGAAGTACAGCGCATCGACCTCTTCCTCCAGCGCATTGCTCAGTGGCAGGCCATCCGCCCACACCAGCCGGTCGTCGTGCGGCATCTCAAACGGGTTGTTATTGCGGAACGTGCTGGTCAGCGCCAGCCCAACGGGGCGCGGCACCTTGCCATCTTCGACCAGCATGCTACGCAGCGTCGAGGATACCATGCCAGGGTCTAGATCCTTGGGACACTCGGAGCAGCACAGGTAGCAGGTGGTGCAATCCCACACCGTCGCGATGTCAGCCATGTGTTCGTCTGTGTCACTGTCCCGCGAGTCCGACACCCGCAAAAACGCCTTGAGCATGGCATGCGGCCCAACGAAGCCTTTATCCACGTTGATGACCGGGCAGGCCGAGTAGCAGATGCCACACATGATGCACCGCTCGGCGCTGTTGTATCCCGCCACTTCCTCCGGGCTGATGCGGAACTCCTTCTCCGGAACCTCTTCCGGTGGGATCACCCAGGGCCGCACCAACCGGTATTGATCCCAGAAGCTGCCCTGGTCAACCACCAGGTCTTTGATAACCGGCACGTAGGACAGGGGCCGAATCGTGATGCCCCCATTGTCATCCAGGTGATCCTTGAGCTGGTTCTCGCAGGCCAGCATGTTCACGCCATTGATGTTCATGCCGCAGCTTCCACAGATGCCGTGTCGGCACGAGCGCCGGTAAGTCACGCTCCCGTCCTGCTCGGTCTTGATCAGGTGCAGCGCGTCCAGGATGGTCATCCCCTGCGTCATCTGCACCTCGTACTCCTGAAAGTGCGGCTCTTTGTCGGTGTCGGGGTTGAAGCGCTGAATGCGCACAGTCGCCGTTCGTTTGGAACCGTTATTTGACATGGTGCATGTCTCCTCCGAGCCTTAGTATTTCCGCTCCTGGGGTGGGTACCTGTCCCAGTCGATGGTCACGTCTTTGTAGTTCAGAACGGGCTTGCCGTCCTTGTCCCTGTGGGCCAGCGTGTGCTTGAGCCAGTTTTCGTCGTCGCGTGTGGGGTGGTCGGTGCGCCAGTGCGCGCCCCGGCTCTCGGTGCGGGCCAACGCCCCAACCACGATCACCTCGCTGAAGGTCAGCAGGTGTTCGGTCTCCAGCGCCGCCAGCACGTCGGTGTTAAAGCGGCTGTCCTTGTCCATGATCGTGGCACTCTGGAAGCGCTCCTGTAGCTGCCGGACGTCCTTCAGCGCAATTTGCAGCTTCCCGTCATCTCGGAAGATGCCACAATTGGCGGTCATGGCCGACTTCAGCTCCTGAGCGATCTGCTCCACCGACTCGCTGCCGCCATTGCCCATCATGCGCTCGATGTGCTCGCGGTTGCGCCCCGCCGGGTCGCCGCTCACGGGATGCAGCTCGGCCCCGCCCTTGATAAACTCCGCCATCGCGCGGCCCGTCCGGCGGCCAAACACCGACGCGTCGAGCAGGCTGTTGGTGCCCAGGCGGTTCGCCCCGTGCACCGAGATGCACGAGCACTCGCCCGCTGCAAAGAGGCCGGTGACGGGCGTGCCCTCCGCGTCGGCGATCACCTGGCCGCTGGCGTTGGCGGGGATACCGCCCATGCTGTAATGGGCCGTCGGCTGGATGGGCGCCGGGTCGTCGATGATGTCAACCCCGGCGAACTTCAGGCCGATCTCGCGCACCTGGGGGACGCGTGCCAGGATCTTGTCACGGCCCAGGTGTCGCATGTCCAGGTAGATGCCCTCTCCGTCCGCCCCGATGCCCCGCCCCTCATCGATCTCCGTCTGCTCTGAGCGGCTGACCAAGTCACGCGGGGCCAGCTCCATCCGGTCGGGCGCGTAATTCTCCATGAAGCGCTCGCCCAGGTTGTTGACCAGATATCCACCCTCACCCCGGCAGGCTTCGCTCATCAGAATGCCATGCTTGTACACGCCCGTCGGGTGGAACTGAACGAACTCCATGTCCATCAACGGGACACCGGCACTGTAGGCAATTGCCACGCCGTCGCCGGTGTTGGCGAAGGCATTCGACGTGATCCTGAAGGCCCGCCCGTAGCCACCGGTGGCGAACATCACCGCCTTGGCCCGCATGGTGTGGATCTCACCGGTCAGGATGTCCATCGCCACGATACCACGGCAGATGTTGTCCTCGACGATCAGGTCCATGGCGTACCACTCACTGTAGAACCTGACGCCGTGTCTCAGCGCCTGCTCGTGAATGGTGTGCAGCAGCACGTGACCGGTCCAGTCGGCTGCGTAGTTCGCACGCGGGGCACTGTGCCCGCCAAAGCGCCTCTGGGCGATACGCCCATCGGGCGTCCGGCTGAACACACATCCCATGTGCTCGTATTCAAAGACGATCTCAATCGCATCCTTGACCATGATCTCGATGGCGTCCTGGTCACCCAGCCAGTCCGACCCCTTGACGGTGTCGAACATGTGCAGCTCCCAGCTATCGACCGGGTCATCGCCCGGCGGGATCTGCTCCAGCGGGCCGCGCGGGCCGGTGTCGGCCACCGGACGTATGTTGTTCAGTGCCGCCGCGATGCCCCCCTGGGCCGCACTGCTGTGTGAGCGCAGCGGGTGGATCTTGGATATGACGGCCACGTCTTCAACGCCTTCCTTACTGGCGGTCATGGCCGCCCAGGTGCCCGCCAGTCCGGCGCCAATAATGATGACATCGTGAGTAAGTGTTTCGGTTGACATGTCACTCCTTCCCGGGTACTTAGAGGAATAGCCCGTCAGGCGCTTTGTGGAAAGCGTTTATGAATTCGCTTCCCTGCCTTGGATGGGGAAAAGCCATCGCGCAGTGTATCAACGTCGCCCTGTCTCATTGTACACGGTTTTTCTGGAGGCGGGATCAAAGCGGCAGTTGATGTCCGGGTGACTCGCCTGGGCGCTCTGTTGTATATTTAGGATGCCAGTGATCAGGCTGTAAATCCAGTGTCACCCATCACTGATATGGCTGACGTTCCTCCGGTTGGCCGTAGGAGGTATCTACCTCCCGGAGTTCGCCGATTAAGGCAGGCAAGCCAAGAAGCAGGGTGCTGTCCGCTGCCAGCCCGGTGGCCTGAAAAGACCCTCCATCGAGGCAGGATTCAAAGTACGGTCAAGTTGAACCCAATTGCCGCTATGCTGCTGGTTCTAGGGCGAAACAGGCATGCCGCTAAGCCGCAGGAATACCGGGTAGTCTTTGACCAGCAGGTCACGAATGACGAGGTCCCCAGCCTCGTGCAGTGTAACGATTTGCTGCCTCAAGCCGTGCAGGATGTCAATGCCTGTAACTTCCTGAACGGTGAAGTCTGGAATCGTCACGGTCGATGCTATGCCGGGATCATCGTCAACTGCAACACCGTCTGTCCACAGGGCGAGCAGGAGATCACCGTCGCTGAGCGAGAACCAGTAGCTTCGGATGTTGGGGGCCTCACTTTCAATCTGCATGGGCGGGCCTTCTGTCGGCTCAGCGCCTGCCATGGTGGCAGTCAGGCTCTGGACCACCCAGACGATTTCCGGGACCGTGTCGTAGTTTTCTCCACCGATACCCGCGTATAAACCCAGCCCCCGGTTGATCACGATCCCGCGTGCGTAATACTTGGCGGCTACCGTCTCGGAGTAGACCTGCGGCTCGTACGGGCTGACATTGAACGCCATGCGCCAGCACATCTCCTCGGCAAAGTACTCTCCGCTGAAGCCGTTTGCAGACGCGGTATCCTGGATGCTTCGAATAAACGCCGGGTAGTCGTAGTAATACTGCCTCAGGTTGTCATAATCCGGGGAACTGCCGTACATGGGATGCAGCGCAATCCCATCCACAAGCGGCATAACGTCTGACTCCAACAGGCCAAACAGGTAGTCAACATTATACTGGGCGAGCAGATCGGAAGCCCCACCTACCACGATTCTGGCCTCCGGGTCTTCCTCGTGTATGACCGGCACCACTCTCTTGATGAGGTCGATGTAGTCGGCCAGGTCCACGTAAAAGTATGCCTCGTTCAGTATCTCATAGTATTGGATGCGGCCTTTGAAATGGCTCACGATCAAGCGTGTGTAGTCAAGAAAGCGCTGTACCTCTTCTTCTTGCCTATAGTCGGGGTAGTTTTCAGCGTGAAGCTCCTCATCCCAATAGACGAGCGTATACAAGATGGTAACGCCGTTATCGGCCAGCAAGGAGACTATCTCATCCTGGCACGAATTGACCTCTAACTGGGAATAGTATCCTGTGCTCCAGGCGGCTTCCAACTCAATGTGGTCAAGAGACAGCCGGACCCATTTCAGGCCCAGATTGTCCACGTGTGTAAAGGCCCAATCTTCCTCTGCCCGCTGACAGGTTAGTGGATGCCGGTCCAGTGGGAACATATCCCCGATAAGATTAGGGGCGAGCTCTACGGGGCGCGCGGTCTGCAGGTAGGTTATGGGGTGGATGTTCCCCTCTTGAAATGCCACGACTTGACGCTCACCCGACGTGGGCGCTGAGAAGGTACCGGTCGAGCCGTCCGGGCCGGTGGCGGTGGCGGTCAGACCTGGCCCCCTGAGCGGCGATCCCGTGCTGAGTGCGAACGTCCCATTTTGGTCGGCTGTTGCGGTCCCCTCGAAGAACTCCCCATCATGCCCGTCATCCGAAAACACCTCGACCACGCAAGACGGACAGGAGGTACCCACCACGCTGCCGGTACCCAGGTCAAATTCGACGATGATAGGCGGGGTTGGGACAAAGCCACCCCCTGCCTGCAACCTGATGGCTTCTAGCCTGCTGTCGTGAATGCTGTTCTGAGTGATCGTGTTGCCGGTCGAGTCCGAAGTACGGATGTCAATGCCGACATCGCCGTTGAAGGCAAGGAGGTTGTGCGGGCCAATCACGTTCCCCTGAGCGCCGTCCATCAGGACTACCCCGGGACCGCGATTGGGCAGCGGGCTCACGCCGGAGGCATCTGTTCCTATCAGATTCCCAAGGATGGTGTTGTCCGATGCGCCGAACAGGGCCACGCCGTCGGAGTTCGCGCCGCTAAGGTTACCCTGTCCCAGCGGGCCGGCGCCGACTTCTCTGTCGCCGCCAATCGTGTTATGGGTCGCACCGCTTTCTAGAACTATACCTGCACCTGAAAAGTGGACGATCTGCAAACCTCGCACGGTGTTGCCTTCCGACGTGATCCGCAGGCCGGGTGTCCACTCTCCCCCCGCCTCGCTGCCGTCCAGGATGACGCCTGCGTTGCTGGCATCAATCGTCACATGGCCCTGAGTGAGTTGGGGTAACTCGCTGGTCACGGCAATCGAAACCGGATTATCGGGCGGAAAGTCGGCAGGGTCGAAGGTGATGGTATCGCCGGGCCGCGCGTCCAACAGGGCCTGGCGCAATGTTTCAGGGCCGTCATCATCTGTGCTGCTGACGACAATGGTCTGCCCAGGTCCAGGTGCCACTGCCGTCGGAGCAGGTGGTTCCGGCGTAGCAGTAGGAGATGGGGCTGTTCCTGGCACGCATCCAGCTACCGAGGCGTATGCGAGAAGAACACTGACGACAAGCAGCAGCTTGAGCCCCTGCATCTTCACATCCTCATATCCACTCGACTTTCGCCGTAGTGTAGTCCGGTTGTGAGCAGAAGCAAAGCTGACGTAATTGGAGGAATACCAGCTCGCTCGCCAGGGCCCTGTCATGCTCACAACCATTGTGGAAAGCGTTTGTGAACTCGCTTCCCTGCCTTGGATGGGGAGAAACCACCGTGCAGTGTATTGCCGTCGCCCTGTCTCATTGTACACGGTTTTTCTGGAGGCGGGATCAAAGCGGCAGTTGATGTCCGGGTGACTCGCCTGGGCGCTCTGTTGTATATTTAGGATGCCAGTGATCAGGCTGTAAATCCAGTGTCACCCATCACTGATATGGCTGACGTTCCTCCGGTTGGCCGTAGGTTCGAATCCTGCCAGCGAGCGTCCGCAGAAGAGCTGCAATGCCTGCCCGCGATGGGCCAGATACTACACTCTTCCCAAGACGCGCAGTACATTCTCACATGTAGATGCGCCAAATTCCGCCCGACGGCTCTCAGGTCGGTAAAATATTGCGGTTCAGTACCTCTCGGATAAAACGTAGTGTAAACTTGTGGAGATTTTCTCACCCATAGCCAGAACAAGGAGAGACCAGTGGGCAAGGAAAGGGACTCCGCCCAGAAAACTACCGACACCGCCCGGCGCAAGACCCGCCGGGGCAAGGGAACCATGTCTTTAAAGCGCATTAGTCAGAATGTTCTACTTCTCCTTATTGGAATCATCACAATGCTCGCCCTGATTGAAATTGGACTGCGTATCTGGTACCCACCACCCAATCTGGTAAAAAAACATGTCATCCCCGACCCAGTACTTGGGTGGCGGCTGGAACCCAACGCATCGGTGGTCCGTAAACGCCCCGAATATCGCGTCGAGGTGAATGTGAATTCACACGGTTGGCGCGATGTAGAACACAGTTATGACAAACCCAAGGGTGTATACCGAATTGTCCTGCTGGGCGATTCTTTCATGGAAGCATATCAGGTGGAACTGGAAGATTCGATGGCCCGTCAACTGGAACGACTCGCACACCAGTCCGGCTATCAAGAGGTTGAGGTGATCAACCTGGGGGTTTCAGGTTACGGCACTTATCAAGAATATCTGGCATTTATAGAGGAAGGGATTAAATACGATCCGGATCTGGTGCTGTTAGCCTTCTACGCCGACAACGATGTGCATAACAACTCATATGCCATTTCCCATGCTTTTTGGGGTGATAATGATCCCCACTTTTTTAGCCGCCCCTATTTGGTTGCGAAGAACGGGGGGTGGCAGGAAATAAGACCTGACTACGAGCGCGCTTATGCTGAGGCGTATAACAATCCAATCTGGCAAGAAACGGCGCTGTATGGAGTATACCGCGCATATGTGATTGAGCGGTCATTAGACAATTTAGCAGAGACCGGTGGGGCACGAGGTGCTTATCTCTGTCATCCAACCCATGAATACGAGGAAGCCTGGGAAGTTACCGAGGAAAGCTTTTCTCGCCTGAACCAGGCTGTCATACAAGCCGGCGCGAGACTGGTTGTATTTACTGTTCCTGCCAACATCGAGGTTGAGCCTCAGCAAATGCAGGTTGTACTAAACCGGGCAGAAAACCCGGATCAACTATGTATTGAAGAGGACATTGCTGACAAGCGTGTTAAGCAAATGCTGGACGACCTCCAGATCCCGACAATAGACTTGATGCAACCCTTCCGTGAGGCGGGTGTCCCCTTGTTCTACGATCTCGATCCGCACTGGAATGTCGAGGGACATCGTCTGGCTGCCGAGGTGGTATTCGAAACGCTGGTGTCCTGGGAGCTGCTTCCCTGAAACTTTTCTGAGGCAAGAACAGCAGGTTGACCATCCGCGCAGCGTGGGGGAGGGGTGGCACAGCAGCGCTGTGCCGGGGAGGGGGGTAGGGTTGCTCCCCGGCGGCCCTCACCCCCACCGGCGCGCGACTTGAGACACACGACTACTATGGTAATGGTAGCCACTCAACACCACCTTGATGCCTGCTATCGGAGGTCAGGTTAATCAGTGACAGATCATCCAGCGTTAACACGAACACGTCATATGCAGAAGCGGATTCGTCAGGCTCTGCCAGGAAAGCGATCTGCCGCCCATCAGGGGACCAGACGGGATCGTGCACATCTTCAATACCGGGCAGGAGTGCGTCAAGATCGATCTCCTGGACCACCTGACCGTCGAGGTTTGAGAAACGCAGGAAGTCGTGAGTATTGGTTTCTGGATCGGTTGTCCTGCTCACGATCAGTGAGGAATCAGGCGACCAGGATGGATTATAGATTACATCGCTTATCATGCGTGGGTTACGAGCAGAACACTTATACGTGGACTGGTCACACTCAACGTCCGAAACATAGACGGCATAGGTCTGGGTTGTACCTATGATCCAGGCGGTAAACACGACCCTCTGCCCATCTGGGGACCAGTCAAAGTCGGCGATTGAGATTTCTCGCGTATCCAAAACCCATTCAAAGTCGGCTGCAATGTCCTCCGGGCTTACGAATTGAGAGATGGTCTGAGTGTCCAAATGCATGACTTCTATATGCCATACGTACTCTGCATATGTTGACTTCGTCTTGAGGTATGCAATGTATTCCGCATCAGAGGACCAGTCAACCTCCCAGATCTCGCTCCTCCTCTCTGAGTAGAGTTCAGTCAGACTACCGCCGAACAGGTCGGTGAGGTAGATGCCCCCAGACCAACGAACAATGTAGTTTGAGGAGAGTGCAATCTCCTGGCCATCAGGAGAAACGGACATGAAACTTGCAGAGTACGGAACGGATACAACCCTCTGGACGAATGACCCATCTGCACAGGCAAGGTATATCTCCGTCTGTGCCTCGCCACCCAGTGTATCGTCACATGCTAAGAATACGAGGAACCCGCTGCCGCAATTGCCTGGCGTTGGCGCTAATGTCTGACTTGGTGTCTGGCTTGCCAGAACAGAACCTGCTTCAACCGTCGAAGTCGGGGGCCGTGTTGGAACCGGACTCGATTCAGGCTTCACCGTCGGTGTCGAAGGAGCCGATGGCGAGCGCGCAGCCGTGATAGTGGGTGCTGCTTCGCTTGAGGACACCACGACCCCCTCACCGCAGGCAGTAAGGGCTGAAGCCAGTATAACAAGCACAGCCATGCAAGTCGGCAAGGCTGCCAGGAATCTAAGGCACCTCAACGGCTTCTCTTGAATGGCTCCACTTCGGAACCTGCTATTGATGTTTGGTGGAGCATGATCATCGCCAAGTTCGCTCATCCGATCTCCCTCCATGTATGTCACCATACAAATATAGCCCTTACGGAGCGTCTACGAGCGCTGGATGAGCCGGCTTGTGCTCGGAGAGGGCAACGATCAGCCGGTCAACACTTCTCAGTCAGACTGATCAATGTCAAATCACCGAGCCTGTTGTCCTTCTAAACATCCCCTAGCTGCCAAGCGCCTTTAACACCCGCAGTGCCCTATACGTCACCCACTTGTTGGGCTGTTTCTTGACACCCAGGTCGATCCAGGTTTTGCCGGAGTAATCATATTCCAAAGGCCAACGTCCCTGAGCATCTTGTTTTTCACGGATGATGGTGAGTGCGTTTGTCAGTCGCGGATCATCGCCATAGCCCAGCGCAACCAGGGCTTCAACATTTTGCAACAGGTCGGTGACATAGAACACCGGAAAACCAAACTTCCACCAGTTGCCGCTTGGTTTATCACTCCATCCTGTAGGATAACCGGCGGTTGCGGGATCTGTGCTGAACAGAAATTCCACTCCCTGCTGTATCGCGCGCTCGATCACCGGTGTACGGCGTTCCACGGGCCATTTGCTGAAGGCCAGCATCACTTTGACCGCTCCCCAGGCACAGGGCAGCTTATTGTTGGAGCCACAAGCAAACACCGGGCCACACTTGCCCGCGTAATAGCGTATTTCCGCCTGCCGCTCTCCTACCGGGGCCACCCCTTCGCCAGTCACGCTGCGAGCCATCCATTCGAAAGCGGCTTCCAGGCGGGAATCGCCATATCCCAAATCGAGCAGAGCTGCGCACAGGTTACCTTGCAGGCAATCTGCGGTACCAGACGGGGTGCCAGATGCCGTAAACTGCCCATTCGCCGTAAGCGCATGATCCAACACATAGGCGCAAGCACGAGCAATCCGCTCATCCTGCACTGCCGACGCGCCTAACTGAGCCAGCATTATGATTGACCAAACGGTGGCCCGATACTTGGGATTGTAGCCCGGACCGGGTTCGACCCAATACCCTGTCTCGTCCATCTGGGCCAATATGGTTGCAATGGGGCCCTCAGTATGCGCTGCCAATTGGGCAGCACGCAGCTCCTGATCATCCGGTGAATAGTCCAACAGGTCACGCAGGGCCAGGTAACGCACGCCGGGCATATCGGCCTCTAACAGCCACTGGAGCGCATTCCCTCTTAGTTGATCTTGCCATGCCATGATCACGAACTCCAAGGTATATGAACATATGGTCTATCTTCATCATTATAGTTGAGACTTGTCGCCTGGCAAATCAAAATAATGTTACCTGAACGGGGATGGTTCTCTCTCTTGATAATGTTAGGAGTTACGCGGTTCAGCACTCAGGCAAGGCGGCTCCAGCCCCTTGTAAGGCGCAATTCGCGCCCAACTGCGTAAGTCCTGCCAGATCAGGATCAGGGCCAGCAACAACCTCAAGCGCGGCCTTCAGTATGTGTTTGACCCGCAGGGCATTTGGAACTATAGTGTCTATGGTGGCCGGGGTAAGTTACCGTCAACCTCAAAGATGCTCGTACAAGCTCTTGCCACATATGCTGAAATTCTGTTGATGTGGTATGGCGCGATGAAAGCAGGAGTTATCTGGCTTGCCCCGTTTGCTTTCCTTCTGGTTTCCTGCACGCCTGCGTCAGTTGCGACACCTCCAGCGAGGGCGACGCCGCTGCCTGTTGCAACTTCAACCACCACGTCGACCGCCACTCTGACACCAACGGCCTCAGCGACAGCCACTCCGACAAGAATCACGGAAACACCTACCGCGACAGTTGACATTGCCGCTACGGTCGTTGCTATTCAGGAGCCAAGACTTTACGAGTCTTATCCTTCACCTGATGGCAAGTGGCGGGCTGAAATCGTCATTTACGAGTGTGTCAGGACTGGCGGGGTGAATGAGAACGCTTACGAGCAACTCAAATTGGTACAAGTTACCAGTGGAGACGAGAGAATAGCCGATGACCAGTTACAATACTGTGGCGGTCTGGGCGCTGCCGGGCTGGCTGGTCTGTTTTGGTCGCCGAATGGCCATTACTTTTACTATACCAGGTATCGTGAAGGCGTCCCCGATGGATGCGGGTATTGGGAACCTCCCATCGTCCGTCTGGATGTGGCTTCCCTGAACAAGGAGTATCTCGGCATAGGCCTTCGCTCACCAGACGGGAGGAAAGTAGCAACGTGGCAAGGGCGAGAACTGGTGATCTGGAATATCAACGATGGCGAAATTGCCCGTGTCCCGGCAGTAGCAGAAGCTGACACAGGTCCCATTGCTTGGTCGCCAGATAGCCGAGCACTGGTCTATGTACAATTCGCATCCTACTGCCCTCTGTCTGGCGAGTCATATGTGGTACGCCTTGATTTACCCGAACTCAAACAGACACTTCTGTTGGAATCTGAGAAGCCTACATTCGGTGACGTGAGTTGGAATGTTCCCGACGAATTAGCGTTACTTGACGAGAACGACAAGCAGTGGATATACAGTTTCGCCACGCAACAACTCGTACCCTAATGCCCGTAACAGCATACTGTGCGTCGGCCTTGCCACAACAGCAGTTGGTGGAGACAACTCTACGGTCGGCAACTTAGTCCGCCTGATATATGCCTGATTGGCAAGCCTTCCATAACCTATCCCATTGGTTTTGGGATGCTCGCAGATAAAGTCGAAGCGCATCCCCTGAGCCAAGACTATCTGCGTAGGAGTATGCGGCTGCTTCCCAATCAACCGCCGCCCCTGACAAAGTGGTATAATCCGGCTTTACACCGACCGAGGAGAAGATAACGGAGCATGAAGTCCAAAGAATGGGGCGCGTTCAGTCTGCTCAGCGCGATATGGGGGGCGTCCTTCCTGTTCATCAAGATCGCCGTTGGCGACCTGACACCCTTCACGCTGGTCACCGTCCGGCTGGGGCTGGCCGCCGCCGGTCTGTGGGTGATCCTGGGGCTTTCGAGGCCGCGCCTCCCCCGCGAACCGGGCACCATCCTCCTGGCTATGGGGATGGGATTTCTGAACATAACCCTGCCCTTTGTGCTGATCACCTGGGGCGAGACGACCATCGAGAGCGGCGTGGCCTCGGTGCTCAATTCCAGCGTGCCTCTCTTCTCACTGGTGATCGCCCACTTCCTGCTCCAGGACGAGCGCTTCACCTGGCTGCGGTTGGGCGGGCTGGTGACCGGGTTTGTGGGTGTGGCGCTGATCTTCAGCCGTGATTTGCGGGGGCTTCTGCCCGGCACGGGCGGCAACCTGGACTGGCCGGTCGTGCGGGGGCAACTGGCCGTCGTGGCGGCGGCGTTCTGCTACGCGCTGTCGGCGGTGCTCATCCGCAGGTGGCTGCGCGGCTTCGAGCCGATGATCCTGGCCGCCTTCCAGGTCAGCGGCGCTTTCCTGTTCGCCCTGCTCGGCACCCTGCTGTTCGAGACCCCCATCCGGCTCGCGATGAGTGGGAAGAGCGTTTTTGCTCTGCTGTGGCTGGGCTTGCTGGGCACGTGCCTGGCTTATCTTTTGTATTTCTACATTCTGCGAGCCTGGGGGGCCACCCGGGCCACGCTCGTCACCTACGTCGTTCCCGTGTTTGGCGTCGCGCTGGGCGCGTTGATCCTGGACGAGCCTCTGAACCGGCACTTGCTGGCAGGCTTCGCCCTGATCGTGGCGGGGATCGCGCTGGTGAATCGCAGGCCCGCCCGCACGAGCGTCGCGGCGAAGGCCCCCTCCGAGCTGGCCCCCTGATCCCGCCTGCGCCGGTTGCGGGGGGCCATACGGGAAATCGTATGGCAGGCGTAGGCTACCGGCAGGGGGCCAAGGTTGACTCCACATCGCCTTTGGCCTATACTGCCAGTATGAGCAGAGTTACACACATAGTGATGTCTGGCACACAGTAAGCACGCAGGATGGATAGCCTGCGTGCTTTGTGCTTATTGACCGTTCGCTGACTGGCCTCGTGCCTTATTAGACCTACGAAGGAGATACCAAAGTATGGACTATGGCATGATCGGTAAGATCGAGAAAGCACGGCGCTATGCCGAGGAACGGGACCGCATTACATTTAATCAGTTCACCGTCACCATTGAGGGAGAAAACAATCAGCACACCGTCCACTTCACAGAAGGCAAGTGGCAATGTGACTGTGACTTCTTCCAGACACGCCAGGTTTGCAGCCACACCATGGCCCTGGAACGCATCCTGGAAGGCATGATCCCCGAACCGGTAAGCTAACTCCTACCCATATACAAAGAAAGCGACCCTGTGCGGGTCGCTTTTTTGTTGCCATGACACTTGACAACATGCTTCTCCTCAACTATAATTTAGGTGTAACTAAATTTTGAACGGATGGTGACCAAAACTCTATGGGGACTTCCAGAACCGTAACCGATACACAAGAAACACGCTCTCTCTGCGACCTTCAACCCGGCGAGGCGGGGGTCGTCACCGACCTGGAGGTGGACGGTCTTCAGCGCCGCCGCCTCATGGACCTGGGCTTGCTGCCCGGCACCCGCGTCGTCGTGGAGATGGACAGTCCGCTGGGCGACCCGACCGCATACCGCATCCGAGGATCGGTCATCGCCCTGCGCCGCGATCAGGCCCGCCTGATCCGCATCAAACCTGAACACAAGGAAGCGACAATATGAGCAACGCACCCAACCTGCCTCATGGAGGCTGTGCAGGCTGCCCGCACGCGCAGCTTGTCCAGATGGGCGTTAAAGCCGGCAAGTTCGACTACGTTATCGCGCTGGCAGGCAACCCGAACACCGGCAAGAGCACCGTTTTTAACGCGCTGACCGGCCTGCGCCAGCACACCGGCAACTGGCCGGGCAAGACCGTCACCCGCGCCGAAGGCAGCTTCGCCTACGGGGACAAGCGATATAAGCTTATCGACCTGCCCGGCACTTACTCGCTGCTTTCAACCAGCGAGGACGAGGAGATCGCGCGGAACTTCATTCTCTTCGGCCAGCCGGACGTGACCGTCGTGGTCGTTGACGCGACCCGGCTGGAGCGCAACCTCAACCTGGTCCTGCAAATCCTGGAGATCACGGACAGGGTTGTCGTGTGTCTCAACCTGATAGACGAAGCCCACCGCCACAAGCTGGACATCAACCACCGCCGCCTCGCGCGCGAGCTGGGCGTGCCCGTCGTCCCGACCATCGCCCGCGAGGGCGAGGGGATGCAGGAGCTTGTCCAGGCTATCGGCGAAGTGGCCGAGGGCAGGGTCGTCACCAAACCACACCATGCCCGCATCATCGACCCGGACTTCGACACGGCTGTCAGCCAGTTGGCCGCGCAGCTTGAAGCGGTGTTCCCCGGCCTGCCCAATGCACGCTGGGTTGCCCTGCGCCTTCTGGACGGCGACGAGCGCATGATCGAGGCCGTGCGCCACCGTGAGCTGACCGATCTCACCGGGCCCCCGGACGATGGGCATGCGCCCAAATCCCAGCACATGATCCTGTTGGAAAGTCCATCATGAGCCAGCCGACAACGACTGCCACCACCCCCGAAGACGTTCTAGAACTGGCAGCTTCGTTACGCGGTCGGGCAGGAAACCACCACGACCGGGTTATTGAGGCCATCTTCGCCGATGCTGCCGGTATTGCCGACCGCGTCGTGACGCGCCAGGGTGAGCGCAGCGGCATAGACCTGGATCGCACCCTCGACCGGCTCCTGACCAGCCGCGTGTGGGGCTTCCCGATCATGATCCTGATGCTGGGCATGGTGCTCTGGCTCACCATCACCGGGGCCAACTATCCCTCGCAGCTGCTGGCTACCCTGCTGCTCGACACTCTTTACAACGCGCTGCACAGTGTGTTTGCGGCACTGTCGGCTCCCTGGTGGCTGGCGGGCTTCCTGATCGACGGCGTCTACCTGGCGCTGGCCTGGGTGGTGAGCGTGATGCTCCCCCCGATGGCGATCTTCTTCCCGCTGTTCACACTGCTGGAAGACTTCGGCTACCTGCCCCGCATTGCCTTCAACCTGGACCGGGCCTTCGCCAAAGCTGGCGCGCACGGCAAGCAGGCCCTGACGATGGCAATGGGCTTCGGCTGCAACGCCGCCGGAGTGGTCGCCACACGCGTCATCGACAGCCCGCGCGAGCGCCTGATCGCCATCATCACCAACAACTTCGCGCTGTGCAACGGTCGCTGGCCGACCCAGATCATGATCGCCACCATCTTCGTTGGCGCGCTGGTCCCGGCTGCACTGTCCGGTTTGGCCTCGATGCTGGCTGTGCTGGGGATCGCCGTGTTGGGCGTCCTGATGACCTTCGGCGTGTCGTGGGCGCTCTCCAGGACCCTGCTCAAGGGAGAGGCGTCCAC
Source organism: uncultured Anaerolineae bacterium (assembly GCA_964603985.1). Taxonomy (GTDB): domain Bacteria; phylum Chloroflexota; class Anaerolineae; order Aggregatilineales; family UBA3940; genus CAZRXG01. Next base: position 13,422 of record CAZRXG010000001.1, on the reverse strand, counting down.
GTTCAGCCTTGAGCTTCCCCCCTACCGCCCGCCGCGCATCCTGCAGACGCTCTACACCTCCGTCATCGACCGCACCATCATCGTGCTTTGGCGGGCAATGGTGATGGCGGCCCCGGCAGGCGCGATTATCTGGCTGCTGGGCAACGTGTACCTGGGTGGTGCCAGCCTCGCCGAGCATCTGGTCGGCGCGCTCGACCCGGTTGGCCTCTTCTTCGGGCTGAACGGCGTGATCCTGCTGGCCTATATCGCCGCCATCCCGGCCAACGAGATCGTCATCCCGACCGTCCTGATGCTGACCATGACCATCGCCGGAAGTGCCGGTGCGCCGGGCGTGATGGTCGAGTTTGACACGCTCAACGAGACGGCCAACGTACTGATCGGGATGGGCGGCTGGACGGTGCTGACCGGCCTTAACCTGATGCTCTTCAGTCTGCTGCACAATCCGTGCAGCACCACCATCCTGACCATCTACCAGGAGACCAAGAGCCTCAAGTGGACGACGGTTGCCACCCTGCTGCCGGTCGTGATGGGCCTCGCGACCACCTTCCTGGTGACCGGCGTCGCGCGGTTGTTCAATTTGGTGTGAGAGCACCTTAAACGCGCGGCAAAGCCCCGGGCCCTGTGTCTGGGGCTTTTTGGTGCGTCTACAATGCAGCCAGGCCCCTGACCCTCTCCAGCAGATCGGCCCACCACCGGTCGCCCCCCTGCACTCCCAGGATATGGGTACGGCCGGGTGTGTCGTGCGCGCCAAGCCCTCGCTCAAGCACAAACGTGCGCGGATCATCCTCCAGCAACTGTCCCAACTGCGCCTCCAGCGGCGCGTGACTCCGGACGGCGATGATCCCCTTCAGCTCAACCGCGTCCGCATCCAGCATATAGTCGACGTTCCAGAAGAGCTTCTTCGCACGCCGGGGCAGCAGGCTGCCCTCCCCCAGGCCTATTTGCTCGAAGACCTCGATCATCTCCACCCGGATGGGATGCGGATTCCTGTCACCGCTTCGCGTAGCGTGGCGCACCAGCCGCCGCGCCAGCGACACCGCGCCTCTGGCCGCCATCGCCGAGCCGACGTAGACGTACTCCCCAGGAGGTACGTCGATCACCTGGCCCTGCCTGAAGCGCCCGAAAGCCACCGCCAGCGCTTCGTGCACCGCGATGCGCAGGAGGTACACTCCGCTCTGGGCGGCATCCCCCAACACGATAACGCGGTCTGAATCCTCTCTGGCCGCTTGAGGCGCGGAAGCAGGCATCGAGTCTCTCCCATACCGGATCAGCCGGTTCGGCTCAGCGCTGCCATTTTAGCCGCTGTGCCCATCCGTTCACAGGCCGGAGGTGCCTAATCTTGTGCTAAAATAAGGTTAAAACGGCATTTGATAGGGGGATGTGTCCGGCGATGGGCTGCGACGGGGGAAGCCCTGCCGCGCGCCCCCTTGTTTGACGCAAGAGAACGCCAGTAAACCGGGAGATCGGGGACATGCTTTTGAAGCGCCTGTGGACCCTTCTTACACGCATGCGGGTGGCCGTGTGGCTGCTGGTGGCGCTGGGGATCGTCTGCCTGCTGGGGAGTCTTTTTCCTCAGATGCCGCCGGGCGCGCGCGCAGACCCCGCTCTGCGCTCTGACTGGCTGACGCGCGCCGCCGACAAACTCGGCGCGCGGGCGGCCCTCTACCGTGCGCTGGGCCTGTTCGACGTGTTCCACTCGGTCTGGTTCTATGTCCCCCTGGGGCTGGTGGCGCTCAGCACGCTGGTCTGCACGCTGAACCGGATCGGGGCCAGGTGGCAGGCTTTCGCCCGGCCGCGAACGCAAATCTCCGAGAGGTTGTTTGGGCGGCTGCCGCAGCAGGCGCAGTTCGGAGCGGCATCGCAGGAGGCCGGGGTGGAGACCACCCGCCGCGCGCTGCGACGGAGCGGCTTCGCGGCGCGCCCCGTCAACGCGCAAGGCGGCGGCATGGTACGCCTCTACGCCGAGCGGGGCCGCTTTGGGCTGCTGGGGACGCTGTTCGTCCACGTTGGACTGTTACTGCTGCTGGCAGCGATTACTGCGCGCGGGGCGCTCTCCTGGCGCGTCGAGGCGCTCAGCCTGCCCCCCGGCGAGGTGGTTCCGGTTGCCCACAGCGCAACCTTCGCACTGCGCAACGACGGCTTTGAGGCAGAAGCCTACCCGGACGGCGCTCCCAGAGATTACCGCGCCTCCGTGACCGTGCTGGAGGGGGAGCGAGAGACTGGACACGCGGTGGTGCGCGTCAACCACCCGCTCCGCTATCGCAGCACCAAGCTGTACCTGCACTCGGTCAGCGGCATGGGGGACCCGGCAGTTGGCCCCACCGTCACGCTGACGATCGTGCACGACCCAAGCTTCCCCCTGGCCGTGGCTTCGGGGCTGTCGCTCCTGGTGGGACTGATGCTGGCATTTTACGTCCCCCACAACCAGATCTGGGTGCACGTCGACGCCGACGGGGCTATCAGGATGGCGGGCACCACCAACAGGCTGGAGCCCGGCTTTGCGCGGCGCTTCGGGCGAGCGGCGCAGCGCCTGGAGCAGTCGCTCCTGGGGGGTGACTTACCATGACAGCCTCATTGATCCTGGCGATTGGGAGCTGGGCCTGCTTCGGGGCAGCCTCGGTGGGATACCTCGCGCTGCGCGGGCGGCGGCCTGGGATCGGCCCCTGGCTGGCGGCGGTTGGGCTGGGCCTGCTGAGCGGGAGTCTGGTCAGTAGGGGGGTGGAGGCCGGGCACTGGCCGCTGGCCGGGCGCTACGAATTCTCGCTGTGCTTCGCCTGGGCGGCGGCGCTCGTCTCCATGCTCCTGGAGTGGAGCCTGGGGGATCGGGCCGTCGGCGAAGGGGGCGCGCCGGTCGTCTTTGTGTTGGTGGGCTATGCTCTGTTATCCTCACGATCTCCCCGGCCTCTGCCACCGGCCCTGCAAAGCATCTGGCTGCAGATCCACGTTGCCAGCCTGGCGCTGGCTTACGGCGCGTTTGCGGTCGCGACGGGGTTGGGCGTGCTGTACCTGGTGCGCGGCGCACACACCCATGCCAATACCCCGGAGACGCCGGGTGACCTGGAGAGCCACGCCTGGCGCGCGGTGGGGATCGGCTTTCCCCTGCTCAGCCTGGGCATGCTCAGCGGCGCGATCTGGGCCCAGGCCGCCTGGGGCAACTACTGGAGCTGGGACCCGAAGGAGATCTGGGCGCTCGTCACCTGGCTGACCTACCTGCTGTACCTGCACGCGCGCATCCTGCGCGGCTGGCGCGGTCGGCGCGCGGCCTGGCTGGTGGTGGGGGCGTTCGTGGTGGTGCTGTTCACCTTCCTGGGGGTTAACTGGCTGGTCGAGCGGCTGCAGTTGGAGAGCCTGCACGTCTTCTAGGGTCGCGATGGGGATGGAATGTCGTCAGGGGGGTGAGATTTATGAGCAAGATCGGACGTCGTGAATTCATCGGAGCAACGGCTGTGGGCGTGTGTGCCGCCTGCGCAGGCGCTCTGGAGGCGCGTTACGGGTGGGCCGGGCGTCTTCTGGGCGGATCGCGCCCGGCAGTGGAGCCTGCTCCGCCGGGGCTGGGCCCGCACGCCCGCGAGGCGATGTACTACACAGCGGTCGCGGTGGGCCTTGACTGCCAGGGCTGTCACAGCGGCGTTGACGAACCGGGACGGGTGCACTACTGCCACACCGAAGACCACGAGGCGCTGATGGTCAAGTGCAACCTGTGCCCCAACGAGTGCGTCATCTCCGACGGGGCGCGGAGCCACTGCCGCGTGCGCGAGAACCGGGGCGGGGTGCTGTACACGGTCGCCTATGGCAACCCGTGCGCGGTGCACGTCGACCCGATTGAGAAGAAGCCATTCTTCCACTTCTGCCCGACCCAGTTTGCCCTCTCGATAGCCACTGCCGGTTGCAACCTGCGCTGCCAGTACTGCCAGAACTGGCAGATCTCCCAGAAGCGGCCCGAAGAGACGGTCAACACGAACGCGCCGCCTGAAGCCGTCGCCGCAGTCGCTGTGCGGGAGGGCGTCCCCATCATCGCCTACACGTACTCCGAGCCGATTGTCTTCTACGAATACATGATCGACACCGCACGCCTGTCCCGCCAGCACGGCATTAAGAACGTCATGATCAGCGGGGGCTATATCAACGAGGATCCGCTGCGCGAGCTGTGCCGCGTGCTGGACGGCATCAAGATCGATCTGAAGGGCTTCAGCCGGGATTTCTACCGCCGGGTGTGCGAGGGCGAGCGCGACTACGTGCTGCACACCATCGAGACCATCGCCAACGAGGACGTGCACTTTGAGCTTGTCAACCTGGTCGTGCCCACGCTCAACGACGCGGAGGACGACCTGCGCGCGCTGGCCGACTGGGTTGTGGAGCACGTCGGGCCGGACGTGCCGATCCACTTCTCACGCTTCATGCCGATGTACAAGCTGCGCAACCTGCCCGCCACGCCCATCGAAACGCTGGAGCGCGCCCGCGAGATCGCGCAAAGCGCCGGGCTGCGCTTCGTCTACCTGGGCAACGTGCCCGGCCACGAGGGCGAGAACACCTACTGCCCGAACTGCGGACGCCTGCTCATCGGGCGGTCGGGATTCGCCGTGCTGGAATATCACATCGTCGAGGGCGCCTGCGAGTTCTGCGGCGAGCCGATCCCGGGCGTGTGGGGGCCGGTCAACCTGCCTGAGGTGCCCTCCGAGCCCGGCCAGACCGGCCCATCGGATTACTAGGAGGCATAACCATGAGCTCTCGTCGGATGCTCACTCATCTCAGCCGATGGCTGGCGCTGACCGCCTGCTGTTTGCTGACCGCCTGCGGCGCGTCGGAAACCCCGGCTGCCGGGGAGACGCCGGGCGACGTATCCAAACCGTCCGCCACCAGGGGGCCAGCGCCGACCGTCACCGGCGAGATCCACCCGGCAATGTTCGCCGGGGACTGGTACGACGACCAGCCGGACGCGCTGGCATCCGGCGTTGACTCAATGCTGGAGGCCGTCACCCCGATTGACGGTCAGCCAATAGGGCTGCTGGTGCCACACGCCGGTCACGTCTTCTCAGGCCCGGTGGCTGCCTACGCCTTCAAGCAGATAGAGGGGATCGACTACGACGTCGTCGTCATCATCGGCCCCAACCACCGCCACCCAACTTTCGAGGATATCTCGGTGTGGGCCGAGGGCGGCTTCGAGACACCGCTGGGCGTGGTGCCGGTCAACCGGGAGGTGGCAGCCGATCTGCTGGAGGCCGACGAGCGTATCGTGTTCGACCGGGAGGTTCACCTGACCGAGCACTCCATCGAGATTGAGTTGCCCTTCTTGCAGCGGGTATGCCCGGATTGCAGCCTGGTGCCGATCGTGATCGGCCAGCCGACCGAGGAGAATCTCCAGGCCCTCGGCAACGCGCTGATCAAGGTGCTCAAGGGCCGTAAGGCGCTCGTCGTCGCCAGCTCTGACCTCTCGCACTATCCCAGCTACGGAGACGCGATCCAGGTGGACACGGCGACGCTGGCAGCCGTCGAGACGGGCGACCCCGACCTGGTCAAGCAGCGCATCGAAGACACAATGGCGAAGGGCGTGCCCAACCTGGCGACCTGCGCGTGCGGCGAAGGCCCCTTGCTGGTGACGATGCGGGTCGTCAAAGAGCTGGGCGCTGACACGGTCACCATTCTGCGCTACGCCAACTCCGGCGACTCGCCGTCCGGTGGGCGGGATCAGGTGGTCGGCTACGGCGCAGTGATGTTCTGGCGCTGGGAACCGCCTGCGCTCGGCCAGGCCGACAAAGATGCCCTGCTCGACATCGCCCGCCGCGCCATTGCCGATAAGCTGGACGACGCCGAGTTAGAGGCACTCATGGCGGAAAAGCCGGTCCTGGCCCGACGCTCGGCAGTGTTCGTCACGCTGCTCAAAGGAGATGATCTGCGAGGCTGCATCGGCCAGATCCAGGCGCGCTACCCGCTCGCCGAAGCGGTGAGGATGGCCGCCATCGACGCGGCCACCGAGGATCCGCGCTTCCTGCCGGTGAAGCGCAGCGAGTTAGACGAGATCAGCATCGAGATCTCGGTGCTCTCGCCGTTCCGGCGCGTGACCGACGTGGAGCGTGACATCCAGGTCGGCACGCACGGACTGCTGATCATTGCCGGAGACGCACGGGGACTGCTGCTGCCCCAGGTCGCGACCGAGCAGGGCTTCGACCGCGTAGAGTTCCTGGAGGCCGTCGCGCAGAAGGCCGGGCTGCCGCCTGGCGCCTGGCAGGACGCCACGCTGTACACCTTCACGGCGGAGGTCTTCGGCGAGGCTGACTAACGTGCGTGTTGTTGGGGGGAGGTTGAGATGGTGTTGGGAAGCCTGAGGGATGCGCTGGCTGCTGCCTTGCTTCTGGGCCTTTCCATGTCGCGTGGTGAGCCAGGGTCGAACCGGCGGGGGATCCTCGTCTCTGCGCTGGCGGCTGTGGGGGGCTTCGTGCTGGGGTGGCTGATCCCCGACCCGAAGCAGGCCGGATCTTCCCCCGAAGCCAACGATGACATCGGCATGCGTTACCATCAGTGGAGCGCGCAGTGCCGGTCGGCGATACGCAACTGGGGCACACAGCCGGAGCGCTACAAGGCCTACCCCGACGCCAACCGCATCGCCCTCCCCGACCCACGCGGCTACGAAGGGTTAAGCCTGGAGGACGCGCTTGAGGTGCGGCGCTCACAGCGCGAGTACACCGGCGAACCGCTCGCGCTGGAGGAACTTTCGCGCCTGCTGCACGCTGCACAGGGCATCACAGAATCCGGATGGGGCTACCGGGCCGCCCCGTCTGCCGGTGCTCTCTACCCCATCGAAGTGTACGCCGCCGCCCACAACGTCACCGGGCTGGAGCGGGGAATCTACCACTACGCCGTGCAGCAGCACGAGCTGGAGATGCTCCGGGAGGGGGACCTCCGGGCCGCCGTGAGAAAGGCCGGGTTGGGGCAGGATCTCCTGGCGGGGGCTGCTGTCTGTTTCATCCTCTCCGCCATGTTTCAGCGGACACGCTGGAAGTACCGCGAGCGAACCTACCGCTACGTGCTGCTTGAGACAGGCCATATCGGGCAGAACATCTACCTGGCCGCCACCTCGATGGGGCTGGGAGCCTGTGCCGTTGGCGCTTTCACCGACGAGCAGCTCAACGCCCTGCTGGGGCTGGACGGCGAAGAGGAGGCGGCGCTCCACATCGTGGCCGTGGGGAAGGTGTGACGGGCATGCGGAGCAGAGTGCGGATTGCGCTGGCTGCCGTCGGCTTCACCTCGACAGTCGGCCAGATCGTGCTGATGCGCGAGTTGGTCGCTGTTTTTTACGGCAACGAGCTGGTTTTTGGCCTGATTCTGGCCGCCTGGATGGCATGGGTGGCCATCGGCTCGTGGGGGCTGGGAGAGCTGCTCAGGCGTCGAGGATGGGGGGCCGGGGCCTTTGCCGGGGCTGCCGCGCTGACGGCGGTGCTGCTGCCCCTCCAGATCGCGCTGACGCGGTCCGCAAGAACGTGGCTGGGCGTCACGCCGGGGGCCTTCGTTGAGTTTGGGCAGATGGTCTGGGCCATCCTGCTGATCCTGGCCCCGCTGTGCATCCTGCTCGGTGCCCAGTTCACGCTGGGAGCCGCGCTGCTGGCCGGTGATGCCGCCGAGGGAGGACGCAGCACCGGGGCCGCCTACGCCATCGAGAGCGTGGGAGCGGTGCTGGGCGGCGCGCTTTTCAGCTTCGTCCTGGTCTTTGTCCTCGACCCATTCCAGATCGCGCTGGGGCTGACCGCCCTCAACCTGGCAGTGGCCGCCATCGTCGGGTACGGCGCGGCGGGGCGTGCACTGCGGATCGGGTTGGCGGGAGTGGCCGCACTGGCGCTCGTGCTGGCCTGGCCGCTGGGAAGCCGCCTGCACTGGGATACACTCACTCGCCAGTGGCCGGACATGACCTTTACGGTTGACTCGCGCTACGGGCGTCTGGTGGTCGTGCAGCGAGGCGAGCAGCGCGCCTTCTTCGAAAACGGTCTGCTGATGTTCGAGACGCAGGGCACTTTCGCCGAGGAGGTCGCCCACTTGCCGCTGCTTGCACACCCGAATCCGTCGCGGGTGCTGCTGCTGGGCGGCGGGGTCGGCGGCGTGCTGCGCGAGACGCTCAAGCACCCCGTCGAGAAGGTCTACTATGTCGAGCTTGACCCGCGCGTGATCGAGGTCGCCGCGCAGGCCCTGCCCCCCGACGAAGCCGCGCTGCTCGACGATCCACGCGTTCACCTGGTGTATGGTGATGGACGCCGCTTTGTGGACGAGGGCAGTGGAGACTTCGACGTGGTGATCGTGAACCTGCCGGAGCCAGCGACGGGCCAGATCAACCGCTTCTACACGCGTGAGTTCTTCGAGAGCGTGCGCGCCATCCTCGCGCCGGGCGGGATTCTCTCGCTGGGTCTGCCCTCGGCTGAAAACTACTGGAGTCCGGAGCTGGCGCGCCGCAACGCCAGCGTGTTCCAGACCGCGCGAGACGTGTTCCCCCAGGTCGTCGTGACGCCCGGCGATCACAACTTCTACCTGGCCTCGGCTGTCCCGCTGTCCGATCAGGCTGCCCCCCTGGTTGAGCGCCTGTCCCGGCGCGGGATCGAGACGCGCCAGGTGCAAGCTCCCTACCTGGAGTGGCTGTTCACCACCGATCGCTTTGCCCAGGATCGCGCCCTCCTGGAAGCCGAGACGGGCGTCCGCCACAATCGCGACCTGGCTCCCATCTGCTACTACTACGACATGGCGCTGTGGCTGGCACTGTTCGGGTCGGGCCTGCGGTCGATCTTCGAGGCGGCAACGCTGGTGCGGCTGTGGTGGCTGCTGCCGCTGCTGCTGGTGGGCACAGTCGCCCTGCGGCGCAGTCCCCGCCCGGCGATGTCATTCACGGTGGGGCTGGTCGGCCTGGCCGCGATGAGCCTGGAGAACGTGCTGTTGTTCGCATTCCAGGCTTTATACGGCTACGTCTACTATGCGGTGGGACTGGTCGTCACGGCCTATATGGGCGGGTTGGCGCTGGGGGCGGGCCTGGCAGGCCGGGTTGGGGATGCCCAGGCCCGGCGGACGTTGTTCGGCGTGCTGGCCGGGATGGCGCTGTATGCCGCCCTGCTGCCGCTCTTGTTTACTGCGCGGCTGCCTGTAGCCCATTTCAGTTTTGCCCTCCTGGCGCTCGGAGCAGGTATTCTGGGCGGGCTTGCCTTCGCGCTGGTGGCATGGCTGTTTGCCCGCCTGCCGGGCGTCGAGACAGGCACCGTCGCCGGGTCGCTGTACGGTGCTGACCTGGTCGGCGGGTGCGCCGGGGCCGTGCTGACCGGTGTGTTCCTGGTGCCGGTGTTTGGCATCCCACAGACCTGTTGGGCCATCGCGACGGTCGCGCTGTCGGGCCTGATCCTGTGCACATCCGTCCGGAGCAGGCCCTAGCCCTCCTGCAGCAGACCCAGGATGTAAGACAGCAGCGCCTCCCGGTTGTCCCGCCGCACCTCGATCACAGTCACGCCCGGCATCGACTTGATCCGGTCGGTGAAGGGGATGCCGCGCTTCACAATTGTGCCCAGCACGGTGGCGTCACTCTCCAGGGCTTTCAGCACCGCCTCGCGGAAGCGGTCAGACAGAATCTCCATCGGCCCGATCTCGTCGATGACCACAATACCCCGCCCGGCGATGGCCTTCTCGATGGCCTCCACCCCCAGCGCGTCCAGCGCCGAGGTGTCCACGCCGTACTTGCTGATACGTTTCGTCCCCCGGATGTCCACGTGGGCCATGATGCCCCGCCGGCCGTCCAGCGTAACGATCTCGAAGCCCTTCCGCTGGCCCTGCTCCCGGATCTCCTGTGTATAAAACCCGCCCGCAGGTCCAGGGAGAAGGTCGACCACACGCCGGATCAGCGTGGTCTTGCCGCAGCCGGGATTTCCGGTCAGAAAGATAGCCTTGCCCATATCCAGGCTCCTCAACCTCCAGGCATCGTTGTCAGAGCGAGGGACAACAACAAACCGCCCACTTAGCCGGGTGAGCGGTTTGCACTGATCCAATGCCCCCTAGGGGGATCGAACCCCTGTTTCAGCCTTGAGAGGGCCGCGTCCTAGGCCGCTAGACGAAGGGGGCCAAGTGAGCGGCATTTTACCATCTGGTCTGGACAGCGTCAACCCGAGACTCGGTGTTCAGGGGCATACTAAGGCTCAGTAGTCGCGTCCCAGCAGGTGCCGATTCCCGATGTGCACGTTGCGCAGCCCGGCATCGAGCGCTGCCTGGCGGGCCTCCTCAGCATGGCGGGCAGACGTCAGCGGCAGGTCGGGCATCAGGTAACCAGGAGCGAATCCCAACAGCGAGTAGGGAATGTCGCGATCATGTTCAGCGATGAAGCGCGCGATACGTCCCACCTCCCCGGCATCCACGTAGCCGGGCACCAGCAGCGTGCTGGCGACCACTGGCGGAGGATCAGGGTGCTCCCCGAAGCGCTGCGCCGCCCGCGTGAAGTTTTCCAGCGTCCGCTGGTTGCTCCAGCCGGTGAGTGCAATGTGCAGAGGCTCGGTGTACGCTTTCAAGTCAAACTTGATGCAGCCGCCCGTCTCCAGCGAGAGCTGCACTGCCCGGTCGAGCAGGTGCGGGTTGCTGGTGCCCGCTGTCTCCCAGCAGACGGCCACACCCTGCTCGGACAGCATCCGCGCCGACGCGAGCGCGTGCGGCATCTGCGAGGCAGGGTCGCCCCCGAAGTAGCACACGCAATAGGTGCGCGCGTTGGCCTGCCCGGCCAGCTCCTGGGCACTCAACCCGCCATGGCGCATGTGGTCGGTCTGGCGGAAGTGCCAGTTCTGGCAGTAGAGGCAATCGAGCGTGCAGCTCTGGTAGAAGACGGCCAGATTATGCTTGCCGCGCTGCACGCTGCCCGCACAGACCCAGGCGGCAACGCAGTTGGTTGGTAGGGGATCGCGGTACCAGTGCAGGGTCCCACGACGCGGTGTCCCGGCGATGTGGCGCAGCCGACCATCCCGAACCGCTCGCAGGCCGCAGAAGCCACGCTCTCCCTCGCCGATGACACATTCGCAGCCGCATAAGGGGCATCGAACACCTCCTTCGGAGCGGGGCGGGGCTTCCGGCAGGTCGAACAACTGGCGCGAGCGCGCATGCGCAGCACGAGACCGGGTGAGGCTGGCCTCGGTGCGAGCGCAGGCCGGACAGACCCCCAACACTTCAGCCATCAGGGGATGGTGCTGCCCGCAGACGGCGCAGCGTGTATCAGGGTTCGCCTTCCAGTCCAGCCACAAGCCGCCATCACCCTCCGGGACGCCAAAGAGCGTTATGCGCGGTTGACAGCCCTTATTTTGTCCACAAAGGACGCAGAAGACAAGAAACCGGCCCGTTGATATTCTGGAACAGGTGCAATAGGATATGTGCAGGACCTTCTAAAGCGCCCCGACTACTGGCGTTTCGAGGCGGCGCTGTAGACAAGGAGACGTGACATGGCGGTTCGAGAAGTCTTGCTGCTTGGCAATCCGAAGCTCTATGAGGTTTGTGAGGAGATCGCGCCGGATGAGCTACCGCAGTTGCAGCCCGTCGTCACCGACCTGCACGACACCCTGATGCAGTTTCGGGAGGAGTACGGCGCAGGTCGTGCGATTGCTGCCCCGCAAATCAGCTACATGAAGCGTCTGGTCTACATGTGCATCGATGAACCGGTTGTGCTGATCAACCCGGTGATCGACCGGAAAAGTGAGAAGATGATCGACGTGTGGGATGATTGTATGAGCTTTCCCGACCTGCTGGTGAAGGTCAAGCGGCATTATTCGTGCCGCATCACTTACCAGGATATGAACTGGCAGGCGCAGGTGATGGAGCTTGAGGGCGATCTCTCTGAGCTATTGCAGCACGAGTGCGATCACCTGGATGGGATCCTTGCCACCATGCGGGCCATCGACCGGTATTCCTTTGCTTATCGCGGCCAGCGACCGACCGGGCTGGCAGCGGCCAGTACATCACCCCCGGCCTCAACCAGGATGGGCTGACCACCGGGCAGGCAGGGGAATCTACGACGGTCCGGTTACAAGTCCCACCACCCGTATTCGTCGTGCCCGACCGAGGCAATGGCGAGTGTGATGCGGGGCCAGGTCGCCTGCTTCCAGGCCAGGGCGAGGGCCATAACGGTGTCGTCGTGGCGGCCCGCCGGTGCCCCGTAGATGGTGTGCCCGGTGGGCGTGGTGCGGTAGGTGAATGACTCCAGCTCGCCGATGAGCACCGGGTCGGGGAGGATGAGCAGATCGCCGTTTTCGATGCCTGCCACCAGGTTCTCGATAAGCTGCGGCTTGGTGCGGGCGGTGGTGTGGAAGCGGTGCACGACCAGACCGTCGTCCAGCAGGGCTTCGATGTTCGGCTCGCCCATGGCGTTGGCCTCGGCGAGGATGGCGTCGACGCCCCACTTGCGGGCCAGGGCCGCGATGCGCGCGCGCTGTAGCCCCCAGTTGACCTCGTTGTAGCGGTCGAGGGCGACCATACGGCGCTCGTCGGCGTCGATGACGGCACAGGCGGTAAAGTCGTCGTAGCGACCGAAGTCGACGCCCATGACGTAGCGATGGCCTGCCACAGGCTCCATCCCCGGCGGCGCAACTGCCGCCCGGTTGATCCCCCGGAAGACCGCCCCGCCGTCGGTCATGAACTCGGCTTCGTACTCCTGCCTGAAGACCCGTTCGGGGAGCAGGCAGCGGGCTTCCGCGATCTCTTGTTCGGGGATGAGGGGATTGTCGATGGTCGGCTCACGCCAGGAGTGCCAGTCGGTTTGTGCCGGGTCCAGGCCCATCTGGTAGGCGTGGAAGAACCAGTTGCGGCCACGAGGGGTGGAGATGAGCAGGGCCGATCCCTGACGGTCGGAGAGGGCGGGGCGAAGACAGTCGAACCAGACGTATTCGGGAATGAAGGCAGCTTCGTCCACGACGACGAAGTCGAGGCCGACACCGCGCAGCCCATCGGGGTTATCGGCGGTTTTGACGGTGATAGAGCCTCCGTTGCGCAGGTCGATGTGACGGTCGTATTCAATTTTTGATGCCCACTCGAAGGCAAATCGCCTTTTGAACGCACGCCAGGGGTGGAAGGCCAACAGATACGTGGGCGCGACCCACCACACGCGATGACCGCGAAGGGCGTGACTGACGGCCATCACCATCCCAAGCGTCGTTTTGCCCCAGCGCCGCCCGCATGCCACGACCTTGAAACGGGCGTGGTGCGCTGCGATCTTGCGCTGAGCACCCCTCAGACGCGGCAGGGAATACTTGTATTCCGCCGGATGGGACGCAGGTTGTGCGTTCATGGTACGCTCTCCTTCCCCGTCCCACAGGCCGCCGGACCTCGATCTTACGGCAGTGCCGTGACTCGCCTGCCGGGCGTGGGTGAGCCGGGTGCTGTGAATGTGATTTGGTTGTGGGGCAGACACGCAGGTCTGCCCCTACGTGAACATTGTTC